>CAZFLM010000083.1:0-27313 GCA_964519955.1 uncultured Chthonomonadaceae bacterium | reverse complement strand
GCTCGGTACCGTGTGCGTGGCGACGGGCCCGTTCGCATCGCACCAACGTGCCGAGTCGGGAGCGTGAACGTGGCGGCCCCGGCACGGTGCGGGTATAACACTCACCTATGCCGCCGACCGCCCACCACGACCCGCAGGACTGCCAATGCTGACGTACCGCCCCTCCCTGCCCGTACGCCGGGCGCTGTTCGCTGCCGCCGCCCTCTTCTGCCTGACGCCGTGGGGTTCCCCGCCTCTCGCGCTTGCGCTGGGCATCGCGCTGGGCCTGACGCACGAGAACCCGTTCAGCGCCATCGGCAAGCGCGCCAACAAGCCGCTCCTCCAGACATCCGTCGTCCTGCTGGGCTTCGGCATGAACCTCACGGTCGTGCTGGAGGCGGGCCGCAACGGCCTGCTGTTCGCCGCGGCCTCGATCCTGCTGACGCTGGCGCTGGGCGCGCTGGTCGGCCGCCTGCTGAGCATCACCCCGAAGACCTCCGCGCTCATCAGTTCCGGCACGGCTATCTGCGGCGGGTCGGCTATCGCGGCGGTCGGCTCCGTCATCGGCGCGGCGGAGGGCGAGATGAGCGTCGCGATGGGCACCACGTTCCTGCTCAACGCGGTCGCGCTCTACGTGTTCCCGCTCGTCGGCCACGCGCTCTCCCTCTCGCAGCCCCAATTCGGCACGTGGGCGGGCGTGGCCATCCACGACATCTCCAGCGTCGTCGGCGCGGCGTCGCACTATGGCTACGAGGCGCTGCAGACCGCCACGGCCGTGAAGCTCTCTCGCACGCTGTGGATCGTACCGCTCGCGCTGGCCGCCTCCGCAGCGTTCCGCGCGCCCCGGCAGCCCGACGCGAAGTCCGGCTCCCGCGTGCCGTGGTTCGTCGGCTTGTTCCTGCTCGCCTCCCTCGCCCGCAGCTTCGTACCGGGCACTGCGGCGGTCGCGCCCTACCTCGCCCGCCTGGCCACGCTCGGCCTCACTCTCACGCTCTTCCTGATCGGCGCGGGCATCTCTGCGCGGACGCTGAAGGCAGTGGGCTGGAAGCCGCTCCTGCAGGGCCTCGTCCTCTGGTTCGCCATCAGCATCGGCTCGCTCCTCGTCATCCGCGCCACCGGCCACTAGGCGGCCGCAGACCGCGGCGCCGGGTGCCGTGCGGAGACGAACCCGCGTGGCAGCCGCTGCGTTCCGACGCGGCGGCCGATCGCCATTCCCCGTGCGGTATAACACTGATCGACGCGTCCCCCGGGATAGACCCGAGCCACGCGCCGTGACATCGTGTGCTGTCCTCCCGCCCCCCTCGCTGCCAGCGCATGGCGCCGGTCCGGCACGTAGTGGCACGTGACCCGCCTGGGCGCGATCCCCCCCGCCCCCTGCGCCGCGCGAAGCGCAGGCCGGTGCGCCCGCGCGCACCGCGACTGGAGAGCAACGATGCGACTCCTTGCGATCGTCCTCAGCATGCTACTGTGCTTGGGCAGTCTCTGCTCGGCCCAGGCGCCTGAGGCCAACAACCTGCTGAAGCCCGCCGGCAGCCTCAGCGCGTGGTCAACCGAACCAGGCACCGCGTCCGCGCCGGAAGTGACCTGCACCGGAGACACGCTCATCGCCGCGCTCGCCGGAACGGGCAGCGGGCAGGGCTCGGTGTACCAGGTCGTGTCCGGGCTGAAGGCCGGGACCGTCTACACACTTCGGTTCGAGGCGCGCGCCGCCGGCGCGTGCCAGATCCGCGTTAGCGCGGGGCCCGCGGGCAAGCCGTGGATGGACTGGCAGGGCGTCGAGATCGGCACGGAGTGGAAGCAGTACGAGCGCGCCTTGCGGGCCGTGGACGGATCCGAGATCCAGGCGCCCGAGTTCCTGATCTCCGAAGGCACGACGCTCCGCATTCGGTCCGTCTCACTCGCCGAGGGAGGCACGCTGCCCGCAGCGCCCGTCGCGCAGCCGGCCAAGCGCACCACGCCGAAGTCCGCCTCCGCTAGCCGCCCGACAGGCCGCACCGGATCTGGCGCTTCCCCCAAGGCGCAGCCCGACCGCCCCGCCGAGAACGAGTACTTCCGCGCATCGAGCGCCTCCACCATCTCGCTCGAGGCATATCGGGCGACCAACTCGAAGTTCAGCCAGACCTCGCCCGACGGAATGTGGCGATGGGAGGAGGACCCTGGGCGCGCAAACGGCTATGCGCGGGCGGTGAGCGCATCCGACGGGCGCATCGTGCAGTTGCCCTTGAGCGTCTACACGCTGCGGCTCGGGTACGGGCGGTGGCTGCCGGGTGGCCACGTGCTGCTCTCCTCCGAGAGCGGCGCCGAGGTTCGCAGCTACGACCTGGACCAGGGAGGCAAGGCCAGCAGCCTGACACCGCCGGGTGAGAAGTGGCAGTACGCGTCGGTGTCTCCGGACGGGCGGCTCGTGGCATTCCAAGCAACCTCCGGGATGCTGACAATCGCGGACCTCAAGCAGCCCACCCGGCGCCTGGTCACCAACACCCGCGTCTCTGATATCGCGGCGGACAGCTTCAACGTCAACAAGCTGCACTGGGCCGAGGACGGCAAGTCGGTCCTGGCGTCCGGCAGGCGCGGCCAAGCAAATGCCCTCGTGTGCCTGCAGGTGCGGGTATCGGAGAAGCCCGGCGCGGGCGGCAGCGAACCGATCGGACCCGTCTCGGCCGGCCCGGCGGAGTTGGCGTCGCCCCAGGATGAGTCCTGCCTGGCGGGCATCCGGTTGGGCGACAGCCTCGACGCCGTCAGGAAGCTCTACGGGCCCGGCCAGACGCTCAAGATCGAGAACCGGACCACACTGCTCTATCGTGACCCGAATACCAAGGCAGCCCTCGTCGTCGAGGAGGGCAGTTCCGGCGTGATCGCATCCATCGTCATTGGCGCGGGCGACTACCCAGGTGCGCCGGTTGCCGCTTCCTCCTTCGCCACGGCCACCGCAGCGCGCGGCGTGCGCCTGGGCTCTACATCAGGCGATGTGATCGAGCGCTACGGTGCGCGGGCGCCGGGCGGCGGCGCCAACGCGTGGACCTACACCGTCGGCGCCACCCGGCTGGTCTTCAAGGTCGAGCGCGGTGCCGTGACGACGATCGAGCTGCACGGGACGCAAGGGACGGCCGCAGGGGCAGCCAGCGCGGGTAGCTCGCCGCCAGCGGGCGAGGCGAAGGCGCCGGCCGGGAAGACTGAGACCGCTCTTGCAGGCATCAGGCTCGGCGACCGGCCGGAGTCCGCCGGAAGCAAGTACGGCGCCCGCACTCCTCTAGTTCTCGGTGACTTCACGATGCGCTCGTGGCGCGATCCGTCGGATACCGCCGTCCTGAACGCGAAGGACCGGGATGGGCGGGTCTTCATGATCGGCATCCACGCCGTCCGCGGAGCCACCGAGGTCCAGCAGGCCTCCGCCCCCTTCGCGAAGGCGGCCACCGCGCGCGGGATCGCGCTGGGATCGGCGGACGCGGATGTTCGGCGCGCGTATGGGCCGAAGGAAGTGAGTGGCGCCGATCGCAACGAGTTGGTGTACGAGCTGGACGGCGCGAGGCTGACCTTCACGATCAAGCAGGGCGTGGTCGCGGGCATCGATCTGGAGGCATCGGCCAGCGCGCCTGCAGGCGGCCAAGCGTCCGCTCCCTCGGGCGCCAAGACGCCCGCCGGTTACCCCAATCTGCGCGCGCTCGTGGGCCAGCCCAGGGAAGCGGTTGAGAAGGTGCTGGGCGCGCCGATTCGCACCGTCGCGAGTGGCGCGTACAGCCAGCACGAGCTGCTGGCGAACGGACCGGCCTACCACTACGCGGCGCCCACACCGCCCCACGCCAAGCAGATCATCGCGGGGTACCCCAAGGCCCGAGCCGTCTTCATCTTCGCCTGCGAGAAGCGGATCAGCCCCGAGCCGGTGCAGAAGTGGACTCGGCAGATCCTGGCCGACTTCGGCCTGGTGGTTCCTGCCGGCTTCGCGCTGCCGGAGGAGAACGGTCGCGCGCTCGCGGAAGTGAAGACGGTCGATCCGCTGCTGCCCGGCGTCATCGTGAAGATCAACTCGTACGACGACTACGTTGACATCGTGACTATCGCGCCAGGAAAGTGATGGCCAGGGCGACCCGCGACGGAGCACTCCCATGAGCTGCATCATCGGTGCTTGGCCTGCTATTGCCGTCCTGGTTTCCGCGCTTGCTTGGGCCGGCTCCCAGCCGGCCTCGGCAGCCCAGGATGGCATCGTCTGGACATCGCCGCGGCCCGGCCCAGGTCCCAAGGGAGCGGCGGTCCTGTCGGACGGATCCATCCTCTGCGCGCGGACCGAGGGTATGGCGACGGGGGTGCGGGTCGTCTGCCTCGCCTCGGCCGACCGCGGGAGGACCTGGCAGGAGCGCGCCACCATCGTCGACGGGCCCATGGGCGCGGACATCGGCGACGGGTGCCTGCTCTCGATGGGACGCGGCGAGCTGCTCTACTCCTACCGCGACAACCGGACCACGGGCCAGGCAGAGCCGACCTACGCCATCCGCGTGGTCAGCAGCAGCGACTCCGGCCGCACGTGGAAGCCGCACTCCACGGTTGCCGACTGCCGGGGCGCGCGCGGCGGCTTGTGGTCGTCGTTCCTGCTGAAGACCCCGGCCGGCAAGCTGCTGTGTCTCTACGACGACGAGCGGACGCCGTGGGACGCGGGCTTCGCTCGCCACCAGTGGCTGACCGCGCGGACGTGGGACGGGAAGCGCCGCGAGTGGGTGGACCCCGTCACCGTGAGCCGGGCCGACGACCCCGCGCACCTCAGCCGCGACGGCATGGCCTCCGCCGTCGTGCTGCCGAACGGGCACATCCTGTGCGTGTTCGAGACCGTCGACACCGCGCCGCCGCACGCAGGCGTCATCATGTCGGTGGAGTCGGCCGACGGCGGCAAGACGTGGTCGTGGAAGACGCCCGGCCGGCGCATGGTATACCAGGCACGCGACCACCGCTTCGGTGCGTACTGCCCGTGGGTCGCGCTCACTCCGGAGCGGCGGCTCGTGTGCGTGTTCGGGCTGAACGAGGGACGCGAGAAGCCCAACGCGCCGGGCACGCCCCCGCCGGACCTCGGCATGGACATCGTGGCGATCGAGAGCCGCGACCTGGGCCAGACGTGGTCGGCGCCGGCGGTCGTTCACGCAGGCAGCCACCGCAGCTTCATGCCGGGCGTCGTGGCGCTCCCAGGCCGGCCCGCGGACCTGCTCTGCCACTGGATCGACGCCGACCGCGGGTGCCTGGTGGCGGAGGGCAGCGTGCCGCGCTGAGCGGGCGCGGCACGGCCCTGGGAGGGTGGCGCTCCGGCGCCACCGCCTGCCGCGTGCACCGTGATCGGCGCATTCCGCAGGACCTTCGCTCCGGGCGGTCGAACATGCACCTAACCGACCGATAGGAGCCCCTTCCCGCATGGCCGTCTCTCGCACCAGGCTGCTCAGCCTCCTCGCCGTCGCTCTCTCCGCCATCTGCCTGGCCGCCGCCGCGCTGCCCACGAAGCCGGCGCCGCCGCGCGCTCGGGCGGATGGCGTCCGCTTCGACTTCGAGACAGGCGACCTGCAGGGCTGGCGCGTGGTGGAGGGAGCGTTCGGCAAGCTCGTCACGGACCCGCGCGACGTGCGCGACTCGGAGGGCAAGTTCCTCCTCACCACGCTGCAGCGCGAGGTCGAGGCGGGGAAGACGGACGGGTTCACGGGCGCCATCGAGTCGCCGGTGTTCACCCTCGCCGGCCCGGAGATCACGTTCCGCGTCGGCGGCGGGTCGCACCCGGACACGTACGTGGCGATCTGCACGCTGGACGGCAAGGAGCAGGCTCAGGCGCGCGGCATCTCCTCGGTCGTGATGCAGCCCGTGCAGTGGCAACTCCCCGCGCTCGTCGGCAAGCAGGTGTTCCTGCGCATCGTCGACCACAACGGCGGCGGCTGGGGCCACGTCACGTTCGACGACTTCACCGCCCAGGGCGCCATCGACGCGCTCGCTACGCGGCGCCACTTCGCGCTGGCGCTGGCGCACTCGCTGCCCACCGCGCCGCTGCGAGCCGCCATCCAGGACCTGGCCGCCACCTTCGGCCGCCAATACCCGCGCGGCGCCGAGTACCTGAAGCGTCTCGACGGCATCGCCCAGGCCGCCGCGGACGACCCGGATGCCCTGGAGGCCCAGGCGGCGCAGCTCCGATCGCTCCGGCGCGAGGCCCTGCTGGCCAATCCCCTGCTCACCCGGCAGCCCATCCTGTTCGTGGCGCGCCCGCAGTACCTGCCGGACCACCACAACACGGAGACGATGTTCATCACGGGCGAAATCAACACGGGGAGCTACCGGGGCGGCGGCGCGCTGAAGGCCCTCGACGTGGCCACCGGCAAGGTCCGCACCATCGTCGACGCGGGGGCCACGGGCATCGCGCGCGACCCGGACGTGCGGTTCGACGGCAAGCGCGTGCTCTTCTCGATGCGGCGCAGCATCACCGACGACTACCACCTGTACGAAGTCGGCGCCGACGGATCGGGCCTGAAGCAGCTCACCCGCCTGCCGCAGGTGGCCGACATCGACCCCGTCTATCTGCCCTGCGGCGACATCGTGTTCTCCTCGACGCGCGAGCCGAAGTACTGCGGCTGCAACCGCCACCCGATGGCGAACATCTACCGCATGGAGGCCGACGGCGCCAACATCCACCGCATCGGCGGCAGCACGCTCTTCGAGGGGCACAACCGGGTCATGCCGGACGGCCGCATCGTGTACTACCGCTGGGAGTACATCGACCGCGACTTCGGCGACGCGCAGGGGCTGTGGACCGTCAACCCGGACGGCACGAACCACGCCGTCTACTGGGGCAACAACAAGCCGAGCCCGGGCGCGATCCTCGACCCGCGCCCCATCCCCGGCACCGGCCTCGTCGTCTGCACCTTCTCCTCGTGCCACGACCGCCCGTGGGGCGCGCTCGCCATCCTGGACCGCTCCCTCGGCATCGACGCGACCGAGCAGGACAAGGGCTCCGTCGTCCTCACGTGGCCCCGCTCGGCTCGCGATCACGTCGGGCGCGGCTGGTTCGACGAGTTCTCCGCCATCCGCCCGCGCTACGAGGACCCCTGCCCGCTCAGCGGCAAGTACTTCCTCTGCGCCCGCGAGGTGGATGAGGCCGACTGGCGCGGGCCGGGGCCGAGGCCGGAGATGGGCATCTACCTCGTCGACCTGTTCGGCAACGAGGTGCTGGTTCACGCTGAGGCGCCGGGCTGCTTCAACCCGCAGCCGCTCGCCGCGCGTCCCCGCCAGCCGGTCATCCCGACGCGCCGCACGTTCGACGACCAGCTCGCCACGGTGTACGTGCAGGACGTCTACCAGGGCACGCACATGAAGGGCGTCGAGCGCGGCGAGGCCAAGTTCATCCGCGTCGTCGAGTCGCCCGAGAAGCGCCACTGGTCGAACCAGGCGTGGAACGGGCAGGGCCAGCAGGCGCCGGCGATGAACTGGCACAACTTCGAGAACAAGCGCATCCTGGGCACCGCGCCCATCGAGGCCGACGGCTCCGCGTACTTCCGCGTGCCGCCGGACACCTACGTGTACTTCCAACTCCTCGACAGGGATCGGCGGATGATCCACTCGATGCGCAGCGGCGTCGTGTTCCAGCCCGGCGAGAAGGTGAGCTGCATCGGCTGCCACGAGTCCCGCCTCGCCTCCCCGGTCGCCAAGCCGACGTCGAGCCCGGCCGCCCTGCGCCGCGCCGCGAGCACGCTGGAGACCTGGAACGGAGCGCCGCGGCTCATTAGCTACGTGGCGGAGGTGCAGCCGGTGTGGGACAAGCACTGCGTCTCGTGCCACGACTTCGGCAAGCCCGCGGGCAAGGTGCTGAACCTGGCCGGCGACCGCGACCTGTTCTTCAACGCGTCCTACGAAGCGCTGCACCAGCGGTGGAACCAGGCCGACGGCTGGCTGAAGACGGTCGGAGCCGGCCCACCCGAGATCCAGCAGGCCAACTCGTGGGGTTCGCGCGCCAGCCGGCTCGTGCAGTTCCTCGGCAAGGAGCACTACGGGGTCACGCTGCCGCCCGACGACCTGAACCGCGTCATCACGTGGATCGACCTGAACGCGCCCTACTACCCGAACTACGCGACGCCGTACCCGGACAACCTGGCAGGCCGCAGCCCTCTCAACGGGGCCGAAGTGGGAAGGCTGCAGGAGCTGACGGGCGTCGACCTCGCCGGCCAGGCGGACTGGTCGCGCTGCCGTGGCCCGCTGCTGAGCTTCGACCGGCCGGAGCTGAGCCCCTGCCTCGCCGGCGCCGGCGCCCCCGGCACACCGCGCTACCAGGAAGCGCTGGCGATCATCCGCACAGGCCTCCAGCGCCTCATCGAGCGCCCGCGCGGCGACGTGGACGGCTACACCTCCTGCCCCGTCGACGAGGCGCGCGAGAACCGCTATCGCGAGCGCCGAAGCCTGGAGCAGCGCAACCGCGCGGCCATCCGCGAGGGGCGGAAGGTGTACGATCCCTGATGGGCCTCCTGAAGAGGTCGAAACCGCCCGCAGAGCCGAAGCGCCAGATCGCGCTCGACGACACGGGCTTCGCGATCCTGGAGGGAGGCGCCGAGACCGCGCACATCGCGTTCGACGATATCGCGACCGTCGCCGCCTACAAGGTCGACCTGTTCACGACGGACGAGATCCGGTTCGAGATCGAACACGCGCGCGACCACCTGTGGTACACGGTCACCGAGGAAGACGCCGGCTTCGCGGAGCTTGACGCTGCGTTTGCGCGTGAGTTGCCGGGCTACGTCGCCGACTGGTATCCGCGGATCGTGAAGCCGGCGTTCGCCACGAACTGGATCCGCATCTTCCACCGCCCAGACGCGACCGAGCCGGCGCCGGACTGAGCCTGCCGCACCCCGGTAGGACGCCTGGGCCGCGGCGCGGTCCGCCGGTCTCTATAAAGCAACCTAACTATCTCCTAACTTCGTCCTTGACAAACCTCGCCGGAGCCGCGATAATCAGACCGTGAGCGCAACTCCCCGTTCGGGCCGCTGAGCTGGCAGCGACCTTGACGCACCGGACTGGACATGGATGGCTCCCCGGCTCGTACGAGCACGAGGAGCGGGATGCCGCTTGCAGCACGCCCAATCTGGCCTGCCTCGCCTGGATGAGATTCAGTGCTGCCCGCTACTTCCTTCGAACGGCGCGGACATACCGCCGGATTGACCATGCAGAGCTTCGATGACCCACCAACCCAAGGAGCCAACGATGGTTAAGCGCAGTGCCTTCACGCTGATCGAGCTGCTAGTTGTGATCGCCATTATTGCCATTCTCGCAGCCATTCTGTTCCCTGTGTTCGCCCGGGCACGCGAGAAGGCCCGCCAGGCCACCTGCACCAGCAACCTCAAGCAGATTGGTCTCGCGTTCGCGATGTACGTCCAGGATTACGACGAGCGCAATCCCCAGAACGACATGGGCAACTCGACCGGCAACTACACCGGCAGCGATGTGACCCCGTACAAGTTCGGCTGGGGAGGTTGGATTTCCAACGCCTTGCGCCCCTACGACAAGAACCAGGCGATCTTCCAGTGCCCGAGCCGCAACAGCGGCTGGTTCGGCGACCCCTGGTACGGCGGCCAGGCCGTCAGCTACTGCTACAACTACGTCACGTGGTATGGCCAGAAGTTGGCGGTCGTCCAGGCGCCCGCCGATGCCCTGATGATGTGGGAGAGCGACAACCCGTGGGCCGACTGCTGGTATGAGGACACCGGCTGCGGCTGGCGCGTCCGCGACTGGGCATACTACGTGGCCAAGAATGGCGCCGTGTGCTGGCACAACGGCAAGGGCAACTACCTGTATGGCGACGGCCACGTGAAGGCCTCGGAGTGGGGAGCCATGAAGTGGCAGAACCTCTACGGCCGCATCGACGAGGGTAACATTAACTTCAACCAGCCCGTCAGCCGCACCTGGCAGTAGATCTCGCGGCCGGCCCGCGAAGCATGTCCAGCACGACGCCCCCCGGCCCCAGCGCCGGGGGGCTTTCGTATGCGGGGCCGCGTGCCCGCGACTATCGCCCTGCGCCCTCCCCACCGGTCCCGCGCTCCGACGGAGTCCGGTCAACCCGCGCGTGCCGAGTCTAGCCTGGATCATGCACGAGTGCAGTGGTGGGATGGGCCTCCGTGCCCGTCCGGTGCGACTCATGAACAGGACAGGCTAGCGCGTCCGGCGCCGCCGAATGGGGTAGACTTGCGGTTGGAGCAGCCGGTCCGCCGCGACGGCGGGGCTGTGCCGTCCGGTCGGGAGTCTCATGTGACCAGCGAGCGGAGGCACGATGCAAGCAACTGCCTTTGAGAACCCGGCCCAATGGGCGCGGCACGGGGACGCATGGGCTCGGGGATCGGCGTTCCGCGATGGGCACCTCCTCGCCGACGCCTCGCTGGCCGCGCGCGCCGATGCCTGCCGGTCCGCCGAGGAGCTGGCCGGGCTGGCGGCGGGGCTGAACGGCCACTACGCCCTGCTCGTGAGCCGCGGCGATTCCCTCTACCTCGCGTGCGACCGCATGCGCTCGATCCCCCTGCTCTACACGATGAGCGGCCGCGCCGCCGCCGGCGACAGCGTGGAGCAACTCCTGGACGCCTGCGGCTCCCGCGAGCGCGATCCGGTCTCGGTTGAGGAGTTCTACCTCGCCGGATTCGTGACCGGCCCGCACACCCTCTATTCGCACGTGCGCCAGGTCCGCCCAGGCGAGGCCGTTGAACTCGCGCGAACGCCCGGCGGCCTGGCGGCGACCCAACACCGCTACTACCAGTTCCGCCAGCGCGATGAGCTGCCGGCCGACATCGAGGCGCTGCTGCCCATCTACCGCCAGGCCGTGCAGGCGTCGGTCGGCCGCCTCGTCGACTTCGCGGCCGGGCGGCAGATCGCCGTACCGACCAGCGCGGGCTACGACTCGCGGGTCCTCGCGCTGACGCTCGCCGAGCTGGGCTACCCGAACGTCGTGCTCTTCAGCTACGGCACGGAGGGATCGCCCGAGGCGCGCGTCGGGCGCGAGGTGGCCGAGCAGAGCGGCATGCGCTGGCTGCCCGTGCTCTATGGCCCAGCGGAGTGGGCCGACTGGCTGCGCAGCCCCCAGTGGGCGCGGTTCCGCGACGGCGCCAACTACGGCGCCAGCCTGCCCTGCCTCCAGGACTGGCCGGCGCTGTGGCATCTGACCCGCGAGGGCCTCGTGGACGCCGACGCGGTCGTGGCCCCGGGCTACTCCGCGGAGCTTGGTGCGGGCAGCTCGACGCCGGAGGTGCGGCGGGTGCGCATGCCATGGCCCCGACGCTACGCAGCCGGCGTCATCGAGGCGCACTACCGCCTGTGGCGCTGGGGCGCGGAGCAGCGGCGCTGCCGGCGCGAGATCGAGCGCCGCATCCTCGACAGCGTGGGCGGCCTGGGAGGCTACGCGAGTTGGCCGAGCGCTGCCTACGCCTTCGACATGAACGAACGCCAGGCGAAGTTTATCGCCAACGCGACGCGCTCCATCGAGTTCTGGGGCCTGTCCTGGTGGCTCCCGTGGTACGACCGCGAGTTCCTCGACTTCTGGGAGGTCGCCCCGACCTCGTGCCGCGTTGCGCGCGCCCTGGCCTATGCCTACGGCGACGACCTGGCGCAGCGGGTCTGCAAGAGCGCCGAGAACCTGCGGGCCGCGGGCAAGACCTATGCCTCCGATACCCCGCGGGCCCCGCGCGACCCGATGAGGCGCCTGCGGGCCGCGGCAGGCCGGGTCGCCCACCTGCGGCCGATCGCGCGCCTGAGGCACGAGCGCGCCGAACGGTATGCGCGTTACCTCTACCACCACGACCCGTACGGCTGGTACGGCGTGGTGAGCGAGCAGGACCTGGTGCGGCATTGGGTGAATGGCGCGAAGGACATCAACTCGCTCCTGGCCGCCGAGATGCTTGGCCGGCTGTCTCTGGGAGCGATGCCCGAACCATCGGAACGGCGAGCGCTCTCGGAGGATCACCGGCATGTGTAGCCACCCCACCACCCGCCGCGCGTTCGTGGGGCAGGCGGCCGCCGCGGCGCTCGCACTGCAGGCCCCAGCAAGGAGGAGACCGATGCCCACGCGCGCACGAATCGCCGCAGTCTGCCAGAACGGCCACGGCGCCCCCACCGTGGAGGCCAACCGCGAGTACATGCTGGCCCGCCTCGACGAGGCCCTCGAGCTGAAGCCGGACCTCGTGTGCCTGCCGGAAGCGTTCACCGCCACCGGGGTCGCGGACAGGCCCGCCGTCACGGGTGAACCCCTGGACGGCCCGACGATCGGCGCGTGCGCCCGCAGGGCCCGCGAGAGCCGCTGCTACGTCGTGTGCCCCATCCACACGCGCGAAGGCGGGCGCATCTACAACTCGGCCGTCGTCCTCGACCGCTCGGGCGACGTGCTCGGCGTCTACCGCAAGCACTGCCCGGTCACCACCGCCTACGACTACTCGGTGCTGGAGGACGGCATCACGCCGGGCAACGAGCTGCCGGTGTTCGACCTCGACTTTGGACGCATCGCCATCCAGATCTGCTTCGACATCGGCTTCCCGGAGAACTGGCAAGCCCTCGCGGAGAAGGGGGCGCGCCTCATCCTGTGGCCCTCCGCCTACGACGGCGGCTTCCCGCTGCGCGTCTACGCGTACCTGCACCACGCCTACGTCATGTCGTCCACGCGCTCCGGCCGATCGCGGATCGTCGACCCCTGTGGCGAGATCCTGGTCGAGACCACCGACGCGAGCCAGATCGTCTCCCGCGACGTGAACCTCGATCACCTCGTGTACCACTGGGACTGGAACATGGGGGTGGCCGATCGCATCCGCGCGGCCTACGGGCGCAAGGTGGACCTCAGAACATGGGATCCGGGCTGCTCGCATACGGTGATCGAGCCGGTGGACCCGGCCATCACGTGCGCGGCCCTGCAGGACGAGTTCGGCGTGGAGAGCACCGCGGAGTACCACAACCGGCACCGCGCCGTGTACAAGCGGATGCGCGCGGGGAAGGCGCCCGAGCCCCAGAAGGCGCGGCACGGCAACCGGCCGCAGTGGAGCAAGTAGGCGGGGTCCGCTCACCTGCACCTCGCCCTCGCGGGCATGAGGTGCAGGCGGACGGTGGGGGGGAGCCGGGCGGCCAAGTCCCACGGACGCTCACAGGTAGGCAGACCCATGTGCGCTCGGCATGGAACGGCGGCCGGCCGGCGGCGAACGTACGGCCATTCTAGCGGCCCACCGCTAAAGAAACGCTAAACGGGCGTCCGCATGGGCCCGTTTGGGCGTGATCGCGCCGGAGACGCCGGCAGCGCGATCGGCATCGCCGCTGACGAGGGGATGCGGACGCCTGCGGCGAACTAGGCAATGTGCGGGTACGACGCTGAACCCGCGACGTAAGGAGACGCCATGAGCACCGATGCAACACGACGCACGTTCATCAAGGGGATCGGCCTGAGTGCAGGCGCGGCGGTCCTCGGGTTCCAGCAGTCCGCCCAGGCACAGGAGAAGACGGTGATACAGGGCTTCGAGCAGGCCAAGACCGACACCGCAGGCTGGAAAGTGTGGAAGCCCATCTCGGATCGGAAGATCCGCGTCGGCATCGCCGGTTACGGGGTCTGCCAGTTCGGCGCCGCGTTCGGGTTCCAGAGCCACCCCAACGTGACCGTCGCCGCCGTCACCGACCTGTTCCCCGACCGGTGCGAGGCACTGGCGAAGATCTGCAACTGCACCAAGACCTACCCCTCGTGCGAGGAGATGATCAAGGACGACTCGCTCGAAGCCATCTTCATCGCGACCGACGCCCCGAGCCACTGCCGCCTTGCCGTGGCCGCGATGAAGGCCGGCAAGGACGTCGCATCCGCGGTACCTGCCGTGTTCGGATCGCTCGAAGAGGCCGAGGAGCTGTACAAGACGGTGAAGAAGACCGGCCGCAAGTACATGCTGTTCGAGACGTCCTACTTCCACGACGACGTCTTCGCGATGCGCGGCATGTACCAGGCGGGCAATCTCGGCAAGGTGATCTACTCGGAGGGTGAGTACTACCACTTCTCGGTGGAGCAGATCGACTCGTACAAGGGGTGGCGCATCGGCCTGCCGCCGCAGTGGTACCCCACCCACTCGAACGCCTACTACGTGGGAGTGACCGGCCAGCCCTTCACCGAGGTCTGCTGCATGGGCATCCCGAGCATCGTCGCCAAGTTCGCGCCCACGGCCAACCGCTACAAGAACCCGTTCGGCACCGAGGTCGCGCTGTTCCGCACCGGTGAAGGCGGGATGGCCCGCATGGCGGTGAGCTGGGACACCCCGGGCGACTCCGGCGAGAAGGGTCGAATCCGCACGCAGAAGGGCACGTATTACGGCCGCTACCAGACCGAGGGCGATCCGACGGCGGTGCCGATCCCGGAGAAGCCCCCGCTCCCGCCGGGAGTGGAAGCCGGCGGGCACGGCGGATCGCACGGGTACCTGATGTCGGAGTTCGTGGAGGCCATCCTGGCCAACCGCAAGCCGCTGGTCGACGTGGGCCAGGCCCTGGCGATGACCGTCGGCGGCATCGTTGCGCACAAGTCCGCGCTGAAGGGCGGCGAGCTGCTCAAGATCCCGCAGTTCCCGTTCGAGGGGTAGGCCCCGCGGCGGCAGACGCGGGGTCATCATGCCCAGAGGGCGGCGCGGCCATTGTGGCCCGCCGCCCTTCGCGGTCATGGAGCCAACCGGTTCGTGCCCCGGTAGCCCGCGAGCCGACCATCCTGGTCGAAGAACGGCACGCCATTGGTGACCAGCGTGACCAGATGCCCATCCTTGTGGCGGACGAGGTTGACGAACCCGCGGAATGGCTCGTGGCTGCGCGTGTGATCCGTGTGGACCGCGCGGACCCTGTTCCCCTCCTCGGGTGGCATCAGATCCATGCAGCAGACGCCGATGATCTCGCTCGGATCGTAGCCGAGCAGATCCGCGACATGCCCGCTGCTGTACGTATACCGCCCGTCAGCATCGACCTCCCACACCCAGTCGTTCGACGCCAGCACCACCTGGCGGTACCTCTGCTCGCTCGCGCGCAGCTCCTGCGCCAGCCAGCGCTGCTCGCCCAGGTCCTCCACCACCGACACGTAGTGATCCGCGGCCCCGCCCACGCCGCGCACCCGCCCCGTGTAGACGCGAGCGTTCAGGATGCTGCCGTCCTTTCGGACATAGCGCTTCTCGCGCGTCATCGACCCGAACTCAACGCCCCTCGCGTCCTCGAGCACCTGCCTCTCGGCCTCGACATCGTCGGGATGCGTGAACCGCTGCCACGGCGCCCCGATCAGCTCGTCCTGCCGGTACCCCAGCATCTCGCAGAGGCGGCTGTTCGCCTCCGCGCAGCGGCCATCCGCAAGCCAGATCGCCGCGCCCACCATGGGCACCTGGAAGAAGCTGCGGACCCTGTCGTCGCTCTCCATCCGGGCGTGCTCCGCCTCGCGCCGCTCCGTCACGTCGCGGCAGGTCAGCAGGAAGCCCTTGATCGCCGGGTCGTGCAGCAGGTTCTCGCCCATGATCTCGACGTAGACCCACGATCCATCGTGGTGGCGCAGCCGCACCTCGACGGGCTTCTTCGATCCCTCGCGGCGCGCCAGATCGACCAGACGAGCCTGCATCGGCGCCAGGTCGTCCGGATGCAGGAGTTCCAGCCCGCTCTTGCCCACCAGCCCCCCCGGTTCGTAGCCCAGCACCCGGGTGGCGGACGGGCTCTCGAACTGGATGACGCCGCTGTAGTCGATCACGGCAGTCACGTCGGACGAGTTCTGTATCAGGGTGCGGAAGCGGTGCTCGCTCTCGCGAAGCGCCTCTTCGACCCGAGTCCGCTCGATCTCGCCGGCCACTCGCGGCGCCACGATGCGCAGCACCGACGCGATCGCCTCCGGCTCATCCAGCGGGCGGCAGAACAGCGCAGCCATCACTCCGAGCGCCTGCCCATCGGACCCTTGCAGCGGAACGCCGACGAACGCCTCGCACTGGGCGACCTGGATCAGCACGTCATCGCCGTACTGCTCCGAGGCTCCCGAATGAACGCAGCAGATGTCGCGCTCCAGCACGTCGCCACAGGGGGACCGGTCGATCTCGAAGACGACGCCGTCCGTGGTCGCCCCTTCGATCGCCAGCGCAATCGCCGCCATCTGGTGAGGGGCCTCGCGCACGATCTCCCCGACGAACACCGCGTCCGCCGACAGCGCTTGCGACAGGCACTGTGTCAGGTCGCGCATCAGGTCGGGGCCGTTGGCCGCCGAGCTTGCCCGCACCAGTTGCGTCAGCACCTGCTCGGCGTGCACCCGCTCCCCCACGTCGGCAAACACGCACGCGGCCCAGTTCGGCGCGGTCTGGAACAGGCTCGCATGGTAGATCCTCTCACCAACGATGCCGTGCTGCGGCCCGCGCGCGACGCTGGACGAGTAGACGCCCCCGCCCGCGGCGACGCGCTTCGCTCGGCCGACCTCGTCCGCGGTTAGCGCCGGATAGGCCTCCTCGATCGCCAGTCCGATCTGATCCGCCCGGTCGACCAGCCGAGCATCCTCGGCAGCCGGGTTCGCGTCGCGCAGAACAAGACGCCCATCGGCATCCAGCTCGAACTCGATGACGGGCACCTCTGCCAGCCACATCGCGCGAGCCAGCGATGGGCGGCACTCCTGCGCCCCGGCTCCATTCACGGCCACTGGCCGGATCGGCATTGCCTGACTATCCTCACGAACCATGCTGTGGCCATTCTGCCGCCCTCAGGATGGGCTGCTGGTTGCGAACGTTAGTCTCGGGGGCATGCTCGACGAGGACTGCCCAGGCCGCGCGCTCGTACATCGCGGCCGAGCTACGGGGAGCGCGGCACGGAAGGCAGCAACACACATCACCGGGCCGCGGCGCCATGCGGCGTCCGGGGAGACACCCGGATGCCGCACTCTAGTTGTCGGACAATGCGATCCCGAACCACACCCCGCACTCGGCCGGCCCGCTTCCCGCACTCTCGCGTTCAGGCCGCCCGCTGCAAGGCGCCGCGGTAGCCCGCAAGGCGCCCGTCCGCGCCCAGAAACGGCGTCGCGTTGATCTCCACCTGCAGCACCGATCCATCCTTGTGGCGCGTGAGGCAGCGGAGCCCCTTGAAGGTCCCACCGGAACCGAGCATCTGCCCGAACTGCGCGCCCCGCCGCTCCAGTTCCTCGCTCGCGACGAAGCGCGTCGGCCGCTGCCCGATCAGCTCGTCCGGCTCGTATCCGAGGATGTCGCGCACATGGTGGCTGCAGAACGTGAACAGGCCCTGCGCGTCGATCTCCCAGAGGCAGTCGTTCGACGCCTCCACCAACTGCCGCCGGCGCTCCTCGCTCAGCCGGAGTTCCTGCTCCAGCCACCGCCGCTCGCACAGGTCCTCCACCACCGAGACGTAGTGATCCACGCTGCCGTCAGGCCGCCGCACGCATCCGGTGTAGACACGCGCGTCCACCACCGAGCCATCGCGTCGCACGTAGCGCTTCTCGCGGGTGCAAGACTCCGCGGCGCCCCACCCCACCGACCGCTGCTTGCCCATCTCCGCGGCCAGGTCGTCCGGGTGGGTCACCTCCATCCACGTCATGCGGAGCAGCTCCTCGCGCTCGTAGCCCAGCATGCGGCAGAACCGGCCGTTCGCCTCCACGCAGGGCCCCTCCGGCAGCCAGATCGCCGCGCCCACCATTGGCGAGTCGAAGAAGCTCCGGATGCGCGCCTCGCTCACTCGCCGGGCCTCCTCCGCGCGCCGCCGCTCCGTCACGTCGCGCCCGGAGAGCAAGAAGCCTCGCACGGTTGGATCGGTGATCAGGTTCTGCCCCACGAACTCCAGGCAGGCCCACGCGCCGTCGGCACAGCGAACGCGCGCCTCGACGGCCGACCCGGGGCCCTCGGCCCGCGCCAGATCGACGAGACGAATCCGCACCTCCTCGGCATCGTCCGGGTGGATGAGATCGAGCGCGTTGCGCCCAAGGAGGCCGCCAGTCGCATAGCCCAGCAGACGGCCGGCCGATGCGCTCTCGAACACGATCTGCCCGCTGAAGTCGACGACCACCGTCATGTCGGACGAGTTCTCGATCAGCGCGCGGAACTGGCGCTCGCTCGCCCGCAGCGCCGCGTCCGTGCGCGCACGCTCCACCTCGCCGGCCACCCGCGCCGCCACGATGCGCAGCACGGCGCTGATCGCTTCGTCGTCGTCGATGGCCGATCGGAACAGCGCGGCCACCACGCCGATGATCTGGCCACCCGAGCCGTAGAGGCAGCACCCGACACCCGCCTGGCACTGAGTCACCTGGATGAGCACGTCGCGCGGATACTGCTCACAGAGCCCGGAGGGGACGACATGCACGCCGTGGGCAAGCACGTCGCGGAACGGGGAGTCGGCGACCTCGCACGAGATGCCACCCGACGCCACCCCGTCCAGCGCGATGGCGATGGCTGCGATGCGCGCCGGCGGGTCGGGCAGGAGTTCGCCCACAATCACGGCGTCGGCGTTCAGCACACTGCTGAGGGATCGCGTGAGGTCGTTCAGGAAGTCGGGCCCAGCCGGGGATGCGCTGGCCGCCACGAGCTGCCGGAGCACTCGCTCCGTCCGCACGGGCTCGACGACATCCGCGAACACCCCCGCGATCCGTCTCGGCGCCACCTCGAACACGCTGACGCGATACGCATTCTGCACCCGCGTATCGCCATCCCGCGTCAGCACCATGTCGCCGGTGTACGGAACACCGGTCTCGGCCACCCGCCGCAAGCGCTCGATCACCGGCGTGCCCACCAAGGCCGGGGACACCAGCTCGATAGCCAGCCCGGCCTGCCGGGTCAGATCGATGCCCAGTGCGGCTTCGGCCGCCGCGTTGGCGTCCCGGAGCACGAGCTTCGCATCCATCGTCAGCTCGTACTCGACAACGGGCAGGTCCGCCTTGCGCATCAGTCGCGTCAAGCCGCGATCGCATGTCACAGACGCGGTTGGCTCTGGCTGGCTGTCGGCAGCCGTGCGTGGGTTCACGTCGTCGTACGGCATTCGGCGCTCCGTCGCAGCCGTGAACCTGGCGCGACATGTCGGCGTTCGGCTCGACGGGGCGGAGAGACCGCGAGGTGCTGCGTCGGCCGGATGCTCGCACATCTGGGCCGAGCGGCATGTCTAGACGGGCGGAGCCGGACCATCCGTGGCCGCGTCGGCTCCTCAGGCTAGTTGTCGGAACGGACCGGCGCGAACTGAAGACCGCCCCGCTGCAAGCCGGCAAGGGTACGAGGGGCACGACGCGGGCCGGCCTCCGGACGCCGGGCACGGCGATGCGAGCGGCGGCGCACCGCGAGGTACCATATCTACCGCGCACAGCGCGCTGCCCACCCGACGACGGGTGCGGCGTCAGGAGACGACATGACCCGCGTTCTGCTTCAGACCGATAAGGGCGACATCAACCTGGTCCTCTTCCCCGCCGAGGCGCCCGGCACCGTCGCCAATTTCGTCAAGCTCGTCGAGGACGGCTTCTACGACAGCATCGCGTTCCACCGCGTCATCCCCGGCTTCGTGATCCAGGGCGGCTGCCCGAACACGCGCCCGGGCGCCAAGGGCATGCCCGGCACCGGAGGCCCCGGCTGGCAGATCAAGTGCGAAACCGCCGGCAACCCGCACAAGCATGAGCTGGGCGCCCTCTCGATGGCGCACGCGGGCAAGGACACCGGCGGCAGCCAGTTCTTCATCGTCAACGGGCCCGTCACTTCCGTCCAGCACCTGAACGGCGTGCACACGGTCTTCGGCAAGTGCGAAGCCCAGGCCGACATCGACGTGGTCCTCGCCATCAAGCAGGGCGACCGCATCGTCAAGGCCACCGTCACCGAGAAGGACTGACCCCGCCGACGCACTCGGGGCGGCACCGGCTTGATGCCGCGCGCCGCCCCGATCCTGCCCGCCGTGGCGCTCGGCCCACCCCTGGACCGCCGCCGCCCCCGGCGGCAAACCCCACGCACACGCCCCCTCCACGGCCCTCGCCCCTTGCGGGAGGGTGGCCGAAGGCCGGGAGAGGGGTCGCCGCGCAACGCCTACGGCCACCGCACCATCGCCTCGCGGAACGGCTGGCCCACCACGCGCGGTGCGCCGGCGTACTTGCCCGTCTCGCCCACGCTGTACACCACGAAGCCGCTGCCCTCGACGCGATACCGCATCGGCTTCCCATCGAACGGGTCCACCGGCACGGGCTTCATGCACGCATCCAGCGCGGCCGGCAGCGCCCCGTGCTCCGCGCGCCACGCCAGCACCGCGGCGGCGGAGCGCAGCGCGTCGCGCTGGGCTTCGGCACGCGCGTAGGCTTGCACAAAGCGGTCGAACTGCGGAACCAGGATGCCTGCCAGCACGATGCTCCGGTCGTTGCGCTCGCAGGCCGCGTCGAGGTTCTTGCTCAGCGCTGCCAGACGGCGCAGGCATGCGGGGACCGGCATACGCAGCGCGTCCGCAGCGTGCCGGTACTCCCACAGCAGGAAGGCCTCGTTCGCGTCCATGGCCTGAGCGAACGGAGCGCCGCGCCGAAGACCCGAGGGGTGCCCGTCGCGCATCTGGTCGAGGGCGTCGACGCCGCCCTTCCGGACCTCCGCGATGGCGGCCCTTGCCATCATCAGCTCTCCGCCCATCACATGGACAGGCTCGCGCCCCCGGTATTCGGCGGCGGCGGCAATGACGCTGGACGCGGTCTCCCTGTCTGGGTGCGCGCGCAGCACGTTCTCGAGCGATCGGAAGCCGATGTGCGCGATCGCTGAGTCCACAAGGTGAGCAACAACGTTCGGGTCGCCCGATGCCTGGTGCGCGATCGCCAGCACCATCCGGCACGAGCGGATGGCTCCGTCCACGCTGCCATCCGCCGCCCGCACAGCCGCCTCGGCCGCCAGAAGCCTGGCAGCCTCCCGCAGTCGCGCATACTCGGGGAACTGCAGCGCGGTGCCCTGTCTCCAGTCGCGCGTGAACTCGCAGGCAGGCTTGCCGGCCGCCTCATGGATCAGATCCATCAGGTCGCGGCGCTCAGCCAGGAAGCCGCGCGCCGCGGCGATGTCGGCTGCCGACGCCCCGGTGCGCGCGGCACGCGCCTCGACGACCTCAGCCAACTCCTGTCCGATCGGCTTCTCGTAGAGGATCTGACCCAAACGCCGGTACAGCGGCGCGGCGTTCTGCGCGTCCGGCAGCTTGGGCCGCACCAGGTCCTTCGCGGTGAGCGGCAGCCCCGCCTTCCGCGCGGCGGCCAGCTCCTCCTTGAGCGTTCCGGGCTTGCCCAGGTCCTGCCCCGCCGCCTGCCCGGCGAGAGCGGCGCACAGAGCCACGCACCGCGGCAGCCGGCCTACTCGCAGCATGGCGATCCTCCACAATGAGTTCAGCCTCACTGAGGGGTACGAGAGCCGGCGCAGGCGGTTTCACCGACCTCGGAGTTGCCCGGCCGTCGAGGGAGGGCGAGCCGGCCGGCCCAGCCTCCCCCCGGTCCGGCTACCGAACCGGCACGTAGAGCACGAACCGGCGTCCGCGCTCGCTTGCCTGAACGACGAAGTGCCTCGACAGGTCAAGCTCCGCCCCGATCTCGGTCTTCATGTCCTGGAAAGCGTACGCCGGCGTCCACCAGTCCAGCTCCCCGTTGGGGGTGTCCTCCGATAGCCTGACGTAGCGCCCGCCGGGCAGCTCGAAGCGCTCCAATCCTTCGGGCACCTCCGCAGCCGTCTCCGCATCGGCGCCGCTGATGACCGGCCCCGCGAAGTGCGCCTGCGTGCCCTGCGGCTCCTGGCGAAACGCCGTGGTGTGCCCGCCGGGCCGCAGGTTGCCCGGCATGTCCCAGAGCGCGCAGATGTCATCGTCCGTGATGGCCACTTCCGGCAGCCTGACCTGCTTGCCGATCAGGCGCCACACCGGCACCTCCACCAGTTCCACCAGACGCTGCCCCGGCACGCGAACGGGCACGAGGATCTCCGAGTACGCGCCGCGGCCGTTGTACTCCACCTCGACGAAATCCCGCGGGTGGTTCAGGCAGTCGAGCGGGCGGGCCGGCTCGTAGTGGGCCTCGAACTCGTACTCGCCGCTAACCGGGTAGGCGTAGCCAGTGGCATGCCAGTACCCGCCGCGTATCGTCATCCTCCGCAGCCCCTCCGGCACCACGTCGGTCTGGTCGACATCCACGCCGAACTTGCCATGGATCGGCTGGCCGGGCTTCGCGTGTACGGACGCGCAGTAGTACCGAGGCGCATCCGGGAACGCCGCCCGCACCTTGCCGGCCGGGTCCCACACGTGTTCGCACAGCGGGAAGTCGGCCTCGCTCCAGTCCAGGTACCCGGCGATCTCGATGTCGGGTGTCCGCAGAACGCGCCGCCGGATCCCGCTGTCCTTGGGCATCTCAGGCGCCACGGGGATACTCACGTCGCGGAAGCGGCCGTCCTCCCCGAACCACTCGAAGGGGAGCCTCGCGGGATCGTAGCCCTGGTGCTCGGCTTCGTAGAAGGCATCCTTGAAGTGCCGCCACACGCTCCTGTAGTCACCGGCGCTGCTGTTGTAGATGGCATACGCACCGGCGCCGACCGGGACGACCTCGACGCCCTCGGGCAGCGCCGCCGGAACCCGGTCGGGCTCGCACGCCACTCCAAGGACGTAGGTGTAGTCGAGGCCATCCACGAAGTCCTTGGTGACGCCCACAGGCGCGGCGTCGCGGCGGCCGGGTATCAGCTCGAGCAGCGCCTGAAGCTTCGCCGCGCGCTCGTCGCCGCTCCGGAAGCACGCCGCGATGAAGTCCTCCGTCTTGACACTCAGCATGGTGGACCGGTGCGGGTATCCGACGACGCAGAACGCCGGCCGCTCCTCCACCCGGTACGTGACCCTGTCGACGTTGAACAAGTCGCTGTGCATCTCGGGGGTGCAGTAGTGGAAGGCCATGTCGAGGATGGGGCCCATCGAGGAGACAGTGGCCTCGTCCACCGGAATGTCGAGGCGATGCCGGTACGGGCCGCACAACTGCTTCCGCCGATCCCCGAGGACGATGGTGCGGTCGGTGAGGAGAGTGGTGCACTTGTCGTCGATGCAGAAGCAGCATGGGATCGCTGCCTCGAACAGGAGGCGCCTGGTTACGTCGTCCGCCTGGTGGCGGTAGAAGTCCAGGAGCGCGCGCAGGTCATACTGCACGTTGACGCGGACACTCCCCGAGGCCACGGTGACCGTGAGCCCCATGGCCGAGTACACGAAGGTCCAGTCGCCCTGCGCCGCGCCCTGGTCCGCCCTGCACCGGCACCCATGAGCGACGGCCGCCGCGTGGATGCGCGACACAATGTCCCGCTGGGGCTCGGATAGGACGTCGAACAGGTGGCCATCTCGGGCTGCGCTCTCTGCCAGCGGCATCTGCATGCTCCTCCCGGCGCCATCGCGCGACTGCCACTGGGCCGCGCCGCGCCATACTAGTAGACTGACGACGGGTTATTCACCGAGCGGCCGCGAACCCCCTGCACGCCCAGACAAATGCCTGCCAATCCGTCGCCAAAGGCTGCATGCCCTGGACCGTCCCCGCCCATCAGTCCGAAGGACGGCCGGCCACAGGCCACACTGCCGGTGGGCTTGTCCCACCGGTGCACCCAGCCCCCGCCCATCAGTCCGAAGGACGGCCGGCCACAGGCCACACTGCCGGTGGGCTTGTCCCACCGGTGCACCCAGCCCCCGCCCATCAGTCCGAAGGACGACCGGCCACAGGCCACACTGCCGGTGGGCTTGTCCCACCGGTGCACCCCGCCGAGCCGTCCTACCGCCGCACCCCCTCGCAGTTCACGGTCATCACCGGCTCCAGCGTCGCTTGCTGCAGGCCGCAGCGCCAGAGCGTCCACTCCATCGCCTTGCGCTCGCCCGGCGCGCCCACCCGGTTGCCGGAGAGCGCCAGATCGCTCGTCGAGGCGACCAGGATGCCGGGCCAGGGGCTCTGCTCGACGCGGTTCCCCACGATGCTGATGCCGCGGTGCGCCCCTACCGGCGCCACGCCCGGAGCGCCGCCGAGCGCCAGCACCTGGATCGCGACGTCGCCGCAGTCGCGGATGGTGTTCCCCTGGATGCGCACGTTCCGCCCGCTGCCGGACTCCAGCCACCACCACTCCGGGCTCACCAGGATCGCCGCCATCAGACCGCCCACCACGCAGTTCCCCACGATCGCCCCGTCGCTCGCCTTCACCAGAATGCCGCGCGAACGGTTCGGCCCGAACTCGCAGCCCTTCACCAGGAAGCCGTTGCCCGTGCGCCGCACCGAGCAGATCGCCGAGCCCATCGGCAGCGCCACCTCGCGGTCCAGCACGATGCGGTAGGCCGTGGTCTTGCCGAGCAGCGCCTTCAGCCCCGCGTCCATGCCCTGCTTGGCGATGAACGCGCGCTCGGCGTCGGTCGGCGGCGCGTCCGGCTCGATGCTCGCCACCGTGGCGTCCGGCAGCCGCTCGCCCGCGTAGGTCAGCAGCTCCACCGGGTCGCCTGCGGCGATGTCGATCGTCGCGCCCTGCTTCGACAGCACCCGCAGCGCCCGCCCGTCGCAGGCGGTCACCAGGTGGTAGTCGCCGCAGATGTTGATGCCGTCGTCGCCCATGTACCGCCCGGTGCACTGCAGATACGCCGGCCCCTTCACCGCGCTGATGCTGTGAAAGGCGTCCGCATTGAGCGACCGGATGCGTGCGTCGCCGCGCTTCACCGGGTCGCTGCCGGGCGGGCGCCGGTCGGCCTTGCAGCGCAGGTACGTGGTGCCGTCGCAGCCGGTCTCCAGGAAGCCGAAGCAGTTCGACGCGTAGACGGTCACGCCCTCCAGCCGCACGCCCTTGCTGCGCGTGACCTCGACCGCGTGGGGGATATTGCCGTGCGGCGCGGCCTCCGAGGCGATGACCGCGATGTCGCCCACCTGCACACCCTTGTTGTCGCGCGCACCGCCGGTGTGGATGCGCAGGCGCCGGGGACCGACCACCTCGACGCGCTCGGCCCGGTCGTCGCTGGAGCGGAGCAGGCGCGTGTCAGCCCGGTAGACCTCGTACTTGAACGCGCGGGCGGTGGACGCAGCCGGGTAGCCGTCGAACAGCTCGACCTCGTGCACCGATCGGTCCGCGCTGAGGGAGACGATGCGGCCCTGCGTGAAGGGGAGTGGGTCGTAGTCAATGGTGAGGCCGCGCACCGTGACGCCGGCGCACTCGGCAATGGTCAGCGCGCGCGTGGTGTCGGTGCAGACCAGCTCCACCCCGTCCGCCACGATGCGCACGCCGCTCAGCTTGCTCAGGACGAGGTGGTGCCCGCGCACCGGAGCCACCCGGTACCGCCCGGGCGGGATGGTGATGGTCTTCTCGCCCTTCGCCAGTCTGGCATCGACGAAGCCCTGCAGGTCGAACAGGCCCGTCTCCTGCCCGGCGCAGGGGCGCGCGAGGCACGCGAAGAGGATGGCGAGGGCGGCGAGCGGCAGGCGGCGCATGGGCAGGGCTCCAGTCCAGGGGGCGCTAGTTGTCGGTGGCCCTTTCGCCGGGGCGGGGCGGCTCTCCTACGCTCGGACCGTTACGGACCCACGCGGTACAGCCTGGTGGCGGCCAGTGAGCCGTCCCAGCTCGGCATCGGCTCGCCGGCCCACGCGTCGGACACCGCGACCATCCGGCCATCCGGCGAGGGCACCACGCACGAGATCAGCGGCGAGCCCGCGGGCAGCGACCTGGACCAGAGCCTGCGCCCGGAGGCCGTCTCCACCAGCACCAACACAGGTCCCTGCCCATACGGAACCTGAACGCTGGCGCCGAAGAACCGCCCGTCGATAGAGAACCAGCCGCGGTCGAAGGCGTAGCCCGTTCTGCGCCTCTGGACGGCGCCGGTCCTGGTGCTCCACTCGACGATCCCCCGACCGGCGACGAAGATGCAGATGTCCTGCCCCGACGCGCGGAACACGGCATCCCAGACGTCGTTGCCGGCCATCTCGTTGGCGAGGGACGCGACGACCTTGCGCTCCGGGAACGAGTACACGCAGAGCCCAACGCCATCCTCGCTCCGCAGCAGGACGCGCGACCCGTTCGGCGAGAGGCGCACGAGCCGGTCACGCCCGCACACCGCGGACCATGTCGCGAGCAGGCGGCCCGACGGCAGGGCCCAGAACCGCAGATCGCAGGCGCCGCCGCGCTCGAAGAGCGCCGCCACGCGCCGGCTGTCGGCCGAGACCGCCACGCAGGCGGGAGAGCCCCGCACGAGCCGCTTCACCCGGCCGGTCCTCGCGTCGACCATGCTGACCCAGTACTGCTCCGGGTCCTCGCCCGGCGGCGCGTTGCGGATGTGCTCGGCCCAGGAGATGAGCGCCGTCCCGTTGGGCACGATGAGCACGCCGGGGTCGGGGCCGGAGCCCAGCCGGGAGACCGGGATCTTCCACGCGCGCAGCCCGGTGCTGGTGGCGTAGACGCCGAGGTCGCGCGAGCCGATCGAAGTCCCGGCCACCGCGGCGATGGAGCGCGAGTCACAGGTCAAGGACAGGCCCGAGGCGCTCCGGCTTCCGTACAGAATGGCCTGGTCGGGCGCGTCATCAGGGCGGGCGGCTCCCGGCGACGCGACAGCAGCCCGGCAGACAAGCAGCGAGAGAAGGCAGTACACCGCAGACCGTCGTGGAATCGGCATGAAAGGCCTCCTTGTTCGGTTCTCCCCCTTACCGCGGCGCGGCCACCTTCTCCAGCGCCTCGCGCACCGCGTCGTCCGGGCCGGTGCCCGCATAGCGCGCCTTCGTGTCGAGCATGATGCGGTGCGCCAGGACCGGGGCGGCGAGCACGCGGATGTCCTCGGGGATGGCGTAGTCGCGCCCGTCGAGGTAGGCGGCTGCCTGGGCGGTGCGGTACAGGGCCAGCGAGCCGCGCGGCGACACGCTGAGCTGCAGGCGGGGGTCTTCGCGCAGGGCCTGCACGATGCGCAGGATGTACTCGGCGACGCTCTTCTCCACCTTCACGCGCTTCACCGCCGCCTGCACCTCCAGCACGTCGGCGGGCGACACCACGGACTCCAGGTCGTCGAACGGGTGCCGGTCGTTGTGGGAGTAGAGGATGTCCAGCTCGTCGGCGAACTCGGGGTAGCCCAGCGAGACGCGCATCATGAAGCGGTCGAGCTGCGCCTCGGGCAGCGGGTAGGTGCCGTGGAACTCGGTCGGGTTCTCCGTGGCCACCACGAAGAAGGGCTGCGGCAGGTCGCGGCGCTTGCCCTCGATGGTGATCTGGTTCTCGCTCATCACCTCGAGCAGGGCCGACTGGGTGCGCGGCGTGGTGCGGTTGATCTCGTCCGCCAGCAGCACGTTGGCAAACACCGGCCCCTCGCGGAACTCGAACGTGCTGTCCTTCGCGTTATAGAACGTGCTTCCCGTGATGTCCGCCGGCAGCAGGTCCGGCGTGAACTGGATGCGCCGGAAGAT
>CAZFLM010000082.1:0-27554 GCA_964519955.1 uncultured Chthonomonadaceae bacterium | reverse complement strand
AACGGCTTCTGGAACCACCGATGGACACCGATGAACAGCGATAACGGCAACGGCCCATACAACCGCAGATGGACGCGGATGGACGCAGATGACAAGGACAGGCGTGGGCCGATGCGCGACCGAGTCTGGAGGGTGGCGCTCCGTCGCCACCGCTCTGCCCCAGCCCCAACCCCCAAGTCCCAAGTCCGCCGCGGAACGCGGCCAGCACCCAGCCCCCGTCACCCAGCCCCCGGTCTCCCCGCCAGGCCGTACTCCTCCAGCGCGGCGCAGAGGGCTTCGATGTTCCCGATGGGCGTGTTGGCGTCCCAGACGGAGCCGCTGAGCATGAGGCCGCCCTCCGGTGAGCCCATGCGCTCGATCGTTTCGCGGACCTGGGCGTGGATCTCCTCGGGCTCGCAGAAGGCGAACATCTGACGGTCGAGGTCCACGTTGGCACAGAGCCTGCCCTTGTAGTGGGCCACGATACCGTCGAGCGTGTTGGCGCGGAACTGCGGGTCGTGGACCGAGACGCCGATCTCGATCAGGTCATCCACGATCTCCAGCAGGTGCCCATCCGACGACAGGTACACGTGCGCGCCGCCGTGCCTGCACAGGCCGAACAGCTCCGCGAAGAGCGGCTTGATGTGCCTGCGGAACTTGGCCGGGCTGATCATGAGGGACCGCTGCGCGCCGATGTCCGTGTGGAAGCCGACGACGTCCGCGCCGAGGTCGAGCCACCGCTTCACAAGGCGCATCTCGTAGTCGAGCAGCATCTCGATGAGCAGGCCGAGGTGCGGGTCGTCCGTGGCGATGTCGACCATCAGGTTGTCGAAGCCGCGCAGGAAGTAGAGGCGGTCAAAGAGCCGCTCCCCGTCGCCCCAGATCAGGCCGCCGGCCTCCCGCGTCGCCTTGACGCTCTCTTCGATCGCGCGCCAGTCGCGCTCGCCGCGCTCCGAGTGGGTTGCCGGGTCCGGCGGGCGCCACGTGCGCAGGGCGTCCCAGTCCGCGAGCGGATGGCCCACGACCTGCCCCTCCAGCCCGCCGACGGCGTTCTCCCACACGCAGCCCCAGTTGTCGCGGTACGGCTCGCCCTGGCGGTACACGTTGTGGTACTCGCCGAAGGGCACGCTGCCCTTCCGGTAGGCGCCGAAGAGCTTCGGATGGCGCAGGACGACGTCCTCCAGCGCCTCGCGGTGCACGTTCCACGTGAGCGGGGCGAACCCGACGCTGCACGGGATCCACTGCGGGCTGCGGAACTCGACGGTGCGCAGCCAGTTCTCTCGATCGTTCACTTTGGGGTCCTTTTGGAACCGCAGATGCACGCCGATGGACGCAGATCACGACAACGACAACGGCAACGGCGTTTGGGTCCACCGATGGACACCGATTAACAGGGATGACACCAACGGCCCTATGGAACCGCAGATGCACGCCGATGGGCGCAGATCACGACAAAGGCGGATGGTGTCGGCGATGACGCGCGCTTAGGCTGCCTGCCCCAGTCCCCAAGTCCCAAGTCCCGCCGCAAGGCCGGCCAGCCCCCAATCCCCAGCCCCCGACACCCGCCCTTCAGCTCCACAGCCTGTCCCACGAGCGCTCGGTGTCCCATTCCGGCGTGGGGGCGAAGTAGCCGGGGGTGGCCAGGTGCTGCTGGACCACGTCGTCGTTCAGGGTGACGCCGAGGCCGGGCGCGTCGGGCACCTGGATGTAGCCGTCCTTCACGATCGGCTTGTCGATGCCGACGACCAGATCGTCCCACCAGGGCACGTCGACGGAGTGGTTCTCCAGCGCCAGGAAGTTCCCGGTCGCGGCGGCGCAGTGGACCGAGGCCATGCACGCGACCGGGGTGCCGGCAAAGTGCATCGCCATGGGCACGCCGTACTCCTGCGCCAGGTCGCCGATCTTCTTCGTCTCCAAGATGCCGCCGGAGGACGCCAGGTCCGGGTGGATGATGTCCACCGCGTGGTTCCGGCACAGCTCGACGAACGGCTCCTTGAGGTAGATGTCCTCGCCCGTGGCGGTGGGCAGGTGGACCGCATCGGTGATGCGGCGCCAGAGGTCGGTGCACTGCCACGGGATGAGGTCCTCGAGCCACGCCAGGTTGTAGGGCTCCAGCGCCTTGCCCAGGCGGATGCACGAGTTCACGCCGATGTGGCCGAAGTGGTCCGTGGCGAGCGGCACGTCGTAGCCGACGGCGTCGCGGATGGCCTTCACATGCTCTGCGAGGATGTCGATGCCCTTCTGGCTGACCTCGATGCCGGTGAACATGTGCTGCGTTCGGAACGCCTCGCCGGGCGTGAGGTCGAGCGGCTTGGTGAGCGCGCCGGGGATGCCGTCGAGCAGGCCGATGCCCAGGTCCATCTTGAGGAACGTGAAGCCGCGCGCGATGCGGTCCTGGAGCTGCGCCGCGGTGACCATCGGGTCGCGGTCCATCTCGGTGTCGCAGTAGATGCGGACG
The DNA here is from genome assembly GCA_964519955.1 of uncultured Chthonomonadaceae bacterium. Classification (GTDB taxonomy): domain Bacteria; phylum Armatimonadota; class Chthonomonadetes; order Chthonomonadales; family CAJBBX01; genus CAZFLM01. The sequence continues at coordinate 25,117 of CAZFLM010000082.1, read as the reverse complement.
CGGTCGCGGAACTTGCCGCCGAGAAGCTGCCAGACAGGCGCCTCGTAGAGCTTGCCGACGATGTCCCAGAGCGCCATCTCGACCGCGCACACGCCGCCGGCCTGTCGCGCATGGTGGCCGAACTGCTTGATCTTGCGGAAGAGGCGGTCGACGTCGCGCGGGTCCTCGCCCAGCAGGCGGCTCTTGAGCGTCAGCGCGTAGGTGGGGCTGGCGCCGTCGCGCACCTCGCCGAGGCCGTAGACGCCCTGGTCGGTGTCGATGCGGATGAGGGGGCAGGTCATGGGCGCGCGGCCCACGACGGCGACGCGCAGATCGGTGATCCTCGGCGGCTTGGGCATGGTTGGCGCTCCTGGCGCGTGTTGCGGTCCGGCGGTGTCGAGCCACCGGCAGTGTTGCCTTCGGCCCGTCGTCCTCGCGGACGGGCGCGATCGGTGCTCTGCTCTGGACGGGCAGGGACGCCCATCCCACCACGACGCTGTACCGGTCCGGTGGGCGTGGCCGGCGCGGCGTCCGGTGGGGCAAGCGGTGGCGACGGAGCGCCACTCTCCATCGTCCGATCGCCCGTGTTGCAGAGGGGTTCGGTCCCGGTGCGCCGAATCCCTCTGACAATGCGGTCAGATGGCCGCGCACCCTGTGGAGAGTGGGGATCTGCCATGTCGATCGAGGCAACGCCGGCCGGCGCGGAGGTGCGCCACCTGGACATTACCGACCTGGAGCGCATCGAGCGGTACCGCCGCGCGGGCTATGGCGGCTCGGTATCGGACGCGCTGGCGAGCCTGGGGGTGCGCGACACTGTGTTCTCGGACCGGTTCAAGGCGCTGCGCCAGGGGATGCAGCTCGTGGGGCGCGCGCTGCCGATCAAGCTGCACTCGCTGGTGGAGCAGCGACCGCCGGAGGAGCAGAAGGCGCTGGAGGCGCGCTGGGAGGCGGAGGGCGGTCATCCGCAGAAGCGCATGATGCGCGCGGTGGACGCCGCCGAGGCGGGGTGCATCCTCTGCTTCGACTGCGGCGGCGACATGCAGCCCGCGCAGTTCGGCGAGATGAGCTGCCAGCTCGCGTACGCCCACGGCTGCCGGGGGATGCTGCTGGCCGGCAACTGCCGCGACACGCAGTACGTGCTGAAGATGGCGGACTTCCCGCTCTTCTCGTTCGGCACGCGCCCCAACGCGTTCGGCGGCTGGGTGATCACCGAGGTGAACACGTCCATCTACCTCCCGGGCCACCTCACCCACTACGTGACGGTGCGGCCTGGCGACTTCATCTTCGGCGACAACGACGGCGTGCAGCTCATCCCCAAGGACCTGGTGGACGAGGTGCTGCTGCGCGTCGAGGCCACGTTCGAGAAGGAGAACGAAGAGCGCGAGCAGCTCGCCGCCGGCATGCCGATCGACGAGGTCTACCGGGTGTTCGGGGTGCTGTAGCGCGGGACTTGGGACTTGGGGGTTGGGGCTGGGGGCTTGTTGCGGCGGACTTGGGACTTGGGGGTTGGGGCTGGGTGCTGGGGGCTGGCCGCGTTGCGCGGCGGACTTGGGACTGGAGGGTCGGCCTCCGTGCCGACCGCGCCGCTCATCCCGCCGTGATCGGTGTTCCTCGGTGTTCATCTGTGGTAACGTTTGACGTTATCGGCGTGTGTCTGCGTTCATCTGCGGTTCCGTTTCGGGGGGCTGTCTTGGCAAGGGGTGTGGTTTGAGGCCGCTGTGGTGTGCCGTGGCGGCGATCTTGTTGTGGTCGTGCTCGGCTGTGTGCTTCTCGGTGGGGAGCCGGGCGCTGGGGCCGATGGCGTTCATGTCGTGCATCTGCCTGCTCGGCAGCATCAGCGGCACGCTGGCGCACGTTCGCGGCGGCGGCACGGTGCGCGAGTTGGTGTCGATGCCGGGGCGCGTGTGGGCGGCCGGGTTCCTGGGCATCGTCGTCTACAGCCTGCTGCTGGTGACGGCGTTCGGCATCGCCCGCGACCAGGACCTGGCGCAGGTGGCGCTGGTCAACTACCTGTGGCCGATCCTGATGGTGCTGATCGGGCTGGCGCTGCTGCGGGAGCGGGCCGACGCGAGGCTGGCCATCCTGGGGGCGCTGCTCGGGTTCGGCGGCGTGGTCGTAGCGCGGGGACTAGAGGCGCTGACGCAGCGGCCAGCCGACATGGCGGCGCATGGATTGGCGCTGATCGCGGCGGTGCTGTGGGCGGCGTACAGCGTGGTGCTCAAGCACTGGCGCGTGCCGGAGGAGTGCAACGCGTCGAACGTGCAGTTCGCCATCTGCGCGGTGCTGGCCGGGCTGATCGCGGCGCTGCGGGGCGAGTGGGGCAACCTGGCTCACGCTCCGGCGAGCGCGCTGGCGTGGACGGTCTTCTGCGGCGTCGGGCCCGTTGGGCTGGCCTACTATTGGTGGGAGATCGGCGTCAAGAAGGGGCCCACGCAACTCATCGCGGCGCTCTCCTTCTCCATCCCCGTCACCGGCTCGCTGCTCGTCTGTGCGGTCTTCCGCCAGGCACTGAGCCCGGGCCTGGTTCCGGGTGCGGCGATGATCGCGGCGGGGGCGTACCTGGCGAGGCGCTCAACGGCGGAAATGCAACCACAGATGGACACCGGTGAACACGGATAACGGCGTGATGGAACTGCAGATGAACGCGGATGGACGCAGATAACGGCGGGATGGGGTGGGGAACAGCCTGATCGCGCGCCGGCCCAACTCCGGATGGGGCTAGCTCTTGCGCGGGCCGGCGCCCGGCACCCGACACCCAGCCCCAATCCCCAAGTCCCAAGTCCGAACTCGCTAGAGTTCCCCGCCGCAGTCCGGGCAGAATCGGAAGAGGGGGTTGGCTACCGAGGCGGCGCACTTCGGGCAGCGGCGCGGCTCGTTGGCGGTGCTGGCGAGCGGGTAGTTGCCACCCAGGATCTCCTGGAACTCCTTGCTCTTGGCCCAGCGGTCGATCTCGCGGGCCCGCAGCGCCGGGAACGGGTGCGTCTGGAATCGGGTCATCTCGAACTTGTAGAGCACGTTGAGCAGGCTCTCGTCCATATCCTCGTAGTCGTCCGCCTGCTTCAGGAACTCCTCGACGTTGAGCTGGTCCGCGAACCGGTTGGCGCCGCCGGCCAGCTTCAGCAGCGTGCGCACCGAGACGTCTGCGCTCTGGGACACCAGCAGCCCCGCGCGATCCGCTGTCAGCTCCGACTTCCGCATCCAGTCGTAGAACGCGTACATCAGCGCCTGGGAGAGCAGGTTCACGATCGGCAGGTTGCGCGCGGCGAGCAGGCCAACGATCGCCAGGAAGATGGCCATCGTGCGGTAGAGCATATGCCCGCTCTTGATGTGTCCCAGCTCGTGTCCAATGACGCACCGCAACTCGTCGTCGTCCATCAGGTCCACCAGGCCCGACGTGACGACCAGCGTGTAGCGGTCCATGCCGATGGCGAAGGCGTTGGGGTGGGGCTCCTGCCAGAGGTACAGCTCCGGCTCGGGCATGTCCAGCACGGCGCAGGCCTCGCGGAACAGGTCGTGGACGCGGGGGCACTGGCGCGGGCTCAGGCGGAGGCTGTCCGCGGTGAAGTGGAGGCGGACCTGGCGCTCGAAGCCGAGCGAGGCGAGCTTCTTGAAGAGCTTGTCGATGCCGGGCGCCTTGCGCAGCGTTTCGAGGGCGGCGCGGTCGATCGGGTGCTCGAAGGCGTTGGGGCTGATGCCGGGGAACTTGATGCGCTCGGCGGCTGCGGTGCTCATGTGCGTCTCCTCGGCGTCACTCGGCGTGCGTGGACTGGCCGCAGAACGGGCAGAACGCGTACTCGCCGTCCAGGCGCTTCTGGCAGTGCGGGCAGGCGATGTGCGGGGCTTCCTGCGGCTTGCGGCCCGCGGTGATGGCCTTGAACACCTCGACCATGTCGCGGGCGGTCTCGGCCAGGCGTCCGCCGGCACGGACCCTCAGCGAGTTGCCGTTGCGCAGCGTGACGACGACGCGGACGGGCATGCGCGGGTCGCCGGGCTCCAGGTCCTGCGTGCCGATCTCGTAGACGTCCTCGATGGCGAAGGAGGCCGCCTCCTTGCCCGCCGCCTCGCCCTTGCGCCCGCTGACGTTCTGGATGAGCACGCGCCCGCCGGTGAGCCCGAGGTTGGCGTACGGCGTGCCGAGGGTCTGGGGCGCGACGGCCAGGCGCTGCTGCAGCCCCCCGGTGATGCGCCCGCGCGTTGCGCCGAGGAGGGTCTCGTCTGGCTCCAGGGCCTTGGCGAGGTCCTCGAACGCCCGCGCCTCCGGTGCGCGATCCCACCTCGGCTCGGTGTCGGGCTTGTTGGCGTGGCCACAAATGACGCAATGGCTGCGGGCCGAATCGCCCGTAGCCCCGCACACGCTGCAGGTCATAGCACACTCCTGCGACAGGTTCCTACCGGGCACTACGGGCGGGGTTCGCGGAAGGGTTCAGGAAGTGCGGGATTCCGACGGCGGGACTTAGGACTTGGGACTTGGGGGTGGGGATTGTGCGGCAGGCCCCCAGCCCCGAATTCTGGGGGAGTCTACGTGGCCGCGGGACGCCCCCCAGCCCCCAATACTGGGGGAGTCTACGTGGTCGCCGTAGGATAGGCGTCAGATCTCCCGCAACGCGGTGGTTGGCGGTGTCGGTTCTGGCAGGTTCTCCCCCAGCATTGGGGGTCGGGGGGCAACCGCAGCACCGCAGACCGCCCACCCCCAACCCCCAAGTCCCAACTCCCGCCGTCGAGCTACAGCCGCGCAGCCAGGAACCGGAACGCGCCGGCGCCGTGGAACTCGTGCTCGCCCTCGAAGGCCTCCCAGCCGAACTGGGCGGGGGCGCCGAACGCGGCGTAGATCGCCTCGAGGCGGGCGGTGGCCTGGAGGAAGGCGGGGCGGGGGAAGATGGGGTCGGTGGAGCCACCCTCGGCGAAGAGCGCGCGCGGCGCGACCAGGCCGGCCATGTCGGGCATCTCCACCACGGTCTGCAGGCCGGGGATGTAGTTGTCCACGCAGTGGTCCACGGCCAGGACGCAGTCGCGGAACGTGTTGAGGTAGCCGCTGACGACGGCGGCGCGGACGCGGGTGTCGACGCAGGCGGTGAAGAGGGAGGTGAGGCCGCCGCCCGAGATGCCCATCGTCGCGATGCGCTTCGGGTCGACCTCGGGGCGGGTGCGCAAGTAGTCGATCGAGCGCATGGCGTCCCAGACGCGCCAGCCGGTCATCGTGTCGCCCAGCATCAGCAGGGAGGTGGCGTCGCGGTTGCAGGAGGAGGCTTCGGGGCCGGCTTCTCGGGCCTGGGCGTCGCGGCGGTGGCCGAAGCTCATCTGCTCGACGGCCAGCGTCACGTAGCCCTGAGCGACGCACTGGAGGCCGAAGTCCTTCGAGTAGTCGGAGGGCTCGCCCAGCTCGCGCACGCGGCCGTCCGGCCCGATGCCGACGATGCTGTCGACGCCGCGCCCGTGGCCGGGGAGGCAGAGCACGGCGGGAGCGCGCTTCGTGTGGTCGCGGGGGATGAGCAGGTAGGCGAAGACCTCGAATCCGGGGCGGCTCTCGAACAGGACGGTCTCGCGGCGGTATCTGGCGAACTCGCGCGTCTCGGTGACGCGGGCGTTCAGCGGCGTGCGCGGGTCGGAGCACCCGCCGATCAGCTTGCGTACGCGCGCCCGCAGCCGCCGCTGCCAGGTGACCATCTCCGGCAGGGGGCCGGGCTGCCACGGCATGCTCTGCGGCGTGCCGGCGATGCGCCCCTTCAGGAAGACCTGGGTGTCCATGGCGTGCTCCTCGTGGTGCATGGCGGGCATGGAGGCCGGCCTTCGGTCGGGTTGTGCGCTACTGCTGTCCCTTCAACACCACGTCCAGCTCGGCCTGGGTCTCGGCGGTGGCGTCGTCGAGGGCTTGCTTGGGCGTCTTCTTGCCGTAGATGGCGGCGTCCACCGCTCGCTGCAGGGCGCCCATGTAGTAGGCCTGGACGGGCATCACGGGGCGCTGGTGGCGGCAGTCGAGCAGGATGCGGTAGAACTGGTCGAAGCCGGGGTTCTTCTTGAGCGCCTCGAACGCCGGCGACTTGCGGGAGCCCGGCATCAGCCCCATCTCGCGGCCGGTGATGTCGGTGCCGTTGGCGTCCGCGCACATCCAGCGGATGACCTCCCAGGCCTCCTTCGGGTGCTTCGAGCCCGCGGGCACCGCCATGCACCATCCGCCCACCCAGCTCGAGTGCGCCTCGCCATCCGCCGGGGACGGGATGAAGGTGATGCCGTACTTCAGGTTGGGGGCGTAGCGGCCGATGTCCTCGATGCCGCTGATGTGCAGGCAGCGCATGGACATCTGGCCCGTGTAGAACGGGTCGAGCTGCGCGGTGCCGAAGCCCTGCTGCAGACTCGTGATGCGGGTGATGTCGTACTGCTTCGCGTAGCCGACCATCCACTCCAGCGCCTTGACGACCTTCGGGTCGTTCGCGGTCACCTTGTGGTTCTTGTCGTCGTAGAACGACCCGCCGAACGCCCAGCCCCACGTGAAGAGCGAGTTGGTGCCGCCGTACTGGGCCCAGGGGATGATCCCGACCCGCTCCATGTTGCCGCGTTCCGTCTTGGTGAGCGCTTTGGCCATGCGGTCCATGTCCGCCAGGTCCTTGGGGCCCTGCTCAGGGTCGAGGCCGACCTTGCGGAAGTCGTCCTTGTTCCAGACGAACGCGAAGTTCGGGTCGGCGCAGAAGGTGAGCGCCCACGTCTGGTCGCGGTAGCGGTTCTGCAGCCAGCAGGGAGCGAAGTAGTCGTCCGCCCCGATGCCAGCCTGCGCCATGCTCTTGTCGAGGGGCTGCAATGCGCCGCGCTCGGCCCACTCTGCCACCTGCGGGCCGTCGACGAAGATCACGTCCGGCGGCTTGTTGGCGGCAACGCTGGTGAAGAACTTCTGGTTGTTGGAGAGGTCGTTCGGCGTGAAGAGCGACCGGATCTTGATGTTCGGGTGCGCCTTCTCGTACGCGGCCAGCACCCGCTCGATGCGCGCGGTGGTCGTGCCGCCCCAGGGGTGCCAGACGGTGATGATGGTGCGGCCCTGCGCGTCGTGGTCGGGCTCCTTCGAGGAGCAGCCGGCCAGGGCGAGGAGGGCGGCGGCGAGAGGCAGCAGGCGCGCGACGAGGCGCAGGCGCGCGGCAATTCGTGAGTTCAGTTTGCAGTTCATGCGGGGTCCATGGACGCTGGGAGTTCGGTGGCAGACTGTAGCATGGCGGCGCGGCGGGAGTCAAGGTTCGGGCGATCTGGCGGAGATGCGCGAGGCGCGGTACAATGGCGGTGCGCGTCGGGATCCGCGTGTGTGGAGGTGGGGAGTGGGCGAAGGCTTGACGCATGCCGAGATAGAGGCGCGGTTCGAGAGAGAGTGGGTGCTGCTTGAGGCCCCGGAGGTCGATGGCAATGAGGACGTCGTCCGTGGGAAGGTCATCTGGCACAGCAAGGATCGCGATGAGGTCTATCGCAAGCTCCTGGAGTTGAACCCAAGGTCGGCTGCCACGCTCTACACGGGGAAGCTGCGCCGGGACGAGGCGATCGTGTTGTGAGCACTCGCGCAGATCCGTCCGGGGGGCCTATCGTGGTGACTGCCCGATTGTGGGGGCCACGTCACGATGCGCGTGTGAAGATGGCGCTCGATACGGGAGCCACAACCTCGCTGATTAGCACAGAGTGGCTGATCCACCTCGGATACGACCCCGGGGCATCGCGGGAGCGGTTGCCCGTCACCACCGGCAGTGGTGTCGAGCGGGTGCAGGTTCCCATCCTGGCCCATACGCTGCCGCCGTCCGCACCCATCGATGGGCTTCTTGGACTGGACTTCCTTCGCGGCACGGTACTGACAGTCGATCTTCGGGCGGGCGTGATCGATCTACGCTAGCGTCTTCGCACCGCCCTGCGCGAGCGCGACGGCAGAGCGGCGGCGGTGTTCTCCGGCGCCGGTCCGAGCGTGGCGCCCGGGAAGTAGTGGTCGAGGATCTGGCTGCACGTCATGCTGCTCGGCGGCTTGGCGAGGCCCATCGCGCCCCACTGGCAGAGGCCGCGCCCATGGCCGTTGCCGCGCCCGCTGAACGTGAAGCTCCCGTCGTCGTTCCGCACGACCCCGAAGAGCGTGCTGCGCAGTTGCTCGTAGCCAATGGCCGCCCGCAGCGCCGTCCCCTTGATCGTCGCCTCGCCGTCCTCCCCCACGATGCTGGCCGTGAGCACTCGCCTCGTTTCGTCGCGCTCCAGGATCTCCACAGACGTCATAGTCCCGATCCGTTTCGCCGTCGCGCCCAGCCGCTTCGCCAGCTCGTCGGCGGTCAGCGTCAGCGACCACGCGTGGTGGGTGCCCGCCGCGCACCAGTCGGCGCCGTCGTCGGCCTGGTCGGAGACCGCGGGCGGGAAGTCGTCCGGCGTGTCGCCCGGCGCTGTCCAGCCGCCGCAGTCATCGCAGTAGTCCGCCCAGGTGAGCGTGCCGTTTCGCAGCAGGACCTGGCCGGCCGTGTCGCGCACCGCCTGGTCGGTGGAGGGCTTCTCCGCGTCGACGCCGCCGTAGGCCTGGCACATGGTCGTGTCGTTCAGGTCGTAGCCGCGCGGCAGGTACTTGCCGGACTGCCGGAGCTTCAGGGCGTACGTGCGGGCGCAGACGGCCTGGGCCTGCAGGGCGGCGGCGGGGGCGCTGGGAGGCATCTCGGAGGGCACCACGCCGCGCAGATACTCCTCCAGCGGCAGGCGGTTCACCACCAGCAGTCGCTGCCCCTCTGCCGCCAGCGTGACCTCGATGTCGCCACGGTAGGAGGAGGGCCTGGCGCCTGGAGTGCGGGACACGAGGAGCGGCGTGTGATCCGACGAAGCGACGCGGCAGCGACTGCCCGCGCCGACCCGGTCGCCGTCGGGGCTGGTGAGCACGACGCCGGAGGATGCGGCCGCGATGCGCCACTTGCCGGATGCGCCATCGGCCTGGACGCGCTTGTCGTCCAGCCAGACGCGGGATTCGCCGCCGCACTCGACCGTGATGGACGTTGCGGCAGCGAGCGTGCGCACGAGGCCGACCGCGACGGAGTCGCTGGGGCGCGCCTGTTGGGCGAGGGTGGGGCGCCCCGCGGCGAGCACGAAGAGGAGGGCTGGGAGTAGGCGGCTTAGCTTCATGGGATCCAACGCTCTACTGGATGGCCAGGGACGCCCGCCCCGCCACGACACAGGCGGCGGTGGCGACGGAGCGCCCCCCTCCATGTGCGGGCACATCCTGTCTCACATGGATACGCAGGATGGCCAGGATGAAGACCACGGCCTCGTGCCCGGCCGAGATGCGCTAGCCTGGATCATGCACGAGTGCAGTGGTGGGATGGGCCTCCGTGCCCGTCCGGTACCACCCATGAACATGTCAGGCTGATGATAGCCGGTGAGCCGACAACCCGTTACCGTCCGGGTCATCCTGTTCATCCTGTCCATCGATGTAGAACAAGATCAGGTGAGCCGAGCAGCCCCACACGCACCCGGCGTGCCCTAGTCCTCGCGGCTGGCGATCTCGCGGGCCACGAAGTCGGTGGAGAACTCGCCCCGGCGGTAGGCCGCGTTGGCGATGATCCGCTTCTGCATCTCGACGTTGGTGGGGATGCCGGTGATCGCCATCTCGTCGAGGCAGCGGGCCATGCGGGCGATGGCGCGCGGGCGATCCGGCGCCCACACGATGAGCTTGCCGAGCATCGGGTCGTAGTAGGGCGGCACGTCGTAGCCCGCCGTGATGTGGCTGTCCACGCGCACGCCGGCGCCGCCCGGGAAGTGCACGGACTCGATGCGGCCGGCGGTTGGGGCGTAGCCGCGCTCCGGGTCCTCGGCGGTGATGCGGCACTCGATGGAGTGTCCGGTGAACCGCACCGACTTCTGGGTGCAAGATAGCGCTTCGCCGGAAGCGATGCGGAGCTGCTCCTGCACGATGTCGACACCGGTGATGAACTCGGTCACGGGGTGCTCGACCTGCAGGCGCGTGTTCATCTCTAGGAAGTAGAAGGCGCCGTGCCGATCCACCAGGAACTCGACGGTGCCCGCGCCGCGGTAGCCGACGTTGCGCGCCAGGCGCACAGCAGCCTCAGCGATCTTCGCCGTCAGGCTCTCGGACAGCTCGGCGGCCGGCGCCTCCTCGACCAGCTTCTTGTGCCGGACGTTCTGCACCGAGCAGTCGCGGAGGCCGAGGTGGATCACGTGCCCGTGGGCGTCCGCCATCACCTGCGCCTCGATGTGCCGCGGCTCCTCGATCAGCTTCTCGATGTAGACTTCGGGGTTGCCGAACGCGGACTCGGCTTCCGACTTCGCCATCTGCAGGGCCCGCGGCAGCTCGTCCTCGTCGTCGACCCGCCGGATGCCGGTGCCGCCCCCGCCTGCCACGGCCTTGATGTAGACCGGGTAGCCGATCTTCCGCGCGACCTTCTGCGCCTCGGACTCACCGGGGACGGTGCCGTCTGATCCGGGGATGACGGGTACCTTGGCGGCCTTGGCCAGTTCGCGCGCGCGGGCCTTGTTGCCCATCTGCTCGATGGCGGAGGCGGGCGGGCCGACGAATGCCAGCTTGCAGGCCTCGCAGGCCTCGGCGAAGCTGGCTTGCTCGCTGAGGTAGCCGTAACCCGGATGGACGGCCTCGGCGCCGGTGATGTGCGCCGCCCCGATGATATTGGGGGCGTGGAGATAGCTGTCTTTGTTGGCGGGCGGGCCGATGCAGACGGACTCGTCGGCGAGGCGCACGTGCAGGGAGTCGCGATCCGCGGTGGAGTGGACGGCAACGGTGCGGACGCGAAGCTCGCGGCAGGCTCGTATGATGCGGACGGCGATCTCGCCGCGGTTGGCTATCAGGACCTTCTTGAACATGGATGGGGATACCCGTGCGTAACGGCCTCGGTTCGGCCGACGCGTGTCACCGGAGACTCAGTAGGACTCGTGTCCGGAGTGCGGACACCGTACGCTGCCGGTGGCCGGGTCGTACTGATAGGTCTCGCCGCCGACGGGACACCGACGCAGATCCTGGGGCAGCTCGCGCAACTCGTCGAGGCTGCTCGGGTTCTTGCTCTCGGTGTCGCCGGTGCGGTAGACCTCGATGCTCTGGCGAACGCTGCGTAGATTGGTCTGGCACACGGTGTCGCGGGCCACCGTGATGGGCGCCTTGACCTTCTTACCGTCGGGGGTGGTGCCACCCAGCAGGCGGGGCAGGATGAACACCGCGGCCACGGCGATGATGGCCACAGCGACCAGCATGCCGACCATCCCGCCGCCTCTGCACGTTGCTCGCCGCATGGACTGGCCCTCCGTCACTGTGCGTTGGGCGGCGCCAGCTCGAACAGAGGCTGGCCGAACTCCACGGCCATGCCCTCGTCGACCAGCACGGCCCGCACGATGCCTCCCTGTGCGGCGCGGACGTCGCTCAGGAGCTTCATCGACTCGATGACCCCTACGACTTGGCCGGCCTTGATGCTCCATCCGGCTTGCACGGCCGGCGACGCCTGGTGGAAGACGCCGACCATGGGCGACTCGATGGCGAGGCCGAGATCGACTTCCGGGGCAGGCGACGCGGCGTCCTCGTCGGCGGGGGCGGGCGCCAGCGAGGCGGGTTCGGCGACGCCGGGCTGCGGCGCGGGCCAGTCGCCCTTGCGCACCGTGACGCGTACGCCGCCCTCGCGCACGCTCACTTCGCGCACGTTCGCCGCGGCCACCAGATCCACCAGCTTCTCAACCGTGTCCAGATTCATGCTGCTCGTCCCAAGTAGTCCTCTGCCAAACGGATGGCGCGGCAGGCAGCGCCCCGGCCAAGGTCGTTCCGTCTCGTCGCCGCTACACCTTCAGGCGGAACATGCAGTGCTCCAGGAAGCGGAGCATCGCCGTCGTGACGATCATCACGAGGCATCCGATGATCGCGTACTGAGCGATCAGCTCCTGATTGGCGATGTTCTCCAGGCCGACTGCCGAAGTCGTCGGGCTGAGCGACAGGCGCTGCATCAGGTTGTCGAGCCCCTTCAGCACGCCGCCCAGCATACCCTGGATCTGGGCGACCTCGAGGACCGCCGCCACGGGAATCACCAGCACAACCAGTGGCGCCAGCAGTTGGTACTTCAGGCGCTGATGCTCGTTGAAGATGACGCAGTTGCGGCAGCGCTCCTTCTTCTTCGACATCGGGATGTTCGGGTTGTGCGGGATGCGCACCTGGTTGCGGGGCACACTCGCGATCGGGCGCGGCCGCCGAACCGGGCGCGTCTTCTCGATGGGACGCCCTGTTCCCAGATCGATGCGCCGGCCGTCGTCGACGGGGCTCGCGAAGTCGACCGGGCCCGAATCGGTCTCTTCCTGCTCGGCCTCGGCCATCATCTCGGCCATCGCCGTGCGGATGACGTTCTCCTCGCACATGCAGCCCACCCGCTGCCGCCAGCATCGCGTCTTGCGGTGGTAGATCGGGCAGCGAAGCCGGATGAACTCACGGCAGAACGGGAGCTGCCAGCAGGCGGCGAGTGCGCCGACGATCGCGGGCCGGACCGGCTTCTCCTCCTCGACGCCGCCGCCGTACTGCATGGCGGTTAGCTCGTCGCGCTTGCGCCGGCTGCCGTCCGTGATGCGCATCACCATGTCGCGCAGGGCCAGGACCAGGCCTGGCACGGCAAGCAGCATGCCTGCCAGGCGCAACTCGGCCAGCAACGCCAGGATGACCTGGTTCTTCGACCGCTCCCACTCGGCGATAGAGTCCGGCATCGTGAAGCCGATGAGGTACGGGATGCCGAAGTAGAGGAAGCATGCGCCGGCAAGCAGGCCGTATCCGAGCGCCTCTTCGTCCAGGTACAGGATGCAGCACGTCAGGAGCAGGATCGCGAGGCTGACGTTCAGGATGTGGATGCCGCCGTTGACGTTCGTCGCGATCCGCGTCCGAGCCGCCTCGTTCAGCGTGGCCCATTCGCTGGCGCCGCCCGAGAAGAAGCCCCAGACCAGGTACACGACCGCCAGCACGGTGGCCAGGGCCGCTAACTGCATGAACCTGCGGGTCCAGTCGAGGAGGACAACCTTGAGCCGTTCGTTGGACCGGGACCTGACTGTCATCTTGCGCACGTGGACACCTCTGGGAGGACGGCTGCGGTAGGGCCGCGGAACGTGCGGCCCCAGCGGTCGGCGGCTGTGCCCTCTACTTCGCGCGCTCGAGGTAAGTGTCGACGCGCGTATCCACCTTTACGCGGTCACCTACGTTAATGAAGAACGGAACCTGGATGACGGCGCCGGTCTCGAGCGTCGCAGGCTTGGAGCCGCCCGACGCGGTGTCGCCACGGACGCCGGGGTCGGTCTCGGCCACCTCAAGCTCGACGAAGAACGGTACCTCGGCCGCGATGATGCTGCCGTCGCAGTCGACCACCATGACCTCCATGCCGTCCTTCAGGTACTTCACCGCCGCGCCAAACGCGCCGGCCGCAACCGAGATCTGGTCGTAGGTGGTCGGGTCCATGAGGTAGTACTCGTCGTCCTGGTTGTAGAGGTATTGCATGGGACGACGCTCGACGCGGGCCTGTTCCATCTTTTCGCCGGCTCGGAACGTCTTGTCGATCGTGGCGCCGGTCTTGATGTTGCGCAGCTTCGTGCGCACGAACGCGCCGCCCTTGCCGGGCTTTACGTGCTGGAACTCGACGATCGTGAAGATGTCGTTGTCCTGGATAATGCTGAGACCATTTCGGAAATCGCTGGTGTCCATGGGACTTGGGCTTGCCTCCGTCGCTCGTGAAGCGCGCAAAGCGCGCGGGTGGATTATAGCACAAACGCGCCTGGGCCGGTACCGGGGCGACACCTGGCGGGAAAGGGTGCCCGCCCCACCACGGCGCTGGACCTGGCGGGTAGGGACGCCCGGCCCGCCACGGCGCGGTACAGCGAGCGGCGGCTCTACAGCTTGGGCCGCACGCCGCCGTCCAGGCCGAACTCCACCGGCAGCAGGCCGGGGCGCTCCCTGAACGGCGCGTAGCCGCTGTTGCCGAAGAACGTGGACCACCAGCGCCCGCGCTTGTCGCGGAAGTACATGTTGTGGCCGCCGTGGGGCACCGCCAGATAGCGCTCGCCCCACGGTCCGGCCAGACTGGGCGCCGACGCCACGTAGCTGTGGTACTCGTCCTTGGTGAAGTCGGCGCAGGACAGGTAGTAGCGGCCGTTCGCCTTGAAGAGGAACGCGCCCTCGAAGCCGACCTGCGGGGCATTGCCGGGCTTGATGAGCCGCGGCTCCTCTGCCAGGCCTGTCATGTCGTCCTTCAGACGCGCGATCTTGCCGTTCTGGTACACGAAGTAGGCTGCCCCGTCGTCATCGAAGAAGAGCGACGCGTCGATCTCGCCGGTGAGCGGGCCGTCCTTCTTCACATCCTCGTAGGGGCCTTCCGGCTTGCCACTCACGCTGCGCAGGATGCCCGTGCCACCCGTGTTGACGCAGTACGCGATCCAGTAAGTGCCCTTCGCGCAGTGGATCTCCGGGGCCCAGACGGCGCGCTTGCCGTCGATGAAGCGCTTCTGCCACGCGCCGTCGCGCTCGAACGTCCAGACGAAGCCGATGCGCACCCACCTCCTCAGGTCGGCCGACCGCCACAGCTCGATGCCGTCGTTCGTGGCCCACCACGTCGGGCTGCCGGTCGTGCCGGTCAGGTAGTACGCGCCGTCGCTGCCCAGGCAGACGCACGTGTCGCGCAGCGGGTGCTCGAACAGCGGCTTGAGGCGGGCGACGCCGGGCGCATCCGTCAATCGGCGGATCGCGGCGACCTCGTAGGGGTCGTACGGGCTGCCGTCGCGGCGGAACAGGTCGTGGAACCACACCTCCGGCTCGGGCGCGTCGCGCTTCGACCACCAGGCGAACTGGCACTGCATGCGCCCGTTCACGAGACCCCAGCAGTAGCACCCCACCTTCTTCTCGCGCAGGTACGGCAGGTCGACGGCCCACTTGCTGCCGGTCGGGCGCGCCAGGAACTCCGTGCAGACCACCGGTCGGCCGCCGGCTGCGAGGCGCTCGGTGACGGCCTCCAGCGCGGTGCGGTCGCCGTAGCGGTGGAAGGTGGCCACGTCGGACAGTTCGACCATCGCCTGGTTGATGTCCACGAGCCCGTCATCCCAGACGGAGGCGGTCAGCGGCTGCGTGGGGTGTGCGGCCCGCGCCCAGCCGAAGACCTCGCGGAGGAGCGGCAGGCTCTTGTTGCCCATGCCGGAGTTGCCCGGTTCGTTGTAGACGTCCCACATCAGCACGCGCCGATCCGTGCGGAAGCGCCCGACGAGGTCGCGGATGTACCGCTCCAGATCCGGCCATGCCGCGCGGTCGGTCACCTCGCCGAGGCCGGGGCTGGGCGTCCAGTTCGAGGCGATCATCCCGGGGATGGGGTCGCGCTGCTTGCCCAGGTAGGGCTCTGGGACAGGCGGATCGCCGAAGGTGCAATCGTCGAACGGGACGATGACCGTGCTGATGCCGTGCGAGTTGGCGATGCGCAGGAACCGGTCGACGCGTCGGAGCAGCCCCTTCGGGTCCTGCTTCCAGACCAGGTACTGGACGAACACGCGGCACGAGTTGAAGCCGAGCGACTGAGCCAGCGCCAGTTCGCGGTCGATGGTTGGCTCGTCGAAGCTCTCCGCCTGCCAGAACTCGGTGGTGTTGCCCTCCGTGCTGGGGATGAAGTTGCATCCGACGATCCACGGGCGCTCGCGGTACCAGGTCCAGGCTCGCTCGGGCGTCCATCGGGCGGCGGGAGCATCTGGTGCCGCGCTCGCCAGGGTCGTGCCGATCAGCAGGGCGCCGAGAAGCAGCGCGCTCGCCGTTGCGGTGTGCATGTTCGCTCCTATGGGGTTGGCTTCGTGTCGGGCTCCCCCGCGTCCAGATGCGGTACGCGGCCCGCAACGCGTTGTTACTGGGAGACCCTCCGCATTCCTGTCAAGGGTGCTGGGATTGGCCGCTGCAGGTATCCGTGCGGGGATGCTGCGCGGGCAGGTAGTGGAAGGAGCAATTGACGCCCCCATAGCGTCGCGCTCGCGGAGCGGCAGTGCCGCGGAGCCAGAGGGTCAAAGACCATGCGCATCTACCGCCGTTCCCGCGCCCGCAGGCGCGGCGCCGTTCTGGTCGGCGTGCTCTTCCTCATCGTCATCATAACGGTGATGGTGATGGGGATGGGCCAACTGGCGGTGGCGCACCGTCATCGGGCGGACACCGAGTCGCGCTATGCCGCCGCCCTGGATCTGGCCGAGGCGGGCATCAACTACGAGCTGAACCGCCTCACCAGCGGCTCGTCGGCGCACGTCACCGGATCGCCGGGCACGGGCACGCTGGGGAGCGGCACCTGGGCAGGCTCGTTCTCGGTCTACTGCACCAAGACCGACGGGACGGCCATCGCCGATGCGTCGAGCCCACCGTCCACGATCCTCATCGTCTCGACGGGCACCGTGTCCGGCTTCAAGCGCACCGTCCGAATCCAGGCGAAGGGCGGGTCGGCGTACAACTACGCCGTCTACAGCAAGATCTCCGGCGTCATAAACGGCACCCAGACGATCGACGGAAGCGTGGGCACGTCCGGGACGGTGACGATCAACGGCAGCGCCAACACGATCTCGGATGGCACGATCGGGCTGCATGGCAGCTCGGCCTCCGCGACGATCAACCCGTCGGGCCGCTATGCCACCGCGGTTAGGCCCGATATCACCTGGCCGACCGTGACCCAGGTGGCGGCGAGCACCGTGACCGGAGGGCTCACGACGTTGGCCGCGGTCAACGACAACGGACTGGCGACGGCCTATCTGACCAGCGGGACCTACAACGGGACGAGCGGCAGTAAGAAGAGCATCGCCAGTGCGATCTCGAGCAACTCCATCTCCGCCAATGGCACCGGCACTGTGACGCTCTACGGCAAATCGGGCGGAGCGAACTACTACCTGAACTCGATGACCTTCAACGGGACCTGGAACGTCATTCTCGACAACACGAGCGGGCCGATCAACATCTGGTGCATCAGCAGCACCGGGGCCGCCAAGACGTTCGTGTTCAATGGCGGGAACGCCTCGGTGAGCATGGCGACGGACCCGTCCAAGGCCTGCAAGGTTTACGTGGGCGAGAGCTGCTCGCTCACCCTGAACGGGAACGGCGAGGGGCGCTTCGGGGTGTACGCCATCAACACGAGCACGACGGGGAGCATTACGTTCAACGGCACCAACAACCTGTACGGCTCGGTGATCTGCAACAAGTACACCTTCAACGGGACCAACAGCATCCACGCGGTGAGCGGCTACTTCTCGTCCGGGCCGGGCGAGTGGCAGTTCGACACGGCGTGGACCGAGATGAACGGGATGTAGCCTCACCGCGCTGGCCCGGGACACTCAGTAACGGTAGTGCCCGCACGATTGCCGGTTAGCCCCCTTCCTGGGCATCGTGCGGGGGCGAGCACCATAGAGCGAATGGAAGGAGCATCTGTGCCAGTGCGTGCGAGGCGGCGGATCACGTCTTGCACCGGGCACGGAGGTAGGGCCATGAGAAGGACAATCAGACCGCCAGGTCGTGAGCGAGGGGCGATCGTGATCGGCGTGCTGTTCCTCATCGTTATCGTGACGGTGATGGTGATGGCTATGGGGACGCTCGCCGTGTCGGGCCGGGGCAGAGCAGACACGGACTCGCGGTATGCCGCCGCCCTGGATCTGGCCGAGGCGGGCATCAACAGCGAGTTTCGCAGGATCACACAGAACGTGGACAGCGCGACGCCGCCCTCCGGAGGCACCTGGGAGTTCGGCGGCGGAACCTACACGGTCCGCACGACGATGCTCGACGGATCCACCGCTTGGGACAAGACGTCCCTGCCGTTCCTGATCACGTCCAAGGGGGTCTACCACGGTGTGTCGCGGACGGTGAGCGTGCACGCGGGTCTGTTCGGACAGGGGGGCAACTACTCCCTCTTCGGTGTGAAGGCGGGCGTCGTCGACACGCTCAAGGGGTCGGCGATCACCATATCGGGCAACCTGGGCACCAATGGGCAGTTGTCCTTCGCCGGCAGCCCGACCATCGGGGGCAGCATCGACTTCTACGGGCCGACGTCCGGTTGGTCCGGAGGCACGCCCTCGGGCTACACCTCGAACCACTTCGAGGACCCAGTGACGTGGCCCACCGTCGAGTCTATCGCCAATCAGCAAGTCAGCGGGGGGCTCACGTATCTGGCGGGCCACAACGACAACGCGCTCTGCGCCTCGATCGCTGGCACGACGCTCGCGGCGAACAAGGGCACGATCACGCTCGTCGGCAAGCCCGGAGGCGCGAACTACTACTTCACGAACGTTAACATGGGCGGCAACTCGACGATCCTGATGGACAACACGCTCGGGCCGATCACGATCTGGTGCGGGCCGAGCGGGGGCACCGGTACGTTCAGGTTCCAGGGCGGCACGGCGACGGTGAGGTCGTCGGTCGACGACACGAAGCCGGTGCGGCTCTACTCGGCGTCCAGCAGCGACGTGACGTTCCAGGGGAACGCGTCGATCGACTGTGGGCTGTACAACGTGAACGAGGCGGGCCTCGGCAAGATCAATCTCGGCGGGACACCCGACGTGTACGGTCCGATCATCACCAATTACTTCAATCTGAACGGAACGGTGAACTTGCACTACGTTCCGAGGATGTTCAAGCCCATCTCGAACGGCTACTACGGCGTTGTCAGCGGGACATGGGCGGAGATAGGTGCGAGATGAGCAGACACGGACACGGGTGGCGCAGACGGCGCTGCCAGGCAGGCATATCGATCGTGGAACTGCTGGTCGCAGGACTGCTGCTGAGCATGGGGCTGGCCGCGTGCGTCAAGCTCTGGATGTTCTCGTACCTGGTGACGACGGACACGGACAAGGTTGGCATCTCTTACAACCTGGGGCGGCAGGCTCTGGAGCAGGTCCGGGCCAGCGGCTTCACCGGGGCGTCGGAGGGCGCTACCATCGCGTACTACAGCGGCGCGCCGGCTCTGGTGGGCAGTTCAACGGGAGCCGCATACAAGGTGACGACGACGATCGTGAGCACCGCTGTTTCCAGTGGCACGGCAGGTAGCACCGGGGCCGTGCCGTCGTCGAGCGCCCTGCGCACCGTGAACGTGAGCGTTCAGGACGTCTCGAACACGACCACGCTTTACTCGACGCATACCTACCTGACGAGGGGAGGCATCTGATGAGGCGACGACAGCGCGGCACCACGCTCATCGAGATGCTGGTGACCGGCGTCATCATGGCTACACTGGGCTGCGCGCTCTGGCTGGGCTGGATGAACGGCTACACGGCCTGGGACACGGTGCGGTCGTCGAACAACGCGTACGCCAACGGGCGTGCGGCCGCCGACCGGATGGCCGATGAGCTGCGGGGCGCCACGGCTCTGACCAGCGCAGCGGCGACGAGCATCGCGTTCAAGAACTCGGCCGGCACCTCCGTCACGTACACGCTCACCAACGGTGGTTTGCGCCGCACGGTGGGCTCCGGTTCGGCCACGACGGTTCTCGGCATCGCGTCCATGTCGCTCAGCTACGTGCTCTCGACGGGAGGCACCTCCTCGGCGCCGTCCAGCCTGAGCATCGTGCGCGGTGTTGTCATCACCATGACGACGACCGACGGCGACACGTCTAGGAGCATCGTCACGACCGTGCGGATGCGCAACTTCTAGTGGGGCGGGGGGCTCCAGACGACGCGCCGCGGGCGGCCAGGTGCTGCCGGCGGCGCGTCGTTGTCTGCGGCGGTCTGGGCGGGGCTACGGCGCGGCGGGGCGTTTCGGCTTGCGAACGAGGCGGATCAGCGCCTGGACCGGGTCGTAGTAGCTGTCCGCCACGCGCTCCTTGAGCGGGATGATGGCGTTGTCGGTGATCTTGATGTGCTCCGGGCAGGCGTCCTCGCAGCACTTGGTGATGTTGCAGTAGCCTACGCCGGCCTCGTAGCGCAGCATGCGGCGCCGATCCTCGGTGTCGAGCGGGTGCATCTCGAGCGACGCCAGCTTCACCATCATGCGCGGGCCGAAGTAGCCGTCCTTGCGGTTGTGGTCGCGCAGCACGTGGCAGACGTTCTGGCAGAGGAAGCACTCGATGCACTTGCGGAACTCCTGCGCCCGCTCCACGTCGATCTGGTGGAGCGTGAACGGGCGCGGGGTGTTCGGCGCCACGGTGAGTGGCGGGATCTTCATGGCGCGCTCGTAGTTCCACGACACGTCCGTCACCAGGTCCTGGATCACGGGGAACGACTTGAGCGGGTGCACCGTGATGAGCCCGGTGGCGTCGGCGCAGTCCTCGACGCGGGTCTTGCACATCAGCTTCGGCTTCCCGTTGATCTCGGCGCTGCACGAGCCGCACTTGGCCGCCTTGCAGTTCCATCGGCAGGCGAGGGTGCTGTCCTGCGTGCCCTGGATCTGGTGGATGGCGTCGAGCACCACCATGCCGGGGAAGGTCTTGACGGTGTAGTCCCGCATCTCGCCGCCGGTAGCATCGCCGCGGAAGACGCGGAGGGTTATCGTTTCACGCATGGGTGTTGTTCCTGCTGGGCTAGAGGTTGTAGAGCTTCCTGAACCAGGCGACGAACGCGTCCGCGGCCGGTGAGTTGTGGCGGAAGTAGAGCGCTCGGATGGCTGTGCCATAGGGACATCCCGGCCGGCTCTGCCACGCCAGCCACGCGTGGAGGACCGCTTTTGACTGGTGTGCCTCGCTGAACTCAGCTCCTAGCTTCTTCGCCTCGTCCGTGCTTGCTTCGGCGTGGGAGATCAGCGGGTTCCCCTCCGCGACCAGCGTGCGTAGGAATGCCTCCAGGCCGCCGATGTCGCGGTTGTTCGGCATGATCCAGACGCCAACGCGGGCTTGGTAGGTCGCGCTCTCGCCGATGTATCCGCCAGGCTGGAGGCGCCTGGGATGCTCGGCTCCCGTGGTGGTCAGGCGGGTGCAGACTGACGCCCATCGAGCCTCGGCATCGCAGTCCTCGTCGGCATCCAGCACGAAGCCGATTGTCGCACCAGTGGCGCGCCTGATCCGCGCCTCCATGCCCTCGAGCAGCATTCCTGCCGTATCGCCCTCGACAGGCCGTCTGGCCGTGATGTTGGCGTCGCCTCCGGCATCGACCAGTCTGGGCAACTCCGGGCGCGTCTCCCAGTCAACATCCGGCAGACCGTGGCGGATCAGGAGGTGGCGAAGAGCGTGCTTGTCGTCAACGCCCTCAACGACCAAGAGCGGCTTGCTCATCGCTACCCCCGCACCTCTATTCCATGGTCTAGGACGATGCGCAGCTCGTCGTCCGTGGCCTGGACTGAGTGGCTCAGGCCCCTCTCAATCTTCTGGATCGACACATGCTCCAGTAGATCGGGCTCGCGGTCGAGCAACTCGCCGAGCCCTCGGATGCAGTCCAGGCTATGGGTGGTGGCGAACACCTGCACGTCGAGTTGCTTGGCAGTCTCGATGACGAGCTTCCAGAGCTCCGCGTGCAGCGAGTAGTGAACGCCGATGTCGATCTCGTCTGCCAGCAACACCGCGCCGCCGGCTGCTGCAAGCGCGGTTGCCAGCCAGACCATCTGACGCGCGCCGTCGCCCAGAGTGCCCAAAGGGACGCGCCCCGGCGAATCGCGCATACCGACCACCACCCCGTCCGCCGGGCCCGTGACCGCAGATCGATCCATCGGCAGGAAGACAGCGCTCTCGACCCGTTCGTTTAGTAGCCTGAGCGCCTCCGTCACTTTGCCCTCTCGAGCGCTGAGCAGCATCCGCTTCCACAGATCCGAGAGCTCGCGCCCGAACCGTGTCTGCGGCCCGACCAGGACGGATCCCGCGGTCGTTTCAGTGCTCGAAGAACCTTGGAGCAATGCGAGCGGGATGCGTCCTGTGCTCGATGCAGGAATGCCTCGTTGGCGGCATCCCCCTGCCGGCCACCGCTGGACGATCCAGAGCAGACTGCCAAGCGAGGGCCACTGATGTGTCGACGGTGCGTCGACGGGGAGCTGGCGATCACCGATGCAGGCATCCAGTGAGCCATGCTCGCCTGCGTCGATCACCACATGCGTTCCAGGTTCGACCTTCCTCATGTAGAACAGGCTGGCAGCGTCGAGGTAAACGTCACCACGCATGTCGTCGCCATTGAGTAGCTCCCCGCGCGCCACGAGACACCGCTGTAGAGCTGCGTTCGACTCGTCATCCCTGAGCAAGTGCACCGCCTCCAGCACCGAGGTCTTGCCGCAGCCGTTCGGGCCGACGAGCAGGTTCACCCGCCGAAGGTCGGTCAGCGTGTAGTCCTTGAAGCTCCGGAAGTTCTCTATATGCAGCGTCTCGATCATGGCGGGGACCTCAGCTACTCGTTCAGCGCGGCCTTCAGCTCCTCGGACATCTCGGGGACGGGGCGGCGCTCGATGGTGACGGTGTCGCCATCCTTGCGGGCGATCAGGTTCACCTTACCCCACTCGTCGCTCTTGTCCGGGTAGTCGGCGCGCCACTGGGCGCCGCGGCTCTCCTGGCGCTCCAGGGCGCACTGCACGATGGCCTGCGAGATGCGGAGCGTGAACTGCAGGTCGCGCGCCGTGTGCCAGCCCGGGTTGTAGATGCGTCCGCCGGTTACCTTGAGCTTCCTCGCGCGGCCGCGCAGCTCGGCGACCTTCTCGAGGCATTTGGAGAGGCCCTCCTCGGTGCGCTCGATCATCGCGCCGGTCTGCATCGCCTCCTGCAGCTCCATGCTCAGTGCGTACGGGTTCTCGCCGCTGTCCGCGCTGAGCGGGGCGAGCATCGTCGCGATCTCCTCCTCGATCTGCCCGGTGTCCGGCTCGGCGAGCGACGCGGATGCAGCCGCCTGGGATGCCCCGATGCCGGCGCGGCGGCCGAAGACCAGGATGTCGGTGAGCGAGTTGCCGCCGAGGCGGTTGGCCCCGTGCAGTCCCGCCGCGCACTCGCCAGCCGCGAACAGGCCCGGCAGCGACGAGGCGCACGTCTCGGGTTCCACCCGGATGCCGCCCATCGTGTAGTGGATGGTCGGGTAGATCTCCATCGGCTGCGCCGTGATGTCCACGTCGCCGAGTGAGAGGAACTGGTCGTACATGCTCGGGAGCTTGCGCTTGATCTCGCTCGCGCCGCGATGGGTGACGTCGAGGTGGGCGCCGCCGTGCTCCGTGCCGCGTCCTGCCTTCACCTCCTTGTAGATGGCGCGAGCCACCACGTCGCGGGGCAGCAGCTCCGGCGGGCGGCGGTTCTTCGCCTTGTCCGTGAGCCAGGCGTGGGCCTCCTCCTCGCTCTCCGCGTACTTGCCCACGTAGTGCTCCGGCATGTACTCGGGCTTGAACATGAAGCGCTCGCCCTTGCTGTTGCGCAGGATGCCGCCCTCGCCGCGCACCGCCTCGGTGACCAGGATGCCGCGCACACCGGGCGGCCAGAGCATGCCGGTTGGATGGAACTGCACCATCTCCATGTCCTGCAGCTCGGCTCCCGCCTCGAAGGCCATCGCCGCGCCGTCGCCGGTCGACTCCCAGGAGTTGGAGGTGTACTGGTACATGCGGCCCCAGCCGCCGGTCGCCAGCACGACGGCCCTGGCGCGGAACACGACGAACTTGCCGGTCTGGCGGTTGTAGCCCACGGCGCCGACGACCCGATCGCCGGCCTTGAGCAGGCGCGTGACGGTCGTCTCCATGTAGAAGCGGGGCTGCAGGGAGACCGCCTTGTCCTGCACGGTGCGGATCAGCTCCAGGCCAGTGCGGTCGCCCACGTGGTTCAGGCGGCGATAGGTGTGGCCGCCGAAGGGGCGCTGGGCGATGCGGCCCTCCGGGGTGCGGTCGAAGACGGCGCCGTACTCCTCCAGCTCCAGTACGCGGTCGATGGCTTCCTTGGCGAAGATCTCGACGATGCGCGGGTTGTTCAGGTACTGCCCGCCGAGCATCGTGTCGCGGAAGTGGACCTTCCACGAGTCGCCCTCGCCCATGTTGTTGAGCGCCGCGGCGGCTCCGCCCTCCGCCATGACGGTGTGCGCCTTGCCGAGCAGCGACTTGCAGACCACGCCGCAGCTCAGGCCGGCCCCTCGCACCGCGATCGCCGCGCGCAAGCCCGCTCCGCCCGCTCCGACGATGAGGACGTCCTGATCGATGGTCTCGTAGGCTTCCATCAGAAGATCCTCACATTCGTGATGATGCCGCGCGCGACCAGCATGACGTAGGCGTCCGTCAGACCCACCCAGATCATGCTCCAGAGCGCGAACTGGGCGTGGCGCTGGTTCAGGAAGCTGACCCGCTTCCAGGCGCTGTAGCGCGACTTGGGAATGTGGCCGCAGGAGTAGCAGTTCACCTTGCCGCCGATCAGATGGCGCCACGAGTGGCACCCGAACGTGTACGCCGACAAGAGGACGACGTTGACGATGTACACCAGCGAACCGACGCTCATGCCGATGCCGTTGTCGAAGCGGAAGGTCTGGATCGTGTCCCACGCGAGGATGAAGATGAAGATGGCCGCCGCATAGAACGAGTAGCGGTGCAGGTTCATCAGCACGAACGGGAACGCGCGCTCGCCGCTGTACTTCATGCGCGGCTCGACGAGGGGCTCGGGCATGGCGCAGCCCGGCGGGTCGAGCAGATAGGCGCGGTAGTACGACTTGCGATAGTAGTAGCAAGACATCCGGAAGACGAGCGGGAAGAGCAGGATGTACATTGCCGGCGAGATCATCTTCTCGCCCAGTATCGGCAGCGTCACGTGCCAGTTCAGGCCGATGTGGGGCGAGTAGAAAGGCGAGAGCAGGTTGCCGGTCTGGTAGTACGCGTTCTCGAACGTGCGGTACGTGGTGTAGACGATGAAGGCGCCGAAGATGAGCCCGAAGGCGAGGGCTTCGGTCCACCACCGGTCCTTGCGGCTGCCGATTTCCAGCGGCGCGCGTCCCGCCTCGCGGGACTGAGCGGTGTAGTTTGCCATGGTATCTCCTGGCGTGGGATTTCACCGCGGGCCCGTGTGGCGGCCCCCTTACAATCCGTTCTACGGGTCCGCGGGGCTATCCTGCGCCATCGAAAGAGCATATCACACGGCGGATGTACGCGTTGTCATCGGCGCCATCGGCACCGGCGGCTCTGTGTGCGGCGCGCCACCTGCTGCGGAGCCAGTGCTATGCGGAACCCAACGATCGGGCTGCGGAAAGTTCGGCCATTTAGGTGTGATGCCCTTGACACGCAGGTGGACTGGCTGTACCATCCGAGTAGAGTGAACCGGTTAGATTT
>CAZFLM010000081.1:0-28067 GCA_964519955.1 uncultured Chthonomonadaceae bacterium | reverse complement strand
CCCGCCTACCTGGTCGCCGACCTGGCCGCCGCCGGGAACGCCGACGCGAAGCGGATGCTGCTTGGGTACCGCCCGAAGCTGCTGGAGCTGGGCAGACGGTGCGGCTACGTCTTCGCCGATGTCTCGACGACCGATCTGACGCGGCAGAAGGTGCTCTACCAGTTCGACACCACCTGCATGTACCTCTACATCATGATGCGCCTGCACCAGCTCAGCGGCGGCACGGACGCCGAGGCGCTGGCCGCGGCCAGGGCCGCCGCCAACCGGCTGGCCCAGCGCCGCATGGACCTCTGCTGGGAGATCAACCAGACCGCCATTGGCACGGTGGCCTGCGAGTGGCTCTTCCGCGCCACCGGCGACGAGCGCTACCGGGACCTCGCCTGGATCCCGCTCGCCAACACGCTGCGCTGGGCCTGGCTCTGGCAGGGCAACTACGGCATCGGCAAGCGCCTGGTCACCTTCTGGGGCTTCAGCGGCACGCCGGCGAACCCGCACTCGTGCGAGTACGAGAGCCACCAGGTCCGGCGATTCGTGAAGGAGTACGCCACGCTGGCCGGCGCCAGGCTCGATGCCGGCATTCGCACGCTGCTGGATGACTGCTGGCGGCGCGGGCCGACCCAGTCCCGGTTCGCGCTGCCCCCCTACATCGTGGAGGCGGGCGGCGGGCGCTACCTGGCCGCGGCGGACGGCTCGGAGACCGACTGCGGCGTCGTGGCCCGCGACCAGATGGTGCCCATCGAGGACTTCCACGGCGGCTGGGGCACGGACCTCGAGTGGTTCCAGGGCAACAGCAAGCTCGGCCAGATCGGGCAGGAGATCTACGGCGCGGGAGGGCCGTTCTGGTACGCGCTGTGGCAGGACGAACTGGGGCGACCTGCACCCAGGCAAGGGCGGCGACCGTCTAGGAGATAACGGGCTCAGCTACGGAGCAGCGACATGCGTGTTGCGGGATGGGCAGTCTGGGCGGCGGTCCTGGCGGCTGTCGGCCCGGGGAGCGCGAGGGCGATGGAGAAGGACGTCGTCGTATCGGTGTACCAGGGCGTCTGCGTCGAGGGCGACCTCGCCGCGAACCTGGCGACCGCCCGCAAGGTGGTGGAGGAGGCGCGGTCCCGCGGAAGCCACTTCGTCTGCCTGCCGGAGTGCTTCCTCTCCGGTTACGAGAGCAAGGAGGCCGTCGAGAAGGGGGCGCGGTCGCTCGATGACCCTGAGCTGGCCGCGTTCATCGCCGAGAGCGCGCGGCACGACATGGTGGTGCTGGTCGGCCTCGCGCGGCGCGCTCCGGAGGGCCTGTTCAACACGGAGCTTGTGATCCACCGCGGCAAGCTCCTGGGGCTCTACGACAAGGTCTTCCTCACCGGCGGCGACAGCGGGCGGCTCGGCTTCAAGGCTGGAACCTCGGTGCCCGTGTTCGAGGCGCATGGCGTGCGGTTCGCGGTGCAGATCTGCCACGACAGCTCGTTCCCGTTCATCGCGCTGGACGCCAAGCTGCGGGGCGCCGAGATCCTCTTCTCGCCCCACAACAACGAGATCGGCGCCGACGCGGCGGACGACCACCGCAAGTGGGTGCGCAACAACCACGTCGGCATCGCCTGCCAGATGAAGATGGTCGTGGCGCGCTCCAACATCGTGAAGTCGGACCGGCCGGGCCAGGTTGGGTACGGCGACAGCTTCATCCTCAGCCCGCAGGGCACCCCGCTGGCGGAGGCGCGCTTGTTCCGCACCGAGCTGATCACCACCACCGTGAAGCCGGCCATGTTCCGCGGTCCCTGGGTGTGGGCGGACTTCGCCGAGACGCCCGAGTGGCTCAAGAAGGAGCTGGCCGACCTCCTTGCAGGGCGCGCCCCCGCAACGAAGGGAGGCAAGTGAGCGATGGCCGGAGAGACCGGAAGGAGGCAGTTCGTGACCCAGGTGGCAGCGGCGGCGGCAGCGGGTCTTGCAGGGCAGGCCGGCGGCCAGACCGCGCC
This sequence comes from uncultured Chthonomonadaceae bacterium, assembly GCA_964519955.1. GTDB lineage: Bacteria > Armatimonadota > Chthonomonadetes > Chthonomonadales > CAJBBX01 > CAZFLM01. The sequence continues at coordinate 26,103 of CAZFLM010000081.1, read as the reverse complement.
CGACCGCGAGGTGAGGATGGAGCGCCTGCATCCGCGCGAGATCGACGAGGCGATGAAGGCGTGCCCGGTGCTGTACCAGCCGCTGGGCACCATCGAGTGGCACGGGCTGCACAACATCGTCGGCCTGGACGCCGTGAAGGCGCACCACCTGTGCGTTCGGGCGGCTCGCATGGGCGGAGGCGTGGTGGCGCCACCGGTGTTCGGCGGCGTCGGCGGGCTGGACGAGCCGCACACGTTTGTGATGGAGCCGGAGAACGACATTCACTCCGTCCTGCTGCGCGCGTGGGTCGACCGCCTGTGCCGCGAGGCCTGCCGTCAGGGGTTCCGGGGCATCGTCATCCTGACCGGGCACTACGGCGCCGCGCAGCAGATGGTGGTGCGGGGCGCCGCGGTGCAAGCCGGGCGCGCGCTGGGCATCCCCGTGCTGGGCACGCCGGAGTACATCCTGGCGCTCGACGAGGGGTATCTCGGCGACCATGCCGCCTGGGGCGAGACTTCGCTGATGATGTACCTGGACCCCGAGTCGGTCGACCTGTCGCGGCTGGGCACGCCGCCGCACAAGGGCGTCGGCGGGCGCGACCCGCGAGAAGCCACGGCTGCCGACGGCAAGCGGATCGCCGAGACCATCATCGCGCGCCTCGCTTCGGTTGCCCGCGCCATGCCGAGTTGGACCGCCGCGCAGGTCGATGCGTTCACGCGAGCCGAGGAGGCCATCGTGAACCGGCAGGTCGCGCTGGCGGCGTCGGAGAAGCAGGTGTGGGCCGGCTGGCGCAACATCGCCAAGGGAGCGCTGGCCGGCTACGGGCGCCTTCTCGCGGCCGGAGACTTCGGCGGGATGGCCAGGCTCGCGGACGAGCTGTAACCCGGGCGTTTCGGTCAGCAGGCTGTACCGGACGGGCACGGAGGCCCATCCCACCATGGCGCTCGTGCATCACCCGGGCAAGTAGATGTCAACCTACGGATAGCGGAGGATCGTGTTGGCGGACTCACAGAGACGCATCGAGCGGAAGCCGGACTACACCCAGTTCCTGAAGGTCCTCAACCGCGAGGGCAAGCCGGACCACCTGCCCTTCTACGAGCACGGCTACAGCATGGGCTTCTTCCGCGAGCGGACGGGCCACGACTTCTGGCAGGCCGGCTTCGCGGACCCGCAGTTCTGGCCCAAGTACGTCGACTTCTGGATCGGGATGGGCTTCGACGTGGTGCCACTGGAGATCGGGCCGAACTGCTGGCTCCCGCCCGCCAACACGCACGAGGGCTCCGTCTCCCGCGAGAGCGAGGCGCACGTCTGCATCCGGTCGCGCGAGGACTTCGAGAAGTACCCCTGGCCGACAGCGGAGCGGTACATCGACTACCACCACTTCGAGACGGTCGCCAGGCTGCTGCCGGACGGGGCCAAGATCATCGGCGGCGTGGGCGGCGGTCCCTATGAGTGGGCAACCGTCCTGATGGGCGTGGTTGGGCTCTCGCTGATGCTCTTCGACGACCCCGAGTTGGTCGGCATGGTCTTCGAGAAGCTCGGATCGCTCTACGTCGCGGCCCACCACCGCATCGCGGAGATGGACGACGTGGTGGCCCTGCGCCAGGGCGACGACCTGGGCTTCAAGACCGCCACGTTCCTGAAGCCGGACGACCTTCGCCGCTACGTCTTCCCCATCTACACGCGGATCGTCGCGGAGGCGCACGCCCGGCACAAACCCTTCATCCTGCACTCGTGCGGGAACCTGAACGACGTGTACGACGACCTTATCGACGACTGCGGCATCGACGCGAAGCACTCGTTCGAGGAGACCATTCTGCCGGTCGAGGACTTCAAGCGCCAGTACGGGCAGCGTTGCACTCCGCTCGGGGGCCTGGACGTGGACTTCATCTGCCGCAGGAGCGTCGACGAGATCCGGGCCTACACGCGCAGCAAGATCGAGCAGTGCTTCGCCGACGGCTACTGGGCGCTCGGGACTGGGAACTCGCTGACCGACTACATGCCGGTGGAGAACTACCTGGCGGTGCTGGAGGAAGGGTTGCGGGTGGCCGGGTAGGGCAAGGGGCGGGAGCGAGAAGCCAGAAGTCAGAAGTCAGAAGCCAGAAGAACAGCGGGCCGGTATCGATGCGCGGCCCGCCGTTGGCTTCCCACTTCCCACTCGTCACTGCCCGCTTACCCGGATAGCGTCCGCTGGCCTCTCTTTGGTCGGCGACTGCGCCACCGCGGTCGAGCCGTTCTGGGGCTCTCTGCGCACCTCATCCGGCAGGAACTCGGGCACCAACCGGCGCAGGATGCGCACCGCCAGGGCGTCGTCGTCTTCGCGCACCGCGCGCTGCGCATCGTGGATCTGTGCGTGCAGTTCCTCGGGGACCGCGGCCGCCGCGCTGCTCACGTTCAGGATCTTGTCGTGCACCGTCCGCTCATAGCGCTCGCCCGGCAGGTACAGCTCCTCGAACAGCTTCTCGCCCGGGCGGATGCCCGTGATCTGGATGTCGATGTCGCGCCCGACCTCCAGCCCCGACAGCTCGATCAGGTCGCGCGCCAGGTCCACGATCTTCACCGGGTCGCCCATGTCCAACATGAACACCTCGCCACCCCGCCCCAGCACCGCCGCCTGCAGCACGAGCTGCACCGCCTCCGGGATCGTCATGAAGAAGCGGCGCATATCGGGGTGGCTCACCGTCACCGGCCCGCCCGCCGCGATCTGGCGCTTGAACGTCGGCACCACGCTGCCGCGGCTCCCGAGCACATTGCCGAAGCGCACCGCCACGTACGGCATCCCGGTCTGTTGCGCCGCCTCCAGGACCAGCAGCTCCGCCGCGCGCTTGCTGGCGCCCATCACGCTGGTCGGGTTCACCGCCTTGTCGGTGGAGATCATCACGAAGTGCTGCACGCCGACCGATCGGCAGGCCGCCAGGACGTTGCGCGTACCCAGAAAGTTGTTGGCGATGGCCTCGGTCGGGTTGGCCTCCATCAGCGGAACATGCTTGTGCGCCGCCGCATGGAAGACGATCTCGGGCCTCACTTCCTCGAATACCCGCTGCAGCCGATCCGCAAATCGGATGTCCGCGATGATGGCGCGGATGGCCGGAGTGGTACCGAAAGACCCGAACAGCTTCTGAGCGGACCGCAGCAACTCGTTCTGGATGTCGAAGACGGAGTTCTCGCCGTGGCCCAGCACAGTCAGCTCGGCGGGGCGGCACTGCAGGATCTGGCGGCACAACTCGCTGCCGATGGAGCCGCCTCCGCCCGTCACCAGCACGCGCTGCCCGCGGAGCATCCCACGCACCGCCGCGGTGTCGGTCTCGATGGGCTCGCGGCGCAGCAGGTCCTCGATGTCGACGCTGCGCATCTGCGAGACGAGCACCTTGCCGTCGAGGATGGCGGAGAGGCCGGGCAGCGTCTTGACCGCAACGCCCGCCCGCTCGCACGCGGTCACGATCTCGCGGATGAGCTTGCCCGCGGCGCTCGGGATGGCGATGGCCACCTGCTTGATGCGGTGCTCCTCGATCAGCCGTCCCAGGTCGGCCCGTGTGCCCAGGACCGGCAGGTTCATGATGCGCAGCCGCTGCTTCTCCGGGTCGTCGTCCACGAAGCCGATGGGTCTGACGCCCAGTTCGGCTCCGGTGCGCTGCAATTCGCGCGCCAGCCACCGGCCGGCAAACCCGGCGCCTACGATGAGCAGACGGGAAGCGTCCGGCCCGGCGTTTTCGCGCAGCGCCCTTCGCGCGACGCGCACACTGAACCGCGAGCCGCCGATCAGCACGAGCAGGAGCAGTCCCTGGATCAGGGGTATGGACTGCGGAAACGAGCCCGTAACGAGGCCGGTGCTCTTGGCCGCTGCCAACGAGACGAACGACAGCGCGAGCCCCGTCAGGACAGCGCCGAAGATGAGGACAAGCTCCTCCACAGTGGCATCGAGCCAGTAGCGCCGATAGAGGCCGAACTGGGCGAAGGTGGCCAGATAGAGGACTGAGGACGCGAGCGCGAAGAGGGCCAGGTCCTTGGAGTAGAGCGCGACCTTCGTGAACCCGTCGAGACGCAGAGCCAGGGCTATCACGGCAGCCGTCGCGAGGAGCAGCACATCGATCAGCAGGAAGTGCCTGTTGCGTACACCGGGCCACTTCGCCAGAACGGGACGGCATGCGTCAAGTGCATGCGGCTGCAGGGACATTCAAACTACCAATCTGCACACCGGGGGGTGTGACTGAGCGTGCGGCAGGCGCCGACCCTCCATAGCGAAGCGCCATGCTTCCCCTCATTGCATGATGCGTGCCAGGCGATCCGCCCCTCCGGCGCGGCCGGCGGTCACGGGCGCCGCACCAGCAGCCACGCGGTGCGGGCGAGCACGGCCACGTCGGTCAGGAGCGTTCGGCGCTCGAGGTAGCGCAGGTCGATGGCGAGCTTGGCCGGCATGACGGAGGAGATGTAGTACTCCTCCACGTCGGCCCGCCCGGCGAGAAGCTCCTCCTCGTTGCGGTACTCGAGTTGCGCCGCGCCGGTGATCCCCGGGCGCACGCTCAGGACGGCCCGCTGCGCGTCAGTGTACCGCGCCACGTACTCCGCCACTTCGGGCCTCGGGCCAACCAGGCTCATCTCGCCTCGCAGTACGTTAAGGAACTGCGGCAGCTCATCCAGCTTCCATTTGCGCAGGATGCGGCCGATCGGGGTGACGCGATCATCGCCGCCTGCCGTCACGGCGGGCCCGGCAGAGGCCGCGCGCATCGAGCGGAACTTCAGGAGCGCGAACGGGCGGCCCGCCAGTCCGACCCGCTGATGGCGGAACAGCACGGGGCCTGGCGAGGAGACCTTGACGAGGAGAGCGATGACGAACAAGACCGGGCTCAGGCAGACCAGCAAGATGGCGGAGAGCGCGATATCCAGGAGCCGCATCCGGGGCAGACCTCCGCCGGTTCATGGTGGGTAGGAGCGCCGCATCGGGCGCCATCGAGGCCTACGCCAGCAGGTCGCGCACGGTGTCGATGACGCGCCGCACGTCGGCGTCCGTCATGCGGGTGTAGATGGGCAGGCTCACGGCGCGCAGGTACTGCTCGTAGGCCACCGGGTAGTAGTCCGGCTTCAGCCCATACGTGTCGCGCCAGTACGGCTGGATGTGGAGCGGAATGAAGTGAACGCTCGTTCCGACCCCTTCTCTGGCCATGCGGCTGATGAACTCGTCGCGCGACTGCGGCGCCTCCGGGTGCAGGCGAAGCATGTACAGGTGCCAGGCGTGCATGTCGCCGATCGCGGGGAGCGCGGGCAGGGTGACGGGCAGGTCGCGGAAGGCCGCGTCGTACGCTGCCGCGATCTGGGCGCGTCGCTCCTGGAAACGGTGCACCTTGCGCAGTTGCTGCAGGCCGATGGCGGCAGCCACATCCGTCATGTTGTACTTCAGGCCCGGCGCGATGACCTCGTAGTACCACGCCGGTCTGGTCGAGGAGTACCGATCGAACGCGTCACGGTCGATGCCGTGCAATCGCATCGTCCGGCAGCGCCGGGCGACGGACTTGTCGCGCGTGACGACCATGCCGCCCTCGCCGGTCGCGAGGGTCTTCGTAGCGTAGAAGCTGAAGACGGTCGCGTCGCTCGCAAGTGCCCCGATGAGCTTGCCGCCACAGGTCGTCGGCAGGGCATGAGCGGCATCCTCGACCACGCGCAGGCCGTAGCAGTCCGCGATCTTGAGGATGGCCACCATGTCCGAGGAGAGACCGCCAAGGTGCACCGGAACGATCGCGCGTGTCCTCGAGGTGATAGCGGCCCGGATGCGCCCCGGGTCGATGCACAGCGTGTCGGGGTCGACGTCGACGAAGACGGGATGCGCGCCAAGGTAGCGGATGGTCTCCGCCGTAGCGGTGAAGGTGTAGGGCGTGGTGATGACCTCGTCGCCCTCGCGGATGCCCAGCGCCTCGAGCGCCAGGTGCAGCCCGGACGTCGCCGAGTTCACGGCGAGCGCCTGAACGTCCGCCCCGATGAACTCGGCGAACCGCTCTTCGAACCGACGGGTCTTGGGGCCCGTTGTGAGCCATCCCGACTTCAGGGTGTCGACGACCTCGTCGATCTCCTCCTGGCCAATGTCGGGCAAAGCGAACGGCAGGAACGTCTGTCCCTGGGCGACGGCCATCCTGCGATCTCCCTACCGAAACGGTCCGTCACCGGCGCCCCCAGCGGAGGCCGTCACGGGCGGCGTCAGTGAACCGGCGGAACGTGCAAAGGCCAACGGGGCCTGGGTGCGCGATGGGCTGCCGAACGTGCGGCGCACGTGCGATAGAACATGGCGCGCACGCCTGCGACACATCGCGGGATCGGAGCGGGGGGGGATCGCTCATGCCCGGCAGGAGCATCCAGGATACCGCACGCTTGGCGACAAGGCGACTGGTACCCGCCACCAAGCTGGGCGTCTCCGGACGCAGTAACCTATCACTGCAAGTTCCGTGCCACAACCTGCCGGCCCGTCCGCCGTTCTTGTCCGTACCAGGCGGCTCGCGAACACGCAGGAGTGCTCCGTCTCTCCCTTCGGCTGGCAAGAGCGCCCAGCCCGAACACGCACCCGAAGCCCCTGCAGGAGAGGACTCCGGGCCTGTCGAGAGGAAGCAGTACCCGGCACACCATCGTCTGGGGGAACGCAACATGCGACTCAATCGGGACGAGTACCGCGACAAGGTGCTCGGATGCTGGCTTGGCAAGAACATCGGCGGCACACTGGGCGCGCCGTTCGAGTGGCGTCGGCAGGTGAACGACGTCACCTTCTACACACAGGACCTGGGCGGCGAGGCGCTGCCGAACGACGACCTCGACATCCAGTTGCTCTGGCTGGTGGCGCTGGAGGAGAAGGGCATCGCGGTCGACGCCCACACGCTGGCCGAGTACTGGTGCCTCTACGTCACGCCGCACTGGGCGGAGTATGGCACGGGCAAGATCAACATGCGACAGGGGCTGCAGCCGCCGCTCTCGGGCACGCTGCACAACCTCTATCGGCATAGCTGCGGCGCCTACATCCGGTCCGAGATCTGGGCCTGCGTCTGCCCCGGCCGGCCGGACCTGGCTGCCAGGTACTGCTTCGAGGACGCCATCCTGGACCACGGGAACGGGGAGGGCACCTACGCCGAGGTCTTCGTCGGCGCGCTCGAGGCGGCCGCGTTCGTGGTGGGCGACATGCGGCGGCTGATCGACATCGGGCTCTCGTACATCCCGGCCGATTGCGGCATCGCCGGCGCGGTGCGCACCGCCATCGAGTGCTTCGACACGGGCAAGCCCTGGCTGGAGGCGCGCGACGAGATCCTGCGGCGTCACCGCGGCAGCACCCACATGGGGTTCGACTGGTGCACCAGCCCGGACGACCATGCCAAGGGCTTCGCCGAGGGCTTGCGCGGCTACGACGCCCCCTCGAACATCGGCATCACCGTGCTCGGCCTGCTCTACGGCGGCGACGACTTCGGCAGGATGCTCTGCACCACGGTGAACTGCGGTGAGGATACGGACTGCACCGCGGCCACGGCAGGCTCCATCTACGGCATCATCCACGGCGCCAAGGCGATCCCGCAGAAGTGGATCGAGCCGATCGGCCGCAAGATCAAGGTCGCCTGCCTCAACCTCGGCGAGTTGGGCTACTTCGGCAACCAGCTCCCGGCCGACGTGGACGCGATGACGGATCGCACGGAGCGGATCGCGCGGCAGGTGTCGCTGCGGCACGGCGGGCTCGCCATCGACACGCCCGAGGCCACCGACCTCGCCGGGCTGACGGACGACGCCCTCAAGGCACACGACCAGGGAGCCTTCCTCTATCGAGCCATGAGCGGCCCTCGGTTCGACTTCCCGTTCTTCACGGTCTGCGTGGACTACGGCGACACGCCCGCTATCGTCGCAGGGGAGCCGAAGACCGTCCGCCTGGTCCTGCACAACACGGACAAGGTGCAGGCGAACGTCGCCGTCCACGTGTATGCGCCGGAGGGCTGGACCGTGGCGCCCTCGCCGGACGCCTTCGCGATGAGCATGCCGGGCAGCCTGGGCGCTCCCGCTGCGCTGGCGTTCGCGTTCACCGCGCCGGCGGTCACCCGCCCGCTGAGCCGCGCTGTCGCGGAGTTCACCATCGAGGGGCGCCCGACCGCGATGCTCGTGCCGCTCGCGTTCCTCAACGGGGTCGGCGGCGCCTAGACGGGGCCGAGGCGCCGGAGGGCTCAGGGCATGATGACCAGGAGGGAGTTCATGGCAACCAGCGCGGCGGCGGCAGGCGCCCTGGGCGCGGGCGGCGAGAGCGGCAAACCCACGCCCCCGAACGTCGTCCTGTTCGTCGTCGACGACATGGGGTGGCAGGACACGTCGGTGCCCTTCTGGACGCGGCACACGCCCTTCAACGACCGCTACCACACTCCCGCGATGGAGCGCGTGGCGAACGAGGGCATGCGGTTCACCGACGCGCACGCCGCGCCGGTCTGCACGCCCACGCGCGTCAGCCTGATGACCGGCTGGAGCCCGGCCCGGTCGCACGTCACCAACTGGACGCTGCACCCGGATCAGGACACGTCCGGCAAGCACCCGACGCTGCTGCCGCCGAGTTGGAACCTGGCCGGGCTGAGCAACACCCGGCGGACGCCGCGAGCGTTCGCGCCGCCGACGCTGCCGGCCCTCCTCAGGCGCAGCGGCTACCGCACGATCCACTGCGGCAAGGCCCACTTCGGCGCGACGAAGACGCCCGGAGCGGATCCGCTGAACCTGGGGTTCGACGTGAACATCGCCGGGCACGCGGCCGGCGCGCCGGGGAGTTACCTACCGCAGGAGGGCTACGGCAAGTACCTTCAGAAGGACCACGCGTGGGATGTGCCGGGGCTCGACAAGTACATCGGCACCGGCACCTTCCTCACCGAGGCACTGACCATCGAAGCCCTCCGCGCCGTCGACGAGGCCATCTCGGCTGAGAAGCCCTTCTTTCTGAACATGGCCCACTACGCGGTGCACGTGCCCTTCGCGCCGGACGACCGGTTCTTCGGCAAGTACGTGAAGGCCGGCCTCGACCGTACGGAGGCGATGTACGCAGCGCTGCTGGAGGGCATGGACAAGAGCCTGGGCGACCTGATGGCGGAGTTGCGCAAGCGCGGCGTGGCGCATAACACGCTGGTTATCTTCGTCTCCGACAACGGCGGGCTCTCGGCGCACGGGCGCGGCGGCCTGCCGAACACGCACAACGCGCCGCTCAAGAGCGGCAAGGGCTCCGCGCACGAGGGCGGCGTCCGCGTACCGATGATCGTGCGCTGGCCCGGCGTCGTCAAGCCCGGCACGGTCTGCGGCACGCCGGTCATCAGCGAAGACCTGTTCGGCACCATCCTCTCGGCCGCCGGAGTGCCCGGCGCGGCCCGCGTCGTAGCGAAGGGCGACGGCACCAACCTGTGCCCGCTCTTGCGCGGGACAGGCGCTCCGCCCGCCGACCGGCCGCTCCTCTTCAACTACCCGCACGTCTGGGGACCGACCGGCCCGGGCATCTACCCGTTCACCGCGGTGCGCGCCGGCGACTGGAAGCTCATCTTCTCGCATGCCGAGGCCCGATGCGAGCTGTACAACCTGGCGGTCGACATCGGCGAGGAGCACGACCTGAGTGCGCGCCACCCGGCGAAACTGCGCGAGATGCAGGACCTGCTGCGAGCGCGGATCGAGGCCACCGGCGCGCAACTCTCCGTCGACAGGGCGACGGGCAAGGCCGTGGCAGCGCCGGGCTAGCCTGGATCATGCACGAGTGCAGTGGTGGGATGGGCCTCCGTGCCCGTCCGGTGCGACTCATGCATAGGTCAGGCTAGATGCGCAGCGGCGTAGGGGAGCGGCGCCAGGACACCCGCGCCGGAGCAGCCCCGTCGACCCGTCGAGCGGCAGCGTGAGGAGGAGTCGGGGGGCTCGCGGGGGCCGGCGTCAACATCGGCATGATCAGCCAGGTCGCCTCGGAGATCAACAGTGACTTCGGCGTCCCCACCCGACGGCTTCCGAAAAGCGGCGCGGGCCATCAACGGGGCGTTCGTGGGCTAGACAGATGACGGATCAGGGGGGTGACGTGTGGGCGCCGCCCCGCTCTCTGCAGAACGGCGTCGCCGGCTCCGACAATACACCTGCACGGACGACGCTTGCATCGCCGCACTCAGGGACCCACCGGCGGTCAGACTCGGACCTAACGCACGGCACTGCTGGCTAGTTCGCGCCGATGATTGCCAGCAACGTGAAGGGCCCCGCCCTGGCAACGGAGCGACCGCCATCCCTGTGGTTGCACCGCACCGTCAGGGCGTCCACAGCCATCGCGAGTGCACGAGCAGCGGCACACCCCTGGCCTCGCGGCCGGCCATCCAATCTCTGCCTGGAGGCATACGCTTGGACACCTTGCGCGCGTCACCCCCCCTGATCCGCCACAGCCGATGGCTCTGGCTTGCGACAGCGTCCGTGCTCCTACTGCTGGGGCTCCTCGTCAACGTCCGCGTTCGGGGCAAGGGCATCAACGACTTCGAGTGGGTGTAGGCACTGTCCAGAATGGTCGCGACGGGCGGCCACGCCTATGACACCGGACCGACCAAGGACTTGTCGCTCTCGGCGATGGGCCACGACATCACTTACGGCGGCACGGTGACGCAGATGTACACCCCATCGACGGGGGCAGCGCTGCTGCCGCTGGGGCTGCTGCCATGGCGCCTGGCCAACATGCTGTACTGGGTGTTCTGCTACGCCTGCCTGGTGAGCAGCGTCGTCCTGCTGTACCGGGAGTTCATGCCGCGCGCCAGACCGTGGCACGTCTGGACGGCAACCGGACTCGTGACGTGCAGCGCGGGCGCCCGCATGGCGTTCACCTCCTACCAGATCGCGCCATTCGTGATGCTCTGCCTAACAATGCACCTCATCTCGCTTCGGCGCAACTCGGCCGCCGGGGCAGTGGGATGGGCCGCGTTCGGGATGTGCGCGAAGGCGACTCTCGGCCTACCGTTCATCGGGCTCCTACTGGTCCAGAGGCGCTACACGTGGCTGGCAGCGGCGCTCGGCCTGTTTGTGCTGGTCAACGCGGCGGGGTTCGCGAGGACTGGCGGCCTGGAAGCGGTTCACGCATGGCGCGCGAACCAGAGGAATAGGACCAGCGCCACATACGCCACCAACTCCGCGGACCCGTACCTGCCTGGGAGCGGCACCCGAACCGACTTGGAGTACCTGCTGAATGGTATCCACCCGGCAAGCGACAACAAGCCGCTCGGCCTGGCCCTCTCAGCTCTCCTGGCGGCAATCACGTGGTGGGCCTCGCGGGCACATCCGAACGGCGCAAACACACGGATGGGCCTCGCCATCTACTCGGCGGTCTTCTCGCTGCTGACACTACTGCCGGTCTACCACCACCTCTATGACAGCCTGATCCTGGTAGTGCCGGCACTGCTCCTGGCCAGCGTGTCGATGCAGCGCGGCACCGCCGCCTACCGGGCGCGCGGGCTCTACCTTGGCGCGCTGGTCGTCTGCGTTGGGCTGTTCTCGCAGTCGATGGTCACTCTCGGCGCGCGTCTCCTTGGCACCGCAGGCATGGTCGCGACGAAGGAGATCAGCGCAGGCTGCATCCTGTGCGCCACCCTATGCGCCACGGTGATGGTGCTGGCCTACAAGCGCAAGGCCCACCGCGCGCAGGAGCAACTGCGGCAAGCCGCCTGGCGGAGCAGAGGGGGCGACGAACGGACGCCGCCCCCTACATGCTTGTGACTTCTGCCCTCCCCCTGCCGGGTATTCTGTGCCCATCGACCCACACGTTCCGCGAGGAGGATGTGACCATGGTGCTGCCGGTTCTGGGCACGCTTGTGATGGCGGCCGGCCTGTACGCCGCGTTCGCTGGAGACGACAACCCGCTGCTGCGCAGCATCGCCAGGCCGGACCTGCTGCCGGTGCTGCGGACCGAGACCGTGGCATCCGAGTCCAGCTACGACCGGACCGGCGGCAACGACGACGGCTTCTCCGGCAAGTACTCGTTCATCCGCAAGGAAGGCGACGCGCTCGTCATCGCCGAACTGACCGGGCCGGGCGTGGTGCAGCGGCTTTGGACACCGACCCCGACCGACGAGCCGATCGAGTTCACCTTCGACGGCGAGGCCACGCCGCGGATCAAGGCGCCGTTCCGCGACCTCTTCCTGGGCAGCGTGCCCGGCTTTGCGGAGCCCCTCGTGGGCCACGGAGCGGGCGGCTTCTACTCCTACGTGCCCATCCCCTACGCCAAGTCGCTCAAGGTGGTCTACCGCGGCCCGGTGATGCAGTTCTTCCAGATCAACCATGCGACGCTGCCGGCCGGCACGGACATCCCGAGCTTCTCGGCGGACTGGCTGAAGGCAAACGACGACGCGTTCCAGAAGGCGCGCACGCTGCTGGCATCGACCGGCAAGGATCTGGCTGCGGATCTGGCGGGAGCGCATCCCGTGCACTCCGCGACCGTGCGCAGGAAGCTGGCCCCCGGCAAGCGCGTGGCCCTGTTCGCAGCCAAGCGCGGCGGGCGCATCCTGGGCCTGCGCCTGGGGCCCGCCGACGCGCTGGCCGGCAAGGACCGGGCGCTCGTGCTCTCGATCACCTTCGATGGCGCGAAGAAGCCGGCCGTCCTCTGCCCCGTGGGCGACTTCTTCGGCTACTCGTGGGGCGAGCCGGCCATGCGCGCCGTCTACGCGGGCACCGACGCGGGCACAAGCTACATCTACCTGCCGATGCCGTTCGACCGGTCGGCGAAGGTCGAGCTGATCTCGCAGCGAACCGAGGGCGCCCCGGTCGAGGTCGAGGCCACCGTCGAGTGGTCGGACGAGGCGCGGCGGACTGAAGAGGGGCGCTTCTACGCGGTGTGGCGACGCGAGAACCCGACGACCATCGGCAAGCCCTTCACGTTCGTCGAGGCCGAGGGACACGGGCACGTCGTGGCGGCGTTCCTGCAGGCCCAGGGCGAGAAGCCGGGCGGCACGCTCTTCTTCGAGGGCGACGACCAGTGGACCATCGATGGGAAGCTGGCCATCCACGGTACGGGCTCGGAGGACTTCTTCAACGGAGGTTGGTACGACGTGCCCGGGCGCTGGGACGCGCGGCGCTCGTTCCCGCTGAGCGGGTGCCTCGACTACAAGAAGCACCTGGGCCGGAGCGCGGCGTATCGGTTCATGGTTCCCGACCCGGTAGTCTACCAGAAGAGCCTGGTGCTGGCCATCGAGCACGCGCCCGAGCGGAACGACATGATCACCGACTACGTGGGCGTTACGTACCTCTACGCCGACCAGCCGCCGGCCGGTGCGGGCACGCTGCCTCCCGCCGCCGAGCGCGCGGTGACCGACCCGGTGCGCACGGCCATGGCGACCGGCTGGAACATCCCGGTCCAGTCGTTCTCGTTCCAGAACGCCACGCTGCGGAAGCACGTCGAGAAGGTGGGAGACAGCGAGGCGCGCATCCTCTCGCTGACCGCCGAACGTGGCGACATGTTCGGCATGCACTTCATCGAGCTGCTCTGCGACCTGCCCGCGACGGGCGCCTACAAGCTGACGGCCGAGGCGGTCGCCGGACCGGAGCAGGGCGCGGTGCAGCTCTACCGCGACGAGACGCCCATCGGCCCGAAGGTGGACCTGCGCGCCGCCGAACGTGAGGTGCGCACGGTCGACCTCGGCCGGGACAGCCTGCGCGAGGGCATCAACCCGGTGATGCTGAAGCTGACGCCGTCGACCTCCGAGCAGAAGCGGTTCGGCCTGGACCTGGTGACGCTCTTCTTCGAGCGCGTGGGGTAGAGACGAGATGGGGGGCGAGGCAGTGGTGCGCCTCACCCCCCGCTCCCGCTCCTTCAGGTGGGTGCAAGGCCGTTACCGCCTGCCGCGCGCCCCCCGACCCCCAATGCTGGGGGAGAACCTGCCAGAGCCGACGCCACCAACCACCGCGTCGTGGGAGATCCGACATCCATCGCGCCGCGAACACGTAGCCTCCCCCAGATTTGGGGGCAGGGGGGCGCTCCGCGCCTATCCTCGTTCATCTCCGTGCATCGGTGGACGAGAGCGCCGTTATATGCGTTCATCCGCGGTTCAATCCCGCCGGTATCGGTGTCCATCTGTGGTTCCAGAGCCCCCCGCCCCCTACCGCACCACCCTCAGGCCGAAGAGGCCGCCGGCCGTGTTGGCGGGGTGGGCGGCGAAGCGTATCGTTACCTTCTGCTTGCCCTTGGTCAGCTCGGCCGGGATCGGGTAGGTCGTGTCGTAGAACCTGTCGGGCAGGCGGCTGTCCAGGCTGTGCTCGGCGATCTTCACCCCGTCCACCAGGATGTCGAACACGCGCGGGCCTTGCTCGCCGCCCCAGTAGGTGCAGAGGATGGTCAGCGGCTTATCTCCCTCCACCTTCAGGTCGTAGCTGAACCAGCGGCCCGCGTCGCGCCAGCGGGTCTCCATGTGCTGGCCGTAGGCGCCGAAGCCCGTGTGGGTCTCCTCGCCCGCCATGTTGTGGGCCTTCTCGGAGGTCTCGTCGCCGATCACCACCCAGTCGGTGGTGCGCGCGTCCAACTGGCGGCGCGCCTCGCGCTCCTGCTCCAGCTTGGCAGCACGGGCAGCCAACTCACTCGACGTGAGGACATCCCAGAAGATGGTGTAGCGCTCCTCGTGCATCGCGTAGAAGGGCCGGAGTGGAACAGTGGTGGACTTCTGGTCGAGGATCGTGCAGCAGCGCATCGGCTCCTTCACCAGAGGCGTGTAGCTCCCGTTGACCGGGCCGCGATCGTCCACCAGGAGCGGCAGGTCATCCGGCTTCGGCGGTGTAGGCAGCTTGCCGGCCAGGAGGATCGGGCCGCGGAAGATCGCGATGCGGCGCGGGTTGTCCGGCATCGACTCGGTACGGACTGGCATGGGCAGGTCGACATCCACCCGGTCGCCGGTGCTCCACGTGCGGTCGATCGCCACGTAGTTGCCCGGCACGCCGGTTACCGGCTGGCGCTTGCCGTTCACCGACACCGCGAATCCACTGGTTGTCCACCGCGGGCATCGGATGCGCAGGACCAGCCGCGTCGGGTGCGCGCAGGTGAGGCTGAGGTGGGTGCGCGGCTCGTCTGGGAAGCCGGTAGTCTGCCGGAGCGCGACGCCCCTTGCCGGCCAGCTCACCGTGGAGGGCGCGAACTGGTTCACGTAGAGGCCCTCGGCGTCGCGGGCGTAGAGGTAGTCGGCGATCTTGGCGTAGCTGTCCATGCTGCTGCAGACGCAGCAACTGAAGTTGTCCTGCAGCGTCTCGTAGTGCTTCTGCACGCCCTGCCCGAGCCGCAGGTAGTAGCACACGCGGCCGTCGGGGTGCTGATCCGCCACGACGTGGTTCCACAGCGCCCGCTCTATGTACTCGGGGTACTCCGGGCGGGGCTCGACGGCGTAGAGCAGCAGCGACATACGCAGCATGTTGTAGACGTTGCACGACTCGGTGGTGGAGAGGCTCAGCCGGTCGTTCAGGTGGTCAGGCTGCGCGAAGTGCTCGCCGTCGCTGTTGCCGCCCGTCACGTAGGTGTGGTGATAGACCACGCGGTCCCAGAAGAACCTGGCGGTGACGAGGTCGGTCGGGTCGCCGCTGTAGGGGTAGCGCGACGCAAGGCCCGAGATCTTGGGGAACTGCGTGTTGGCGTGGTTGCCCGGCAGATTGTCGACGCCGCGCGACAGCGGATCGAAGAACGCCTTGTGGTCCCACCGGCGCGAGAGGGCCAGGTACTTCGCGTCGCCGGTATCGGCGTAGAGATCGGCCAGCACCCAGTTCATGCCGCCGTACTCCACCGAGCAGATACGCTGCATCTGGTCGTCGGTGAGGTGCGACATGTGGCCGGCGAGCCAGTCGCCCAGCTTCGCCTCGATATCCATCGCCTTCCGCTGCCCGGCCACGCGGTAGGCGTCACGCAGGCCGGAGAACAGCTTCTCCATGGCGTAGTACGGCTCGGGCCGGCCGTTGATCTCCCAGCCGCCGGGCAGCCGGATGTCGCCCGCCTCGATCTGCGTGACGAACTCCCGCGCCTTCACCGTGGCCAGCAGGAAGCCGTCGCCATTGGCCTTCTGGCACTCCTCCAGCTCGTCGAGCATGTACGTGAGCCGGTCGAGGTAGCGCCGGTCGCCGGTGGTGGCGTAGAGGCGGGCGATGCCCGAGAGGTAGAAGCTCGCGCCGACGCCCGGCAGGATCTGGTCCTCCCACTGGGGGTACTGCGGCGCCTTCGGCTTCAGGCCGGCCTCGCCGCGGAACCGCGAGAGGAGCCGGTCGGCGCTGAGGCTGAGCAGGTAGCGCCCGCAGATGTCCTGCGCGTTCTTCAGCGGCCCGCCAAGCAGCCGCACGTCGCGCATGGGGAACGGCTCCGCGCGCGGCGGGATGACCGGCTTCGCCGCATCGGCCCGAACCACGCCGGGCGCGGCAACCAGGCACAGCCCGAACACAACCAGCAGCACACGCCCCAACCACGGCAGCTTCGTCATTCAGGTTCCTCCAGTGCAGCGAGCTGGGCACGCCCGTCGTGCGGCGATGCACCGGTGCGTGATCGTAGTTTGGCCACCGGCCAGCCCCGTACCTTCCCTCCGCCCTTGACCCGCAGCCGCGTTTGGCGTATCCTGCTGCCGAACCCGCTATCCAGGAGCCGCCCCCTTGCCCAACCGCGAGCCGCCTTCCTTCGTCACCGATGCCGCCGAGCTTGACCGGCTGGCTGCGCGGGCCGCCAGGTCCACGGCGCGGTTCCGGCGCTGGGTGAAGACGCGGTGCGAGATGGGCGATGACGCGCTGGACGCAGCCGTGCGCGGCATCGCGGACGAGGTCTGGAAGGGGATCGACTGCGGGGACTGCGCCAAGTGCTGCCACGCGCAGGTCGTCACGGTGGACAAGGCCGACGTGCGGCGGCTGGCGCGGGCGCTGCGCCTGGACGAGGCGGCGTTCCGGAGGCGCTACGTGCGCGCGGATGGCGAGAGCGAGGCGGTCAAGGCCGGCCCCTGCCCCTTCCTCGTCGACACGCGCTGCACGGTCTACGAGGCCCGGCCGACGGCCTGCCGCGACTTCCCGTTCCTGCACTCCAAGGGCTTCAGCGACCGCATCCTCTATCTCAGCGACCTGGCGCACCTCTGCCCCATCGTCTACGCCACGCTGGAGGAGGTGAAGCGCCGCCTCTCCTGGCGCGAGGGGCGCTAGCGCAGTCAGACCGCGCCGAAGGGCACGGCGGTGATGCCCTGTGCCCGTTCGTGGAAGCGTGCGCGCCACTTCGTCCCGCAGATCTGCGCCTGTACTGCGCACCGATGGCGCCGGCGGTCGCAAGACCGTGCAAATCGACATTCCGAGTGCCGATCTGCAAGGTCTCGCTCCCTGTGGCTTCCGCCCTACGCCCCCACCTTCGCCATGGCCGGCCGCGCCTCCGCGCTCCGGCGCACCTCTGCCCCATCGTCTGCGCCACGCTGGAGGAGGTGGAGCGCCAGATGCCGTGGCGCGAGGGGCGCTAGCCCGATCAGACGGCGCCGAAGGGCACCGCCGTGACATCAAGGGACAACGGCATCGTGACATCGCCTGTGTGGACTACCCAGCCATGCTCCACGGAGCTGGCATAGTCTGTGCTGAAGCGGCGAATGCCCGATGCCGCCTGGATGCGTGGCGTCGCGTTGACCTTGGCCTCGATCGGCGTTAGCCTGCCAGCGCGGTCTATCACGAGGTCGACCTCCGCCCCGTCCTCCGTCCTCCAGTAGTACAACCGCGGCGGAACGCCGTCGCGCCAGCCTGCCTTGTAGGCCTCCTGGACCACCGCGGTCTCGAACAGCGCTCCTGCCATCGGTCCCTGGGATGCCTGCTCCGCAGTCGTGATCCCGCAGAGGTAGCAGGCCGTCCCGGTGTCGGCCAGATACACCTTAGGCGCCTTAGCAAGTCGCTTGCCCACATTGCGGTGGTATGGCGGCACGATGAGAATCTGGTGGGTGGCTTCCAGGACCGACAGCCACGCCTTACACGTGGACGGTGGGATGCCGATGTCCCGAGCGAGGTCGGCGATGTTGAGCGCCTGGCCTGTACGTGCGGCAACCGCCCCGAGGTAGATCTGGAACTGGTGGAGATCGCCGATCTGGCGGACCGAACGCACGTCGCGCTCCAGATAGGTCTGAACGTAACTGGCGTGCCACAGCGCGGCGCTCATCTCAGGGCTCGCGACCAACTGGGGGTAGAAGCCCCGCACGATCTGTCGCCACAGCGCCTGGTGGCTCGCGATGGTTGGGGCGCTTCGACCGATCCGCTGCGACACGTCAACCTGCCAGGGGAGCGACGCATCTGGCACGCCTGCGGCTTCCCGGAGGGTCATCGGCAGAAGACGCAGGATAGCCGCCCTTCCCGCGAGCGTCTCCGTGACCTTCGCCAGTAGAAGGAGGTTCTGCGAGCCGCTCAGGATGTACTGACCGGGCACGTCCCGATGGTCGTCTATCGCGGCACGCAGGTACGACAACAGCGCGGGCGCTTGCTGCACTTCGTCCAGGATGACTGGCGGGCGGTGCAATGCAAGGAACGCCCGGGGGTCGGATATGGCGAACGCCCGCGCGTCAGGAGTGTCGAGGGACACGTATTCCAGGTCGGCGCCCAGTATCCGCCGCAGCGTCGTGGTCTTGCCCGATTGCCGCGGACCGGTCAGGACGACGGCCGGGAACTGCGATGCGGCCAGCCCGATGACCTGCTCGCTTGCCCTCGGTAGATACATCGTGTCCCCCCAGTAGGAGAATACCCCGGAAATCCACATTTCAAATGTGGATTTCCGGGGTATTCCGGCCCGTGGCCAAAGCCCCGCATCCGCCCGCTACGCCCCCACCTTCCCCATGGCCGGCCGCGCCCTGTGCCACTCGGTGGCCTGCTCGTAGGCCAGCGCGACGCGGAGGATCGCGTCCTCGCGGTAGAGCTGACCGGTGAACTCCACCATCAGCGGCTGCCCGTTCGCCATGCCGCAGCGCGTGATGAGCGTCGGGTGCCCGGTGAGGTTGGTGATCGTGAGGCTGCCGTACGGCGGCGTCACGTAGCAGTCCGCGCCCTCCATCGCGCGGCGCATCTCCTCCTGCAGCCGGCGGCGGAGGCGCAGCGCGGTGAGGTAGTCGGTGGCCGGCACGGTGTCGGCGACGCGGAACGAGTTCGGCCACGAGTTCTCGCCCTGCTGCGCGAGCTGGTCCAGCCCGCCGCTCGCGGTGAGCTTCGCGAAGGACGCCGCGCCCTCCACCCCGATGATCGTGCCGGCGAGCGGCTCGTACTCCGGCTTGAGCTGCGGCAGCGCGACGGGCCGCAACCGGACGCCGAGCTTGCGCAGCACGTCCAGCACCTCGGCGTAGATGCGCGCCGCGTCCTTGTCCTTGCCCTCGCCGACGGCCTTGAACACGGCCTCGTCGAAGCCCACACTCAGGCCAGAGAGGGGCGCTGTCGGGTTCCAGCGGAACGGCACGTCCGCCACGGTCCGGTCGCGCCCGTCGGGCCCGTGAATGGCGTGCAGGACCATCGCGCAGTCCTCGACGCCGCGCCCCATCGGCCCGAGCTTGTCCATCGTCCAGCTCAGCGCCATCGCTCCGTAGCGCGACACGCGGCCATACGTCGGGCGCAGGCCGGTGCACCCGCAGCGCACGCACGGGCTGACGATGCTGCCCAGCGTCTCGCTGCCGATGGCAAAGCCGACAAGCCCGGCCGCCAGCGCGCTTGCCGGGCCCGCCGAGGAGCCGCTCGACCCGGTCTCGGGCTTCCACGGGTTGCGCGTGAGCCCGCCGAACCACACGTCGCCCATCGCCAGCTCGCCCAGGCTCAGCTTCGCCACCAGCACCGCCCCGGCCGTGTCCAGGCGCTCGACCACCGTCGCGTCGTAGTCGAACACCTGGTGCTCGTAGGGCTTGGCGCCGTAGGTGGTCGGGATGCCCTTGGCCGAGAGGAGGTCCTTCGCGCCCCACGGGATGCCGTGCAGGGGGCCGCGATAGTGCCCGGCTGCCAGCTCGCGGTCCGCCCGGGCTGCCTGCTCCAGCGCCAGATCCCCCGTCAGGTTCACCACGCAGTGCAGCGCCGGGCCGTACCGCTTCAGCCGCTCCAGGTACAGGCGCGTCAGTTCGACCGAGGAGACCTTGCGCGCACGGATGAGCCGCGAAAGCTCGACCGCCGTGCAGAACGCCAGATCGTCGGGCGCGGCTGGAACCGGACGTGGGCGCCCCGCGCTGAGCCGGAAGGCGCTCTTGCCGGACGGGATCGCCATGCCCGGCAGGCGCGGGTCGAAGAGCGTCGCTGGCTCGTCCAGCTCGGTCAGCCCGCCGGCGCGCAGCGCCTTCAGCTCGTCGCGCGTCTCGGTCAGGCTCTTCACCATCATCTTGCGATGCGCCTCGGTGTTGGCCCGCCCGGCCACCTTGTCCAGCGCCGCCACGTCCGCCACGGTGATGGCGTCTGCCGGCCCAGCCTGCGCCTCCGCGGCATCGGCCACAGCCACGGCGCCCGCCGCCACCAGCCCCTTGATGGCCTCGCGCCGGCTCATTCGCCCCGATCCTCTCATCGGCCCGCTCCCTCTCGCATCGCGGCAGTCAGCACCCTCCAGATTGCACGTTGCCCCGCCGATCCACCTCCTGCAAGGGGACCCGCGGGGCAACGAAACGTGCCATGAGCCGGCCGGGCGGGGCTACTTGCCCAGCTTCCAGAGGTCGGCCGTCTCCTTGATGTTGTCGCAGACGTTCTCGATCTGCTTCCGAAGGAAGGCCGGTTCGACGGCGCGGTTGTCGAGCGCGCGGTGCAGGTAGAGTCGGTTGCTGGTCTTGTCGAGGTAGAAGAACGACGGATCGATCTGGCCATTCGCGATGAGTAGCTTCTTCCACTGCTCCGCGGTGACGCTATCCGGGTTCTCGACGGTGCCCAAGTTAGCGACGATGCCCAGCTTCGTGCCGTCGGGGCTCAAAAGCAACTGCATGTGGAAGGTCCACGGGTCGCGCTTGATGGCGATGGCGAAGCCCTTGCCGAGCTTCTTGGGCTCGTATCCCAGGTTCTCCAGGCTCTTGCCCAGGCTCTCGTCCGTCAGAGACTGCACGGCCGGGCGCTTGTCGTCGGCCGCCGCGTCCTGCGCGCGCAGTGACGGAGCGGCGACGGTGATCCCCCATAGCATGATTGCGAAGACTGCGGTGGCCGACGTAGCGGCTCTCGAACCCATCCTGTATCCCTCCTGTGCACGGACGCCAGAATCGTTTAGCTGGGATACAGTTCGTATAGACTAGCCGCCGCGTTCCCGTGGTTCGCGGACAAGCGGAGAGGAATGGAGGGACCGAGGTAGGTGGCCGCACTGCCCGGGCGGCCGGCGT
Source organism: uncultured Chthonomonadaceae bacterium (assembly GCA_964519955.1). GTDB lineage: Bacteria > Armatimonadota > Chthonomonadetes > Chthonomonadales > CAJBBX01 > CAZFLM01. Next base: position 4,866 of record CAZFLM010000081.1, on the reverse strand, counting down.
CCGGGCAGCGCGGTGAGCGGCAGCCTACGGCTTCGCGGGCTCGACGGTCGTCGTGGCTGGCTTGACGAGGGTGATCTTCAGCTTCCATGACATCGCGCCGAACTGGGCCGGCACGTTCTTCGAGGTGCCCTCGGCCTTCACGGCGTGGCCGTCGGTTGGGCGCAGCCAGTAGGTCATGTCCACCAGCATCTTCGGCTGGCCGGCGACCACCTCGATCTCAGCCGTCTGATTCACCTTCCAGCACTCCACGTCGTCGAGCTTCTCGATGGCGACTAACGTGTGCTTAACGGCGACCTTGGCGCCTTTGGTGACGGGGCTGTCGAACTCAACGATCCAGTTCCCGCCGACCTTCACCGGCTTCTCAGGGAACAGCACGTCGGAGGTAGCCGACATCAGCTTCATGACTTCCGGTGTGAATGGGTTCTCGGGCCCCAGGTCCGCCTTCAGCTCGAGCAGACGGTTCAGCCGCGACCGTGTCTCGGTGGTGGGAGGCGCCTCGGCGAGGACCTGCGCCTGGCCCCCGATGGTCATCCGGCCCTTCTCGACAGTGCCGACAAGCACCACGTCGCCGTTCTTCTTGACCTCCTTCACGGTGGTGCGGGCCGTCTCCTCGATGATGCCCTCGGCTCCGCCCGCCGAGAAGCTGATGACAACCTTGGCGCGCTCCACGTCGCCCGCCTTGTAGGAGCGGGTGAGCGTGACTTCCTTGTCGTCGGCCCGCGCGGCGGCGGACGCGAGTGTGGCTGCGAGCACGAGACTCGCGCTCCAGAGCAGTGGTCGCTTCGTCATGGCTCCTGGGTTCCTCCGAACAGCGTGGTTGGGTTCATAGGCGTCTCGACGCCCCGTGTTGCTACGAGCAATCCGCGGCGTTGGTTTCGCGCATTGCCCGGCAAGGCGACGCGGCCCACAACGCGAATCGGGGCGCCCTGGTAGGATTGCTGTTGCCGGAAGGCGAAGCTTGTACTCTATACGGACAGGGCGCGCGCGGCAGGCTCGCGGCGCCACACGCACTCATGGGAGGAGTTGCCATGCTCTACGGACGATCGGGCATTCGAGGAGCGTCGCTGCTGGCGGCCGTGCTGGCCGGCGTTCTTGTCGGAACTGCGGCCCTCGCACAGGGGCCGGGAGGGCCGGGCGGCGGCCGCGGCGGACAGGGGATGCGGCGCGGCGGCTTCGGCCGGATGGGCATGAACCCGACCGCCGCCAGTCTGCCGCCGGAAGTGCTGCAGCGCGCCCTGAAGCTGACCCCGGCGCAGGCGGACAAGATCAACAAGATCAAGGAGCAGGGCCGGAGCGCCAGGCGCGCGATGTTCCAGTCCGGAGGTCCGGGCGGCCCCGGTGGCCCGGGCGGCGGCATGCCCGACCCGGCGACCATGCAGAAGGCGATGGCCAAGATGCAGGCGCTCAGTGCAGCGGAGAGCAAGCAGATCACGGCCCTGCTCGGCCCGCCGCAGAAGAAGACGCTGGCCGCGCTCCTGCTGGACGCCAAGGACTACGGCATGGTCGGCTTCCCGGCGGACTCCCGCAGCGCGCTGAAGCTCACCGCCGCGCAGCACCAGAAGATCGTGGCGCTCGCGGCTGAGGTGCGCAAGAGCCTGCCGAAGCCCGGCGCGGCGCCTGCCGCGATGCGCCCCGCGCCCACCGGCGGCAAGCTTGGCGCAGCCCGGCGAACTCCGTCCGGCGCAAGGCCCGGCACCCCCCAGGCGGCGGGCATGGCCAACATGCAGGCGCTGTTCGCCGCGTTCCAGAAGGCCCACGACAAGGCGGTCGCCGTGCTGACGGCGCGGCAGAAAGCCGAGCTGCAGAAGATCACGCCGCAGCGGCGCGGATTCGGCGGGCCGGGCGGCGGCGGCATGATGGGCGGACCCGGCGGCGGAATGCGCGGCATGGGCGCCCCGGGCGGCGGGGCTCGTCCCGGAGCGGCGCCGCGCGGCCGCTAGCGCGCGAAAGCGACGGTAGATACGAAGAGGGGGAGCGATCGGCGATGCCGCGCTCCCCCTCTGGATTCGTGCTCCCGCGGCCCCCTACGTTCCGTCCCAGCCGGCCACGCGCGCCATCAGCCACCAGTACGCGCGAGCTACCCGCCTGGCGCCCGTGGAGTTCAGGTGCCCGCCGTCGCTGCTGTATGCCGAGTACATGCGCGGCTGGTCGCCGCCGACCGCGTTGCCCGACGGATCGTGCGACTCGATGGCCGCAATGTCGAAGAGCGCCTTGTTGTTCGTCGAGCAGTAGTTGCGCACCAGGTCGTTGTACTGCGCCCGCGTCGCGCTGTAGTCGGTCATCAGCGGCGCCGTGGTGTAGATGAACCGGTGAGCAGGATAGTCGGCCTCGAGCTGCGCCATCGTATCCCGGTAGGTGTTGAAGAGCGTCGTGACGTCGGTGGTGTCGTCGAAGTCCACGAAGCAGAGCTTCATCATGCTGGCGGTGTACGCCGAGCCGCCGCCCAGCCAGGTGCGCATCTTGGTGTTGTAGTCGGCGATCTTGCCGGCCGGGTCGCCGTTGTCGCCCACGGCGAACTGGGCGATGCCCCCATTTGGCAGCTCGGTCGGCGCGTCAACCATGTCGACCGCGTACTTGGCCGGCGTGGCGCTCGCCAGTGCGCTGAGACCGTCGAGGATGTTGCCGCCCACGGACTGGTGCCCGAAGACGACCTTCTGGAGATGCCCCTGCGTGAGCCAGGTGCTTGGCAGGAGGTCCTGGTTGGCCTCGGCTTCCGCGTTGTCAACGATGATCGAGCTGCCGGGATCGGCCACAGGCAACTCGCCCGACGGCGTTCCGCCTCCGCCGCCTCCGCCACCGCAACCCGCTACCAGGCCCGCGGCCAATGCTGCCGCCAGCGTCAACGCCCATCTCCCCGTCATGTGGGTACCCTCCGATTTCGCGTGGTGTCGCGTCCGGGCATGATGCCACCCGACAGTCGGACGCCGGCCGCGCGAACGGTGTTCCCAAAGCGCGGAGGTGGCTGTCCTGTCAGGCCGGAGGAATGCCCTCCACGATCAGGGACTTCGAGGTGGTGGACTGCTCACGAAGCGGAGCGACCTCCTGGTACTCGGGCGAGTCGAGCCACTCGCGGATGCTGTCCGTAGACGGGAACTCCAGCACGACAAGCCGCTTGGGCTTCCACCCGCCGAACACCGGCGACACCACCCCGCCGCGCACCAGGTAGCGCCCGCCGTGCTTCTCAACCATCTCAGGCACGCGCCGCGAGTACTCGGCGTACGGCGTGGGGTCGTGCACTTCCACTTCGATGATGTAGTACGCTGCCATCCATCAACCTCCCCCAGGCGGTTCGACGATTGCCAGATGGCAACCGTCCCACGTTCCCTACGAGAGGTGGCGGCGTTCAGTTCGCCAAACTACATATTGCCACCGCGCATGGGCGGCCAGGCCGAGCGTCCTCTGGCGCAGCAGGCTACGCTGCGGGCTGCGTACCGCCCTCGACGATGATGGCCTTCGTGCTCGTCGACCGCTCCCTATACGGTGCGACCTCGCGGTACTCGGGCGACCCCAGCCACGCACGGATGTGCGCCGCCGAGGGGAACTCGATCACGACGAGGCGCTTGGGCTCCCAGCCCCCGAACACCGGCGTCACCTCCCCGCCCCTCACCAGGTAGCGCCCTCCGTGCTTCGCCACCAGCGGCGGCACCAGGCGCAGATACTCGGCATAGGGGACCGGATCGTGAACCTCGATCTCGACGATGAAGTAGGCTGCCATGGGTGCTCCTTGCCCGGCGTGAGCGCCATTGGCGCCCACAGGCAGAGCGGCGCGGCATCCCGAGTGGGTCGCCGCGCCGCAATCTCGTGCCGATCGCCGGACGCTAGTTCCGGTCGGTCTCCTTCAGCTCGCGGATCCAGATGTTGCGGAAGCGCATCGGATTGCCGTGATCCTGCAGGCCAAGCGGCGCCTTCAGCTCGTGCGGCTCCACCTTGGGCAGCACCCGATGGTTCGTGATGCCCATGATCTCGGTGTGGTTCTGCACGACGATGCCGTTGTGGATCACCGTCACGATGCCCGGCGTCACCATCTTGCCGTCCTGGAACCGAGGCGACGTGAAGACGATGTCGTAGCTCTGCCACTCGCCCGGCTTGCGGCTGGCGTTCACCAGCGGGGGATACTGGCCGTAGACCGATCCGCAGGACCCGTCCGCGTAGGTCGGGTTGTTGTAGCTGTCGAGCACCTGGATCTCATAGCGGCCCATGATGTAGACGCCGCTGTTTCCGCGCCCCTGGCTGTCGCCCTTTGGCGGGTTGGGCGTGCAGAACTCCACGTGGAGCTGGCAGTCGCCGAATGCGTCGCGCGTGTTGATGGAGCCCTGGCGCGCCTCCATGTAGCCGTTCTCGACCTTCCAGGGGCAGTCGCCCTTCTCGCCGCGCCACTTCGAGGTGTCCTTGCCGTCGAAGAGCACGATGGCGTCGGACGGCGGCGGCGCGAACTCAGCCGGGGTGCCCGGGCCCGGATCGACCACGCGGGGCTGCGGCCGCTCGCCGTCGTGAACGTGCCACTTGGTGCCCGGGATGATCGGCGTGTCCTGGTAGCCGACGTTCTGATGGGCCTGCTGCGCGTAGGTGCGGAGCCCGATGCCGGCGGCCGCCACGAGTACGGTCGCCAGGGTAATGCCACGTGCGAGTTGCCTGGTCAATGGTGCTTCCTTTCGTCATCATCCAACCGCGCCCGTGTTGCGGGAGCGGCGACTGGTTCGGTGGTCCTGCAGAAGGTACGACAACGGCCCGCGCCGATCCTGCGTTGCGCGTGCGACGACTCATCGATGTGGCTCGACCACATCGACGAGTACCCCAACTACCGCATCCAGGGCGGCACTGCCGCAGACCAACGCGACGCGCAACCCCGACATGGACCGCCGCCGC
>CAZFLM010000080.1:0-29008 GCA_964519955.1 uncultured Chthonomonadaceae bacterium | reverse complement strand
GCGCGTACACGACTGGCGCGAGGTCTACATCCCACTGGAGCAGAAGGACCTGATGACCCAGGCCTCCCGCTGCATGGATTGCGGCGTGCCGTTCTGCCACTCCGGGTGCCCGCTGGGCAACATCATCCCGGACTTCAATGACATTGCGTACCGGGACCGGTGGCGCGACGCCCTCGATCGGCTGCACGCGACGAACAACTTCCCCGAGTTCACGGGCCGCCTCTGCCCCGCGCCTTGCGAGACTGCCTGCGTCCTCGGCATCAACCAGCCCGCGGTCACCATCAAGCAGATCGAGCAGCGGATCATCGACGAGGGGTTCGAGCGCGGGTACGTCGTCGCGCTGCCCCCGGCCGAGCGCACCGGCAAGACGGTGGCGGTGGTAGGCTCCGGCCCGTCGGGGCTCGCGGCCGCCGCGCAGCTCAACCGCGCCGGGCACCGTGTCACCGTATACGAGCGGGCCGACCGCATCGGTGGGCTGCTGCGGTACGGCATCCCGGACTTCAAGCTGGAGAAGTCGGTTCTCGACCGCCGGCTCGAGCTGATGGCGGAGGAGGGCGTCCTCTTCCGCCCCGGCGTGAACGTGGGCGTCGACGTCTCCGCCGAAGAGCTTCGTGCCTGCTTCGACGCCGTGGTAGTCGCTGGCGGATCGACGGCGCCGCGCGACTTGCCGGTTCCCGGGCGCGAGTTGGGCGGCATCCACTTCGCCATGGAGTACCTGACCCAGCAGAACAGGGTGTGCGCGGGCGACCCCATCGTCGGCGAGCGGATCCACGCCGAGGGCAAGCGCGTCGTCGTCCTGGGCGGGGGCGACACGGGCGCCGACTGCCTGGGCACGGCCCTGCGCCACGGTGCAGCGAGTGTCACGCAGCTCGAGTTGCTGCCGAAGCCGCCGGACGACCGCACGCCGGGCATGCCGTGGCCGACCTACCCCATGATCCTGCGCACGTCGTCGGCGCACGAGGAAGGCGGCATCCGCGACTGGAGCGTGAACACCAAGGGGTTTGGGGGGCGCGATGGCCGCGTGACGCGCCTGAATGCCGTGCGCGTCGAGTTCGGCGAGCCCGGGCCCGATGGGCGGCGCCCCATGAGCGACGTGCCCGGCTCCGAGTTCGGCATCGACTGCGACCTCGTGCTGCTGGCGCTGGGCTTCCTGCACCCGGAGCATAGCCCCCTGCTCTCCTCGCTTGGCGTGGAGCTGGACAAGCGCGGCAACGTCAAGACCGGCGGCGACTACGCTACCAACGTGCCGGGCGTGTTCGCGGCGGGCGACATGCGCCGCGGCCAGTCGCTGGTCGTGTGGGCCATCGCTGAGGGACGCGAGGCGGCGCGCGCGGTCGACGAGTTCCTGACCGCGGACCGCAGCCAACTGCCGCTCGTCGGAGCGCGGATGAGGTAGCCGGCGGCTTGGTGGCGGTGCGACTGGGACCGGGGTGCGTGCTCGCGAGTGAGCCGCACCCCGGTTGGCGTCTGGGCGCGGCGGACTTGCCAGCGGCGCGCTGTGCTGCTATGATAGTGATGTCGGAACGACCTCTCCGCGCCGGGAGGACCACATGCGCCACGACGAGCTGTGGAAGATCGTGCTGTCGGCATGCCTGCCTGACTTCATGCGCACGTTCCTGCCCGACGAGGCGAGTCGGCTGGATCTCGCAACGGTGCAGCCGATGGACAAGGAGGTGTTCACCGACCTGCCAGAGGGCGCCCGCCGCGAGCCAGACGTGCTCGTGGAGATGCAGACGACCGACGGGCAGGCGGAGCTTGTTCTCATCCACATCGAGGTGCAGGCGGCCCGCGATTCGGACGTGCCGTTCCGTATGTGGGAGTACTACAGCCTGCTGCGCCTGAGGCTGCGCAAGCCGGTGTACCCGATCGTGCTCTACTTGTGCCCCGGCGTCGGCGGCCTGGTGAAGGCGCGGTACGAAGAACACGTGCTCGGGCAGCCGGTGCTGTCGTTCCAGTACTCGGTGGTCGGCCCCGCGGATCTGGTCGCCGCCGACTACGAGCACGTCGACAACGCGTTCGCGCCGGCCGTCAGCGCCCTGATGCAGGCACCTGGTGAGGACCGGGCGCGGCGCAAACTGCGGGCGCTGCAGCGGCTGTATCGCGTGTCGACAGACGACGCTCGCCGCTCGCTGCTCCAGCATGTGGTAGACAAGTACCTGACGCTGACCGATACGGAGAGCGAGCGGTTCGCGGTGCTTCTGCACCAGAGCGGTCTGGAGGACCCCATGGGCAACGTCACGAGTTGGGAGGATTACCTGATCCAGCAGGGCGTTGAGCGAGGAATGGAACGGGGAGTCGCGCAGGGCGCGGCCCTTGGCGCGCGCCGGACGCTCTTGCGGCTGCTTCGCGCCAAGTTCGGCGAACTGCCAGCGCCTGCGGCCATGCGCATCGAGCAGATCGAGGACGCCGAGACGCTGGAGGCGCTGTTTGAGCGCGGCCTTGCGGCAGACACGCTTGAGCAGATGCGACTGGACGAGCTGCCCACGGGAACGCCGAACTGAGGCAGGCGGCGCGAACCAGGCCCATGCTGGCTCAAGCGCTGGCCGGTTCGCGGTGCTCCTGCACCAGAGCGGAATGGAGGACCCCATGGGCAGCATCACGCGTTGGGAGGACTACCTCGTCGCGCAAGGTGTCGCGCAGGGCGCAGCACTTAGCGCTCGCCGGACGCTCTTGCGGCTGCTCCGCACCAAGTTCGGCGAGCTGCCGACACCTGCGGCCATGCGCATCGAGCAGATCGAGGACGTGGAGACGCTGGAGGCGCTGTTTGAGCGCGGCCTTGCGGCAGAGACGCTTGAGCAGATGCGATTGGACGAACTGCCCACGGGAACGCCGAACTGAGTAGGCGGGCGAGCCGCCTACTCCTTCACGAACAGCACCCGGTCCACGTAGATCCCCTCTATCGTCTGCGGCGTGACCTCGCGGGTGGTGCCGAACCACACGTAGAGCGCATCGCGAACGTCGTGCACCCCCAGGTCATACAGCGCGTACTCGCCGGGCTTCTTCGCTTCCTCGATGTTCACCACCAGCGGCGCCTCGTCGCGGCTGGCCTGCGTGTCCCACACCCCGCCGACGAAGGCGAGGCCGGTCTTGGCGATCGGCTCGAACCGGATGCTCGCGTAGATGTGGCAGCGCCCGGTTGCGCCCTTCTCCGCCCAGTTGTGAATCTGCACGGGCCAGGTGCTGATCGCAGGATTGACGAACGCGGCGCGCCCGTTCGACGCCTTCGCGTCGTCCACCTGCGACGCTGCGCCGGGCTCTGGGGCCGGGTAGTCGAACAGGGCCTCCTGCACGTCCACCACGCGGCCGGCCGCCTTGCCCTTCAGCAACTCGGGCAGCGACGGCGCACGCGCGGGCACCTTGATCGCTGCGGAGCGCTTCGCCGCTTCGAGGAGGCGCGTGGCCTCGTCGCTGAACTTCGCAGAGGGATCGGCCCAGCAGAGGCGGTCGGCCCCGTACGACTTGGCCCGCTCGATGAACTGCTCGGCGGCGGCGACCGGGTCCTTCGGGCCGCGGAAGGGCTCGCCTTTCGTCACGGCCAGGGCGCGGTAGCGGTCGTAGCCCTTCAGCCACTGGTGGTCGGTCTGCGAGCGCATGCGCTGGACTCGGGTCAACAAGACCTCGTCGCCAGCCACCAGCTTCTCCGCCTTGTCGTAGAGCGCGGTCAGGCGGTTCATCGCGTCCAGGCGGAGCCAGGCGGCCTGGTCGGTGCCGTCGCCATTCCCGCCGATGCGGACGCGCCCGCCCTCCTCCGCCACGATCCGCAGACACTCGCGCAGCACGGGCGCCGCCTTGCCGTAGTAGCCGCGCAGGAACTCGCCGATGAGCGCCTCGGAGTCGACCGACGGGTCCCACAGCGCGTGCGCCATCAGGTAGGCCCGCAGCTCATCCTCGCCGACCGAGACCGTGGCGTCGTCGCCCTCGTAGAACACGCCGACCACGTGGTTCTGCGCGTACGTGCGAGCATCCGGCACGATGATGTGCGAGTTCGGATGCGCGATGAACAAGCACCACATGTTGTCGATGTAGTCCCACACGAAGAGGTTGGGGGCGATCGCGGCCCAGGCCTTCATGTCCTCGTGGATCTGGCGGTTCTGTTCGCTCTCGACGGGCTGGGCGGACCATCGCTCGATGATCGCCAGGCGGATGAGCACGTTTGGGCGGGGATGCACGGTCTTCGGTGGCTTGCGGGTGTACCAGTAGGCCAGCGTCTCGACCTTGAAGTTGGGGTACTCCTTCTCGACCGCCTCGGCGACCTTGTTGACGCAGTAGAGCAGCGAGCCGGATGGCGAACCCTCGGCCTCGTCGATGGCGCGGCACTTGGGGCACTGGCAGTTGCCCGCCGAGTCGTTCTGCGAGACGGAGATGTAGCCCGCGTCCGGATTGGCGCGAATCTGGGCGAGCACGTTGCGCGCCAACTCGGCGACCATCTCCTCGTTCGTGCAGCAGAGCTGGGCGTTCTCGGCCGTGCGCTTGCCGCCGATGAGGCTGTACCACTCCGGATGCGCGGCGAAGTACTTGTCGGGCGGCATCCACGCGTAGAACGTGTGGCACCAGCCGATGATCTGGTAGTGCCCGCCCCACTCCGGCGCGATCCACCCCGCGTGCCCATTCACTCGCTGCCGCACGGCGAAGCGCATGCGCGCGGCGTTCGCCGCACTCGCGGGGCCGCCCGCCTCCGGCAGCGCCTGAAGATCCGTGTGGAGGATGTCGCGATAGGCGATCTGCGGCACATACACGCGATCGATCGGGGCAATGCGCAGCGTGCGCTTGTGGGGAACGGTGCTCTCGGTGGGCGTCCACCAACGCACCCCGAGTTGTTTCTCCACAAACTCGTAGACCGCGTAGAGCGTGCCGCGCTTCGAGCCGGCGCCGCCGGTCAGCACCAGGTTCGCGCCGCGTGTCGCCCACACGATGCCGTCGTCGCCCAGTCTGGCCGCGTCCAGCGCCAGATCCGGCGCAATCGCGCGCGCGGCGCCCGGCCCCACCGCGATCACCGGTCGCGTGCCCACCTGGGCCGGCGCAGTGATGGCGAAGTCCGCGCCGGTGATCTGCTTCAGATAGGAGCGCAACTCCTCGGCCGCGTTCTTCTCGGGCGCAGTCGCATCGGGCGCCAGCGCGATCGCGTAGCGCGTGCCGCCGCGCGATGCAAGCGTCAGCGAGGGCGCCGGGGCAGGCACAGCAGCGAGGATAGCGGCGAAACAGGCGAGCAGGGCGGTCATCATGGCAGCTCCTCTGCGGGACACGGTGCGGGCGAGTATCGCGACGTAGTTCGGCGCAGCGCCGGAGTGTCCTGCAGGACCGCGCGACGAGACGCCGCGCACGGCGCGATCGTTGACGACCGCGGCCTCTGCGGGTATCATCCGCTCGCATGGCTGTGCGAGCGGATGAGCAGCGCACCGGCACTGCGCTGTCGACGGCGATGACGATACGTGAGGAGAACGAGATGCCCAGTCTGTGCACACGACGCGATCTGCTGCGCTCCACGGCGCGTCTGGCCGGCGGGCTAGCTGCCGCCAGGCTGGGCGCTGCTGGAGCGTGCGCGCTGGGGCAACAGCAGTCGCAGTTCGAGGCGCTGAAGAAGGCTGGGTGGGACGCGATCGCGGCGCATGACTGGAAGGGCGCTGAGGAGCGGTTCGTGCGGGCCAGCCAACTCGGCGAACTGGGCGAAGGCGAGCTGCGGATGATCTCGGCATGCCGGCGCCTTCTTCGGAGGTTCGCCGACGCGTTGCCAGTAGCCCGGATGAACTCCCAGAAGCACCCGTGTCCTTTCAGCCACATGGAGTATGCCCAGGCGCTGGCCGACACCGGTGACTTCGCCTCCGCTCGGTCGATCATGACACGCCTGAAGCGCTCCTCCATGGACGAGAAGGAGAGCACGTACTACCGCGAAGTCGCGCTGAAGGTTGGCATCAAGGAGTGGTGCCTCACCGTCAACTTCACCAAGGAGGGTCTGGTCCCGCGAGCGCGGGAAGCCGTGCAGAGGAACGGGTACTTCGAGTTCGACCTCTTGGCCGACGACCAGTACCAGAAGTGCACCTACGCCGTGACCGGCGCCGAGCGTCACGACGAGACGACGGACAAGTGGGGCGCGCGCCGGATCCGCCTGTACCCACGCGGCGACGACGCTGTCGGCCTCCGTGTCTCGATAGTCGACTCTCCGTACGTAGCGGATCTGAGCAAGGCGGGCGGCTACGATGCGGACCTGCCCGCGGCGGTGAAGGAGTACCTCGCTGCCACGCCGCTTTGCGATCCGACGACGCAGCGTGTCAAGGAGATCGCCGGCAAGGTGAAGGGGCGCACGCCTATCGACACGGTGGCCAACGTGAGCCGCTGGTGGGATGAGAACCTGCGCTATCCCACCGAGGCGGAGCGCAGCGACTTCCGAGCCTACTTCGACAAGTACGGTGGTCACTCCGAAGCGGCGTTGCGCCGAGGAGCAGGCTGGTGCTGGGAGCAGACACATGCCGTAAACGCCATCCTGCGGGCTGCCGGCGTGCCGGCGCGAGAGCTGCTGGTGTACATCGACATTGCCAATCCGACAGGTACGGGCATGCATATCATCAGCAACGTGTACCTGGTTGGGCTTGGCTGGCTTCCGTTCGAGAACAACAAGCCCTTCGGCCATCCGGTTGATCAGTACCTGCCCATCTCCTGCGATACGCCGGAGGACACCAATCCGCGTGACGTCCGGCCGCATCCAGCGAACGACGGCTCCGGGATGACCGTGGATTCGCGCGTCACTACCGTCTACGATCGCTTCCTTCGCATGTTCTGGGGCACGACGGAGAAGGGCCTCGGAATGAAGCACGTGCAGATCGAACTCAAGCAACTGCTACTCACGGAGGCACGCTCCTGACGGCATGTACGCCGGCGAGGCGCCGGCGGCTGGCCTCCGTCGAGCCCATCGATAGCCGGCATTGGGAGCCGCTTGCCGGTTCTCGTTATCCTGCCGACGACGTCTGGTTACGGTTCGTTTGACAGCGGCTGCACTGCCAGGTACTATCCCGGCGTCGAGTAGAGCACCAAGCACCGAGCGGCGTGCCGAGGCCGCTGACCGGAGTATGCATGGCGAAAGCCTGATAACCACGACAACCGCCGACTGACCCAAGGAGCCGTTCCCGCGTGCCGAGCGCGCCGGGGCGGCTTTCGTGCGTCCGGGGGCAACCGTGAGCACCTGCGCGACGGGGGCGCGCGCGGCGGACTGGGTCCGCCAAGAGCCCTGAGCGAATGCCATCGAGAGGAGTAGATGACCCTTGCGTCCGGCGCATCATGGCGCTGGACAGAAGGGACGTGAGGGACGAGGCCGGTCTGTTCTACGTGGAGGGAGTGCGGTTCGTGCTGGCGGCGCTAGCTGCAGGCGCGGCGATCGAGACGCTGGTCGTCAGCCGGGATCTACTGGCGGGGGCGCCCGCGCGGCTCGCGGCCGGTAGGGCCCAGAAGCGAGCCGGTGCCGTTCTCGAGGTGACGGAGGACGCATTCCGACGCCTGTCGCACGCGGCCGAGCCGCAGGGCATTGGGGCCGTGGTGCGCCAGCGGTGGCATGGGCTGCGCGACATCCGGCCGGGGCGAGAGCTGTGCTGGCTGGTGGTCGATACGGTGAACTCGCCGGGCAACCTGGGCACCATGCTGCGGACCTCGGAGGCTGCCGGCGGCGCGGGGCTGATTGTTCTCGGCAGCCGAACCGACCCGTATGACCCGGCGGTGCTGCGCGCGACGATGGGCGCCATCTTCACGCAGCGGCTGGTACGCGCGACGCCACGCGAGTTCGAGGCGTTCCGGCGAGAGCGCGGCTTCCACCTGATCGGCACCTCAGCCCGCGCAACTGCCGACTACCGTGAGCTGAGGTACCGCCCGCCAGTCGGCGTCTTCATGGGCTGCGAGCAGGGCGGCCTCGGCCCTGACCAGTTGCGCGCGTGCGACCAGGTGGTGCGCATCCCGATGGCGGGCCGGTGCGACTCGCTGAACGTGGCCGTCGCGACGGGCATCGTGCTCTACGAGGTGTTCCGGAAGCGGGAGGAGGCCCGTCAAGCCGCGGCGGGCATATCCGGCGATGGAGCACCGCGCTCGGCCGGGCGCCCCCAGAAGGCCAGGGCGAAGCAGACGGTGAGGAGCTGAACGCCCGCCACGAGGGCAACACACGCGGGCCAGCCGCCTATCGACCAGAGAGTGCCCGGTAGCGCTGCTCCCACCGCGCCGCCGATGTAATAGCAGGTGACGTAGAGCCCGACCGCGGCGGCGCGCGCCCCTCTCGCCGCCACGCCGATGTAGCTGTTCGCGGCCACCTGCGTCACGAACACGCCCGACGAGCAGATCGCCAGGCCCAGCACGACCGCCCAGAGAGCAGGCACGAGAGTGAGCAGCACGCCGCCGCACGAGGCCGTCATCGCGCAGACGAGCATGGTGCGGAAGCCGAGGCGGTCGATCCACCGCCCCGCGATGGGCGTGATGACGACGCCGAGCAGATAGACGACGAACACGGAGCCCAGGGCTGCCGTACCGAGGTGGAACGGCGGCGCGGCGAGGTGGAAGGTGACGTAGGTGAACGTGGCAACGAGCGAGAACAGCACGTTGAAGCCGATGGCGTAGGTGGCCAGCAGGCGCGGGTTGCGCAGGTGGCCGCCGATGGCCCGGGCCGAGGCCGTGGCGTCGGGGCTGCGCTTGAAGCGCTGGGCTCGCGGCAGCCAGGCCCAGGTGGCCGCCCCGCACAGCGCCGTGATCGCGCCAAGCACGAGGAAGGCGGCGCGCCAGCCCCACTGCTCTGTGACGAGCCCCGAGATGGTGCGCCCGCAGAAACCGCCGAGCACCGTGCCGGAGACGTACGCCGCGGTTGCAGCGCCCACGCCGTCGCCCGCCCACTCCTCGCTGACATAGGCGATGGTGACCGCGAACACGGCGGGCATGAACAGGCCCTGCGCGAACCGCCAGCCGATGAGCGCGTGGAGGCTGCCGGAGGTGGCGGCAAGCGCCGTGGGTATCGCCAGGCAGAAGATGGCCGGCACGATGACGCGCTTGCGGCCCGCCATGTCGGCCAGTGCGCCCACGAATGGGGCGATGAGGGCCACGGCCACCGTCGTCGCGGTGACGGTGAGGCTCACGGACACCTTGGAGGCGTGGAAGACGCGGGTCAGAAGCGGCAGGATCGGCTGAGTGGCATACGTCCCGAGAAAGGCGCAGAACCCTGCCAGAGCCACGGCCAGGGTGCGCCGGTCACAGCGCATCGGTGGTACCTTCCAGTGTGCGGCATTGCCCCGCCGGGCCGCGTTGGGGTTGGGCGGGCGTGTGGGTCGATTGGCGCCCATACCCTACCATTGTGTTGCGTTTGGACGGGAGAGTGCGCGTGGATGTGGAGATAGTCACCGGCGACCTTCTGGATCAGCCAGTCGAGGCGATTGTGAACGCGTGGAACCGCAACGTGATCCCGTGGTGGCTGCTGCTGCCGCAGGGCGTGAGTGGCGCCATCAAGAAGCGCGGCGGCACGCAGCCGTTCCGCGAGGTCGCGCGCCACGGCCCGATCCCGCTCGGAGGCGCCGTGCTCACGTCGGCCGGGCGGCTCCCGTATCGCGGCATCATCCACGTCGCCGGCATCAACCTGCTCTGGCGTGCGTCGGAGCGCTCCATCCGCGGCTCGGTGCGCAGCGCCATGGCCATCGTCGCCGAGCAGGGCTTCGCCTCGGTCGCGTTCCCGCTCGTCGGGGCGGGCTCCGGCAGCTTCAGCCCGGATCGCGCGCTCGCGATCATGCAGGAGGAGCTGAGCCGGATCGACGCGGACGCGCGGGTCGTGCTGGTTCGGTACGGACGGTAGAAGCCGCGCGGCCCGAGGCGTTTGCCCCGGGCCGCGCGCACCTATCTCCTTCAGTTCGAATGCCGCCCTGGTAGGATGAGCCGAAGCCCGTCCGAGGCCGCCTACGGCGCGGGCACCGCGTACAGCCAGCGCCCCTGGCTCTTCTCGTCCACCGTCACGCTGAGCACGCCGCCCTGCAGGCTGGACTGCACGATCTCGCCCTTGCTGCCCGGCGTCGCGCCCTCCGCCACGACGACCAGCTTCGACGGTAGGTGCTGCGCGGGGATGCGGATGGTCCCCTTGTCGTAGACCATGATCTGCAGAACCGCGCCGCCGGGCACCTTGCGGGCGTCCTGGATCGGCGCCCAGGCGAGTTGGCCGATCGGCTTGTCCGCGAACACGGTGCGCTTGCCGTCGATCGTGATCTCCTGGCACTGGCTCCCCGCGAACGCAAGCAGGCGGCCCGCCGAGTCCGCGCGGAAGGTGACAGCGTGCGTGCCCTTGAACGTCACGCGGCGCCCGTTCACCTTGAACTCCTTCAGATCCAACGCGTCGGACGGGAGCGGGTGCTCCTTCAGGTAGGCCTCGTCCTGCTCCTTGTTGCGCGCGAAGCCGCCGTGCCACCCCTCCACGGTCTCGCGGAAGTGCGGCGCGATGGCGATGGCGCCGTTCGGGAAACGGCAGGCCAGATACGGCGTCGTGCGCGAGACGGCCTCCGTGTTGTCGTTCACCGACTTCCACTTGCCGGTGGCCGGGTAGGCGCCCAGCGTGTTCAGGACCTCGAACCAGGTGCGCAGCTCGACGCCCAGGCTCTTCGACTGGTCATCGCGCGGCCGGAAGCCCAGGTACGTCGCCGACCCGCCGCCCGGCAGGGCGCGCCGCGTGCCGACCACGCGATCCTGCACCCGCGCCACGACCCCGACACCGGCCTGCGCCGTCGCCGGGTAGATGCGGTCCGGCAGGAAGTCGGTGAGGATCACCTGAGACGGCACGGACTTCAGCGCACCTTCGAACGCGACGGTCTTGCCTGGGGCGAGGTAGCCGTCGTTCTGGATCGGACGATAGCCGGCGCCGAATAGCCTGGTCCACGCAGCCAGCGCGTCGGCGCCTTCCTCGGTCAGCACCGGCGGCGGGCCAGACCAGATGAGGCGGCCGCCGCCGTCGACGAAGCGCTGCATCAGGTCGAGGAGCTTCTTCGACGGGTAGGGCTCGAACTGGGCGACCAGCGTGGTGAACTTGCGCCCGCACAGGTCGATGACGCCGCCATTCAGCTTGCCCAGCTCCAGCAGCTTCGCGGCGGTGATCTGGTTCCAGTAGCCGTACTGCGTCATCCAGGAGCCAAAGCGCTCCTCCGTGGCCGCCAGATCGAGCGGATAGAGGGCGAGCACCTGGCAGTCACGGTGCTGCATGTCCTGCACCATGTTGTAGAGCGGCGAGCCGGAGCAGCCGTACGTGTTTACGAGGGCCATCCTCCGCTGGTTCGCCGCGTCCGGCATGCCCCAGTGCGCGCCATAGGAGTAGGGCACCTCGTTGATGATGCCCGTCGAGCAAGCGAGCGCGAGGCCGACGTAGTTGCGGTCGAGCCAGCCGCACTCCGCGTGGTCGTTGCCATTGCCCGTCAGGAAGTCGCCCCACTTGAAGTAGTCGGCGCAGGCCGCCGAAGCCTGGTGAACCGTGTCGGACCAGACGAAGTTGCTCGTGTACTCGTAGTTGGACGCGTAGGACGGGTCGGGCCCCGTGCGCCACGCGTCGATGGTTGGGCTCTCGGCCCAGGTAGCGTGGGCGCGGCTCTCCAGCTTGTGGCCCATCTTGACCTCGGCATGGTGTTTGGCTGCCGCGAAGAGGTCCGTCACCCCGTTCTGGAGAAGCTTGTAGTAGCGCGACCGGAAGAGCGCGGTCCGGCGGATGTCCTCTGGCGAGGCGCCGAACACATGCTGCACTCCCTCGGCGGCGCTGATGTCTCGCGCGAAGTCCTCCTGGCCGTAGCAGAAGTAGACCAGGTACTTCGCGAAGTCGCGGTACTCGGCGCCGTACAGGTCGGCGTACTCCGCCGCGAGGCCGGCGCTGACGTAGCGCAGCGTGAACTGGCCGTGGTCGTGGTGGCCGAAGTAAGACCAGTCCTGCTGAATGTGCATCTCGTCGGAGTAGAGCGCGTTGAGCTTCACGCCCGCATCGGCGTACTTGTCCACGAGCGCCTTCAGGTAGGGCAGCGCCTTCGGGCTGAAGTAGTCCATCTCCGGCGTGCGGTACTCCTGGACGACGAGGACCCGGGTGAGCGGGCCGAGGTCGGCGCGGCCGGTTCCGTAGACGCGGATGCGGCGCATGGGCATGCCGCCCTCCGAGTCGCCCAGTTCCTCGACCTTGGCGGTGTCGGTGATCTCGACGATCTGCCGGGGATCGACGGCCCGGTAGTTGGTGCCGCGAACCGGTGTCTCGTGGAAGGCGAAGACGCGCAGGCCGGTGGCCTCGATCGGGAACGGGCCCTTGTTGTTGGTCCACTGCAGGTGGCGCCAGAACTGCACGCTGTAGGCGCCGGTCTTCGGGTCGCGGAGGCCCTTGCGGTACTGCATCCAGACGCCACTCTCGCCGGTGGCCTTGGCATAGGCCTTGCCTATCTCGAGCGGGCTGAGGAGGCTCAACTCGAGGCCGAGACCGTACTGCTGGGCGAACTTGCTGATGCCGCCGATGCGCTCGATGTACTCGTCCATGTCGGGCATCAGCTCGCGCGGGCCGGCCTGCCCGGGGCGGTACTGGGTGAAGAACTGGTCGAATGCGACAATGAGCGTGCGCTGGCCGGCGGCCTTGGCCCGCTCGCAGATCTGGCGCAGGCTGGCCTCCTGCTTGTCGAACGTCAGCGTGAGGTTCAGCACCTTGTCCGGGTCCGCCATCGCCCGCAGCTCCTGATCGCTGACGAGGATGATGCCCTGCTTGCCGAGCTGGAAGGCCCAGGGCCCGGGATACTGCACAAGCTGGCCGCGGTAGACGTTCTCGGGTACGTTCGCTGGCACATTGGCCTCCTGGCCGGCCGCTGGGCGCCACACCGCCGCCAAGGCGACGGCAGCGCTCAGTAGTCCGATGACTCTCAATGGGTCGCCCTCCGTTGGGACTGCGTGCTACGACGGGCCTATTCGTCGCCAAGCGAGGCGTGACCTGCGGTTCGAGGGTTGACCGGCTGCATGGGGGAGAGGATTGTGGCGCGATGACCGAGTCGGCGGAGGTTGGGGGCGCATCGAGCGGACGCATCGTGGCGATGCTACTTGGGGCGGCTATCGCCGTGGCGGAGTGGTGTTGGCTGCCGCGACTGCTGGCGCACGGCGACCGAGCGTTCAATGAGGGTACGGGGCTGCTGCTCTACGCCACGATCCCGGCACCGCTGTTCGCCGTCCTGCTGGCATCGCGTTGGGCGCTGCGAGCCGAGCCCGTGCGCGCGTGGAGATGCGTGGCCGCAGCGGCAGCAGCATTCGCGGTATGCGCTCTGCCTGCGCTCCACGTCATGCTGGCGAGATAGCGCATACCCGGGCAGCGGGAGATCATCCAGCCCCATCTGCCCCAGCGTTTCGGCAGTCAGGATGCGCTCCAGGAGATCATCGAGCACGCGCTGATCGGTGATCGCGCCGATGCGCTCCGAGACATCTGCCGGCAGAACGCCGAACTTGGCGTGGAGGTGACAGAGAAGCACCAGGCGAGTGCCCTCGGCAAACCCGATCGCGTAGCCGTGTTCGTAGCCGATGTGGAAGAGGTGCTGTTCCCAAGTGATCACCACGCCCATGGCCCGCTCCAACGGGCGAATCAGCGCGAACCGGGCGCGTCGCCGAGGCCCATCTCGTCGAGCGTCTGAGCGGTCGCGATGCGCGTCGTGAGCACCTCGAGTTCGTGCGGGTCGTCGGTCCGCTCCAGGCGTGTGACCACCGCGGCAGGCAGGTCGCCGAACCTGGCGCGGGCCAGCTCCAGCAAGGTACGCCGCATGCCCTGCACAACACCGCGCTGGACGAGGTAGTCCTCCCAGCTCATCACCACTCCCATGGTATCCTCCAGGCCACGCGCCTTGAGCAGCGCGCCGTAACGGGCGGTCTCCACGTCGCTCAGTGACAGGTACTTGTCGACCACATACCGCAGCAGCGATCGGCGCGCCTCGTTCATCGAGCTGTTCAGCAAGCGCTCCAGCGCCCGCAGCTTGCGCAGCACGCGATCGGAGCCGGGCGCACGCATCAGCGCGCTCAGGGCCGGCGCAAGCAGGTTGTCGCTCTCCTCGTAGTCAGCCGCCAACAGGTCGGCCACCCCGACTACGGCGTACCGGAACGTGAGCACCCGACGCCCCAGCACTTGCTCCTCGTACCCATCCTCGGTCAGGCCGCCGACACCCGGCGCCAGGTAGAAGGCCACTGCGAAGACCGGCTTCTGCATCCGCAAGCGCAGGAGGCTATAGTACTCCCACATGCGGTGCGACACAGCCACGTCGCGCGTGGACTGTACCTCGACGTGGACGAGTACGATCTCGGTCTCGCCATCCCTCGTGTCGACCTCGAACAGCACGTCCGGCTCACGACGCGCGCCCTCGGGCAGGTCGGTGAAGACCTCCTTGTCGACAGCACGAGCGGTCGAAACGTCGAGCCGCCGCGCCTCGTCAGGAAAGAACAGGCGCAGGAACTCGGCCGGGAACTCCCACAGCAGGATCTTCCATATCTGGTCGTGTGGCATCCGGGCGTCCGCACACTTCAGGGTGTACGCCTCAGTCCAATGATACCAACACCGGGCTGTCTGCGCAACAGGCTAGATGGCGCCTCGAACCGCAGGAACAGGCACGGCGCGCGGCGAAGGTAGCGATGGAGCGGACTCCTCCGCCCTTGAAAGGGAAGCAACGGTGAGCCATCTGCAATTCGAGGACAACGAGGGGCTCAACACCCAGCCGATATCCGACGAGGAGACGCGCCAGATCATCTCGCTGTGGGCGGAGGAGCACGCCCAGCGGGAGCGTGAGGCCTCCCAACCGAGCGCGCAGGCGATTGGCGAAGCGCTGGGCATTCCGAGCGATGAGGTGCTCCGCTTGCTGCAGCGCGTGCGGCGGCGCGAGGCGCAAGTACGCTCCAGCCAGTATGCCGTGCCGCTGCGACGGCGACGGAACGCAGTAGGTCTCTGGTTCGTAGGCCTGGCTCTCGCCTTGGTCGCGTGCGTGGTCCTCCTCCGGGCGATGCGTTCGTCCACGCCGATCGCCACGGCGCCCGCGGCGGTTGCCGAGACCTATGCGGGAGGCGCCGGGGCCCCGGTCACGGTGAGCGGCTCCGGCACCCACTACGTCCGGAGCGCCGATGGATCGGTCACCCTCGAGTCTCCCAGCGGCTACCATTACGAGCGTCGCGCCGATGGGAGCCTGACTATCGTGGGCCCCGAGGGCACGTACAAACGCAGCGCCGACGGATCGGTGGGGATCAGCGGACCCGGTGGCCGCTACACGCGCCGCGCGGACGGCAGCGAGGAACGCACCGGCAACCCGCCCGAGAGGATCACGCCACCCGACCCGCCGCCAGGCGTCACGCTGCCCGAGGTGCCGTGATCTCCGTGCCGCGCTAGGCAGAACCACGTGCAGGGGTATGCCTGGAACCCCCGCAGCAGGAGTTCGCACATCTGGTCGTGTGGCATCAGGATCTCCGCACACCTGGAGGCGTTCGCGTCACGCCGATGAACCCAACCCCGGGCCGCCCGCGCAGCCGGACAATGAGCGCCTCGAACCGCAGGAGCAGGCGCGGGGCGAGGCGACCGTGGCGCCACGCCAGCCGGACGGCGACACCGTGGGCGCCGGCCATCCGCCAGGCCGAGACCCCGCTCACATGGCTCTCGCGGGGCAACCGGGTGCGCGTGCGCATCGAGGCCGCGCTGCGCGAGGGAGAAGCGCCCGGCGACCTGGTGGACGAGTGCTGCGAGCGGGCCGAGGATCGAACGGGCTGGCGCTGGCGCGAACGTTCGGCGATGTGCTGGTATCTGCGCTCCGCGGGCCGCTGCCGGCGCCCGAAGGCCACCGCCGCCCTCTGTGCGGCTGTTGCGGCGCACGATCTGTGGGAACCGGAGCGCCTGCTGAGGTTCGCGATCCGGTTCTGCCTGACGATGGCGCTGATCGTAGCGCTGGTGGTCGTCTCTCTCCTCGCGTGCGGGACGGGCCTCTGGAGCCGCCACGGCGAGGTGCTGGTTGCCTCGCCCCTCGCCGCGATCTCATCTATGCTGACAGGCTGGTCACTACCGGTGGCTGCCGCGAGCCTGGTGCTCTCGCATCTGGAGGAAGAGAGACGAGCGCACACCGCTCGGCGCATCTCAGTGGAAAGCCTGGGCGTGCTGGCCGAGCCCACCTCGGCGGTGACCGTCTCGCGCGCGGTGTTCGACGCGGATGTGGGTGTGCGGCGCGCGGCCGAGGAGGCGATCATCCCCATCCTGGGAGCGGTGACGAGAGCACACCAGGCCTTGCTGGACGACGCGGAGCCTACCATCTGCGAGCTGCTGCGCCACCGAAGCCCCGCGGTGCGCCTGGCCGCCATCGAGGCGCTGGGCCGGTTCGCTGGCGGCCGGGCTGTCGAGCCGGTGAACGACATGACGTTCGACCGGAACCCGCCGGAGATCGACGAGGCCCTGGCCCGCGTGCTGCCCATCCTGCGCGAGCGGCAGCGGCAGGAGCGCCAGGCCGCCAGCCTCCTCCGCCCCGCCCACGCCCCCTCCGACGGCGCTGACGTACTGCTGCGACCCGCTGCCGGCGCGCCAACGGAAGACCCGGCGCTGCTGCTGCGGGCGGTGGACGGCGAGGATGGCTCGCCATGACCCCGTCTGACGACCAAACGCCGCTCTCTCGGCTATCACGCCGGAACTGGACGCGCCGCACGATCGAGGACGCGCTGGCGAAGGGGGAGGCCGAGGACTGGTTCTTCGATAGCCTGTGCGCTCGCGCTCGCAACCGGTCCGGGTGGCACTGGCAAGAGCGCGCCGCCATCTGCTGGTTCCTGCGTCACGCGGCCGACGGCCAGAGCGAGCGGGCGGCGGCGGCGTTGTGCTGCGTCGTGGACGGACGCGAGACGTGGCACCCTTGGAGGTTGGTGCGCTGTCTCCTGCGAGTGGTGGCGGCCCTGCTCGCCGCCCTTGCTTTCCTCGTCGTTCTGGTATTCGCCAGCATGGACGAGCCCGGAGACGCGTCCAGTCCCTCCGCTGCGTCTGGCCTGGTATTGCTCGCGTCTGCCGCTGCTCTCGCCGTGGGCCTCTCGTCGATGCGGGAGGGAGCAGCCGTCCGGCGGTGCAAGGAGGCCGCCATCGAGAGCCTGGGACGACTTGCCGTGCCTGCGTCGGTGGCGACGGTTGCGCGCGCCGCGATGGCCGGGAGCAGCGGCATCGGACGGGCGGGCCAGTTGGCAGTCATCCCAGTGCTTGAGGCCATCGCCCCCGACCATTGGGGTCGCCTTGACGACGCAGTGCAGGCGGTCTGTGACCTGCTGAGCCACCCGAACACGGCGATCCGGCTCGCTGCCATCAACGCGCTGGGACACTTCGCCGGTGGCCGCGCGCTAACCGCGGTTAGCGTCGCATCGCGTCTGGCGAACCCGCCGGAGATCGAGGAAGCCCTGGCGCGCGTGCGGCCCATCCTGCGCGAGCGGCAGCGGCAGGAACGCCAGGCCGCCAGCCTCCTCCGCCCGGCCCACGCCCCATCCGACGGCGCGGACGTGCTGCTGCGGCCCGCTGGCGGCGCTCCGACGGAGGACCCGGCGCTGCTGCTGCGTGCGGTGGAGGAAGGGGCCACCCCACCGGAGTGACCCCGCTCACATCCTACTCCACCTTCCACTCCAGGATGCCGCCGGACCAGTTCGGCTGGAGCTGGACCTCCAGGCGCAGGGCCGTCGTCTTCACCGGCGCGAACGTGACGCGGTTGAACCGGTCCATCTCCACGCCGTAGGGCGAGGCGCCGGTCACCGGCTTCCACTGTCCGTTCGATTGATAGAGCACGCGCCACGACTGCGGCACGCGGCAATGCGCCTTGATGCGGCGCTCGTCCCACCAGTACACCTCGACCGCCGAGACCTTCGTGGGCTTCTCGAAGTCGTACTGCACCCACTCCGCCGTGCCCAGGTGGTCCCACCAGGTGTGGCGGACGATCTTTAGGTCGTCGGACGAGGCGGGCTCTAGCCCATCGTTCAGCGCCGCGACGGTATCAGTGGGGCAGCAGAACGACGTGGACGGCGTGGCCTGGCCGGCGATGGTCGGGGCGGGCAGCGGCTCGGCGCGGTCGACGGTCTCCGCCATCCAGACGGCCATCTCCCCGGGCTTGCGGTTGGCGTTCGCGAAGTAGGGGATCGCCGTGAAGCCCACCGTGCCGACGCCACTGGTGGCCTGGGCCGGCAGGTAGAGCGTCTCGGGCCAGTCCGCGCGGTGGACGGCCTTCGCCTTGCCGGTGACCACCGTCACGCCGCCGAGTAGGTCCGACCGGAACTCCGCGCGCAGCGGCGCGCCGGGCTCGATGGCCAGGTTGCGCACGTGCCCGCCGTTGTCCACCGCCTCCAGGCAGTAGACGATCGGCCCGCGCTGGATTGCCACTCGGCCGACGTCCGCGAGCACCTTCGGGTGCGCCTTGATGCGCTGAACCGGCATCGGCAGCGACAGCTCCACCACGTCGCCGGCCTGCCAATGCCGCTCGATCCGGGCGTAACCGCGCGCCCGCTCGATGCTGGTCGCCTGACCGTTCACCTTGACGCTCGGCTTCGCGCACCAGCCCGGCAGCCGCACGTTCAGCGCGAACTCCGCGGGCGCGGCCGGGTCGACGGCAATCCGCACCGCGCCGTCCCACGGGTAGCGCGTGGTCTGGCGGATGGCGACCTTGCCTGCGGGCAGCGTCACGTCAGCCTGGCTGCCGACGAACAGGTTCACGGTGATGCCGCCGTCGTCCTGCGCGTAGATGTAGCCCGGCAGCGCGCCCATGATCTTGACGAACATGGGCGGACAGCAGGGGCACCCGTGCCACGCCCACCGCGCGCGCTGCGGGCCGGCCTCGATGGGGTTCTCGTAGAAGTAGCTGTCGCCCTTGAGCGAGACGCCCGGCAGGATGGCGTTGTAGAGGGCGCGCTCCAGCTCGTCGGCGTAGCGCGCCTCGCCGAGCGCCAGGTTCATGTTGTGGTGGAAGAAGCCGGCGCCGATGGCCGCGCAGGTCTCCAGGTACCCGTTGTTCGGCAGATCGTAGTCCGGCCCGAAGCCCTCGTAGCCCGCCACCGCGCCGAGGCCGCCGATGACGTACATGCGGCGGTCGACCATGTTCTCCCAGAGACGGGTGGCGGTGGCCAGGTAGTCCGCGCGCCCGTTCACCTGGCCGGCGGCGACGATGCCCGCGCAGAGCAGCGTCGCCCGCACCGCATGCCCCTCGATGGTCTGCTGCTGCAGCACGGGCATGTGGTCCTGCGCGTAGCTGCCCGTCAAGGTGCCGAAGTGCTGCTGCGGGTGGTTGTTCCGGCTCTCGATCCAGAACTCCGCCAGCTTCAGGTAGCGCTCCTCGTCGACCGGGAAGCCCATCTGCGCCTTCAGGCCCGGATGCTCGTTGAAGAGCAGGTAGAGCTTGACCAGCGCCTCCTCGCCGATGGAGTGGCCCGGCACGATGCGCGTCTTCGGCTCGGGGCCCATGACGTCGGCCATGTGGTTCGCCATGCGGGCGGCAACCTGCAGCAGCTTGGTCTTGCCGGTGGCGCGGTAGTAGTGCACGCCGGCCTCGACGAGGGCGCCGGCATTGTAGAGGTCGTGCAGCAGCACGTCGTTGCCGCCGTTCAGACCCCAGCGATGCGTCGGCTCCTTCATCTGGGTGTAGGTGTTGATGTAGCCGTCGGGGTCCTTCGCCGCGGCCGCCGCGATGTGGTCGATGTACGCGTCGACCCGCGCCTCCAGCGCCGGGTCGCGCTGGGCGGCGAGGAAGTCGGCGGCGCCTCGGATCATCTCGTACATCAGCCCGTCGTACCAGGGCGGCCCACCGTGCTCGCCCCCGACCCCGTCGCGCACCTTGTCGAAGTTGGCGATCGCGCCGTCCTTCTCGAACTTGGCGAAGCAGTCGCCGAGGGTGACCTCGCGCCAGACCTTCAGCTTGGGCGACCAGAACTCGTCCTGCACGACGACCTGCTGGATGGGCACGGGCGTCAGGTGGTGCGGCTCGGCGGCCCCCGCGGCCTGGCAGGCGATGGCGGTCGCGGGAATGGCAGCGAGCAGGCGCTTCCGCGTGGCGGCTGAGGCGATCAGTCTTCTCATGTGGGCACTCTCTCCTGGGGGCGCGGTCGGGCCGCCGCGCGAGGGGCTGTACGCTCCAGCACTATGGGCGAATGCCGGCGGGATGTCAAGGCGCCGAGCATGCTTCGCGTCCCGCGTCACTCCGAGCCGACGTTGCGCGGGTCCGGCGTGACCGCCTGCGGCAGCAACACCGGCCGGATTCCTGCTGCGTCGAGATGACGACGGCGCTCAGCGGGTGATGACGTACAGGCAGCGGAAGTGGAACGGCAGCGCTGGATCGGCGAGTTCATCGGTGGACCAGCGCACCTCCGTCCTGGGCTTGTCGCCGGGCACAGGTGGCGTCGCGCTGAAGTCGCACCCCGCGACCCGCACCTCGCCGCACGCGTCCGCGAGGAGCCGCAGGTAGGCGCGGACCTCGGGGTGCAGACCGGCCCAGGGCGGCGCGACTGCCGGGAACTTGTCGCGCACAGCCCGCTCCGCCTTTGCAGCGGTCCACCCCTCGCGCGCGAGCTTCGCCCGGTAACGCTCAACCGTGCGCACGCGTTCCTGCTCCTGCTCCGCGACCGTCTGCTCCGCCACCAGGCCGCAGGAGCAGCCGCCCGCGCGCGTGCCCAGGAGCCAACTCGCCCAGCCGGGCCCGAACGCGCCCGGGCAGCAGCGCTCGCCGTCAGGCGCGATGGTGAGGTAGGCGCCGTGAGGAGGAGCCACCCGCTCGGCCACGCCCAGCGGAACGGCCAAAACCAGGAAGCAGCACATACCGTCACCCTCCAGGCCGTCCGGCACCCGACCCTTGCAGGAGCCCGCGCGGCCCGCGCCGAATGCGAGACTATGAAGAACCCGAACTCACGCCGCGCCATCGCCGCCGCCGTCCTGGCGATCGCGCTTGCCGATGCCCTGTTCTACCTCTTCGCGCCCGATGTCCTGCCGGGGCAGGCGCACCTGGCCGCGAAGTGCGTGCCGGCGCTGTGCCTGGCCGTCTGGGCGGCGCTCGGGGCGAGCCCGCCATTCGCCGGGCTCATCGCGGCGGGGCTCGTGCTCTCCGCGCTGGGCGATGGGCTGCTGTCCTACAGCTCGGGCACGTTTCTGGCCGGGATGGTCGCGTTCCTCTCGGCCCACGTGTGCTACCTGGCCGCCTTCACGCGCCGCACGCGCTCGCTCGCGCCCCTGGCAGCCGCGCCGTTCCTCGCCTGGGGCATCGCCGCCTATCTGCTCGTCCTGCCGCAGCTCGGGGGCATGGCAACGCCTGTCGCGGCCTACGTCGCGGTCATCTGCGCGATGATGTGGCGCGCGGGGGCGCTGGCGCTCGACCGGAGCGTTCCGGCGCGCGTGCGCTCCTTGGCGCTGACCGGGGCGGTCCTCTTCGGCCTCAGCGACACGCTCATCGCGTTCGGCAAGTGGGGCGGCCCGATCCACCCCGGCGGCATCTGGGTGATGCTGCTCTACTGGCTGGGCCAGCTCGGCATCGCCGCGTCCGGCGCGTGGATGCCAGCTACGGAGTGAACGACCACGGCAATCGAACATGGATGGACAGGATTGGCAGGATAACGGCAACGGCACGCAGAGCCTCTCTGAGCGACGTGTGGCGCGCGATGGCCACGAAGGACTGGAGCACTCGCTCTGATCCACGGCCACGGCGCGGACGCGGCCCAGACCGTTCCTCACCTGCCGTTGTCCTGGCCATCCTGTACATCCATGTTCAATAGCCGTTCTTGGTCTTGGAGGCTGCGATGAGCGAAGTTGGGTTCGGAGTGATCGGCGTGGGCACGTGGGGGCAGCTTCACGCGCGGGTGTACGCGAGCACGCGGGGGGTGCGCCTTGCGGCTGTCTGCGACACCAACGCGGAGCGGGCGGGGAACATCGCCGGGGAGTGCGGCGGCGCGGCGGTCTACGCGGACTACCGCGAGCTGCTGGCCGACCCGGCCGTGAGCGCGGTCTCCATCGTGCTGCCGGACTTCCTGCATCGCGACGCGGTCCTCGCCGCCGCGCAGGCCGGGAAGCACATCCTCGTGGAGAAGCCCCTCGCGACGACCGAGGCGGAGGGCCGCGCGATGATCGAGGCGGCTCGGGCGGCGGGCGTGCGCCTCTTCGTCGACTTCCACAACCGCTGGAGCCCTCTCTTCGCTCCGCTCAAGCAAGCACTCGACGCAGGCGACCTGGGCGCGCCGCGGCACATCTACTCCCGCCTGAGCGACACCGTGTTCGTGCCGAAGCAGATGCTGGCGTGGGCGGCGCGATCGAGCGTGGCGTGGTTCCTGGCGAGCCACTGCCTCGACACGCTGCTCTGGCTGATGGGCACGCGCGGCGGGGGTGACCGGCCTATCCGGCTCTACTGCGTGAAGCGCGAGGGCGTCCTGCGCGACCTGCACGGGGTAGATACGCCCGACTCGTACCACACGACCATCGAGTGGGCGTCGGGGCTGGTGACGACGCTGGAGAATAGCTGGCTGCTGCCGGAGAGCAGCCCGTCGATCTTCGACCTGCGGTTCGAGCTGGTGGGCACGAAGGGCGCCTACCGGATCGACGGCTCGCACCACGGCGCCGCGCAGCAGTGGGGAGCCGACGTGCGCTACCACGACGCCATCGTCGCACCCACCATCCTGGGCCGCCCGAGCGGTTTCGCCGCGGACGCCATCCGTGACTTCACCGAGTGCGTCATCGACGGCCGCACACCCGTGGTCGATGGACTCGACGGCCTGGCCGTGACGCGCCTCGTCCTCGCGATGGAGGATTCGGCGCGCCTCGGCCGGCCGGTGACGATCGCGGAGCTATTCGGGGAGTAGCCCGGTTACTTGATGAAGGTGATGGTCAGCGGGTACTTCCAGACCTCGCCGCTGTTCGCCTTGATGCCGCCGACGATCGGGAACACCACCGCGCAGACGCCGAGCGCGATGAACCCGAGGATGCCGATCAGCACTGCGGTGAGCACGGCGCTGACGATGCCGTAGATGAGGGCCGAGATCAGCCAGTTGACGACGATCTTGCCGTGCTCATCCAGCTCCGGCATCTCAGCCTTCTTCACCTGCCAGATAACGATCGGCGCGACGACGCCCGACAGGGGGATGATGCAGTTCGCCAACTGCGAGAGATGGAGGATCATGGCCCACTGACGGGTCTGCTGCTCGGTCACGTTCGGCCTCCTGGTGCACGGTGATGTCCAGAGTATAGGACTCTGACGCCAGACTGTCAACCACTGCCGCGCTGCCTACTCCTTGCTTGACGCCAGTTCCGCCACCTCGGCGCCGGTGAGCGCCCGGCTGTAGACACGCACCTCGCGGAGGGCGCCGCGGAAGAAGACGCGCGTGGCCGGGTCCTCGCCGGTCTGCGTGTAGCCGATACGGTAGCACTTCGGCGCGAGGCGACCGGGCTTCGCATCGTAGGTGCGCGTGGCTACCTCGCGGCCGTCGACGAACAGGTGCGCGCTCTTGCCGTCGAACGCGAGCGCCACGTGCTGCCACTTGCCGAGCGTTACGGCGACGCCGGTATCCCAGTAGCCCACGCCGTCTAGCCGGACACGCACCTTGCCGCCAGCGATGCCCAGGCCCGCGCCGGTGAGAGCCGCGTCGCGCTCGTCGCGGGAGTCCAGGACTGCCTGGTACTCGGGCCCGTCGGCCGCCTCGTCGGGCCGCACGAACGCGGCAAGCGTGCGCACCAGGCCATTGCGCACGCCGGTCTCCATCGGGGTGCTCGCGACGAACTCCACCGCGCGCGGCAGGAACGCGCCCATCAGGTCGCCGCGCCGCCGCAGTTCCCGGGCAACCTCCTCGTCGGCCAGCGCCACGTTGTAGAAGCGAATGTCCGTCGCCTGGCCGGCGTAGTGCATGCCCGTGGCGTCTCGCCCCACGTAGTTGGCCTGCGCCTCAAGCCAGCCGATCGGCGCCAGCATCTGCTCCGGCGCGAGCGAGCACGGCCCCTCCTTCGCCAGCGCCCCGTTCACGTAGAGCCGCGCCTTGCCGTCCGCCAACTCGATCGCCAGATGCGTCCACTGGCCGACCGGCGTCACGTCGAGCCCGGCGAGGGCTGCCTCGGTGCCACCCGGCGTGCGCAGCACGAGGCGCGGGCGCCCGGTCAGGTCGCGGGCGGTCAGACGCAGCGACGGTCCGTTCGCGGTGCCGAGGTACAGGAGCGGCTGGTTGCTGGGGCCGTCGGCGGGCTTGCACCAGACGCCCACCGTCAGCGCGCCGGCGTCACAGACGCTCCGGTCCAGCGCCAGGTGCTGCGTCTTGCCGTCGAACTGGAGCACCGCACGGTGCATGGTGTCGTCCGGCACGCGCTTCGGATTCCCGCGCAGCACCGCGTGCAGGGCGCCGAACTCGTCCCAGCAGACGGCGCCGTCGGGCTCCTCGACGCGGTACGAGGCGATCAGGCCGCGCGGCTTGCGGAGCGTCTGCGCGTAGTAGGCGTCGAACCAGCCGCCCCAGGGCACGTGGTTGAAGTGGACCCCGTCGGTCACGTTGAACGTCATCGAGTAGTCGTAGTCCAGGATGGCGTGGCCGCCGACCTTGCAGTCCCACGGCGTCCCGTTGCCCCGAACGATGGCCTCGCCGCCGAGCGTCACGTTGCTCAGCGCGCAGTAGCCCTGGCAGCGCGCATCGCCCTCCACGGCCGACCTGCCCTTGGCGACGGCGTGATCGCGCACGCGCGCCTGGCCCCGGACGGTGGCACGCTCGTCGACGACGGCCCAGTCCGACACGACCGCGTCGCCCTCGACCACCGCGTCGCCGCCGACCATGGCGTAGTCGCCGATCCGGGCCTTGCCGCGCACCACGGCCCGGTCCAGCACCATGGCGTTCGGCCCGACGTAGGCGGTCGCGTCCACCTTCGCCGTGTCGGCCACCCAGCCGCCGCCGCGCACGTGCGGGTGCCCCGCCAGCTTCGGCCAGGCGATGGGCGCGAACGCGGGGCTCGCACCGGTGAGCCGCACCTCGTACGGGTAGCGCAGGTAGTCGGGGTGCTTGTCGACGGGGAACTGGTTGTGCAGGCCCTGCACCCCCGGCTTCAGCACGTTGGGCGTGGCGACGACGAACAGGATCACGCGCGTCTCGCCGGGCTTCAGCGCGAAGGTCTGCTTGCCGGGCGCATAGACCGGGCTGTAGCGCGGCTTGCCGTTCTTGCCCACGGCGATCAGCGTCCAGCGCCAGTCCTCCGCGCTGCCGGGCACGTCCACGCCGCGCAGTTCCGCGGTCACCGACTTGCCGGCCGCCTTCAGCTCGTGGGTCATGTAGCCGTAGCGCATCGGGGCTCGCCCCCACGGCACGCGCCACCAGCCCGGCTTGTCCTGGCACGCTTCGAGATAGCTGCCTGTCGCATGGTCGTAGGCGGCCCGGTCGCGCGGGGTCGCTCGCAGGGCGGCGCGGATCTCGTCGCCATCCGCGAAGTCGAGCAGCGCGAACCGGCGCAGGCCGAGGCAAGCGACATCCTTCACCGACTTGCCCTTCGGCAGGAGCGACGCCAGCTTCGCGTAGGCGGTCATCTCCTTCGGCCCGTCGGTCCAGAGGCGGTGCGAGGGGTACGGCCCCAGCCCCAGCTCCGGCGCGATCTCGTCCAGCGCCATGTGGATGCGGAAGTCGGCGTAGATGTGGCGGAAGTGGTCCTGCGGCATGCACGACTGGTCGAGGATGAAGCGGCCCAGGCGCGTGTGGTATCCCGGCAGCAGCGCCCGATAGTGCCGGTTGCGCAGCTCGGTCAGGTAGTTGGCGTGCGACTCCCAGAACGCGCCGTTCAGGAAGCCGGGCTGGCACCCCTGCATCGCGTGGCCGAACTCGTGCGGCACCGGGTTGCCCCAGCCCTCGTCGCGCAGGCCCCAGCCGGGGATGTTGAAGTAGGTCCACCCGTTCTGCCCGCCCATCCAGGTGCCCTGATACCACGAGGTGATGTTCACCTTGTAGCGATGGCCGTCGCGCTTCTTGGCCTCCCCGTTCTCGAACGGCTCGCGGAAGCCGACCTGCTTGCAGTAGACCTGGTAGCACTCCTCCGACATGCGCAGGGCGCGCCGCCCCATCACCGCCGGGTCGAACCCCTTGTCCGTGACGAAGCTCATCGGCGACCACCAGAACACGAAGTGCTTCGACTCCAGGCGCTTCAGGTCCGCCGCGGCCTCGGCCTTGTGCTCGTTGTCGCCCACGAAGATGTTGAGGTCGTTGTTCACCCGCAGCACGTCGTTCGGGATGTCGCCGACCTCCGCGTACTCCAGCTTGCCGCCCGCCGGCAGGTCCACCCGCAGGTCGCGCAGCGTGTCGCGCCAGAGGACGACGAGGCCCAGGTCGAGCCGGTAGGTGTGGGGCCGCCCATCGCGCCGCAGCTTCGCCGCCGGCACCTCCAGCACCCGATCCGGCGCAAACCCGGGCCGCACGCTGGTGCCATAGCCTATGCGGATCGTGCCCTTGGCCCCGGCAGGCACCTTGGCGCGCACCTGCAGGTAGTCGTTAAACCCGAGGTCGAGGTCCGGCCCCGCCGCAAGCCCCTCGACCTTCGCCCCGAGCGCGGTCGCCCCCGCCAGCCGGTCCGGCGGGTCGACGGCGACAAGGCGCTGCGCGAGGCCGGGCGCGGTCGCAAGCAGGAGCAGGGCAGTGCAGAGCGCGAGGCGTCGGGCTGGGTGTCGCATGGGTGCTGTCCTTGGCAGGCGTTGGCTGCCGCAAGGATAGCGCGGGACGGGGCAGGCGTCAAGCGGTGGAGGGTGGAGCGCCGCTACCACACCTCGGTTTGGAGCTCATCGACCTCGCCGAAGTGCGCGTCCCGCGTCACGAGTGTGAGCCCGTGCTGGAGGGCGGTGGCGGCGATCCACAGGTCGTTCTCCGGGATCATCCTGCCCTTGGCCCGTAGCGCCGCCTTCACCTCGCTGTATCGCCGCGCCGTGTCATGATCGCAGACCAGCACCGTGTTACCCGCCGCAAACGAATCTACGCGAGCCGCGTTGGCCTCGGAGCGTGCTGACTTCTGCGCCCCGTAGTACAGCTCGCCCAACACAGCGATGGACGCGAAGATCTCGTCGGCCTCCCCGATGCGGTTCAGCACTGATGAGTCGCCAGCGAACAGCGCGATAACAACGTTCGTGTCGGGCAGGTACCTACCAGCCATCAGCGTCCACCCGCTCGCAGTCGGCCTCGATGGCTGCGCGCATCGCTGCGAGGTCCTCGGCCGGTATCGAACCCGCGAACGCCAGCAGCGACTTGCCCGGGACGCCGCGCGGCCCCGGCATCGACAGAGAGCGGGCGAAGTCGAGCACCCGCTGCTGCTGAGGCACAGGCAGGTCGGCGAGGTGGCGGTGAAGCTCCTGCTCGATCACGAGGTCAACCATGTGATGCTCCCGCGAGATGGACTGACCTACTGTACTCCGTCGCCCGATAGCGGCTCGGTTACGGCTTATCGCTCGAGTATGACGATGGCAGCGGAGCCAGATCGAACTCGATCACCGCCAGGACGGCGGCGCCGATGTCCTCAAGGACCGCGTCGGGAACTCGTCCGAGGCGGCCCACGAACCGCCCGGTATCGACGCCACGTATCTGGAGCGCGTCTGCAGCCGATGTGGCCGTCAGCCCGTTCCCCGCATCGGGCTCGATGCGGACATGCCACATGTTGTGCGAGAACGCGTCCTTCCAGGTCGTCAACGGCACCACGAGCTTGATGGGCAGCCGGCCGACCGAGTCGGAACTGATAACGATCACGGGCCGGGTCTTGCGCATCTCCGCACCCATGGTCGGATCGAGCTGGACGAGCCATACGTCGCCGCGGCAAGGCGGCTGACCCTCAGTACTCAACGATGTCCCCTGTCAACCACTCGCGCCACTCGCCGTTCGCGTCGTAGTCGGCTGCCAGCTTGTCAGCTTGCTGTTGGAGTATCCTGCGACGCTCGGCCAAGGGCAGTCGCAGGAAGGCGCGACGATCGACCGGTGCCGATAGTGACTGCTCGTCGGCGTCCTGCTCCTCGATCGTGACCCGCACATGCCCGTCACGCAGCCCCTGGGGCGCCTCGAGAAGCTCCAGCTTGCCGCCCCTAAGCAATCCAAGAACGGTCGATGTCATGGGCCACCTCCTGACTGAAGCGTCGACTGCGGGCTGGTCGCACAGTCATTATACTGCGATCTTCGATGCCTCGCTTCCCAGCAGGACTCCCGCCCCCGTCCTTCTAATGGTCGCGTGAGCCAGACTCGGGAGGGGACGCGATGAAGTTCACGGATGGCAACTGGATGATGCAGCCGGGAGTGCGGGCGCACTACGCGGCGGAGGCGTACGACATCGAGGCGGGCGACGGCACGCTGACGGTCTACGCGCCGACGAAGCCCATCCGGCACCGGGGCGACACGCTCGATGGGCCGCTGCTGACCGTGCGCTTCTCCTCGCCGATGGAGGGCGTCATCCGCGTGCGCATCGAGCACTTCGCGGCTGGCGAGCGCGGCGCGGAGACGTTTCCCGTCTTCACGTGGAGAGCGGGTCCCGAGGTCGTGACATCGGTGAGCGACGACGCAGCCACGCTGACGAGCGGCGGGCTGACCGCGCGGGTGGACCGCAAGGCGTGGCGGCTGGACTTCGTCGCCGGCGGACGCGTGATCACGAGCAGCGGGCCTCGGGGCACGGGCTACATCGAGGCGGCGGATGGCGGGCGCTACCTGCACGAGCAGCTCGCGCTCGGCGTCGGGGAGTGCGTCTACGGCCTCGGCGAGCGCTTCACGGCCTTCGTCAAGAACGGCCAGGTCGTGGAGATGTGGAACAAGGACGGCGGCACGGGCAGCGACCAGGCCTACAAGAACGTGCCGTTCTACCTCACCAACCGCGGCTACGGCGTCTTCGTCAACCACTCCGGCCCGGTCTCGTTCGAGGTAGCGTCTGAGAAGGTGTCGAAGGTGCAGTTCAGCGTGCCGGGCGAGGCGCTGGAATACTTCGTCATCGCCGGACCCGCGCCCGCCGACGTGCTGCGCCGCTACACGCAGCTCACCGGGCGCCCCGCGCTGCCGCCGGCCTGGTCCTTCGGGCTGTGGCTCACCACCTCGTTCACCACGGAGTACGACG
>CAZFLM010000079.1:24091-29116 GCA_964519955.1 uncultured Chthonomonadaceae bacterium | reverse complement strand
CATGCCGCCGAGGGCGGCGGCGGTCCAGATCGGGCGGCACCTAACGAGACGGCAGACGATCCAGCCCGGTGCCCATGCCGCCGAGGGCGGCGGCGGTCCAGATCGGGCGGCACCTAACGAGACGGCAGCCGGCCCGGCCCGGTGCCTATGCCGCCGAGGGCGGCGGCGGTCCACGACGGGCTACCGACGTCCCATGTCTCCTCAGCCAGCCCCCACCAGCCCCCGGCCCCCGCTCCTACCGCCGCAGCGCCTCCGCGATGAAGCCGGACACGTCCGCCTGCAGCTTCGCCAGCGACTCCGTGTGCACGTACATCATGTGGCCGGCCTCGTACTCGCCGGTGGTGATGTTGGCGCGCAGCGTCGGGTCGAGGCCCATGTGGCTGAGCGTGTACTCCGTGGCGAAGTACGGCGTCGCCAGGTCGTAGTAGCCGCTCGCCACGAACACGCGCATGTGCGGGTTCTTCGAGAAGGCGGCCCGCAGCGCGTCGCTCGTGTCGGGGTAGCCATTGCCCGCCGAGCCCCAGTCCCACGGGCTCTTGATGCCGGTTCCCAGGATCTGGTAGACGTCGTCGGTCTCGTACTTCAGCTCCGTGCGAACATAGTCGTTGAACGCCGAGGTGTACGGCGGGGTGATGACCGCGATGGCCGGGTCGAAGTCCGGGTACTCGGTGGCGGCCAGCGCATCGATGCCCTTGAAGCGGCTGTCCAGCCGGCCGACCGTGCGCTTCTCGGAGCGCAGCAGCTCCTTGCAGAAGCGGTGGATCTGGATGCGCAGCTCGGTCTCGTCGATGTACGACTCGGCGAGGCCGGTGTAGCGCGCCAGCCGCTTGATGATCCCCTGCCGCTCCTCGCTCGTCAGCGCGTCGCCCTTCGCCAGCGCCGCCGCGTAGTCGCCCGCCGCGAAGGCCTCGACCTCCGCCAACGTGGCGCCCAGGTCCTTGCGCAGGTCCGGTCCGAGGCAGCCGTGGTACCACGCTGTGGCGGTGTAGGTGGGCAGGAAGAGGACGAACGGCAGGTCGTTGCCCTTGTTGAAGCGGGCGGTCTGGAAGTTGAGGATCGACGAGACGAGAACGATGCCGTTGAGCGCGATCCCCCGGTCGATCAGGTGCCCGGAGAGGCCGGCCGCGCGCGTGGTGCCGTAGCTCTCGCCCACGATGAAGACCGGCGAGGACCAGCGCTGGAACCGCGTGAGGAAGAGGCGGATGAACTCGCCGACCGACTGGATGTCGCCCTGCAGGCCCCAGTACTTCTTGCCGACCTCGGCGCTGCGCGGCTTGCTGAAGCCCGTGCCGACCGGGTCGATGAACACGAGGTCGGTGTCGGCCAGCCAGGTCTGCTCGTTGTCGATGACTTGGTACGGCGGCGGCGGGAGCATGCCGTCGTCCATCGTCTGCACGCGCTTCGGCCCGAGCGCGCCCAGGTGCAGCCACACCGACGCCGAGCCCGGCCCACCGTTGAACGAGAACATGATCGGGCGGCTCTTGCGGTCCTCGATGCCCTCCCGCATGTAGGCCATGTAGAAGATGCCGGCCTCGTTGTCGCCGTCGTCGTTCTTGAGCGGCAGCATCCCCACGTGCGCCGAGTACTTCAGCGCCTCGCCCACCACCGTGATCTCATGGTTTGTCACGATCGGCGGCTTGTCGAAGGTCGACGGGGCCGGGCCGGCGTGCTTCTTGGTGCGGCGCTTGCGGGCTGCGGGATCGGGCATGGTGTGGCTCCTCGATGGGTTGGTCGATGTACGGCAAGGACGCGGCAAGCGGCGTCCCTACGACGACGCACGACGGGCACAGGGCGGCGCGCGGTCGCGACGGAGCGCGACCCTCCATCGCTGCCGAGCGCGGCGTTGCCCGGCGCGGCACGGAGGCCGCGCCCCACGGGTCGGTGCAACGTGCGAGGGCGGGATCCGCGCACCCCGCCGGGCGTCGGTCGCGGCGCGCGGTCGCGACGGAGCGCGACCCTCCATCGCTGCCGGCGGCCTGCCGTGCAGGGCGCCGTAGCCCGCAGAGGCCCATCCTACCAGACCGGCTGACAGCGCCTCAGGTTACCGGCCGACGCCGTGGAAGTCCATCAGCATCATCAGCAGGCGGCCGTTCGCGCTGGCGTTGGGCTGCCACGGGCAGAAGGACGCGTCGTTGTCGGCGTAGCGCTCCTGCATGGTCCATTCGGCGGTCATGCCGTAGCGCACCTGCGCGTCGAGCGTCTTGCGGGCCTTGGCGCGGTCGCCGCGGGCCAGCCATCCGGTGAACCAGGCCATGTCTGGGTACGACGTGTACCACGTGTGTCCGGCCCACTGGTCCGCGAGGAAGCCCTGCGTCAGCAGGCAGTCGGTCATCAGCCCGGTCAGGCCGTTGCGCATCCACCCGCGGCGCACGAAGTAGCGCTCGATCTTGTCGAACACCTCGCTCTTCGGGTCGACGATGCCGGCTCGGATCAGCATGGCGGGTCCGTCCGCGAAGTATGGCCCGACCGGCGGGTAGCTCTCCGGCACGCCCAGCAGGTTCGGCACGAACAGCTCGTCCCGGTCGCCCGCCGCCTTCACGATCCTGGCAAGCGTGGTCTTCAGGCACTTCTCGTACTCGTCCGCTGCCGCCTTCACCTCGCCGGCGAGCGGGTCCTTGTACTGCGCCAGGACCTGGGCCGCCTCGCGCACGCCCAGGTACGTGAAGCCGTCCGTGAAGCACCAGGTCTGTCCGTCGATGCCCCAGTCGTGCGCCTTACCGGGCGGCATCAGACCGTAGCCGAGCGCATCGGGGTCGCTGCGGGTCTTGTCGCGCTGAGCCGCGATCCAGGCGAGACCGAGGCGCATCGTTTCGCGCCACTCCGCGAGCTTCGCCGGATCGTTCGCCCGCGCCAGGTGGTACGCGAGCCCGTAGAGCGTGGCGCCCGTCGGGTTCATCCACGAGGGCGAGCCGACGCTCAGGATGCGGCCCTTGTCCGGCCCCTCGATCACCTGGCTGCGCGCCAGGAAGCGGTAACCCTTCTCCGACCACTCGCTGAGGCCCATGCGGTCCAGCGCGCGCAGGAACTCGATCGCCTCGGTCGGCCACACTCCCCCATTGCGCCCGCCCTGCCGGGGGCGCACCACGCCGTCGGCGCCCGCCGCGAACATCTGCAGGCACTGGGCCACCAGCGACGAGACCATCGACTGCATCGCCGCGTTCCCCGTGGGCCGCACCTTGATGCCCGCCAGCGTGCGCTGCCAGCGCTCGACCGCGGCATCGCGTGCCGGCTCGTACGCAGCGTCGATGCCCTTCGCATCCGCATCGGCCAGCACGCAGTCCACCGTGATCGCTGCGCCGCCCGCGAGCTTGGCGCGAAGCTCCAGGTACCCGTTCGCGAACTGGTTGTGCGGGTTGCGCTCGACCCACTGCGCCGCCACACCGTCCGGCAGGCTGAGGCGCACCATGTGCGCGCCATCGGTCAGGGCCGGCTCCTCCCACTTCCACCCGCAGGGCACCATGTCCCAGTGCGCGATCGTGGGGCGGTAGCTGGCGTAGAAGTCGGGGGCGATCCCGTGCAGGAGGGAGTCCAGCCCGGTGCGAGGCATCAGCCCGAGGACGGCCACGAGCCCAGCCGCGCTCGGGTTCGTCAGGGTGATGCGGAGATGGGTAACCGGCCTGGCGTCCCAGGTGCAGAACGCCTCGACCGCGGTAACAAGCCCGTCGGCATCGGCGCCGGCGATCGGGATCGGCACGCCGTCCGGGCGAACCTGCCACCGCGTGCGCGTCCAGTCGAACTCCTGCGCCTCACCGCCATGGAGCAGTCGGATGCCGAAGCCGCGGTCGATTCGGTCGACCTCCGTGTTCACGATCTTCATGTCTGGCCAGATCGTGACCAGACGCTCGGCCTCAGGCGCGTGCAGGTACAGCTTGACCGTCTTCGGACGCTGCCAACTCATCGCAACTCCTCCACGCGGCTGCCCACCAGCGCCCACCGCGCTCAACAGGGCGGCCAACAGGCCCATGACCGCAACGATGCGTCGTCCCATGCCACTCACTCCCCGGAGAAGGCCAACACGCGGCGGGCGCCGAAGGCGCAACCAGCCCCCCAGGACCTTACTCCACCGCCGACCCCACTTTCGACTTGCCACTTGCCACTTTCAACTGCGCTCCCCCCAGCCTCCCCTTCCCGTCCGGGCAGTCCTCCAGGATCGGGCAGTTCGGGCAGTCGGGGCGCTGGGCCTTGCAGACGCGGCGCCCGTGGAAGATGACCGTGTGGCCGAGCTGCGTCCAGACGTCGCGTGGGAACAGCTCCATCAGGTCGCGCTCGATCTTCACGGGGTCGGTCTCGGTGGTCCATCCGAGGCGCTTGCTGAGCCGCTTCACGTGCGTGTCGACGACGACGCCCTGCCCGCCGAAGGCCGTGCCGATGATCACGTTGGCGGTCTTGCGGCCCACGCCGCGCATCGTCGTCAGCTCTTCCAGCGTCTCGGGCACGATTCCGCCGAACTTCGCCAACACGTCCTGGCTCATCGAGATGAGGCTCTTCGTCTTCTGGCGGAAGAAGCCTGTCGGCTTCACGATCTCCTCGACCTCGGCCGGATCGGCCGCGGCCATCGCCTCTGCGTCCGGGTACTTCGCGAAGAGAACGGGCGTGGTCATGTTGACGCGCACGTCGGTGCACTGGGCGCTGAGGATGACGGCGCAGAGCAGGCGCCAGGGGTCGCGCGGCGTGAGTTCGCACTCGGCGTCGGGGTACAGCTCGCGCAGCCGCGCGAGGACACGCTCGGCGTTGCGCTTCTGGGTGGGTGTGGGCACAGTGGCGCTCCTACCGGGGGCGGATGGGTTGGCTACGGCTGGAGTCTACCTGAGGACCCCGCCCGCGACCAAATGCAACCCGACTTGCACATAGTGTCGCTGGATGCAAATCTGGTTGCATCTAGTAGCAGCCGGCCAATTGCGGCCGATGCCAAACGCCCGGTCGGCACCGAGGCCGAGCCTCCAGCACCCAGCAAGCACCCGACCTGGACAGCCGCCGCCCTCGGCGGCACGCGCACCGGCCACCGCCACCCACCCGTCCGCGACG
>CAZFLM010000079.1:16881-23991 GCA_964519955.1 uncultured Chthonomonadaceae bacterium | reverse complement strand
CGCACCGGCCACCGCCACCCACCCGTCCGCGACGACGGCCGGCGGAACGCCTCGATGCCGGCGGGCTTGTCCCACCGGAGCACGCGGTCGGCACGGAGACCGACCCTCCAGGACCCAGCAAGCACCCGACCTGGACCGCCGCCCGACCTGGACCGCCGCCGCCCTCGGCGGCACGCGCACCGGCCACCGCCACCCACCCGTCCGCGACGACGGCCGGCGGAACGCCTCGACCTGGAGGGTGGCGCTCCGTCGCCACCGCCCGCGACGCCGGACGTCCGGTCGGCACCGAGGCCGAGCCTCCAGCACCCAGCAAGCACCCGACCTGGACCGCCGCCGCCCCCGGCGGCACGCGCACCGGCCACCGCCACCCACCCGTCCGCGACGACGGCCGGCGGAACGCCTCGACCTGGAGGGTGGCGCTCCGTCGCCACCGCCCGCGACGCCGGACGTCCGGTCGGCACGGAGGCCGACCCTCCAGGCGACCTGCTACCGCGCTCCGCCGGCCCGCCCGAACCCGATCGACTTCACCCGGATGGACGCCCCCGGCTTGCCGCCCGGGCTCGGGCCGAGCCGTAGACGGGTGATGGCGCCGCGATACTCGGGCGAGGCAGCCAGGTTCAGCACATAGGTGTGGTACTGGCCGTCGGCCTCGACGTCGAACTCCACGCTGCGCTTCTCGTCGAAGCCCTCGGCATCCGCGCGCGACCAGAAGAGCACGGCCTTGCCCGAGACGCCCTGATAGGCGGCGCGAATGGTGAGCTTCGGCGCGTCCTTTGCGAGCCAGAAGCCGAACGGACCGATGAGCTGCGGGTCGCTGCCATCGAGCTTCACGTTCAGCTCGCCGCGGATCGGCCAGCCGGTGTCGGTGGCGTTCGCGTAGTGCCAGTGCTGCCGATCCTTCTCGAACACGTAGCTCGGCGGCGTGGGCTTCGGCGCCAGATCGTAGACCATCTTGCGGATCTCGTCGAGGCTGCCCACGATGAGGGTGTACCGGTAGTCCGTGTCGATGTTCCAGTCGAGGATCTCGTCGTGCAGCGGCGCGATGTACCCCGTCGGGCCGTCCTTGGGCCCGCCCTTGCCCGGCTTGCCCGCGAACCCGCCGATCATGTGGTACACGCCCGGCTCGTAGATGCCGATGCCGTTGTTGCTCTCGTCGACCAGCGCGGCCCAGTTCTCGGTCGCCTGCCACCCGACCCACGGGAACTGCGGAGCGAACTCCCGCAGCTTGCCGTTGGTGAATGGCTCCGCTCCGTCATACGTCATCAGCCGGTACCACGGCCCGTTCGTGTAGATCGCCGGCAGCTCCTGGCCGCGCCCACCGTACTGCGTCTTGTCCGACCGGTTGTTCACCATGCGGCTCCGGACGAGCGCCGTGTTCCCCTTGAGCTTGATCCAGCACTCGAACGTGCACTCGCCGGGTTCGTTGTTCAGCGGCCACTGCATGGGGATGCACTTGACGTACAACTCCTTGCCATCGTTGCGGTGGTCGAGCACCTTGGAGCGGTTGCCGAAGCAGTCGCCAGACTGAATCGGGTTCCATCCCAGCCCCTCCCATACCTTCTGCGGCTGCTTGCCATTCGGCTTGAACGGGTTCGGCCCGGAGTAGTGGGACATCTGGATCTGGCGGCCCCAGTCGGCGCTGTTGATCAGGTTCACATCGCTGCCCGACTTTGACACCCAGGTGATGGCGCCGCCGATCGTGAGGTCGATGCCGACGCGGATGGCGCCGTTATCGAGGAAGCTCATGGTCTTGGGCTCTTGTGGCGCGTTGGTGAGCGCGAGCATGGCAAGGGGAAGCATGAACATCGGGCTGAGGCTCCTGTGGTGTCGGCGCCGCATCGGTGGGCGCGCACCGGTGTAGTTCCCGAGGCAGGACCCCGCATCCTCCAAGGCGAAGTTGGCGCACGGGCAGGCGCGCCGGCGAGCGCCGCCAACGGGAGGATGCGATGAACCTGGGCTGGGTGGCGATGGCTGGGCTGTTGGCGGCGTGCGCGGTGGCTGCAGGCGCCGCGGAGCCGGTCTGGGTCGATGCGGCGACACTGCGCGTCGAGGGACGCGGGTGGACCGACACCGAGGGTGCGTACGACCGCCTCCCGACGCGGGCGCAGGCGACAGTTCCGCCCAGCGTGTGGGGGCTCAGCAAGCACTCGGCAGGGGTCGCCATCCACTTCCGCACCACGGCGAGCCGCGTCCACGTGCGCTGGTCCGTGACGTCGGCGGGCCTCGACATGCCGCACATGCCGGCGACCGGGATGAGCGGCGTCGACCTCTACCAGCGCACCCCGCGCGGATGGGCGTTCGTGGCCAACGGCCGGCCTGCCGCCGCCGAGAACAACCAGGCAGTCGCCGGTCTACTGCCGGGCTCGTCGCCGGCGGAGTGCTTGCTCTACCTGCCGCTGTACAACGGCTCGCGCAAGGTCGAGATCGGCGTGGAGCCGCCGGCGAAGCTC
This sequence comes from uncultured Chthonomonadaceae bacterium, assembly GCA_964519955.1. Classification (GTDB taxonomy): domain Bacteria; phylum Armatimonadota; class Chthonomonadetes; order Chthonomonadales; family CAJBBX01; genus CAZFLM01. The sequence goes on along the minus strand of CAZFLM010000079.1, from coordinate 21,541 downwards.
GAAGCCGCCGACGCGCGCAAGGCCAAGCCCATCGTCTACTACGGCACCTCCATCGCGCAGGGCGGGTGCGCCTCGCGGCCAGGCATGGCCTACACCGCCATCGTCGGGCGCATGCTCGAACGGGACGTCATCAACCTGGGCTTCTCGGGGTCCGGACTGATGGAGCCGGCCCTCGCGGACCTGCTCGCCGAGCTGGATCCGGCGGTCTACGTGATCGACTGCCTGTGGAACATGGGCGGGCTGCCCGAGGCCGAGATCACGTCGCGCATCCAGAACCTCGCCAAGACGGTCCGCAAGGCGCACCCGGGCACGCCCATCCTCTTCGTGGGCCAGTCGCTGATCCGCCGCGACGCGCACCCGACCAAGTCGAGCCGCGTCCAGGAGGAGGCCGTGCAGGCGCTGCAGGCCGATGGCGTACCGGGGCTGCATCTGCTGCCGGGCTCGGTGCTGCTGAGCGACGACGAGGGCACGGTGGACGGGTGCCACCCGAACGACCACGGGATGATGGACCACGCCAAGGCGCTCGCGCCGGCGATCAAGCGGCTGCTGAAGTAGGCATGGAGAAGGGGCGGCGCCACACATCGGACGCCGCCCCCGGAGCAAGCTGCAGACCCAGTTGTGGAAGCTACTTCGCCACGAAGGTCTTCATGGACTTGTCCCACAACGCGTCGTACTTGGCCCCGTCGCGGGCGAACGTCGTGCAGGTCGCCATCACGATGTTGCCGCCCTTCACGCGAAACACGTAGAACACGGACCGCAGCTTGAGATCACCTATGTAGTGCGTGCCGACGAACCTCACGGCGCGTAGCCCGGCGGACGTGACGAACCCCGCGCGGCTGATCTTCGTGAAGCGCGACAGCATCGTGGCCTCCGCCTTCTCCTGCCGGTCGGCATACGCGTCTATGGAGCCGGCGAACTGCGTCATGTAGAAGTTCATGTTGGGCGAGAACCCGACGCGCATCTTTATGCTGGCCATCTTGAACCGCGATACCGGTACCGGGCGCACGTACCAGCCCTTGGGAGCTTCATACGAGAAGCTCGCCTCCGAGACGTTGGTCTGGCCCCCGGCAACTCCGGCGGCGGCAAGCACTGAGAGGACGACGAGAGGAAGCAGACAGGCACATTGTCGACGGTACATTCGACTCTCCTCTGGGTGGATGCGAAGCGGTCCGATGGCCCCTGACGGCGGCTCGCCCGGACCAGGTTAGTTGTACAGCGTAGGCTCCTTCTTCCAGTCCTTGTCCTTGTCGAACCCGTACTGCATGACGCGGGGGCGCCGCTCGCGCAGGCGGACCGACTCGATGCCCATCCAGATGCCCTGCGACGCCGCATTCCGGCCGGTGCACTCCAGGCGCAGCGTGTACGTGCCGGGCTCCGGCCAGAAGTCCAGCAGGTGGAACTCCTGGTGCTCCGTCTTCGTGCTGTAGAAGTCCATCGGGTCGCCCAGCTTCACGCCGTTCAGGCTGGCCTGGTACTGCCCGAAGTCGTACGACTTGGTCGCGTTGATCAACAGGCGCAGCGGCTCCTTCTTCGTGACCTCGAACGTCATCTCCAGCCAGCCATCGCCCTGCTTCGCCGGCTGCAGGAGTAGCTGCGGACCGTCGTAGAAGCCGAGCTGCTGCTTCTCGGCGCCGCACGGGCCGTGGTACTTGGCGTCGGCGAAGTCGCGCGCGTAGACGACGGTCCGCTCGATGCCGGGCAGCTCGCGCTTCTCGGGCGCGCGGGCCTCGAAGGTCGGCTCGCCGGTCTGATACCAGAACGCCACGCTCGCGTAGTCGTCCTCGCGCTCGTTCCAGCTATTCGTCTTGTGCTCCGGGTTCTCGTCCGGCGAGATCCAGCCGAAGTGCTCGAACGTGACCTTGATGCCCTTCTGGAACACGATCGGGTCGTTCAAGTGCCATCGGTACGCGCTGGTGTGGCCGCCCACGATGCCCCACTGGTCGAAGCACGGCACGCCGGCGTACGGGGTGCTCGTCGTCTTCAGGCCCCAGGCCGAGAGGAAGTAGTCCTCCGTGCCCGTGCCCCAGATGGACGCCTTGTCCTCGCCGTCGATGTAGATCTTCTCGTCGCCCTCGCCGAACCAGCTTGGGCTGCGCGTGCGGACCGCGAGGACCGTGCCGACATAGTGCCCCTTGCCCTTGGTCTCCAGCACCACGTAGTCCTTGCCGTGCTCGGCCGGGTACTCCTGGCGGTACTGGGCGTAGAAGTACGGCGTGTTCTTCGGAAGCTTGTCCTTCTTGATCCAGTCGACGTTGTAGTAGAGCAGGTTGATCGGCTTGTCGCTCTGGTTGACGACCTCGATTCGCGCCGATTTGCGGAACGGCATGTTCCAGAAGCAGTTGTACGAGTCGGCATCCTCGACGACGACGGGCAGGCTGACGACCTCGCTGCGCCGCCCGAAGCAGTTGGCGAAGAAGTCGCCGATCGGCGCCTCGACGCCTGGCCGCGCGGACCCGTCCCAGTAGATGCGCAGGAGCATGTCGCGGTGGTTCGCCGAGCCCTTCTGCGCCCACCCCTGCGGCTCCGGGCCGAGGAACGTGAACCACATGTGCGTGATGACGCCCGGCCCCTTCACGTCCATCACTACGTGCGTTGCGCCAGGGGCCACGTGGAAGTTGTCGAAGTTGCTCTTCTCGATCAGGTCGCCCTTCGGATCGGCCTGCGGATCGTACTTGCCGTCCTTGCCCTCTCGGAACGTGGAGGTAGCGCGCATGCTGCGCCCCTCCTGCGGCTTGGTAAGCTCCCCGAGGATGGCCTGGGCAGAAGCCATCGCCGGCATCGAGAGGAGTACTGCGGCGGCCCATGCGTGCAGCAGCCTGGTGCGACCGGTCATCATGTGCTCACCCCGTTGTCTGGTTGGCCGCCTGCGTGGCCGGCCTGGTCGGCACCAGGTTCACCGCGCACGCGTTGCACTCCTTGTCGCGCGGCGGGAAGAGAGGGAACCCTTGAGTCGAGGGCGTATATCGGGTATGACAGCCACAACACGCCCTTCCTGGAGAGCCTCAATGAGTGAGAACGACCAGAACAACCCAACCCGGCGCGAGTTCCTGAAGGCGTCCGGCGCCGTTGCCGCGGGGGCCATCGTCGCCCCACTCGTCCTGCCCACGAGTGTCCATGCTGCTGCAGCCCCGGAGGAGATTCGCGTCGGCCTCATCGGCTGCGGCGGGCGCGGGACCGGCGCGGCTTTCCAGGCCCTGAACGCCGATCCGGGCGTCGTGCTCGTCGCGATGGGCGACGCCTTCAAGTCGCAGATCGACAACAGCCTCAAGGCCCTGACCGGCGAGGCCAAGATCGCGCCGCGCGTTCGCGTGAGCCCCGAGAAGCAGTTCGTCGGCCTCGATTGCTACAAGAAGGTCATCGACAGCGGCGTGGACGTCGTGCTGCTGGCCTCGCCGCCCGGCTTCCGCTGGCGCGAGATCCGCGCGGCCGTCGACGCGGGCAAGCACCTCTTCGCCGAGAAGCCCTGCGCCACCGATGCGGCCGGCGTCCGCTCCGTGCTGGAGTCGACCAAGATCGCCACGCAGAAGAGGCTCTCCTTCGTTGCCGGCTTCTGCTGGCGCTACGAGTACGCGCGCCGCGAGTTCTACAAGCGCGTCCATGAGGGCGCCATCGGCGACGTGCGCCACGTGCACGCGACCTACCTCGCCGGACCCGTCAAGCCGATGCCGCCCAAGGACCAGCGCCCCGCGGGCATCAGCGACGTCGAGTGGCAGATCCGCAACTGGTACAACTTCACCTGGCTCTCGGGCGACGGCCTCGTCGAGCAGGCGTGCCACAGCGTCGACAAGATCATGTGGGCGATGAAGGACAAGCCCCCGGTCCGCTGCACCGGCAACGGTGGACGCGTCAACGCGAACAACGAGGGCAACATCTTCGATCACATCGACGTGTTCTACGAGTGGGACAACGGGGTCCGCGCGACGATCTCGCAGCGGCAGATCCCCGGCGCCTACTCCGAGAACTCCGACTACGTCTTGGGCTCGAAGGGCGAAGGCTACATCCGCGGCTGGGAGTCGCCCGAGCTGCACGCGGGATCGGTCTGGAAGTACGAGGGGCCGAAGAAGGACATGTACCAGATCGAGCACGACGAGCTGTTCGCCTCGATCCGCGCGGGCAAGCCGATCAACAACGGCGAGCGCATGGCCATCAGCTCGATGGCGGCGATCATGGGCCGCAATGCCGCCTACACGGGCCAGCAGATCACCTGGGACCAGGCCATGAACTCGCAGTGGAACCTGTTCCCCGATCCGCTCACCTGGGACATGAGCCTCGCGATCGAGCCAATGGCCATCCCGGGCCAGACACCGATGAAGTAGATCCAGGGCCGGGCCCTCCGGGGCCCGGCCTTTCTGCCTTTGGAGGTCCTGCCATGCCTCTGCCGCTCCTCGCCCTCGCCGCCGTGCTGCTCCCCGCCCCCACCCGCCAGGCGCCCCGTCCAGCCTGGAAGTCGCTGCCCATCGTCCGTCCCGCGGGCGAGAGGCAGGTGCAGGGCTGCTACACGGTCGCCGACCCGACCCCAGCAGGTTCGTGCTCCCGGAGGGGATGCCGGCGGCGAAGTAGCCCGCATCGCGGGGGTTGGTGCACCGGTGGGACAAGCCCACCGGCAAACAAGCCTGCGGCTAGTCGTCCTCCGGACTGGCGGCAGCAGAGGCGCATCCTG
>CAZFLM010000079.1:987-16781 GCA_964519955.1 uncultured Chthonomonadaceae bacterium | reverse complement strand
CACCGGTGGGACAAGCCCACCGGCAGACAAGCCTGCGGCTAGTCGTCCTCCGGACGGGTGCTTGGCGGAGGGTGGTGCGGGTGCCGCCGAGGGCGGCGGCGATCCACGTCGGGTCGCGGTCCAGGTCGGGTGGCTGCCTGGCCCTGGAGGGTCGGCCTCCGTGCCAACCGCGTGCACCGGTGGGACAAGCCCACCGGCAGACAAGCCTGCGGCTAGTCGTCCTCCGGACTGGCGGCAGCCGTCGCGATCGGTTGATCCTCGGCATAGGCCTCGGCAGCAGGCCAGGTGGTGCCAGCCTGGTGGTGTTCCCTCTGGTTCTGGACGTAGCGCACGATGACATCGCGGTCTTTGGGGCTGACGCTGGTCACACCGTAGTTGTCCTGCCACCCGAAGACGCCCTCGCTCGCCTTGCGGCCCGCCAGGGATGACACGCTCTTCACGCGCCGCATCAGGTCGGCGATGGCCAGCCTGGGGTGCACCTTCAGGACGAGGTGCACATGGTCGGGCATGCCGCCGACGGCGAGCACAGGGCAGTCGAGGGCCTCTGCCTCAGCGATCATCGACCGATGGACCAGGCGCTCGATCTCATCGGTCAGCAGCGGTTCCCTATGCCAGGTCGCCCAGGCAAAGTGGAGGATGACATTTACCTTGCTTCGCTGCATCGGCATCCCCTCCCGCACCGACCGCCGCCGCCCTTCGGTCCGAAGGACGACCGGCCGCAGGCCACACTGCCGGTGGGCTTGTCCCACCGGTGCACCGCACCCGTCAGTCCGAAGGACGACCGGCCGCAGGCCACACTGCCGGTGGGCTTGTCCCACCGGGGTCACGGCGCCTTCAGCCCCAGCGTCTCGATGGGTACCGTGTCGATGACCGGCCTGCCGTCCACCAGCTTGCGGCCAAAGCTGAACACATCGTCCCAGCCCCAGGCCGCGAAGCCGACGCCGCTCTCTCGCAGCACCGAGGAGAAGTCGCGGAACCAGTTGGCGCGCGACTCCGGCGGAGTGTTGGGCGTGTAGACGCCGAACTCCCCGCAATAGAGCGGCACGCTGTGCCTCTTGCCCCACTCCAGCACGCGCGCCAGCCGCTGCTTCAGCTTCTCCCGGTTCCAGCGCTCGTCTCCGTAGCCCCTTATCCACCCCTTCGCCTCAGCGTCGTCTGTGCGAGCCACCACGTCGGCGACAGCCTCGGGCGTCGACGGGTATGGCACGCCCTTCAGCAGCGGCGGCACCCGGCCGGACCAGGTCGCTCCCTGATGAGTGAACGTGAAGGGGTCGTAGAAGTGGAACGAGTAGACGATGTTGCGGTCCGCGAAGGGGTTGAGCTTCAGCAGGCCGTCGATGCCGCCCCAGTTCGGCCCGGTGCAGACGATGGTGTGCTTCGGAGCGCTCTTGCGGATGGCCGCGACCAGCTTCTCCTGGAGCGAGAACCACCGATCCTCGCTCTTGTCGAACACCGGCTCGTTCACCACCTCGAAGAAGGTCATCTCCGGGTCGAAGTGCTTCAGTTTGGCGGCCAGCGCGCCCCAGAAGGCAGGGAAGCCGTCGCGCCAGGGGCCATCCTGCTCCATGCGGGGCTGCACCGTGTTGTGCGGATCGACGACCACGGCCATGCCGTGCGCCTCGATGCGGCGGATGGCGTCCTCGTACAGCGCCAGGTGGTCGGCGATGGGCTCGGCAGGGCTGGCGGGGTCGTAGAGGAACTGCGGCGAGAAGCAGAGGCGGACGTTGCGAATACCCATCCGCTTCATCATCGCCAGCTCGTCGTCGCCGATGTAGGTTCGGAAGTGGTCGCTGCCCGAGCCGCCCCACTGGAACCACCGGGTGATGTTGACGCCGGAGCCAAGCTTCTCCAGGCGGCTCTTGGGCACGCCCTGCGCCACGGCCGACCCGAGCGAGCAGGCGACCAGACCGGCCGCCAGGACGAGCGAAATGCAGAGGTTCCTCATTGGGTCCTCCGACCAGTTGCGGCGACCCCAGCCCGGCTTCCGCGCACGTCGCCGAGGTGAGGTTCGACGGCCGGCCTCGCGCGACCTGCGAGTTGGCTACCAGAGCGGGCGCGCGCCGATCGGGCCCGGCTCGGGCATGAGGCCGACCGAGTGCGCACCGAGCTTCATCGCGGCTGTGCCAAGGACGGAGAAGGCGACCATCAGCACGACCGCCAGCAGGCGGCCCTGCCAGTGCCTGCGTCCCGCAGCCGGCGGCCACGCCTCGGCGACCGGCAGGTAGGCCAGCCCCATGATCGACCCATAGACCGATGCGACGAACACGCCCATCATGATGGCGACGAACGGGTTGGCCGTGAAGAGGGCGATCATCTGCAGGAACACGGCGCCGACCTGCTCCACGAAGACGCCCATCAGCCCTGTCGTCACGCTGACGGTGGCCAGCGACGCGCCGAAGCGGGGCAGGACGAGGAGCCACGCGAGCGCCCAGCCGGAGTAGAAGCCGAAGCCCAGAATGAGGTCGGGGATGAGCTGGGGATGCAGGAGCGCCGGGTGCGGGTTGCGAGCGGCGTAGTGCCCGCCCCACGCGAGACACTCCGCCACCAGTCCCGCCGCCACGGTGCATACATAGAGCTTCGCCGGCGGCGACCAGGAGATGCGCCGGGCAGCCGCCACCACACGCTCCCGGCTCAGCAGTGCGAGCGCGTACAGCGTGTAGATGAGCAGCATGAAGTCCGGCGGGCGCTTCAGCAGGCCAAGGAGGGGGATCGATCCGGTGACGATGAGTACGATACGGGTTCGCCTGGCCATCGGTCTGGGTCCTAGCCGATCGAGCGCTGCTGCAGGTCGTCTGCCGTACCTACGTCGAACTGAGTGATGCGGTTTCCCGAGGAGGGATGGCAGATGATCGAGATCCGTCGGAAGGCAGGCGTCCGCACTACCAGTGGCGGAGTGTGGACCGAGATGCCGCAGATTGTGCTCTGCGAGGTCGAAGCCGACACGCTGGTCGGGGCGGACCTGCGCCAGTGCCTCCTGCCGATGGCGGACCTGAGGGGCTTCGACCTCCGCGGTGCTGACCTGTCGGGGCTGTCGCTCCACGGCACCGACTTCCGCGTGGCCGACCTGCGAGGCGCCATCCTCACGGACGCCCGACACCTCGATCGCTGCCATTACGACGAGGACACCGTCTGGCCGGCCGGCATGGCCCCGCCGACCGCGCCGGAGCGGACGGCTGCCAACGTGCGGAGGCTGATGGACCAAGCTCCCTCGGCCGAGGAGTGGTCGGCGCGGCACGGGCGGCGCACTCTCGTTTTCGGCTACGACTACGACCATTTCGCCGACCCCGCGATGCAGGAGTGGGTCCGCCGCGTTGGAGAGATCATCCGCAGCGACGCGCTGCTGCGCGAGATGGAGGAACGCTACCTGACGCCGGAGGAGGTCGCCAGCATCCGGGAGTCTGCGGAGGAGGAGTAGCCCTCACTCCCACCTCAGCGCGTAGAGCCGCGCGTTGTTCTGCTGGAACAGCAGTGTGCCGCGGCGCGTGGCCAGGTCCTCCTGCATGGCGACCTCGGCGCGCTGGCGGGCGTCGCAGTAGAGGTTGCGCGAGCAGTCCGGCCGGTAGTCGTCGACGATGAACAGGTGCGTGATCCCAAGGCGCCGGAGGTCGGCTTCGAAGTGGGCCGGCGTGTCGTAGTGGATGTCGTCCTGCAGCAGCGCGTCGGACCAGAAGCCCCGGCACTGGAACAGCGCCACGCGCTTCTCGTAGGCCGCCACCAGCACGCCCGACGAGGCAGGCAGGTGCTCGTTGGCATAGCGGATCGCGGGGTACTCCGGCATGTAGTCCGTGTACCAGCGGTCGCGGTCGAGGCGGCCGGTTCCGTAGGCCCACGCCTGCGCGACGTTCGGCGGCAGCAGTTGAGCCACGGTGTAGACCGCGAGCAGCGCGGCGATCGGGGCCGCCCACGCCGCGATGCGCCGCTCCCGGCCGCGCGCCCAGCCCGACAGGCAGACGGCGACGCAGGGCAGCGCGGGCATGAAGAACCGCGAGTTGATGTAGCCGGAGATCGCCAGCGACGCCGCGAGACCCGCTGCCAGGCGGGCGGGCTCGGCCTGCGTGGAGCGGCGCGTCTTGAGGAACGCCACCGCCAGCAGGAGCACGCCCAGAACCGCCAGACCGACGTGCTGCCGCGCGATGGCGCTCGACGACGTGCCCAGCGCCGGCAGGACGCAGAACAGCCGGTGCCCCTCATAGAACCGGTGCGCCCCCTCGGCCGTCCAGCCCCGCCCCCCGAACACGGAGAACAGCATCGGGCAGACCGGGTTGCCCGTCAGCGCCCAGCACCGCACAAGCCACGGGGCCACGATGGCCACACCGATGGCGAGCTGCCCCACGCACCGCGCGCGCCTCTGGCCGGCCGCCAAGTCGCCGAGCGGCCAGGTGATGCCGGCGATGAGCGGGATCATCCAGAGCCCGTTCAGCTTCGCGGTGGCCGTGAGGCCGGCGAAGGCCGCCGCGAGTTCGGGCGCGCGCCGCCAGCCCGCTGCTCCCTGGCGGATACTCGTCAGCGCCAGCGCGGCGGCGGTCAGGTAGGCCGTGGTGGCTAACTCGACGTGCAGCGTGACGAACTGGCTGGAGTAGCGGCGATAGACCAGGAGGAGCAGCACCGACACGACGCCGGCCGCCGATCCGTGCAGCCGCCTGCCCAGTAGATACGCGCCCCAGGTCGCCAGGATGCCGAACGTGAACTGGATGAGCCCGACGGGCGCGCAGCGGTCGAACGCCAGCAGCGGCGCGGCGAGCGCCTCGGTGCTCATCGGCCAGTTGGCGTACGGGATGCTCGGCACGATCTGGTAGCCACCGGCCGCCAGCCACCGCAGCGGCGCGACGAGGTGGTAGGCCAGCGCGTCGCCGTCGACCGTCGGCCCCTGCGCCCGCACGAAGACGAGAGCCGCGCCGCCCGCAAGAATGCCCACCACGGCGCCCCCCCACACGGGCATCGCGGACATCGCGCACAGCAGTCGCAGGCCGAACCGTGCGGCCCCGACCACGTCCGGCAGCAGCAGCACCCCCACCGCCAGCACCACCAGGCGCAGAACGGACGGCCGCCCGACGCCGAGCGCGAAGACGACAAAGGGGACGAACTGCAGGGCGCCGAGGCCGAGGATCGTGCCGACGACCGCGCGCTCGGCGGGATCGCTCGGGCCCATGCGCAGCGCCCGCAGCAGGCGGCGGCCCAGCGCGGCGGAGAGGGAGGCGAGGCCGAGCCAGTAGGCTGCGGCAGCGAGTAGAGGCGGCATGAGGGCTCCGGAGAGTGTGAGGTCGCTCGGTGGATGCGACCCACCGGTGATACGGTTGCGCAGGCCTGATTCGACGCCCCGAGCGGGCAGACCTGCCAGCCGAACAGAGGCGGAGCAGGGCCGTTCGATCCAACTGGTGCCCCCGCCCGCAGTGACCGCGCCCCATCCGCGTGCGGTCATCCCGTGCGATGGCGCCGGGTGCGTCCCACGGCAATCTGCACGACACGCCGCCCCGCTGGCCGTGGTCGTTTCAGTCCGCGACGGCGGACTTTGTGCCGCTCTCAGGCGCGAACTCATCCGCCGGCAGCCCCGGTTTGGTCCGAACCGGCGTTGTCAGGACCGACGCCTCGGGAGCGCCCCGAGGCGGACACGCACACCGGCTCATCTGCCTGGGAACGCCGGACGCCATTCATGTGGTACACTGATGTACACACTGCGGTAGAATAGCCGCAACGAAGGAGAACGAAGTACACGTTTATGTCATTTCAGGACCTGAGGCTCGACGAGCCCATCCTACGGGCCGTTGAAGCCGAAGGTTACGACGTCCCCACGCCGATTCAGTCGAAGGCTATTCCCCACGTACTCGAAGGTCGTGATGTCCTCGGCTGTGCGCAGACCGGTACCGGCAAGACCGCCGCGTTCGCGCTTCCCATCCTACACCGCCTGAGCCACTCCCAGAGTGCGCCCCGGCGAAGGCGATCGATCCGCGCGCTGGTTCTGTCGCCCACCCGTGAGCTGGCCGCCCAGATCGGCGCTTCCTTCCGCGCCTACGCCCGCTTCACCCGCTTGCGCTCGACGGTCGTCTTTGGAGGCGTCAGCCAGAGGACCCAGGTGCGCGCGCTCGGCGAGGGTGTCGACGTGCTCGTCGCAACGCCGGGCCGCCTACTCGACCTGATGAACCAGGGCTTCATCGACCTGCGCGCCGTCGAGATCTTCGTGCTGGATGAGGCCGACCGCATGCTCGACATGGGGTTCATCCCCGACATCCGGCGCGTGGTGAGCGCCATTCCGGCGCAGCGGCAGACGCTGCTCTTCTCGGCGACGATGCCCGACGCGATCCGCCGCCTGGCCGATGATCTGCTGCATGACGCGGAGTCGGTCGAGGCAGAGCCCGAGGCCGCCTCGTCCGGTCCGATCGACCAGAAGGTGATCCACGTGGCCAAGGCCGACAAGCCCGCGCTGCTGAAGGACATCCTGGACCGAACCGACGCCGGACGTGTGCTGGTCTTCACCCGGACGCGGCACGGGGCCGACCGCGTAGAGCGCAACCTGGAGCGATCCGGCGTGCGCGCGGCGGCGATCCATGGCTCCAAGAGCCAGTCGGCGCGAGAGCGCGCGCTGTCCGCCTTCCGCGGCAAGAACGCGCCGGTCCTCGTCGCCACCGACATCGCGGCACGCGGCCTCGATGTGGACGGCATCACCCACGTGGTGAACTACGACCTGCCGATCGAGCCGGAGACCTACGTGCACCGCATCGGCCGGACCGGCCGCATGGGCGCTTCCGGCGTGGCCATCTCGTTCTGCGACGTGGAAGAACGCCCGGCGCTCCGGCAGATCGAGTGGCTGATGCGCGCGCCGATTCCCGTCGAGGGAGACGCGCCGGCATCGGTCGCCAAGCCCGCGCCCGTCTACCAGACGCGCAGGCGCAGGCGCTAGGCAAGTACCCCAAGGCTGGGGCCGCGAGAGCAGCCCCAGCCTACCACGCCCCACATACTGGTAGTAACACCAGTCCTCCCGCCCTGAAGAACATGGAAGGCGCGGCCGACAATCCGAATGCAGTTCGTGCATCGGGAGGAGGCCATGAACGTATCAGCCGCTGGTACGGCCCCATCCGTCGCGACGACCAGCGAGAGCAGTTCCTCCGGGACGGCGAGCCAGATCAAGTCGCTCCAGAAGCAGCTCGAGACCCTCGAGAAGAAGCTCACCGAAGCGGAGAAGAGCAGCGGCGACGCGCAGACGAAGGAGGCGAAGATCGAGGCGATCCAGGCGCAGATCATGGCGATCGAAGCCCAGATCGCGCAGCTCCAGGCGCAGCAAGCCGAGAAGGAGTCCGGCAGTCAGAGCACAGGTGGCGTCAGCACCGGCAAGCTCAGCACCGGCTCGACCTCCGGCTCAGCCAACAGCTCGACCACCGGTGTCAACCTCGACACCAGCGCCTGAGAGCGTAGTCAAGCCCTGACGGCCCGCGGCTCCCCGGCCCACCGCCGCGCGGCGCAGTCTCCCCGAAGGGCCAAAACGGTGCGCGATCTGCCCATCGCGTACCGGGATTGCTCCCCTCCCGCCAGTCTCGAACTCGCCGTCCATCACCGCGCCACCCACACCTCGAAGGGGGCGAACCGGTGCGCCACGGTCTTGTCGCCCACCGGAACGCTCGCCTCTACAATGCTCGACGTTGGGTTCACGGCGATGACCGTGGTCCGACCTGCTCGGCGGATTCGCACGATGTCCAGCGCCGCGGCCGGGCCCGTTGCCCCCACCTTCGTCACGTCGCCCAGCAGGTACTCCGGCCCGATGGCACACAGCTCCGCAAGCAGCCCCGGCATGCCCTTCACCAGCGCCTCGTCGTACTTCATCCCGCTCGGCCAGGGCTTCCCGTTGAGATCGTACTGGTCCGCCCAGCAGTAGTAGAGCAGCCCCTTCGCGCCATGGTTCAGCGCCAGGTACGACATGCAGCGCACTTCGTCGAGGGTCGCGAAACGGTTGGACGGCCCGGCGGGCGGCTGGCGGAACGCCTGGAGCGCCGGCCAAACCGGCCGCCCCTGCGCCTTCGCCACCAGGCGGTCCATCGCCTCGCCGACGGACGCGAGCGACGCGGGCGTGCCGGAGCTGATCGGGTACGGATCGGAACCGATGGCCGCGCCGCAGCGCGCATAGGCCGGCGCGGCGCCCGGCACGTCCAGCACGAGCGCCGGGTGCTCGGGGTCGGCCTCGCGCAGTACGGTGCACTGCTCGGCGATGACCTCGGGCGCCAGGCCACATAGCGACGGTTCGTCGACCGCGTAGTGCGCGATGGTCGCGGGGTGCAGGCGCAGATCCGAGGCCATGCGCCGCATCGCCTCCCAGGGCGCCTTCTGCGAGCGCGGGTAGTCGCTCAGCTCCTGCAGCACGCCCAAGCCGCAGCGCTGCGCCTCGTCCATCCACGCGACCTGTCCCTCGTTCATCCGCACCTGGTCCACGCCGAAGATGGGCCCGGTCACGCAGTTGAAACCCATCTCCTTGAGCCACTGGAGGTCCTGCTGGTCCGCGTGGTACGTGCCGAGGAGCAGTGTCGGCTTGCCGCGGACGAGCAGCTCGCCCTTCTGGCCGATGCGGCACGGCGTCGGGACACTGCGCGCCGCTCGCACCTCGAAGTCGAGGAGGCTGCTGTCCTTCTCGGAGCCCGCCGTCACGGACGCGATCAGCGTGCATTTGCCCGCGCGCAGCTTAGAGGCCGGCACCTTCAGAACGAGGCTGGACCTGGCCGGGCCGTCGGCGAGTCTGATCTCGCGCTTGCCCGTGCGCAGCCGAACCTGCCAGCGCGCGCCTGCCGCGTCCGAGACCTGGGGCCGCGCTGCGAGCGTGACGACCACCGTGTCGCCGGACGCGAAGACTGTGCGGTTCAGCCGGGCCGAGAGCAGCGGGAAGACCGAGACGGGCTGCGAGAGGACGAGCCCGGGACTCACACTCAGATCGATGCGCGAGGCGTCGCGCGGGGTCTTGCCGAAGGCGACCGGGACGGTGGTGGTCTGGCCGCCCTGCAGCGTCACTCGCATCGGATCTATGGCCAGTGTGCGTCCGCCGGCAACCAGCGAAGCACCCACGGTCAGGGCCCGCGCCTCGTTCGTCACGTTCTCTAGCGTGATGGTGCCGCGCAGATCGGCGGGCATCACGGCGGCAGCGGGGAAGCTCGCCGCGATGCGGAGACCCGCCTTCAGCGCCTGCGCGGTGGTGTAGACGTTCTCCAGCGCCGCCGCGTCGAACCCGAAGCCGGTCGTGCAGATGAGCGCGCCCATTCCGATCCGCTTGCCGAGCATCACCGCGGTGCCGGCCTTTGTGCGCAGCATCACCGTCCAGCCCGGCCCCCACTTCGAGTAATGCGCCCAGTAGCTGACGGCCGGCACCTTGTGCGGGCACTGCAGGACCGGCCACGGCTGCTTCGCGTCGAGCTGCGCCCTGTCGCCCAGCTCCTTGCCTGCCTCGCCATAGGCCAGCGTGAGGCCCGGGTCAAGCACGGGAAGCCAGTCGCACATCGGCGGGTACGACATGTCGGTGAGGACGACGGTGCCGCCGTTGCGCAGGTACTCCGAGATGGCCGCGGCGTGCTTCGCCATGTCCTGCGGGTCGCCGTAGTTCCAGAGCGAGGTGGTGAGGATCAGGTCGTAATCGGCCGCGTGCGCGAGGAGCTTGCCCACGTCGGTGTTCGCCACCTTGTCGACCTGCCACCCCAGGCGGCCCAACTGGCTGTCGTACTCCGACCAACTCCGCTTGTCGCCGTTGACCCCGCTCGAGGAGATGAGCGCCGTACGCGCTGGATGGGTGGCTTGCGCGCACACAACGAGCGGCAGGCATGCGGCAAGGACCATCAACGGGACGACACGGCAGGCGCGTGCAAGCATGCGGCTTCCTCCACGGTTCGGCGGTCGGTGCGACGAGAAGCGGAACTCAGGACGGGCACGGAGGCCCATCCCACCAGGGCACTCGTGGCTCGTCCAGGCCAGTTTATATCGGGCCAAGACGCGGTGGTGGGATGGGCGAGAGCCTGCCCTGAGCGTGTCGAAGGGTGCCCGCCCAGGACCACTCGCGGCCAGGGCGGCTCAGCGCTTCGCCGGCACGAAGAGCAGGCTCACGGGCAGGCCCACCGTTGCCTGCTCGCCGGTCGGCGTCAGCTTGCCGGTCTCGGCGTCGATCGCGAACACGACGATCTCGTTCGAGTCCTGGTTGGCGGCCAGCAGGTAGGCGCCCGTCGGGTCGATGGCGAAGTTCCGCGGGTTCTTGCCGCCGGTCGGCTGGATGTCGACGAGCGCGAGCAGGCCGGTCTTCGCCTCGACCGAGTAGATCGCCAGGCTGTCGTGGCCGCGGTTGGAGCCATAGACGAACTTCCCGGACGGGTGCACGGCGATCTCGGCCGTCGTGCTCTGCCCGGCGTAGCCCTCGGGCAGCGTCGATAGGGTCTGGCTCGGCCTGAGCGTGCCCATGGTCGCGTCGTAGTCGCACACGGTCACGGTCGAGAGCAGCTCGTTGATGACGTAGGCGTGCTTCCCGTCCTTGCCGAACGCGAGGTGGCGCGGTCCGCTGCCGGGCGCGATGGAGGCGTACGCCGGCGCCGAGGGGGCGATCGTGCCTGCCTTCGGGTCCAGCTCGTACAGGTACACGCGATCGGCGCCGAGATCGGCCGCCAGCGCGTACCGGTTCGTCGGGTCGGGGTAGATGGCGTGGGCGTGCGGGCCCTCCTGGCGGCCCTTGTTCGGCCCCGTGCCCTCGTGGCGCACGATGGACGCCGCGCCCCCCAGACTGCCGTCCGGCTGCACCGGGTACGAGGCGACCGTGCCGCTGCCGTAGTTTGCGACCAGCACGACGTGGCCGGTAGCGTCGACACTGACGTGGCAGGGATACGTCCCATGCGAGGGCTGCTGGTTCAGCAGCTTCAGGCCGCCGGTCGCTGCGTCGATGGCGAACGCGCTGACGCCGCCGCCGCTCTTGCCCTGGAACTCGCCGGTCTCGTTCACCGCATACAGGAACCGATGCTTCGGATCGGTGGCGAGGAACGAGGGGCTCGGCGTCTCGGCGACGAGTTCGGGAGCGCCCAGTCTGCCCGTCCCGGCGTCGAACGCCAGCATGTAGATGCCCTTGCTGGCTGGGCCGCTATAGGTACCGACGTAGATGGTCATCTTGCCGCCTCTCGGGCTGGGTGTGTTCGGCTTCGTCTGTGCGCAGGCGGCCGCAGCCAGCCCGGCAAGCAGGATACCGGCCAGCGCGGCTCGCATAGTGCGTCGTGCGGTGTGGGTCATGGTCATGCCGCCGTTCCGCCCGACGTTGCGCCGGGCCTGGTGGAGGTGCGTCTGCCCCACCTGGTTCGCCGTCCGCCGCCCGATTGCCTGCCGCGCATCGCCGCAGCGTTCGCGTCCTCCGCCCCGCGCGAGGGCGCAGACGCCGCGTTACGGTCATCCCGAGCTGCCGCTGCGAGGGATCCGGCCGCCCTGATCGGAGGTCCGATATGCCGCGAGCCCTTCTGCTCCTGCTCGCCCTGATTGGTGCGCTCGCACCCTCTCCCGCCCACGCCGACGACTGGAAGCTCGTCTGGAGCGACGAGTTCAGCAAGGACGGCCGCCCCGACCCCGCCAACTGGGACTACGAGCGCGGCTTCATCCGCAACAACGAGCTGCAGTGGTATCAGCCGGAGAACGCGGTGTGCAAGGGTGGCCTGCTCATCATCGAGGGGCGCCAGGAGCACAAGCCGAACCCGACCTACAAGCCCGGCGCGAGCGGCTTCGAGGGGCGCGAATTCATCGAGGTCACTTCGGCCTGCCTCATCAGCCTCGGCAAGCACGAGTTCACCTACGGCAAGTTCGAGATGCGCGCCCGCATCGACACGCAGATGGGAAGCTGGCCGGCGTTTTGGACGCTGGGCGTCTCGCGCACGGGCCTGGGCTGGCCGGAGTGCGGCGAGGTGGACATCATGGAGTCGTTCAGGGGGCTCGACCTGGCGAATGTGTTCTACGCCGTGGGCGGCCAGAAGAAGGCCAGCGTCCGCATGAAGCTGATCAAGCAGCTCGGCGAGGATTGGGCGACGAAGTTCCACGTCTGGACGATGGAGTGGGACAAAGACAAGATCGACCTCTTCGTCGACGGCATGCTCATGAACCACTTCGAGGTGGCGAGCGACGACGAGCCCGGCAAGGACAACGCGTTCCGTGGCCCGCACTACCTCCTCATCAACCAGGCCATCGGCGGCACGGGCGGGGGCGACACGTCCAAGACGAAGTACCCAGTGCGCCTCGAGGTCGACTGGGTCCGCGTGTACCAGAAGGCGGGTGCCGGGTACCGGGTGCTGGGGGCTGGCCGCTGACGGCGAGGGCGGCCGGCTTGATGCCCGGTCCCGCCTGCAGGAACATTGCGGCCTGTCGCGAACGCATGGGCGTCATACCGAACGGGGAGGGCGAGCGTGAACCGACGGGAGTTCCTGGGAGGCGCGGCGATGAGCACCGTCGCGCTGGCATCGGACCGCAAGGAGGAGCGCGCGATGGGCGGCTTCGACTATCGTATCGCATTCGGGTGCTGGATCAACGACATGCGGCTGGAGCCGGAGCCGCTGGAGAACTGGCCCGCGCCGCAGTTCGACGAGATGACCCTCCGCAGCGTGAGTGCGGCGATGGACGTGCAGCGCGACGCGGGGTTCAACATGCTCGACGCGTGGGGCATCTTCGCCACGTACGGCTGGCCGCCCGACATCGTCAGCGCGATCGACCGGCCGCGCCGGCGCCGCATCGAGCGGCTCATCCAGGCGGCCAAGCAGCGCGGCATCGTGCTCTCGATGGGCATGGGCAACTACTCGTGGGGCTACGACAAGATCATCGCGGCGGACCCGGACGTGCGCGGCAAGAACCCGGACGGCACGCCGCACGCCCACGCCATGTGTGACGCGAACCCCAAGTCCTTCGAGTACGTGAAGAAGATCCTCGACACAACGCTGGGCCAGTTCGACTTCGGCGCGGTGCACCTGGAGTCGTGCGACCTGGGGTGCTGCTGGTGCCCGCAGTGCGCCGGGAAGGACGGGGCGGTCGGCTACAACGTGCGCATCAACACGAAGGCAGCCGACTACATCCGGAGCAAGTGGCCGGACAAGACGATCTACGTGATCACCATCAGTTGGATCCCGGCGGGCAAGCACTTCGACGCGGAGCAGAAGGCGCACGTGCTGGAGCTGAGCAAGCACGTCGACTGCATCTTCGACCAGGGCCATACGGGCTTCCAGGTGGCCGAGGAGGAGCGCCGCGAGTTCATCCGCGCGATGGCCTGCAAATACGGCACGTCGGGCCGCCTCTGGCTCTACCCCGACACCAAGTGGGATCGCCACTCCTACTTCCTGCCCTACCCCCGGCGCGCGGGCGAAGCGCTGAAGGCGCAGTACGAGGACGGCGCGCGCGGCTGCCTGTACTACCAGGGGCCGGTCAACAACCCGGGCCAGGAGGCGATGATCGCGTTCGGCGGGCGCGTCCTCTCGCGGCCGGACCGCGCCGTCGCCGAGGTGATGGAGGAGGTGCTGACGCGCACCTACCGCCCGAAGACCGCGGACGCCATGCGCCGGCTCCAGCGCATCTTCGAGGTAGCGGAGGAGTCATACTTCAGCCAATGGGCCGAGGAGCCGTTCCGCAAGCTGTGGGGCACGCCCATCCCCGGCGAGTTCAAGCTCGACCAGCGCCTCTTCGGCACCTCGCCCGGCCCGGCCACCTACCTGAAGGAGCCCAGCCTGGACGCCAAAGGCCGCGCCGAGTACCGCAAGGGGCTGGCCACCGTGATCGAGGAGACCGCCAAACTCGACGGCGCCTGCGACGACCGCGGCCGCGTCGCCGCCATCCGCCGCTGCGCCATCATTGCCACGAACATGCTGAACACGATCTGCTACTGCCTCGGGGAGCCGATACCTTAGCGGGCTCGGGACTTGGGACTTGGGACTTGGGGACGAGGAGACGCGATGCACCTGCCGAAGGGCGTTCTGTTCGACATGGGCGGCACCGTGCTGCGGACCGTGCGCTTCGACCGCGCGGCGGGGACGGCTGCCGTCCTGCGCCTCGCGCACAACCCGCGCGGCGTGACGGTGGACGAGCTGGAGCGGCTCACCGATGAGCTGAACGCCGAGATTGAGCCGCGCCAGCAGGCGTCGCTGCTGGAGGTGCGCATCGACGACTTCCAGCGCCTGCTCTACGAACCGCTCGGCATCTCCTTCGACGCTCCGCCCGATGAGATTGACGGCGCGTTCGTCGAAGCCGCTCTCGACACCGTGCCCGAGCCCGGCATCGCGGCGTTGCTGGCGGACCTCGACGCCCGCGGCATCCCCTGCGGCATCCTCAGCAACGCCAGCTCGTCCGGCGAGCGCCTCCGGTGGCTGCTGGACGAGCACGGCCTGCTCCGCCACTTCGGCTTCGTCATGAGCACCGCCGACTACGTGCTGCGCAAGCCGCATCCCGTCCTCTTCCGCGCCGCAGCCGCGAAGCTGGGCGTGGAGCCGGGGGGCATCTGGTTCGTCGGCGATTCGCTGGAGGCCGACGTGGCAGGCGCAAACGCCATCGGCATGACGTCCGTCTGGTACAACCCGGGCGGGGCGGATGCTAACGGAGCCAGGCCCGCCCTGACCGTCGCGTCCTACGCCGAGCTGCGGGATCGGATCGCGGAGGTGTTGCTGGGCGGCCGCGGGTAGCCGCCAGAGCACGCGGAACCGCCCGCCGTCATGCTCCCGCCGGCGTGCGCTCCCGGCAGATCACATCGATCCGCACGACGCCCGTGCGCTGACGCGTCACCGCGACCGTCACCGTGCCCCGATGCGGTCCATCTGAGTACGCCAGCGCGAACCCGGCCGCGGTCCCGGGCGTCGAGGATACGAGCCCAGCGCCCGACCGGCCGATCCACGAGACGAGGGCCTGCCGAAGCGTTCGCACGGCCGTGAGCTGCTCGGCGGCGGAGATGGGGCATGGTCTGCCGGTGAGGACGAGCGTCCTGGACTGGCCCATCCCCCACCCATCTTCGGCCCAGCACGACGTCGCGGTGGTCTGCTTCGCCATCACGGATGCGTGCGGCTCGTCAGCGCGCCGGATGCTCCCCGACACGCTCCAGTAGATGGCACCGCGCTTGCGGTACTGGGGCTGGAGGTCGTCGCCGATGGACGCCGCACTGAGGCCGCCCATGCACGCGCTCTGGGCAGGCGCCGGCCGCGCGCGGGGCGGAGCGGACGAGCGACAGCCCGCTTGAGCGAGTGCGGCGCACGTGAGGACCAACGCCACAGCAGACCGCTGGCGCACGGTGGGGCCTCCTGATCCGGCCGCCCAAACCCGGGCCAGAACGCGGGTGCGGCAGAAGCCCAACCCGGGTTCCAACTCGGGCCTGGCCAAAACGTATGCCCCTGCCCGGCCTGGACACTCGCGCCGCGCACAGCCCAACCCCCGAAGGGGGTTTCGCTGGAACCAGACCGCCACGTTAATGGCGGGCGACCTGGCGCAACACGCCGACGCGGGCGCAGCCGGGTTGAAACCCGGTCCTGAGCGAAGCGAAGTCCTCTTCGAGGACTGGGGCCCCTCGCAGCGCACACCCCCAACCCCCGAAGGGGGTTTGGCTCCCAACCAGACCGCCATTTCAATGGCGGGACGGCCGGTTCAACACGCCGGCGCCGGGGCAACCGGGTTGAAACCCGGTCCTGAGCAGGGCGAAGTCCTCTTCGAGGACTGGGGCCCCTGGCGGCGCACACGCCCAACCCCCGAAGGGGGTTTCGCTCTCGACCAGACCGCCATCTCAATGGCGGGACGCCCGGTGCAACACGCCGGCGCCGGGGCAACCGGGTTGAAACCCGGTCCTGAGCAGGGCGAAG
>CAZFLM010000079.1:0-887 GCA_964519955.1 uncultured Chthonomonadaceae bacterium | reverse complement strand
GGCGGCGCACACGCCCAACCCCCGAAGGGGGTTTCGCTCTCGACCAGACCGCCATTTAAATGGCGGGACGCCCGGCGGGACGCGGCCGCCAGGTCACGGCCCCTGATCCTCGCATGCCTCCCAATCGGCGCGCGCGGAACCGGTCGCGTGATGGCGTCGCTGGCCCCGGATGTAGCCCACCACGGCCTCGACCTCGGCGGCAGACACGCTGAACGCACCGTACGTCGCCTGCCAGCGGAAGAACCGATCCGGTGTCACCTCGTGCGTCACCAGATGCGACGACGAGCCCTTCAGCTCCTTCGCGAGTGCAGCAACGCTGACAGTCGAGTGCATTCTGACCAGCACATGCACATGGTCTGCTACGCCGCCCACGACAAGCGCCTCGCACCTCAGCTTGGCGCACGCGGAAGAGATGCAGGCGCGGATCCTGTCCTCTACATCAGGCCCAATGAGCGGCTCGCGCCGCCACGTCGCCCACACCAGATGCACGAAGACGCGCGTACATGAAGACGGCATCATGGCCTCCTCGATGGCGAACAGCGCACACCCCCAGACCCCGAAGGCGCAACCGGGTTGAAACCCGGTCCTGGGCAGAGCGAAGTCCTCTTCGAGGACTGGGGCCTCCCGCAACGCGCGCCCCCAACCCCCGAAGGGGGTTTCGCTCTCGACCAGACCGCCATTCCAATGGCGGGACGTCTTCGAGGACTGGGGCCCCGCGCAGCGCACGATCCCAACCCCCGAAGGGGGTTTCGCTCCCGCCAGACCGCCATTTCAATGGCGGGACAACGCGACGCGATGGCCGCTGCCCTCCCCGCCACCCCCCTACCCCGCCATCCCATAGGCGTTAAAATAAGCATTGTCAACGGTATGTAGTGGGCAGCGCTCGG
>CAZFLM010000078.1:0-29141 GCA_964519955.1 uncultured Chthonomonadaceae bacterium | reverse complement strand
ACCAGCAATCGTCATGTGGCCACTGTCGCCAAGGGTGACGAATAGATCAGGCTAGAGCCGACGTGGGCTCTACTCGATCCCGACCTGCGCGTGCTCACGGTCTACGCCGTCGCTCTGCGCTACCCGGGCAAGTCGGCGGCCCGCGTCTCCCTCGCCCTGCCCCCGTAGCTTCACACCACGAGCGCCATCCCCTTCACGATGCCCGAGCCCGGCTGGATCCAGTGGTCGAACACGGAGGGCAGCACGTCCAGCGACGACCGGTGCGTGACCCACGGCGTCGTGTTGATGAAGCCCGACTCGATCAGCGGCAGCACGCGCTGGAAGTCTGCCGCGGTCGAGTTGCGTGTGGCGAGGAGCGTGGCCTCGCGCTTGTGGAACTCCGGGTCCGAGATGGCGATGTCGGCCTGAACGAGACTGACGAACACCAGGCGGCCGCCGTGCGCCACGTACTGCAGCGCTGCGGCCATCGACTCGGCGCTGCCCGTGGCGTCGAACACCGCCGCGGCCATGTCGCCGCCGGTCCGCTCCCGCAGCGCCTCGGCCCACCCCTCCACGGCCTCGATCGGCTGGCAGGCGTTGATTGCCTCGGACGCGAAGCGGAGCCGCCCGCGGTTGATGTCCGCGATGAGCACGGTCGCGCCGGCCAGGTCTGCGAACGCGGCGACCGATAGCCCGATGGGGCCGGCCCCGATCACCAGGGCGACCTCGCCTCGCCGCACGCCCGCGCGGTCCACCGCATGCGCCCCGATCGCCAGCGTCTCTGCCAGCGCGAGCTGCTCGAACGTCAGCGCGTCGGAGCGGTGCAGGCAGCGTGCGGGGAGCGTGAGCTGCTCCTGCATGCCCCCATCCAGGTGCACGCCCAGAACGCGCAGCGAGACGCAGCAGTTCGTCTTGCCCTGGCGGCACGCGACGCATTCGCCGCACCAGAGGTGGGGCTGCACCGCGCAGCGGTCACCGGGCCGCACGTTCGTCACGTCGTCGCCGACCGCAACCACCTCGACGCCCAGCTCGTGGCCGATGATGCGCGGGTAGGTGAAGTACGGCTGGCGGCCGAGGTAGGCGTGGATGTCGGTGCCGCAGATGCCCACCGTCTTCACGCGGACGAGCGCCTCGGACGGTCCGGGCGCCGGCGGAGGCGGCACGTTGTCCGGGGCGAGGCACCCGGGCTCGCGCAGGATGACCGCTCTCATCGCCCGGTGGCCTTCGGCTGGCTGGCGGTCCGGTCGACGATGCCCACGGCCTTCGCGTCCGGGTCGCGATCCAGGAGGCGCTGGAAGCGGGCGAAGCGGTGGAACGTCAGGTAGTTCGCGTCGTGGAAGTTGTGCGCGCCCGTGGCGTCGTCGTCGTAGGCGGTGCGAACCGCGGCCACGATGTCTTCACCGTCGAACAGCCAGTCCACGTACTGGAAGCCGTGCTTGAGCGCGTCGGGATGGTGCAGGAGTATCGCGCGGATCTCCCATGCCTTCAGGTCCGGCGAGCAGGCCAGCGCGAGGGTGTTTCGGGTGGAGGCCGGCTTGCCCTTGCGCTCGGCCGGAGGCACGTAATTCACCAGCGACCAGTATCGCTTCGACTTCGGGTCCCAGCGGATGGTGAACTTCTTCGCGCCTCCCGGGAACGGGACGAAGCCCTTCTCGGCATCGAACGTGGCGGTCGTGCCGTCCGCGCTGATGTCGATGAACGCGGCCACCTCGTTGTCGTCCGGGCAGTCGACACGCAGGATGTCCAGCATGCGTCCGTCCTGCGTGACCACGGCGTTACCTTCGAGCCAGCCCTTGAACGTGCCGTCCAGCCACTGCGGGTCGCGGCCCAGACGGTTCGAGATCGTCCAGTTCGACGCGTCCAGGAGATCGGTATCCTCCGGCGCGGAGAGCATGAACGCGTGGAAGTGCGTGCCCCAGCCGCCGGGGCCGAGCGTGTCCTCCATCGCTCGCCAGATGCGGCCGCGGTGGACGAGGACCGGCACCGGGGCGCAGTGGTACTTCCCTTCGGCGATGAGCAGGCCGGACCTCGCATCGGTCGGCTCGGTCCAGGTGCGCCCGCCGTCGGTGGAGCGGCGGATGACGGCCTGGCCCTCCTCGCGGTTGGGCCCTATCAGGTAGAGCGCCCCGCGGTGCACGAAGAGGGTGGACCACCACTGCCCCTTGATCTCGCAGAGCTTCGACCAGGTCCGGCCGCGGTCCGAGGAGGCGAACACGAGGGTGCGGTCGGCGGTGCTGCCGGGGCCGAACTGGTCGTGCGACGCGACATAGGTCCCGTCGGGGAGGATGGCGATGCTGGGCGATCCGACGTAGATGCGGCTGGACGCGGGGCTGTAGTCGATGACGGTGCCGGGTGGCGGCGGCGTTCGAGACTCCGACGCTCTGGCGGCGCCCGCCCAAACGAGCAGCATCGTCGCGGTCCATCCGATCGCAGTCATGTCGTCCTCCGTCGGTCCGTCCGGTTGCTGCGCACATTATAGACCACCGGGCGGCGCCTGGCGAGGCGTGCTGCAGGACTCGTGGACGAGGGCCGGAAGGACACCCTCCGGCCCTCGTCACGTCGTTACTGCTGGCTGGTCGACCCGCTCTTGGCCTTCTGCTCGTTGATCATGTCGCCAACGCGCATGGGGATGCGCTCGCCCTTGTGGCGCACGACGACGCTCTCCGGGCCGACCTGCATCAGGCGGTACCCGGTGTAGAGCGCGTCGCCGGGCCGGGCCAGCATGGTGCGCTCCGCCACCTGGATCGTGGCGACGGACGGATCGCCGTGGACGATGCCGACCACGCGGATCGTGGGTTCAGGCGGCGGGATGACCGCGGCCGGGGCAGCGCCGAGCCCCGGCGGACCTGCGCCCAGCAGCGGCAGCGGCGGCATGCCCGACGGACCGACTCCGCCGAAGCCGTGCGAGGCCTTCACGCTCACGTCCGGCGCCGCCCTGGCCGCGTCAGGCGCCGGCGCAGGGAGCTTCGGGGCGGCCTGCGGCCCGGGCTTCGTGTCCTGCAGCGGCACGAACGGGTCATGCGTCCCCATGTCCAGGTCGGGGCTCTCGCCGAGCTTCGACTTGCCGCCGGCCTGGGCGAGCTTCACGCCGGTGAACCCCTCCGCTCCAACCGCCACCGGCGCGGACGCGCCCGGCGCCGATGTCGTTGAGGCGCTCGACGTGGATGTCTTGGCGTCCTGCTTCGCCTGCTTGTTCGCGGGCTTCTTCGGCGACAGCGCGCCCAGAAGGGTGTGCGCCACGAAGAAGAGCACGATCACGATCACGCCGCCTAGCAGCGATACCTTCATCCGCTCCGCGGGGCTCAGGTTCGAGAAGTTCATGGTTGCACCTCGTGCCGGTCGCGCATCCGACTGCGCGAGACGCGCCGGTTAGTCCTTGGCAAGTCGGATCGTCACAAAGACCAGCACTTCCGTGCGCTTGTGGGTCCGAGATTGATTGCGGAACAACTGGCCGACGAGCGGCAGATCGCCCAGGAGCGGGATCTTCGACATCGTCTTGCTGTCCGAGTCCTGGATGAGGCCGCCGATGACCAGCGTCTCGCCGTCCTTCACGCGCACGGTCGTATCCGCTTCGCGGGCGGCCGTCTGCGGCAGGTTGTTCTCATCGGGCGTGTTCACCAGCGTGCTGACCACTGGATGGACACGCGCGGTGATATAGCCGTCATCGTTCACCCGCGGTCGGACGAGCAGCACGATGCCGACCGGGATCTCGTAGACCGTGTACGTCGAGCCCGCCGTCGCGCTCGAGGTGGCGAGCACCCGGATGCGCAGCGTCTCGCCGATGAACATCGACGCGTCCTGATCGTTGAGCACGCGGATGTGCGGCGATGCCAGGATCTTCGCGGTCTTCTTCGTCACCATCATGTTCAGCGTGGCCAGGGGGTTGAACGAGGAGCGCCCGAAGCTGCCGAACCCGAGCGGGCCCGAGGTGGAGTCCGAGTTGGGCCGCTCCGTGAACTGGAACTTGTTCCACTCCCACTGCACGCCGAGGTTGTCCACGTCCTCGGGCGATACCTCAGCCACGCGCGCCTCGACGATGAGCTGCTTGGCCGGCACGTCGACCATCGACAGCACCTTCACCGCCTCGTCCAGGTCGGCGACCTTGCCGCGAAGGACGAGCGAGAGGGCGTGGCCCTGGTAGCCGTTCTTGTCGGACGCGCCCGCGCTGTCGACGCTCTGCGAGCCGCTCTGCTGGTTGTTGCTGCTGCCGCTCGTGTTGGCGCCCACGAGGCCTGCCAACTGGCCGCTCTGCATCGCCAGGACCGGCTTGCGCGGAGCATAGCTGTCTGGGCCGGGGAACACCTCGACGTTGGGGCAGCTCTTCCCCAGGAGCGCCACCAGCTCGGCCGCGGCGGTGTAGCGCACCGGGTAGAGGCGCGTCTCCTGGTCCGGCTTGGCCGGCACATCGAGCAGCTCGAGCCCCTTCTTCCCGGACTCGACCTGGAGCTGCGTGCCCGCGAGCACGACGTCGCTGCCTGCCGCTTCGGCCGTCAGGCCGGGCACCATCTTTGCGAGGGCAGCCGCGGCCTCCTTGGCGGGGCGGTTCCGCACGGCGAGCTTCTCGGTGCAGCGGATGCTTTCCGGCGCCACCGTGTCGTTCTCGCGCAGCAGCTTCGCGCCCGCCTCGAGGTCCTCAGCCGTACCGGTCAGCGCGACGGCCTTCCCCTGCGGACGAGCCGTCAGGTCGGGGTACGCGCCCTGGACGAGGTCGACGGCCTCCTTCGCCGGGATGTTGGTGACCGGCACGACACGCGTGGTCCCGAGGCGCTCGAGCATGCCGCGCATATCGGCCCGCGGGGCGATGACGTAGGTGTCGCTCACCTTGCGGGCGGCCACACCGGCCAGGTTGGCGACGACCTGGATCGCTTCGTCGACCGTTCGCTCGCGCAGATGCACGGTGACCTGGCCCTTCGCCGCCGGGCTGATGGCCACATTGGCCTTGCTCTGGGCGGCGATGGCGCGCAGGACGTCGGCCAACTCGGCGCCGACGTAATCGACCGTGAGCAGCTTGCCGCCGCCGGCTCCGGTTCCGGGCGCCCTACCGAACGCGGGAGACGGGCACGCGGCGACGATGAGGAGGACCGCGATCACTCCGTGAATTCGTCCTATCATCCTTGAACCTCTCGATGGATACCGCTTTGATCGAGGCGATGTGCTTCGACCACGAGACTGATGCGATGGATGGCTAGCTGGCAGGCTTCTGCTCGCCGCCCTTCTGTGCGGCCTTGGCCGCAGCCTGGTACTCCGGCGGAGCGTCGACATAGCGCGCCACGGAGACCGTGCTCTGCAGGAGGGGGTAGCCCTTGCCCGATGTGTCGATCTTGCATTCGTTGAGCGCGATGAGCCTGCGCGACTGCTTCAGACCCGCCAGGAACGACCTGAGCGACGTGTAGGTGCCCTCGAACGTGATCGTGCTGTTGATCTCGAGCACGCCATCCGGAAGCACCGGCTGCTGGGGCTGAGCGGTGCCGCTGCTGGCCGCCGGCTGGGCGGTGACCACCGAGCTGGGCGGTGGGGGCGCCAGCGATGCCACCGTCAGGATCCGATTGCCTGTCCGCAGGCACAGCGTCGTCAGACCGCGAAGGAAGTCGCTCTGCTCCTGGCCGGTCAACGGCAGCGTAGCGATCGTCGGGTTGGGGGGCAGCCCTTTGATCTCCTCGACCTTCTTAAGGTAGGTGCGGATATCGGCCTCGGTCTTGGCCGTCTCGATCCGGGTCGTGCGCAGCTTGTTCTGGCGCGGCACCATGACGGCGCAGCAGATCAGCACCGCGAGAGGCGGCGTGAGCAGCGTCAGCCAGCGCTGGAGAGCGGGAGGGAGGTGTTTCATGCTACGATCCTCCGCCGCCCGAGGACGGCTTCGTCGATGCGGTAGTCGTCGCGGCCGGCTTCATCGCGAACGCGGTCTGCAGCTCGAACCGCAACTCCGGTCCAGCCCCGACGCCGGAGAGCGACGTCAGAGTCGTCAGGCGCACGGGCTCCACCGCCGGCGACAGGTTGATCATGTCCATCATGTCGGCGACGGTCCGCGGCGACAGCGCTTCTCCGGTCAGGGTGATGCTCCCGCCCTTGGCGACCGCCAGCGACTTCAGGCACGCGCGAGGCGACACGGCCGCGGCAAGGAACTCGACTGCCTCCTTGATGGGCCGGTTGCGCGACTGGATCGCCGTGGCGAGCGTGGCCTGCCGCTGCAGGTTGCTCACCAATTGCTCGTGTTCGGCCGTGACGGCGCTCAGCTCGGTCTTCTTCTGAGCCTGGATGCGCTCCGCCCGCCCGATCGCGCCGTTGACGAGCATCGCGGCCACCACGGTGCCCACCAGCACCACGGCGCTCAGGCCGAAGCTCAGCGCCAGGAAGCGCGGCGCCACGCGCCCTTCGACGACGACCCGATCGGCGATCGCCAGATTGAGGCTCGGCGCCAGCGCGTAGTCGCCGCTTGCGCCGCGAAGCGCCAGCCCCACAGCGGCGAGGAAGCGGCCGCCGTCGGGGGTCGAGATCAGGTCTGCGGCCTGCGCAGCGGCGCTGATGACCGTGCGGATGTCGAGCGGCTCCGCGCGAAGGCTCAGGTAGCGGCCGAACAAATCCACGATCTCCAGCGCGTCCGGCGCATCCACGGCGAACCGCACGTGCATGTCGTCGCGGGCCTGGGGACACTCGCGCATGAAGTACTCGATGGACCGCTCGACCTCGGTCATCAGGAGCTGGATGGCCTGGCGATTGTAGGGACACGGCTTCTCGGACGACTGGAAGCGGGGCTCCTCGGGCTCGTCGGCCGGCTCGTCCGGCATGACCAGCAGACCACCGACGGGGCGACGCCCGGTCTCGGTCTGCTGCTGTCCCGCCATGGAGAGGCGCAGATCCGCAACGCCGGTCTCCACCTGGCGGTAGAAGCACAACTCGCCCTGCTGGGTGACAAAGATGTCGGTCCGCGACGGGTTGACAGCAACCGTGGCGACCGTGCCGTCGCTGCGAAGGAGGGGCTCCGCGGCCCGCAACGCCGCGAGGGAGCCCGGCTCGACCGAGACGAGAGAGAGACCTGCCCCCGCCACGACATCGCGCAGCCCGGCGATGGCCCGCTCTTCGGCGCCCATCAGCAGGACGCGGGAGACCGGCTCCTCGGGCTGCTCGCCCGGCGGCCTGGGCAGCTCCGGCATGCGGTGGAAGTCGAACGCGCTCTGGCCGGCCGGCAGGATGCGGAAGTGATCCATCTCGCCCCGCAGCACGGCGCGCACCTCGTTGTCCGGCACGGGCGGTATCTCCATCACCCGTGCGACGAGGTTGCAGCTCGATGCGCCGACGACGACCGACGCAGCCTTGGCGTCGAGACGTGCGGCCACCTGCCTCACGACGTCCGCCAGGACATGGGCGTCCGGCAGACCATCTGCGTCGATGGCGCCGGGCGGGATTGGTGCGCTGGCGAGCGCAGCCAACTCCGGGGCGCCACCGGCGGCCCGGACGCTCGCGCCTCGGACCTCCGTGCTGGATATCTCGATACCTATCTGTGCGCGCAGTTTCACGAACGTCTCTCCAGCCGACCTTCGGCTCCATGCTCTCCAGGGCCGGTTTCGCGGTGGCTAGCCTGTCCTATTCATGAGTCGCACCGGACGGGCACGGAGGCCCATCCCACCACTGCACTCGTGCATGATCCAGGCTAGGGACGGCGACGGCGGCCTCTCAGCCTGTCATCGCGGAGTCCCAGCAAGATTGTCGGTCAGTGCGCGCCCCCGTCATTAGGTCGCTCATTGTGCATGCCTGCTCGGATGGGCAGAACGCGACGACTTGCGCGCCCGCAGTCGGTGAGTAGGCAGGAGTGGCCGCGCCCCCGGCGAACCTACAGCCGACGGGCACGCCGGCGCGGCTCCCGGGCTTCGGCCACGGCGATACTGCGGCGGGAAGCCGGGGCGCGCCACGCACCAACCACGAGCAGCGAGGGCCGATGACATGAACACCAAGTTCGCATTCTCAGCAGGCGTCTGGAATCTCAACACGGGCGCCGATCCGTTCGGGCCCGCCGTACGACCCGAGCGAGACTTCCGTGAGAAGCTCCGGATCCTGAAGAGCCTGGACTTCGAGTACGTCCAGTTCCACGATGACGATGCCGTGCCGATGGACGTGCCGGCGGCCGAGACCGAGGCCTACGCGCAGAAGGTGAAGGGCTGGTGCGACGACGCCGGGTTGAAGGTCGAGTTCGTCGCGCCGCGCATCTGGGAGGACCCGCGGTTCGTCGATGGCGCCATCACCGCCAACGACCCCGCCGTCCGCAAGCTGGCCATGGGTCGCGGCAAGCGCACCGTCGATATCGCGCGCGTGCTGGACTGCAACCGCATGGTCTTGTGGCCCGCACGCGAGGGCACCTACGTCCGCGAGGCGAAGAACGCGGTCGTGGCGTTCGACCACTTCGTCGAGTTCCTCAACGGCGTGCTGACCTACGACAAGGACATCCGCATCCTCGGCGAGATGAAGCCGAACGAGCCGATGGACCTGATGTACCTGCCGTCCACCGGCCACATGCTCGCCATCGCCTACAAGACCGTCGACCCCTCGCGCGTCGGCGCCCTCATCGAGGCCGCGCACAGCATCCTGCTCGGGCTCGATCCGTCGGACGAAATGGCCTACGCCATCTGGCACAAGAAGCTCTGGGGCGTGCACCTGAACGACCAGAACGGCCTGAAGTTCGACCAGGACAAGAGCTTCGGCACGGTCGACCTGCGCCGCGCGTTCAACGTGGTCGACACGCTGGTGCGCAACGACTACGGCGCCAATGGCGAGGTGGTGGGCCTGGATGTGAAGGCGATGCGCACCCAGCCGAACGACCTGTCGACGAAGCACCTCTCCAACAGCAAGGAGATCTTCGAGCGCCTCGTGCAGGTTGCGGTGAGCATCGACCGCCAGGAGTGGAAGTCCTACGTGGACGCGATGGACTACGAAGGCCTGGAGATGTTCATCCTCCGCACGTTCCTGAAGGGGTAGGTCGTAGGCTGATCTCGCAGTAACCGGCGGCCCACCCTCAGCGTTCGGGGGGTGGGCCGCCGGGCGACTGGTGCGCGCCGGAGCAGGACCTGCGCGCGGCTCTGGCGAACCTGCCCCAGCATCCCGTCGCTTCCCGGACTACCGCAATGACATCATCTGCAAGCCGCGCCCTGTGTCTGTTCACCCTGGTGCTCCTCGGGCTCCTCGGTACGAGCCCCCTTGCCCCTCGTGCCGAAGCGCAGGCGCCGGCAGCACAGGGCAGGCGCCCATCGGCAGCCCAGTCGAGCCGCGCCGCCCAGGTTGCTCCGGTGCGCCCGTCTGTCGCTCCGTCGGCTCCGCCTGCCGCCGCGCCGACCCCTGCTCCGGCAGCCGTCAGCGGCCCGAGCGGCGGGCGAGCCGGTGCGGCTGCCGGGCAGTCAACAGGGTCCACGCCGCTTCTGCCGATCATCGCCGCCACCATCGCCCTGATCGGCCTCGTCAAGGGGGCACCGTATGCCAGGATGCTCCCGGCGCGAGGGCCTCTCTTCGCCTGCTACACGAGGGCCCTGGACAGCGTCTTCGGCCCGGACACGGGCACCCTCGTCTGGGAGTGGGACCGATCGAGGAAGGAGAGGGAGAGCCTGCGGCACTGCTTGCGGGCTCCCGAGGTGGACTGCGGCGCCGAGGTGGGCTACCTGCTGCGCGCGCTGGTTGAGATCGACGCGGGGCGCCGCTGCGCTCAAGCCAAGGAGAAGCTGCCGGAGTTCTATGCCAGCCTGGCGTTGGAGCTGCGCGGCTATGGCGGCCAGGCCGGCCGGTGGTTCTGGGGCCGCCTCGTTGGATGGCTTGCCACTGCCTACGCCGACAAGGGCCCGAAGCGTCCGCCGGTCCAGGTGAGCGGCATCGCGCCGGCGGACCTGCCAGACCACCTGCTGAAGAACCAGCTCCTGCTCCTGATCGGTAACCGGTACGTGGGCGACCTGGCCGATCCGATGCGTCCCGTGACCGTGGTGGCCGGGCCGAGCGGCTGCGGCAAGACGCGCCGATCGCTCGAACTCATCCTCCGCGGGGCCGACGAGGGCGAGATCCCTCTCGTCCTGATGCCGCCGAGTGGCCCGCTTGCGCATGGCGACTGGGACACGCCGGAGTGGCACATCCCCGAGGGGCTGAAGCAGGCCAGGAGCGCGGCGCTGCTGCTGGACGGCCTCGCGGCGGCAGACGTGGAGGACATCCTGGCCCCGGGCCGCGGTCCGACGGGCTCCGGCCGCTATGCCCGGCTCGTGGGAGCGTTCCTGCGCCAGTGGCCGGATGGCGTCGTCATCGCAAGCGCCAGCGGCGAGCCCGGCATCGAGCACAGCGCTGTCACCCGCATGGTGCACCTGACGGGCTCGCAGGCCGCGGAGATGCTGGCCGGTGCGGCGTCCGTCAAGACCGGGCGCGGCGTGTTCCGACTGGCGATCGCGGATGACGCGCTCGGGTATCTGCGCGACCTGGGACCCAGGCAGGTGGCGGCGCGCGCCCTGGCGAGGGTGCTGGTGCGGCAGGCCGCGTCGGGGGAGGTCCACCGCGAACATGTCGTCGACCTGGAGCGCGGCGAGTTGGCGATGTGGGCGCGGCACGACCGGCCGGCCATCGAGCGCGAGTGTCCCGGTGGGCTCGAGGCGCTGGCGCTGCTGCGGATGCTGGCCGGCCGCGTTGGGAGCGATGCGCCCGCCGCGGTCGCTCGGGACGTGTGGGAGGCCCTAGTATCGAGCACCGCCGGCGCCGCCAAGGGGGCGGGCCAGGTTGTCTGGCTCCGGCGCCACGGTCACGTCTACTCCGGTCCGGACACCGGTGTCAGGCCCACCGTTCTGTCGCTCCTGGAGGCCGCTCGCGCCGAGGGCGACTGCGATGAGGCGAGCATCCTGAGGGACCTGGATGAGCGTGCCCCGGGCGCGGCCGCACTGGCGGAGGCGTTGGGGGCCATCGCGGACCACGACGTCTTCGTGCGCGCTCTCTGTGCGTGCGCGGAGGGCGTGTATCCGCGCTCGGGGGACGGCGCCCGCGAACTCGCCACGGCGTGCGCCGAACGGCTGGGTTCCCCGAGTGCGTCGTGGTTCGAGGAGCAGGCAGCCCGCGCGCCCGGGCTCGCGGCCTCTATCTGGCTCGTCGCCGCGCTGAGTGACGCGGACGCCCCACTCGCCTGGTTCAGCCGCTGCGTTGCGCTGGCCGGCGCCGGACGCAGGGAGGCCGCACGGGCCGCATGGGCGGAGATGCTGGGCCAGCGGCTCCCCACGGAGACTACCTCCCTCGAGGCGCACGTCCGCAGGCTGGGCATGGTGATAGGCCTGTTCGCGGGCGACGCGGCGGCGGACAACCTGCGCGTCCGCTCCCTGGCGAGGCAGGCCGCGGCTCAGACCGTCCTCGGTCTGTCGGACGAGGTCGAGCGCACGCTGTCGGTGCTGGGCCCGCCCGGCGCGCCGGCGGTGGAGGAGCTGAACGACGCTGCGGGATCGCTCCCCGACCACTCAGAGGCAGCGCTCGCAGTGTACGCGCTGGCCGTGCGCTACTGCGGCGAGCCGGAGGGCATCGAGCTGCGCAGGGCGTTGGCGGAGGCGCTGTGTGGTCTGGGCCAGGCGCTATGCAGGTTGGGCCGGTACGAGGAGGCGGTGGCGGCATACGAGGAAGTGCTGCTGCGCTTTGCCGAGGACGCCGACTCTGGATTGCGCCGGCATGTGGCGATGGCGCTTGTGAGCCAGGGCGTGGCGCTGGGCCGATCGGGCCGTGACGAGGAAGCGCTGGCGCCCCTCGGCAGGCTACTCGATCGTTTCAGTGGGGATGAGGACTTGATGATGCGACGCCAGGTGGCGAGGGCGCTCACGAACCAGGGCGTGGCGCTCGGCCAATTGGGCCGACACGAGGAGAGGCTGGCGATCACCGTCGAAGCGCTTCATCGCTTCGACGGTGACGAGGACCAGCAACTGCGCCGCTGTGCGGTCGACGCACTGGTGTTCAGGGGCGTGGCGCTGGGCCAACTGGGCCGCGACATGGAGGCATCGGCGGCCTACGGCGAGGTGCTCGCTCGGTTCCGCGACGACCCGGACCCCGTTGTGCGTCAACTTGTGGCGAGGGCGCTTGTGAACTACGGCGCTGTGCTCGCGCGGTTTGGCCGTGACGAGGAAGCGCTCGTGGCCAACGCTGAGGTGGTCGATCGCTTCGGCCAGGACAAGGATGCCGAACTGCGCAACGCTGTGGCGGTGGCGCTCGTTAACGAGAGCACGCTCCTTGGGAAGCTGGGTCGTGACGAGGAGAGGCTGGCGATATGCGGCGAGGTGATGAAGCGCTTCGGCGGGGACGAGGACCTGGAACTGCGGCGCCAGGTGGCGAAGGCACTCACGAGCAAGGCCGTGACGCTCGGTCGGCTAGGTCGTACCGAGGAGGCGTTGGCGGACTGTCTACGGATGGTTGATCGCTTCGGCGGGGACGAGGACCTGGAGCTACGGCGCCAGGTTGCGAGGACCCTGACAAGCAAGGGCGTTGCGCTTGATCACTTAGGCCGGGGAGACGAGGCGTTGGCGTCGTGGGACGAAGCCGCGGCGCGTCTCAGGGAGGACTCGGACGGTGAGCTGCGCAGCATGGCGTGTCACGCGCTGCACTGTGCGGCGCACCTGCTGGCAGATGAGCGCCCGCCGCGTCGCGCCATTCGGGCCATTGATCGGGGGCTCGCGATAGCGCGCCGCGGCCCGCAGGTGTGGGAGGAGATCGTGCAGCTTACGCTGCTTCGTGCCCACAGGCTCGCGCCCTCCGAGGGAGTCGCCGAGCCCATCCGATGGCTGGTGGAGTTGGAGAAGGAGGTAGGCGCGGCCGCGCCGGCCGAGCACCGCGGCGTCGCCCTGTCCGCGCTTGTCGACGCCTGTGCCTCGGCATCGGGGCCGAAGCTGCAGGAGTACGCCGCCGCCGAGCTTCTGGCTGTCTGGCGCCGCCGGCGTGATGTCGAGGAGGCCCAGACCCACGCGGCTCTGGCAGAGGGGCTGCGGGCTCGGGCGGAGCATGCCGAGAACCTAGCTCAGTCCGACGCCCGAGCGTGCCGCGCCCTGGCGTCGCTGCAGGCGAGTCTGGCGGAGGCGCTGGCGGCTGAGCAGGGCGGCGACCCGGATCTGGCATCCGCACGGTACGCCGTGCTCACCGAGGCGGCCGGCGACGAGGACATGGCGTGGTTCGCGGACCGCGGTCGAGAGGCACTGCGGCGGCTGGCCGACGCTCCCGGCGCGGGTGAGCAGTCGGAGACGTAGCTCGCTCGGCGCGGCCCTCCCAACTCCGGGAGGGCCGTATCGCTTACGGGGAAAGGAATCCGCTGCGCCGGGCGGGAAACCTCCTGCTAGCAAGCCTACAGCCCATTCCGAAAGGACCCCACCATGGCCAGTGTAGCCGGCATGCCTACCCTTGCGCCCACCAACCGCCTGCGCGGTGCTCTACCCAAGATCGGCATTCGCCCCACCATCGACGGCCGCCTCGGCGGCGTGCGGGAGTCGCTCGAAGGCCAGACGATGGCCATGGCGAAGGCGACCGCGGAGTTCCTGACGAAGAACGTGCGCCACGCGTGCGGCCTGCCCGTCGAGGTCGTCATCGCGGATACGTGCATCGGCGGAGTGGCCGAGGCCGCCGCGTGCGCCGACAAGTTCCGCCGCGAGGGCGTGGGCGTCTCGCTCACCGTGACGCGCTGCTGGTGCTACGGTTCCGAGACGATGGACATGGACCCGCTGGTGCCGAAGGCCGTCTGGGGCTTCAACGGAACGGAGCGCCCCGGCGCGGTCTACCTGGCCGCGGTCCTGGCCGCGCACGCGCAGAAGGGCCTGCCCGCGTTCGGCATCTACGGCCGCGACGTGCAGGATGTGACCGACACCGAGATCCCCGCCGACGTGCAGGCCAAGCTGCTGAGCTTCGCGCGGGCCGGCCTGGCGGCGGCGACCATGCGCGGCGCGTCCTATCTGGCGCTGGGCGGCTGCTCCATGGGCATCGCCGGCAGCATCGTGGATCCCGGGTTCATCGAGAACTACCTCGGCATGCGCTCCGAGTCGATCGACCTCACCGAGTACTCGCGCCGCATCGCGGAGGGCATCTACGACAAGGCGGAGTACGAGCGCGCGCTGGCGTGGGTGAAGGCCAATTGCCCCGAGGGCATGGACAAAAACCCCGCCGCCAAGCAGCGCACCCGGGCGCAGAAGGACGCCGACTGGGAGTTCTGCGTCAAGATGGCCCTCATCACCCGCGACCTGATGGTGGGCAACCCGAAGCTGGCCGAGATGGGCTTCGGCGAGGAGGCCCTCGGGCACAACGCCATCGCCAGCGGCTTCCAGGGCCAGCGCCATTGGACCGACTTCCTGCCGAACGGCGACTTCCTCGAGTCGATCCTCAACACCTCGTTCGACTGGACCGGCATCCGCCAGCCGTACGTCGTGGCGACGGAGAACGACAGCCTGAACGGGCTGACCATGCTCTTCGGCCACCTGCTGACGGGCGGCGCGCAGATGTTCTCCGACGTGCGCACCTTCTGGAGCCCGGACGCGGTGAAGCGCATCTGCGGCTACGACGTGGCCGGCGAAGCGGCGGGCGGCTTCATCCACCTCATCAACTCCGGCGCCACCGCGCTGGACTGGACGGGCCGGCAGACGATCGGCGGGCAGCCCGGCGTCAAGCCGTACTGGGATGTCACCCCGGACGAGGCCGCGGCCTGCCTCGACGCCACGCACTGGTGCGCCAGCGACCTGGGCTACTTCCGCGGGGGCGGCTGGTCCAGCCAGTTCGCCACGCTCGGTGGCATCCCGTGCACCATGGCCCGCCTGAACCTGGTGAAGGGGCTCGGCCCGGTCCTGCAGATCGCCGAGGGCTGCACGGTCGAGCTGCCCGAGGCCGTCCACAAGACGCTGGACGCGCGCACCGACCCGACGTGGCCGACGACCTGGTTCGCGCCGCGCGTCACCGGCAGCGGCCCCTTCGCGGATGTCTACTCGGTGATGAACAACTGGGGCGCGAACCACGGCGCCATCGCCTACGGCCACGTGGGCGGCGACCTGATCGCGCTGGCGTCGATCCTGCGCATCCCGGTCGACATGCACAACGTGCCCGAGGAGCGCGTGTTCCGCCCGGCCGTCTGGTCCAGGTTCGGCGCGCTCGAGCCGCAGGGCGCCGACTACCGCGCCTGCGCAGCGTACGGCCCGCTGTACGGGTAGGGTTAGGCCGGCGGCGGCGCGCTCATGGTCTGTGCGCCGCCGCCGCTCCCAGTCGTGTCGCATCGCCCTTGGTAGAGGAGAGAAGCACCACCATGGTTACGCAGGAGCAGTATGCCCACGCCGTCCGCCGCGCACGGCAGTACCTCGATCGCGCCGGCATCGTGCTGACGCCGGAAGAGGTCGAGAACCTGGAGGTGGCCGACTTCGGGCTTGGGTGCCTGGAGCGCACCGGCTTGGAGATCGTCGTCTACGTGAACACGGAGCGCTGCTGCGCCAAGGAGCTGGTGCTCTTCCCGCACCAGACCTGCCCCGAGCACCGCCATCCGCCCGTCGACGGCGACCCGGGCAAGG
Organism: uncultured Chthonomonadaceae bacterium; assembly: GCA_964519955.1. Lineage (GTDB taxonomy): Bacteria > Armatimonadota > Chthonomonadetes > Chthonomonadales > CAJBBX01 > CAZFLM01. The sequence goes on along the minus strand of CAZFLM010000078.1, from coordinate 13,656 downwards.
AGGAGACCTTCCGCTGCCGCTTCGGCACGGTCTACCTCTACGTGCCTGGCGACGCGACGGAGAAGCCCAAGGCGCGGCCCCCCATGGGCGACGAGGAGCACTACACGGTCTTCCACGAGATCGTGCTGAACCCAGGCCAGCAGTACACGCTCAAGCCGAACACGCCGCACTGGTTCCAGGGCGGCAGCGACGGCGCCGTCGTCTCCGAGTTCTCCACGACTAGCCGCGACGGTACGGACATCTTCACCGACCCGCGCATCATGCGCGAGCCCGTCATCGGCGAGTAACCGCGGGGATCGCGTATGCACGTCGTCGTCGCCGGAGCAACCGGGTTCATCGGCCGGTCGCTGTGCCCCGCGCTCGCGCGCGATGGGCACTGCGTCACCGCGTTCGCCCGCCAGCCCGAGCGTGCCGCGACGGTGCTGCCGTCGGGCATCGAGATCGCTGCGTGGGACCCGGCGCGCGAAGGGGCGTGGCGCGAGGCGGTCGCCGCGGCAGACGCCGTGGTGAACCTGACCGGCGAGTCGATCGCCGCGCAGCGCTGGACGCCGGAGTTCAAGGAGCGCCTGCGCTCCAGCCGGATCGACACGACGCGCGCCATTGTGGAGGCTGCGGGCGAGGCCGGGCGCGATGGCAGGGTGCTGCTGAACGCGTCGGCCACCGGCTACTACGGCTCGTGCGGCGACACCCCGGTGACCGAGGAGACGCCCGCGGGCAGCGACTTCCTGGGGTGCCTCTGCGCGGACTGGGAGGCCGAGGCGTTGAAGGCCGGTGAGCGTGGATGGCGGGTCGTCCTCCTGCGCACGGGCACCGTTCTCGGCGAGGGGGGCGGCGCGCTGCCGAAGCTCGTCTCCGTGACGCGCACGGGCCTGGGTGGCAGGCTGGGCTCCGGCAAGCAGTACATGCCGTGGATCCACCTGGAGGACCAGATCGAGCTGGTTCGCTGGGCACTGAGGCGAGACGACGTGCGCGGCCCGCTGAACTGCGTGGCGCCGAACCCGGCCACCAACGGCGAGCTGACCGCCATGCTCGCGGCCATCCTACGGCGCCCGGCCGTGTTCCGCGTGCCGGGCTTCGCGCTCAAGGCGGTGGTCGGGGAGTTCGCGGAGTTCCTCCTGAGTGGCCAGAAGGTGCTTCCGGCCGTGGCGCAGAGCCTCGGCTTCCGCTGGCGGCACCCCGACCTGGAGCCCGCCCTCCGCGCCATCCTCGGCGCCTGACCCCAGCCCAGAACAAACGGGGCCGCGTGACCAGGCGAACCGAGTCACGCGGCCCCGTCCTCTACCCGCCGCACTTCACTCCCCGGCAGGCTCCTCCGACGCGCTGGCGGCCTGCTCACGGGCAGCCTTCTCCCGCCTGTGCTTGATGAACTCCACGACTGCCGGCAGGATCGAGATGGCCACGATGGCGAGGACGGCGAGCGAGAAGTTCCTGCGGACCGCCGGGATGCTCCCGAAGAAGTAGCCCGCCGACACGCAGATGCCCACCCACATCGTCGCCGCGGCCACGCTGAACGCGAGGAACCGGCGGTAGGTCATCGCGCCCATGCCCGCCACGAACGGCGCGAAGGTGCGGACGATGGGCACGAAGCGCGCCAGGATGATCGTCTTGCCGCCGTAGCGCTCGAAGAACGCGTGGGTCCGGTCGAGGTTCTCCTGCTTGAGGAACCGGCCGGACGTGCCCCGGAACAGGCGCCGCCCAAGGAACTTGCCCGCGAAGTAGTTCGCGTTGTCGCCGGTCAGCGCCGCGAGCCCCAGGACGAGCGCGACCGTCGCGTAGTCCAGCGAGCCGAGGCGGGCGAAGAGCCCTGCCGCGAACAGCAGCGAGTCGCCGGGCAGGAACGGCGTGAACACGAGCCCCGTCTCGCAGAACACGATGACGAACAGCAGCAGGTACGTTCCCGTGCCGTACTGCTTGATGGCGTCGCCGAGGTGCTTGTCGATGTGCAAGAAGAAGCTGATGGCCTGGCTCAAGAACCCCATGTGAACTCCGATGTGCGGCAGGATGATCGTAGAGCAGAGAGTGGGTACGGCGGCGCGACAGGCTACGGCGCTCCGTCAGGTCCGGAGCCCACCGAGTGGGCTGAGTGCACATGCCCGCCGGTCGCCCGCTCGTACACCCCGATGATGCGCTCGGTCATCGCGCCGGGCGTGTAGTCGTGCGCGTTGCGGAGGCAGGCTTCGCGAAGCGCCGCGAGCCGCGCGGAGTCGCCCAGGAGCGATCGGACGGCCTCCGCGAACTCGCCGAACTCAGGCGCGACCACGATGCCGTCCTCCCCGCTGCGCACGGTCTCGGAGGCGCCGCCGCCGCTGACCACCACGGCCGGAGTGCCCGCGGCCCGCGCCTCAGCGATGACCAGGCCCTGCGTCTCGGTGCTCGACCCGAACACGAAGAGGTCCGCGGCCGCGTAGACCGGCGTCAGCTCCTCGTGCGGCGTCGGCCCCGCGAAGATGATGCGCTCCCCGTTCGGCAGGTGGCGCGCCCGCTGGCGGCACTCGTCCAGGTACGGCCCCCCGCCGATCACGAGCAGCCGAGCGTCCTGGTACTCGTCGGCCACCGCCGAGAACGCGCACATGACCAGCTCCGGGTTCTTCTCGCGGGCGATCCGTCCGACGTAGAGGAGCAGCGGCACGTCGGGCGGGATATCCCAGCGCGCGCGCGCCTCGAGTTGGGCCTCCGCGCTCACGTCCTCCGGCGCGGGGATCGGCACACCGGTCGGCACCACGGTGATCGGCGCGGTGACGCCGTACTTCAGCAGCGAGTCCTCGGCCACGCGCGACGGCACGATCACGCCGGCGCAGCGGTTGTAGTAGTCGGGAATCCACCACTTCAGGAAGGCCTGGATGGCGGGGTCCGGCAGGAAGAACAGGTAGTGCGCGTAGTGGCTGTAGAGCGTGTGGTAGGTCGAGACCAGCGGCACGCCGTCGTCCTGGGCCAGGTGCGCCGCCAGCAGGCCCACCGCGAACGGGCTGTGCGAGTGGATGACGTCCGGCGCGACGCGGCTGAACCGGCGGCGTAGGCGCGGGAACCACGGGTAGGCGAGGGGATAGTCCTGGTTGAACCGCGTCTGGTACGACGGCACGCGCACGATGAACGGCTCGGCGTCGCGATGGGCGGCGAAGTGCGGCGCGATCACGAAGACGTGATGATGCCGCGCGCGCAGCTCGTCGACGAGCGTGCTCACCGACGTGCTGACGCCGTTCTGAACCGGCTCATAGCATTCCGAGAAGACCGCGACCCTCATCGTGGCAATGCCGCTACGGTTCCCTGGCCTGCTGCTGCGCCTCCAGGAAGGCCAGCACGTCGGAGAGCTTGAAGCGCCGCTGATCGCCCGAGGTGCGCTGGTGCGTCAGCAGCCCGCGGTTCGTGTAGCGCCGCACGGTCGTGGGGCACACGTTGAGCAGCCGCGAGGTCTCCTCTAGCGAGAGCGTCGGATCCAGCAGCCTCTGCACCAGATCCACCCGGGACTCGCGGAAGGCGCGCTTGTAGGAGTTCTGGGTGACCTCGTCCGAGTCCAGTGCCACGAGCGTCTGGATGTGCCGCGGCACCAGGTTCCAGAGCGTCTTGGCGTCCATCTCGCGCACGACCTCGGTCGGCCTGACGTTGCGGGCGTGCCGCGCACGGCGGATCGGCGCCTCGGGCTTCGGCTCGGGCTCTTCGGGAGCCGCCGCCTCGGGAGCCGCCGCTTCGGCCTCGACCGCGGGCTCTGGAGCGGCTGTGGCGGCCGGCCTCTCGACCTCGGTGACGATGGCGTGCACCGGTTCCGGCTCCGGCACCAGGGCCGGTTCGGGACGCAGCGCGGGTTCGGCCTCGACGACCTCAGCTTCCGGCTCGGGCGCGGTCTCAGCCTCGTCCGCCTGGACAGTCTCCTCGGCCTCGACCTCATGCTCCGGGGGCGCCTGCGCTTCCACCGCTACGGGCTCAGGTTCGGCCTCGGGCTCGGGCTCCGGCTCGGGTGCCGCGGCGGCCACCTCAAGCGGCAGTTGGCCCGCCGGCTGCTCGGGGCGGCGTCGCCGAAGGTAGCGATCGATCGGCGGCGCGACCTCCTCCGACTCGTCGATCACCCGGGCGGGCCGCGTGTAGACCGGCTCGGTGTCGATATGTGGCGCGGGGGCCGGCGCTGCTGCCTGCGGGGCGGGCGGGGGCGGCGGGGGCGCGGGCTCGGCGGGCTCGGGCTGCGGCGTAGATGGGCGCGTGGCCGGCGCGCGTCCGATGTACGCTGCCGGGCCAAGCTGCGACGTGTCGACGGCCTCGGCCGGTATCGGCGGCTCCTCGGGTGGCGACGGTGGGCGCCACGCCGGCACAGCAGGGGCGGGAGGTGCGGGCTCGGGCGTGAACTGCACCGGCTCGACGACGGCTGGCTCGACGGCCACCGGCTGTTCTTCGGGCAGCACGGCTGCGGCAGGTTCGGCCTCTTCCTCGGCCGGTTCGTCGAGGAACTGCGAGGACAGCCACTTCTGGTAGTCTTCGATCCGCATGGATGATCCCCGATCCGGTGACGCGCCCTCAGGCGATGAACATCGCGTCGCCGAAGCTGTAGAAGCGCAGACGGTTGGCAACGGCCTCCCGGTATGCGGCCAGGATGTGGTCGCGCCCCGCGAAGGCCGAGATGAGCATGAGCAGCGTCGAGCGCGGCAGATGGAAGTTCGTCAGCATCGCGTCGACGCACTGGAACGTGTAGCCCGGCGTGATGAAGAGCCGCGTCACGGCGCACCCGCTGGCCACGCGCCTCGGCCCGACGGCAGCGCTCTCCAGCGCCCGCACCGACGTGGTGCCCACCGCCACGATGCGTCCGCTCGCCGAGTTGATCGTGCCGGCGGCCTCGTCCGAGACCGAGTACCACTCCCCGTGCATCTCGTGGCTCTCGACATCGTCGGAACGGACCGGGCGGAACGTGTCGACGCCCACGTGCAGAGTGGCCCGCGCGATGCGCACGCCGGCCGCCTGGATTGTCGCGAGCATCTCGGCCGGGAAGTGCAGCCCGGCGGTCGGCGCTGCGGCGGAGCCCTCCTCGCGCGAGTAGACGGTCTGGTAGCGCTCTTCGTCCGCCAGCCGCGCGTGGATGTACGGCGGCAGCGGGGCGACGCCCTCGTGCGTCAGGCGGTCCCGGGCTGCGGCGTCCGCGAACTCCAGCGTGCGCCCGCCCTCGTCCGTGGATGCCACCACCGTGGCGGCAGCCTCGCCGCCATCCGACAGCGTGAGCCAGACCGGCGTTCCCGCGCGCATCTTGCGCCCCGGCCGAACCAGCGCGTCCCACCGGCGCTCGCCCACGGGCCGCAGCAGCAGCGCCTCGACCTCGCGCCCGTCGGCGAGCCGGCCCATGACGCGGCGCGCGGAAACGCGGGTGTCATTCAGCACCAGCACATCGCCGGGGCGCAGCAGGCCGGGCAGCTCCGCGAACGCGCCGATGCGGATTGCGCCGGACGATCGATCGAGAGTGAGCAAACGCGAAGCGCCGCGCGGGACCGGCTCCTGCGCGATCAGCTCCGGGGGTAGGTCGTAGTCGAATAGGTCGGTGCGCATGGGTGCTGGTCTGCTGTCCCCTCATTGTAGCGGCGGCGGGGAAGGGCGGTCAAGGTTTGGCGCGCCGAAGTTGGACAACCCGGTACGCCGCAGGTCCGCATGCAGGAAGCCGCGTGCCGCGAGCGGAAATGCCCGGCAGATGGACTGTAGGGACGCTGCTTGCTGCGTCCCCTCTCCGAATGGGTGCTTTCTGGAGGTAGGGCGATGGCGAAGGCGAGAGTGTGGTTCGGGGTGGACCGGGTGGTGCGGGGCGACGTGCCGGAGCTGCGCGGTCCGCGCGTTGGGCTGCTGACGAACGATCCCGCGACGACGGCGGCGCTGCCGGCCCCGCTCACGCCGTCGCGCGTCGCGCTCGTCAGGGCCGGGGTGAAGATCGCAGCGCTCTTCGCCCCGGAGCACGGCCTGGGCGCGGCCGCCGCGGACGGCGCACGCGTCGGCGACGAGACGGACCCGCTGACCGGCCTGCCCGTGCGCAGCCTCTACGGGCAGACGATGCGCCCGACGCCCGAGATGCTGAAGGACCTCGACGCGCTCGTGGTCGACCTGCCGGACATCGGCGCACGCTTCTACACCTACGTGTGGACGCTCTCCCACGCGCTGGAGGCCTGCGCCGAGGTGGGCCTGCCGGTGTGGGTGCTCGACCGGCCGAACCCGTTGGGCGGCGACCTCAGCAAGGCGGAGGGCCCCATCTTCTCGAAGGATGTCCGCTCGACTCTCGTGGGCCGCTGGCCGATCCCCGTGCGCCACTGCCTGACGGTGGGGGAGCTGGCGAAGCTCTGGAACGCCGAGCAGGGCATCGGGGCGGACCTGCACGTCGTGCCGGTGGAGGGCTGGCGGCGCAGCCAGCGCTGGCCGGCACTCGGCGTGCCCTTCGTGCCGACGTCGCCCGCGATGCCCAGCTACGAGACCGCGCTCATCTACCCCGGCACCTGCTTCCTGGAGGGCTTGGCCGTGGCGGAGGGGCGCGGGACCTCGACCCCGTTCCGCATGACCGGCGCGCCCTGGATGAATGGCCCCAAGATGGCAGAGGCGATGAACGCGCTGCGCTTCCCGGGCTTCGTCGCCCGCCCCGTCAGCTTCACGCCTACCTCCGGCCGCTTCAACGCGAAGGCTTGCTCCGGGTTCATGGTCCACGTGACCGACGAGGAGGCGTTCCGCCCGGTCGCCACGGGTCTGGCGCTGCTGCACACGCTGAAGCGCGTCCACCCCGCCGAGTTCGCCTGGGCCACCTACCCCTCCATGGCGAATTACTCCGGCGCGAACCACTTCGACCGCCTCGTGGGCGACCTGGCCGTGCGCAAGTGGCTCGAGTCCGGCAGCGACGACGTGCGCCGCGCGTTCGAGTTCGCCCGCGCCCCAGGCTGGGCCGAGCGCGCGAAGGAGCACCTGCTGCATCTGTAGGGCGGATCGGTCCACTGATCCTACTGCCAGCGACCCTCCGTGAGGATGCCCTCGCGCTCGAGGCGGACTCGAACCACCCGTGCCGACACGGCGAAGCGCGCGGCCAGAACGGAGCATGCGCGATCGACACCCTCTGCCGTCATCATCGCCGCGTGCGCACCAGCTTGGTCGGCCTTGTTAAACAGATCGTCGACCGCAGACAGGAGCGGCTTCCTCGGTACCAGGATTCGGCCAGCGAACTCGTTGGCCTGGAACTCAAGGCGCTTGTGCTCGTCGGTCGGCCGCGCCAGCACGGATGCCTTCCACTGCTGAATTGTGATGGCAGCCAGCGCCCGCAGATACTCCGCGTGGAGGTAGAGGTGGGCGACCTCGTGAGCGAGCGTGAACCGGAACCGCGGCGGATAGCGGTCCATCACCGTTGCGTCGACGTACATGGTCGTCATGTCGCCCGTTAGGAACCCCTCGGCATCGGCGACATCACGCAGTCCCTGCACCGGGATCAGGTTCAGCTCAAGGTCGCACTCCACGATCTCATCGATCGGGATCGGGATGCTGCGAGAAGGATGGTATGCATCCAGAAACGAGCACGCCCGCTGCTCGATCTCCTCATACGATCGGTACGGGACGTGGAGGTCCATGTCAGTGCTCCCGGCGGATCAGGGCGATCAACTCATCCAGTCTCGACTCGTCGACTGGATCGCCGTCCAGCGTCCGGAAGAGCGCCGGCAGCTTCGCCACCAGATCGCCGTCGGACAGCGCGGACCGAGGCAGCTCGCCCCTACTAAGCGAGGCGAGCCGTACCGCCTCGCGCCACTCGGGCGATGACGTCTCCAGGCCCAGAGCACGCCGGTACGGTTCCAGTCTTGCCGGACCGGTTGGGGCCTGGAGCAGGCCACGCTCGACCTTGCTGTAGTTCGCTGGGTCGGAGCCCAGAGCGTGTGCGAACGCCCGTAACGAGAGCCGACGTTCCAACCTCAGTGCTTTGATGTAGTCCCCAAACAAGGCCTCCATGTCTGATCGCCTCCCCTGTAGTACGGATCATACCACAGCGGTTCCTTCGACGCAAGTGGCCCCGCCAGCCCATCTCGCGGAGACCCCCTCACCTCACCCCACCCACTTCCTGCCCTCGTCGACCATCGCGAGGTAGTTGTCGAGCGGGATGTAGTTGGCGACCGAGTTGCCCGTGCCCAGGCAGTAGCCGCCGCCGGGCATGCAAGCGTCCAGCGTCTCGCGCACGCGTTGGCGCACCTGCTCCTCGGTGGCCTGGCACAGGAAGTCCACGTCGATGCCGCCCAGCAGGCCGATGCGCGTGCCGTACGTGTGCTTCACCTGCCGTACGTCCTCGATGGTGTCCTCGAACGAGTGCTTCGCGTCGATACCCACGTCGTCGATGAGGTCATCCATGATGGTGCTGAGGTTGCCGCAGGAGTGCAGGAGGTAGGGGAGGCCCTTCGCGTGCGCCATGCGGGCCATCTCGCGGTGGCCGGGCAGGAAGAAGGCGCGGCAGTCGTCCGGCGAGATGAGCGTGCCCCCGCGGAAGCCCATGTCGTCGCTGCCCCACACCGCCTTGACGCACGAGAACTCCAGCACGTGGCCCAGGGCGACGCGGTAGACGTCCTCCAGCCGCCGCGCGATGGCCGCCACGAGGTCGCGCTGGTCGTAGAGGGCGAGGCAGAGCGACTCGTAGCCCATCAGCCAGGTGAGGTGCTCGGCGAAGTGGGCGAATCCGCCGCCGGCCACCACGCACATGCCGTCGGGCAGGTTCTTCTGGCACCACTCCAGCGCCCGGGTCTCCGCCTTCTCCGGGTCGGGCCAGGGGTAGGTCTCGAACTCTTCCCAGGTTGTGATGGGCCCCGCGTGCTCGTTGATGTAGGTCCGCCCGCCGGAGCGCTGCAGGTCCGCGGTGTCCTCGGTCACCTCGCGGTTGAAGGGCCACACCAGGCCGTCGTAGGCGCAGCGCACGTAGTCGTAGCCCAGGAACCGCTGGATCTCGGCCTCGCGGCGGAACCAGTAGTCGGGCGCGTTCGGGTCCATGTCGGCGCCCAGTCCGTACCGGTCCCAGATGGCCTGCTTCACCTCGCCATCCAGGAACAGCTCGATATGGTGGACCCGTTTGGGCGTGCCCTCGCGCTTGATGCAGCGGACGAACGCCTCCCAGTCGGGTGATACCTGCGTGGTCAAGTACTCGGGCATGGCATGGCTCCTTGGCATCGGTGGGTGCACGGCGGGGCTATGGCTCGCCCGCCAGACGGCTCTCGCTCGCCGGCCTCTCCGCGGGCTGGTTGGGCTTGTAGCCGTAGCAGCGGTACAGGTGATAGACGCGCGCCGGCTCCGAATAGAGCCTGGGCCGCAAGATGGGCACGGCGTCCGGCACCGGCTCCACGCGCTCGTAGATGTCGCGGTAGGCCGGCAGCCACGGGTCGGTTGGCGGGCGGTCGTCGGCCACGATGGCGTTCGAGCCGGGTGCGGGGCGGTTGTGCTGGTTGAACACCAGGTAGCTGTTGGCGCGCGTGTTCAGGAAGTAGCAGTACGCGCGCGGCTGGCCGGGCAGGTAGAACGACAGCCGGCTCGCGTTGTCGTAGGTCGCCGCGCCGACGGTGACGCGCCCGCCGCCGGCGGCTTCCATCGCCTGGCGCTCGCGCTGGACCGCCGTGGCCAGCTCCTCCCCGCCATAGAGGATGCGCATGTGGTCCATCTTGCGGGGCAGCCGAATGCTGAGTACGGGCCGCAGGTCGGGCACGGCGATGAGCAGGTTCAGAACCACGGCCATCGCGACGGCCGCCCCGGCGAACCACATTGCCACGCGCGATCGGTGCGTCTCGCCCGCCAGCCACGCGGCGTAGAGAACCGGCGCCGTCATCCAGGCCGCGGCGGCCCAGTTCGGCTGAACGGTGGAGCGGAACGAGGCGTAGAGGAACGCGAGCAGCGTGGGCAGCGCCTGGCAGGCCAGGTAGGCTTCGGCGTCGCCCACCTTCTGCAGCCCGCGGCGCACGGACCAGCCGAGCGCGTAGATCATGCCGAGGAACAGCAGCGGAGTCGCCATGCCCGCTTGCCCGCCAATGTACTCGCCGACCAGCTTCGTCGCACCGCGTGCTGCACCCCGACCGGAGAGGTGCAGCACGTGGCCGAAGGTCATCCAGTCGTGCCGCGCTTGCCACACGAGGTTGGGCGCGTACAGCGACAGCCCGACGAGCAGCGCCAGGTACGGTTCCTTCGTCCTCAGCAGCGCGCGCCGCTCCGGCCGCACCAGCAGGTAGACGACGAAGCCGATCGCGAAGAACGCCATCGTGTGCTTGGCGAGCATCCCGAGGCCGAACGCCGCGCCCAGCGCCATCCAGGCGGCCGGTGAGCCCGTGCGCACCGCCCGAGCGCCCAGCAGGCAGGCGGCTGCCCAGAACAGCGCCACCAGCGGATCGTAGGTCGCGATGACGCCGCCGACCGTGCTGAAGAGCATCACAGAGCTGAACACGAGCGCCCAGAACGCCACGCGCGGGCCGTACAGATCCCGGGCGAGCTGCCAGATGAGCGCGCGGGTGGCCAGCGCGCCGAGCACGATGCCCATGCGGATGCCGAGGACGGTGTCGCCGAACACGAAGCAGAAGGCTCGGATCCACCAGGCGACTAGCGGGCCCTGGTCGTAGTAGCCCCAGTCGAGGTTGCGCGACCATTCCCAGTAGTAGGTCTCGTCGGGGGCGAGTGGCAGGTGGGCCGCCAGCGCGAGGTGCGCGACGGTTACTGCGAAGAGGACGAGCGCGGCTGCGCGGGTGGTCGTGGTACGAATGGCCGGGGTCTCCGATTCGGCGGTAGGGTGCGATCGGTCGCAGACTTCGGTGCGGGCCGCGGCGATTCCTTGTGCGGGCATTGTGCCCGTCGCGAGAGGAACCCGGCGTTTGGCGGCGAACTGAACGGCGGAGACCTTCGGAGGAGCCGATGGGCGATCAGCGCCGCCAACCGAGAGAGCGACGGAATCAACTGGTGGGCCTGGCGTTCATCTCGCCGTGGCTCGTCGGCTTTGCCGTGCTGACGCTCTACCCCATCGTCTCGTCGCTCTACTACAGCTTCTGCGAATACCGTGTCCTCTCGCCGCCGCACTGGGTGGGGCTGCGCAACTACGTCGAGCTGTTCACCGATCACGACTACTTCCTGCCCTCGCTGGCGAACACGGCGTTCATGTTCATCGAGCTGCCGATCGCCCTGGCCCTCTCGGTCGCCATCGCCCTACTGCTGAACCAGCGCCTGCCGGGCATGGCCATCTTCCGCACGATCTACTATCTGCCGTCGGTGGTGCCGACCGTTGCGAGCGCCGTGCTGTGGCTCTGGCTGCTGAACCCCGAGTACGGCCTCGTGAACCGCACGCTCCAGGTGCTGCACATCCCGGCGAGCGCCTGGCTGCAGAGCCCCCTCTGGGCGAAGCCGGCCTTCATCGTGATGGACCTCTGGATGATCGGCGGCGGCGTGGTCATCTACCTGGCCGCGCTGCAGGGCGTGCCGGACCACCTCTACGAGGCGGCGGAGCTGGACGGCGCCGGCCCGTGGCGCAAGACGCTGAGCATCACGCTGCCGTCTATCTCCCCGGTCATCTTCTTCAACCTGGTGCTGGGGCTGATCGGCACGTTCCAGTACTTCACGCCGGCCTTCCTGATGACCGGCACTCCGCCCGGCGGGCCCGCGAACTCGACCCTCTTCTACGGCCTCTACCTCTTCCAGAACGCGTTCGGCTACTTCCGCATGGGCTACGCGTGCGCCATGGCGTGGGTGCTGTTCCTGCTGACCATGCTCGCCACGCTCGTCGTGTTCCGCTCGTCTGCCCGCTGGGTCTACTACGAGGGCGAGGGGCGCTGACTGGAGCCGCAACGGCCGCGCGGACGTACCTATCACGTATGGGCGCCGGTCTAGTCGCGGGCCCATGCGTACTGGACCGCGGCGCCAGCGGTTGAGGAGCCGCCGGACACAAGGAGCGACCGATGAAGGAAGCGGATCGACTAGCGCGAAATGCCACGATGCTGGATCAGCTTTACCCGACGTTCCGCAAGAAGATAGCCGCGGTGATCGGCGACCTGGAGGGGCACCGTTATCGCCCGCGGATCCAGTGTGCGTGGCGGTCGCCCCAGGAGCAGCGAGAGGCCTACAACTCGGGCCACAGCAAGCTGCTGTTCGGGTTCCACAACGTCACCGGCGACGGCGGCAAGCCGGAGGCGCTGGCCGTCGACCTGCTCGACGACGATCATCCGTGCCAGGAGGGGAAGCGCTTCCTGCTGATGATGGCGTCGAGCGCGCAGACGCACGGCTGCTCGACCGGTGTACGGTGGGGGTTGCCCACGGCGATGCGCACGGCAATCGACAAGGCCATCGCCGACAAGGACTGGGATGCGGCGGTCAAGATCGGTTGGGACCCCTGCCACATCGAGCCGGCGGGCATGACCGCGGGGCAGGCCAAGGCCGGCGCCCGACCGTAGTGGCGCGTAGACGCGATGGGCCCCTCCGCCGCCCGGTGGAGGGGCCCAACACGGTGGATGCTGGCGGCTCCTATACCAGCTTCGCGAGGAACTCCGCGGTCGACTTCAGCGTGGCACGCCGCGTCGCCTGGTCGTAGCGGCCCAGCGACTCATCCTCGATGCACAGATCTCGCGAGTAGCCCGCCGCCTTCAGGAACCCGACAACCTTGGCGATGTCGATGTCGCCTTCGGGGATCGGGCAGCAGCAGCGGCCGTAGTCGTAGCCGGGTTCACGCCGCGTATTGCGCAGGGCCTCGGGGTACTTGATGTTCTTGACGTGCGTGTGCTTCGTGTGCGGCGCCAGGCGCTTCAGGATGTCGTAGAGGGTGTCGAGCGGGTAGCCGGCCCAGTAGAAGTTGCCCATGTCCATGGTGATCCCGAGGCGCCTCGAGCCCACGCGCTTGATGAGGCCCTCGAGGAACTCGGGGTCGTTGCCCTGCACGCCGTGGTTCTCGACACCCAGGTCGACCGCGCACCGCTTCGTCTGGTCGAGCACCTTGGTCGTACACGCCGCGAACACGGACTGGCGCTCCTCCAGCGTCATCGATGCTGCATCGTCCATGATGGCGTCGATGCGCAGCGCCGGCACCTTCAGCTTCGCGGCCGCCTCCACCACCTTGACGACCCACGCGATCTGCGCCTCCTTGTCCTTCGCGTTGAAGTTATTCGGCACGAGGAACCCGGAGATGCGCGCCTTCGCCTGAGCCGCCTGCTGCGCGAGGGTCTTGAGGTCGTCGTCGCTGTCGAGCATCAGGCGGTCCTTGCCGGTTCCGGCGATGAGCGCGCCAACCGAGCAGTCGCCCGACACGCCGATCTCAACGCCCGCGATGCCGCACGCTGCCAGCCCCTCCGCGACCGAGGCATACCCGCCTGCCATCAGGATGCCGTCCCGCACCGAGACGTACAGCCTCTTCGGCGGCGCCAACATTGCGCCGGCGCTTCCCGCCAGCAGCAGCCCGCCCGCCGCGGCAGCCCCTCGTCCCAACAGCTCTCGCCGCGAAAGCACGTCACTCATCGCCAAGTCCTCCGGTTGCTCGCCAGTCCGAGCGTGTTCACTGCAGCAAGCCTACCCGATGGACTGAGGTCATGCGGACCGCGTCGGCACCCGCGAGCGTCCCGCCATTGAAGTGGCGGTCTGGCCCCGAGCGAAACCCCTGCGGGGTCGGGGGTGTGCCGATGCAGAGCGTCAGTCCCCGCAGGGGACTTCGCGCCTGGCAGGCCCGGGTTTCAACCCGGGTTT
>CAZFLM010000077.1:17761-31302 GCA_964519955.1 uncultured Chthonomonadaceae bacterium | reverse complement strand
GCCAGCGCCACAGCCGCCTGCCGACTACAACAGACCGGTCGCTCACGCTCCCGGCCCGGCACGTTGGTGCGATGCCGAACACGCCCCCCGCCACGCACGCCGTACCGAGCCGCGACCGTGAGGGAGCGGTCCGCCGTGATCGGCGACCACCTCCCGCCAGCGCCACAACCGCCTGCCGACTACAACAGACCGGTCGCTCACGGTCCCGGCTCGGCAGGTTGGCGCGATGCCTAACAGGCTGCTCCACGCACACGGTACCGAGGCGCGACAGTGATGGAGCGCGTGGCGCTGTAACCGCGATCGGCTCCCGCCGATGGGACGCGCCTGCAGGCTCTGGAGGGTGGCGCTCCGTCGCCACCGCTGCCGCACGGCCTACCGCCGCCAGATGCCCACGTCGTCCACCAACGCACCGTCGGCGAGGGCGATTACCTCGAGATCGAACGATGCTGCCTCGCGGTCGTCGATGGTGACCGTGGCCTCGATCTTCCGCCACTCGCCGGGAGCGCCGCCTTCGCCGACAGGTTGGTAGCGGCGCAGCCAGAGGCCCTCCTTGTCGAACAGGGCCAGCGTCACCTGCGCGCGGCCTTTCACCCATGCGCTCACGGTGTAGCTGCGGCCTGGCACGACCTCCTGGCGGTTCGTGGCCCGGCCCGGCCACGGCACGCCTGGCGAGAGAACCTGTGTCTTGATGCCGCTGCCGGTCTTGGCGAGCACCATCGCCCGGCGTCCGCTGTGCGCATCACCGGCCGTCCCCTGTGCGAGCGGCCCGTCGAAGCTCTCCCAGCCCCACTCCTGCTCGAAGCCCGGATTGGCCACCAGGTTGCCGCCGCGCCTGAAGGACTGCTCCTCCAGGTGGGCCGGTATGTCGGTGAAGTCGAGGGCGGCGCGTTCGGCAGCGGCGGGCTGGAGCAGCTTGTGCGGCTTGGCGCCGGGGAGGAACGCCTGCTGCAGCGCGTCGAGCATGCCGCAGCCGCGCTCGCGTGTCGGCTCCAGGTAGGTGCCCTCGCCGAACTCGTTCCACGTGCCCGCGACCACCAGGCCCAGCCCCGGATCGGCGCACTCCTTCATCGCGCGGCACATCTTGCCGAACAGCTCGGGAGTGGGGCCCGTCCGCCACAGGCCGTTCTCGCCATACCAGGGGCGCGAGTCCCAGCCGGGCGACACGCAGGGGATGATGGGCAGCTCGCGGCTCCGGGAGGCTGCGCGCCAGTCCGGCTCGATGGCGGGCAGGATGGTGGAGTAGGGCGCCTCCTTCTGGCCCTCGGCCATCCCGTTGCCCGCGTAGCAGTAGAGCGTGCAGGCGTCGAACCCGGCGGCGCGCAGGTCGCGCAGGTTGGCGACGGTGGGGTGCTTGAGGCCGACGAAGTAGAAGCCACCCCAGGCGCGGGCCGCGTCGCTCATCTCCTTCAGCGCCGCGCGCGTGCCCTCGACCCCGAAGCGCTCCACCAGCCGGTCCGGCCGCGAGACCACCAGCACGTTGCGGCCGCCCGCGACCCGCAGGTAGTTCGGCTGGCTGAGGTAGCGCTTGCCGATCGTCTCCGCCAGGCGCACGAGTTGCTCGCGGGTGTAGTCGGGCTTGGCGGCCTCCTCGTTGCACCACATGAGCGCGAAGTCCATCTTGCTCCGCAGCGAGGCATGGAGGAACCCGTCGTCGAGCGCGGCATTGTGGCTCGAGATCGTGGCGGTATGGTAGTCGCAGTACCAGTCGAACACCCAGAACGAGATGCCGTGCTGCGTCGCCTGGCGGATGTGCCAATCCTGCACGGCTGGCGAGGCATCGCGGTAGCACCCGAGGACCGGCTCGCGCCCGCCGTACTCGACGACTGGCACCCACCGGTCGGCGGTGCTCCAGCCCGGGAAGTAGTAGCATCCGACGCGGACCGGCTTCGCGCCGGGCGCGGCGCTCGTGGGCAGGCAGGCGGCGATCAGCAGAAGGCAGGCAGACAGGCACAGGCAGCGGGTTCGGTTCAAGGCGCATCCTCCTCGGCGGCGAGTGCGCCCATTGTAGGCGGGCGAGCGGCGGAGGTCAAGGGGCGCGAGCATGACACCGGGCCAGCGGCGTCGAATAGGCTGCCGTCTCGCCGGTACCAGTCAACAGGATGGGCAAGATGGACAGGATGGCGCCTCGTCGGGCGCGTGGCGGCAACGGTTAGGCCCAAGCGACCATCGGAGAACTGGCTGGCGTCCATCGGCTCGGTCACAAAGGGCCCCGCCCCAATCCTGTCCATCCTGCCCATCCTGTCAATGGGTGTTGTCGACGCTGTCAGAAGGGGGAGAGGGGAATGACCGGATCGTCGATCGTGCTGCTCGTCCTGGCCGTGGTCTGCGCGGCGGGCGCCCCGGATGCGAAGCCGGTGCCGCCGCCCGCGGGCTTGCGGAAGCTGATGGACACGCCGCTGCGCGACCCCTGCATCTGCGTCGGGCCCGACGGCACGTACTACCTCACCGGCACGAGCGAGCCGTTCTGGGGCTACAACAACGAGAACGGCATCCGCCTCTGGAAGTCGGGCGACCTGGTGGCGTGGGAACCGATGGGCACCGTGTGGCGCTACGGCGCGAGCCCGTGGCACAAGCCCTACCTCGATGCGCAGAAGCCGCTCTGGGCGCCGGAGATCCACTACTGCAAGGGCACCTTCTGGCTCACGTACAGCATGCCGGGCTGGGACGGCAGCGCGAAGACCTCGGGCAGCGGCCTGCTGCGGAGCACGACCGGCAAGCCCGAGGGGCCGTACGAGGACATGCACCCCTCCGAGCGCCTGGGCGACGAGATCGACGCGTCGCTCTTCGAGGACACGGACGGCACGGTGTACTACCTGTGGCACAGCGGCAAGATCGCGCGGATGAAGCCGGACATGACGGGCTTCGCGGAGCCGTACCACTGGCTGCGCACCTCGACCACGGACCCGGACCCGAAGCACCACTCCAGCCTCTGCCCGGGCATCTTCGGCGAGGGCTCTTTCGACCACGTGGGCTACGAGGGCATGTTCCTCTTCAAGCGCGGCAAGCTGTACTACCTCTGCTGCTCGGACGGCATCGACGGGCGCTATAGCTGCTGCGTCGCCACGGCCAAGAGCATCTACGGCCCGTACAGCGCCCGCTACGAGGCGATCCCCTACGGTGGCCACAACGCCGTCTTCCGCGACCGCAAGGGCCGCTGGTGGTCCACCTACTTCGGCGCCCCGTGGGACGAGCGCGCCGCCGTCGTGCCGCTCACGTTCGGCAAGGACCGGCGGATGGGCGTCGAGACCGGGAGGTGACCGGCCGGTCCATCCCGCCTCCTAGATGCCCACTTCCTTCCCGCGGAACCGCAGCCGCATGGTCTTCGCCGGGGGCGGTACCAGGCGCCGGTAGACGCCGAGTTGCTCGGGCGTGAACCCGTCGACCACGATCCACGCGCCGCGGCCATCGCTCACCCGCGCCGGCAGCTTCGCCGCGGCGTCGCGCACGTGCTTCGGCGCGAGCCGGGAGGCAACGAAGCAGATGGCCCCGGCGCGGACGCGCCGCCCGATCGCCGCGGTGCTCTCTGGCGAGATGGCGGTTCCGCACACGAAGAACGTGTTGGCGGTCGCGAGGGGCGCATCGCCGACCAGGTGATCGAACACGGCGACGGGGCGCGACGGCACGGTGAAGTGCCAGGCGTAGCGATCGTAGACGCTGCTGTTCGCGTTGACTGCGCGCGGGTCGCTGGCCCCGCCGGTGAGCAGCGACCACACCTGCAGCCACTCCCGGGTCTCCGGCGTGGAATGGAGGTCCTCCGCACCGTACAGGGCGTTCCAGTAGTAGCAGGAAGCCTGCCCCCAGTCGCTGTCCGGGAAGCGGACGATGGCAACCTCGGGCTCGTAGTCGCGGTACGTGTAGGCGCGCGCGTGACCGGGCAGGTACTCGCGGATGTGGAGCTGCAGCGTGCGGCCGTAGGGAGTGATCTCGTAGCCGCCCTCGCGCGGCAGGCCGAGGCACGTGTAGTACTCGGTGTAGACGTTGTCCACGCCGGCCAGGTGCGCAAGACGCAGGGCCATCCCGTACTCGCGGACCGAGTGCCCGGGCAGGCGGTCCATCAGCCAGAGGTCGGGCGTGAACCACAGGCGAGCCCCGTACTGCTTGGCCGCCCCCAGCGCCTGGGCCAGCACGACCGGGTGGATGTCCTCCTTCAGCAGCTTGGGGCACAGCGTGACGCCGGCCCGGGCCAGCGGGTGCCAGAGCACGGGGAACACGCTCTCCACCAGCATCGTGGCGCCCGCCGACCGGTTGTAGGAGACGATGCCGCGCGCGGCCGCCAGGTACGCCTCGTACGCCTCCGGGAGTGACTTGCCGGTCGTCTCGACGAAGTACGCCTTGCGGTGGACCTTGTCCGGCAGCTCGGAGTAGGCGTTCCGCGACAACTGCATGTGCTCGCCCTCGTCGTACACCACGCCCTTGAAGAGCCCTGTGGCGGCGGCCTTGCGGAGGGCCTGCGGCTCGATGTCCCACCGATGGCATCCGTTCGCCGCGTCGAACCTGTCGTGCCCGCTCTTGTCGATCGCGGACCTCGCCCAGTTCGACGTCTCGTTGTTCAGCGCGAACCGGAGGCGGGTGGCCTTGCAGAACGCCAGCAGCTCGTCGAACTCCCCGTTGTCGAGCTGGGCCGGGTCCAGGTGGAACTGCAGGAAGTTCACGCCGAGGTCGCGGACCGTGAGCATCATCGCGGGGCTGTCGATGTACTGGAGGTCGATGCCCTGCAGCCCCCGCACCTTCCGGCTCAGCGGCGTCAGCGTGTCGAAGAGCGCGCTCACCCGCTTTTCGCCCTCGCCCAGCACGGCCAGTGCGGCATAGCGTTCCGGGGTGTGCAGCACCGTCCTTGTGGGCTTCCCTGGCGATCCGGAGGCCGCGGCGACCTCCACGCCGATCCGGTACAGGCCGCGCGGCAGTCCGGGTAGCCGGAACGCCGCCTCTCGTGCGTCACCGGCCGCCGACGCCTCGGCTGTTGCCACCGTGCGCCCGGCCCAGTTCTGCACCGTCAGGCGCAGCGCGGTGCTCGGGTGGGCCTCCAGTGACCACAGCGTGGCTCGCAGCGCCAGCGGCTTGTGCGCGGGCCATCGATCGAGGCCGCCCTCGACGCCGAGCGACACGATGGCCTCGAACGGCTTCGTGCCCGTCTCGAGCGGGTCCGTGATGTCGATCGGTGAAGCGTCGTTCGTCGGGGGCTCAACCTGGATCGCCGCCTGACCGCCAACGGTCCAGTTGGCCCCGCTCGCGAGCCTCCCGATCTCCTGCGCGCCGAGGAATGCCCGCAGGTCGACGCTCAGCCTGGGGTCCGGCAGGGGCGTGAAGTCGTAGGCCAGCGCGAAGCCGGCGGCAGCGGGGCGTATCTGGCTGCCGCGGTGCTCGCCCATCCCCGGCGTTATCCGCCAGCCGGCCGCCGCACTGAGGTCGACGGTCTCCGTGCCGCGGAGTTGCAGGTCGGCGAACCGCACCGCACCGGACAACCCATTCGACGTATCCTTGCGGTCCATGCGGATGCGAAGGCGCACCACATGCGCGAGGTCGCAGTCCATGTGCCCGCGATACTCCAGGCGCGGCTGCTCCTTGAGCCGTATCACGTGCTGGGCCGCGGCGCCCGAGGTGCCCAGCATGAGATCGGGCCGGCCTCGCTCGCTGCAGTAGTAGCCCGAGGTGTTGCCCGCCGCGTCGATCAGCTCCACGTAGAGCCACTCGCCGCGCGCCGCCGCCGCCGTGGTGAACGCAAGCTCCTCGACCGCCATGGGGCGGGGCAGGTCGCGCTCCAGCACGACCCACGCGTTCTCAGGCGCCGGGGTGGTGTCGGCCGCCACGTCGATCTCCGCGGTGTTCCGGCCCGCCTTCAGGAACCGGGCGACGTCATGCGTTTCGCCCCACGACGAGGCCCCGACGGCGGCCAGGCGCCCGTTCAGGCGCAACCTGTACCTGTGCTGGGCGATCACGCGGAGCAGCGCCCGGTCCGGCTTGACGGGGAGTTCCACGGCGCCCGTGAAGCGCCACGGGCCGGCGCCCGCCGCCGCTCGCGCGGGAGCGATGCACACCGGCAGGACCGGCCGAGGCGCCTGCGGTGCAACCAACGGAGCCAGCGACGCCATCACGATGGGCAGGAGCATGGTGTGGTTCCTTCTGCGGGTCCTGGCCCGCGATCCATGCTTGCAGGATCAGCCCCTGGCGCGGCAGAGTCCTCCTTGGTCGGCTCGATCCTGGCGGTGGTGTTGCTGTAGCTCGCTAAGCGCGGGACGCGGGGTAGTGTGGGCTTGGCTAAGGAGGACACGATCGGGGAGGGGGGCGGTGCTATGCGCGGCAGAGGGGCGGAAGGAGGGCGACCACAAGCAAAAGGGTCGGTTCACGCAACCTCCGCGTGAACCGACCCTATCGTGAGCGGGAGACGGGACTCGAACCCGCGACCCTCTGCTTGGGAAGCAGATGCTCTACCACTGAGCTACTCCCGCACGGTCCCAAGCTGTCTCATTATAGACTCGGCCTACCCGCGTGTCAATACCCGTCTGCTTGAGCGCGAGAGCCTGGCGGTGCTATAATGCGCCACCAAGGTGAACTCGTGGAAATCCTCGAAGCGTCCCAGGCCAGCGCGTTCGAAGCGCTCCATGCCGAGTGGGACGATCTCCTAAACCGATCGTCGCGCGCGTCCGTCTACCAGAGCTGGGAGTGGAACGAGACGTGGTGGCGCGTGTTCGGGCGTGCCAAGCGCCTCCGGCTCCTGCAGGTTCGCGATGGCGGGCGGCTGGTGGGGCTCGCGCCGCTGTACGTCAGCCGGCATCTCGGCACCCCGCTGCGGCGCATGGCCTTCCTCGGCACCGGACCGGCGGACTACCTCGACGTGCTGGCGGATGACGCGTGTGCCGGCGAGGTTGCGGCTGCCGTGCTGCGGCACATCGGGGCGGGGCGGGGCGACGATCTGGCCGACCTGCAGCAACTCGCGCCCACTTCGCTGCTGCTGGCCGCCGCGCGCGAGGCCGGGTGCGTGCCCGAGCCGCGCCACATGGCCATCGCGGCGCAAGAACCTTGCCCATTCGTGACGCTGCCGGGCGACTGGGATACGTATTCCAAACAGCTCGGCAAGAAGATGCGCGGCAACCTGGGCTACTCGGAGCGGCTGCTGGAGCGCTCGTTCGGCTCGGTGGAGTACCGGCTGTCGGAGCCGGCGCGCCTGGCGGAGGACCTGAGCGACCTGTTCGCGCTGCACCAGCGCCGCTGGCGGGCGAGGCTGCTGCCCGGTGCGCTGGCCGGCGGGCCGATCCGACGGTTCCACCGCATGGTGGCGGAGCGGTTCGACAAGCGCGGGTGGCTGCGGCTGCACAGCCTGCACGTCGACGGGCGCGCGGTGGCGTCGCTCTATTGCTTCCGCTTCCGGGAGCGCACCGCGTACTACCTCGGCGGGTTCGACCCCGAGATGGCGCGGTACAGTCTGGGCACGCTCCTCACCGGGCGGGCGATCCGGCAGGCCATCGAGGAGGGCGCCGCGGAGTTCGACTTCCTCCGGGGCGACGAGCCGTACAAGGAGCGCTGGGCGACCGACCGGCGAGTGAACCACCGCCTGCTGTTGTCGCACCCGCGGAGCTGGCGATCGCGAGCCCTGCTCCGGCTGAACCACCTGGAACGACACATCGAGCACCGAGCCAAAGCCTTTGCCCACGAGAGGGGACGGAGGAGACGGCCATGAAGGGGTTCATCGCGTTTGTGCTGGTCCTGTTCCTGGGCGCGACGGCCTGGAATGCCTGGCAGATCAAGCAAGTCAAGCAGGATTTGGCGGAACTGCAGCGGAACGTTCAAGAGCAGCAGAAGCGGCAGCAGGAGGAGGCCAAGAAGGCCGATGACCTGCTGGCCCGGGCCAACGCCGCGCTGGCCGATGCCCGCACAGCCGTGGCCGGGATGGACCGGCAGAAGGCCGAGGCGGCGCTGGATACGGCCAAGCAGCGCGTCGCCGACGCCGCCAAGTATGCCAACGACAAGGCTGCGCCCGCGGTGAAATGGCTGGAGCAGCAGGCCTCCGACCTGACCAAGCAGGTCCAGGAGCGGATGAGTGGCAACAAGAAGTAGCATCGCGCCGACGGCGGGAACGTGGCGGCGCCGGGTCTGTCTCGCGATGGCACTCGGCTCAGCCCTTGTCGCCACCGCCGGCTGCAAGAACGTCAACTTCCTGAGCACGCGCGAGGAAGTGCGCCTCGGGCGGCAGGTGTCCGAGGAGGTCGACAAGGAGTACCGCGTCGATACCGACACCGCAGACGCCACGCGGGTCCGCCGCATCGCCGAGCGTGTGATGCTGCACGCGGAGCAGCGCCGCGACGTGCCCTACACGTTCAAGGTCATCGATGCTCCCGTGGTGAACGCCGTCTCGCTGCCCGGCGGCCCCGTCTACATCTACCGCGGCCTGCTGGACCTGGCCGGCTCGGACGACGACGCGGTCGCGTGTGTCATCGCCCACGAGGTGGCGCACATCAACGCCCGGCACGCGGCGAAGATGATCAGCCAGCAGCTCGCGGCGAACATCGGCATCGCCGTCCTGGTGAAGGGGCGCGATCTGCAGAACGTCGCGGGGTTGGCCTCCGATATCCTGAGCCTCAGCTACAGCCGAGAGGACGAGTACGAGTCCGATCGCCGCGGTTTGTCCTACGCCCAGAAGGCGGGGTATGATCCAAGGGGGATGGTCCGCTTCTTCAAGCTGCTGCAGACGATGGAGAAGAAGGCCGGAGGCGGACCGGAGTTCCTGCGCACCCACCCGGTAACGCGGGCGCGCATCGATCGAGCAGAGAAGATCATCGAGACGCAGAACTACCCCTACGGCCAGTAGACCGACAGAGGGCGAGGGGTACGGGCGGGCAGTCCAGCCGCCAACTTGGGGGAAGCGCGAACTTGAAGATCGCAGCCATACTTCCGGCCTACAACGAGGCGGACCGCGTGGCGGATGTTGTCCGCGTGGTTCGTATGGCCAGATGGATCGATGAGATAATCGTCGTCAACGACGGTTCGACGGATCGGACGGCTGAGGTGGTTCGGGGGCTGCCCGGCGTGATGCTGCTGAACCTGCCGCAGAACCGGGGCAAGGGCGCCGCCATGGTCGCCGGAGTCGAGCGCACCGATGCCGACGTGGTGGTCTTCCTCGATGCGGATCTGAAGGGGCTCCGGCCGGACCAGGTCGATGCCCTCGTGAGCCCGGTCCGCTCGGGCCGCGCCGAGATGGCGGTGGGCAAGTTCCGCGGCGGCCGCAAGCTGACCGACTGGTCGCAGAGGCTGGCGCCGAACGTGAGCGGGCAGCGCGCGATCCTGCGCGACGTGTTCGAGCAGATCCCCGACGTGCGCAACGCGCGCTATGGGGTCGAGATGGCCATCACGCGGTTCTGCCGCTACTACCGCGTGCCCACTGCGACGGTCTGGCTCACGGGCGTGACGCATCCGATGAAGGAGGAGAAGCTGGGCCTCCTGCGCGGGTGGAAAGCACGCAGCAAGATGTACCGCGAGATTCTCCGCATCATGATGGATCGCCGGGCGCCGCAGCGGCGTCGGGGTCGCCTGCCGCGCATGCCGCGGGTGCTGCGGGGCTGGGCGGTTGTGCAGGCTCGGCGCGGTGGCGCGCATGGCCCGTCGCGGTGGCTCTATCGCCAGCAGCTCGAGTGGCGGAGGAAGCAGGAGAGCCGCCTGAGGGACTAGCGGGCCCGCGCTCGTGCGCCGGTTGCGCTCCGGCTGGAACAACAGATCGGGCGGCGAGAACGCTCTCGCCGCCCGATCTGTTGTGTGGGCTACTCGGCCGGCGCGGCAGGCGCTTCGCCGCCGCCCTCGCCGTCCTTCTTGCGCCGACCGCGGCCCCTGCCGCCGCGGCGTCGCCTCCGCCGGCGCGGAGACGAGGCATCTTCGGAGCCGTCCGCGGCGCCCTCGTCGGTCTCATCGGCAGCGCCCAACTCCTCGCCTTCGAGCAGGTCCGCGTCCTCGACCTCGTCGCCGGCTTCCTCATCGACCGGAGCCGACGGCGCATCTTCGGCGCCTGGCAGCGGCGGTGGGGCCGGGAACGAGGGCAGAGGCGGCGGAGGCGGCATCACCGGCGCGCGGCGTACCGGCTCCAGGTTGGCCATGCCGAGCCGGCGCATCTCCTCGAGCGTACCCACGAAGAAGCAGCGCGTCGTCTTGGCGCGCACCGACTGCTTGAACGCGCCGGCCCCGTCATCGACCAGGCGGTCCTCGACGATATCGTAGAGCGAGAGGCCCGGCGGCGGCGCGATCGTTCGCATGCCGTCGCGGGTTGCATGGTGCACGAGCCACCCCGGGCCTGCGTAGATGAAGTCGGCCGTGTCCAGCGTGTAGAGGTGCACGCCCGCGTAGCGGCACAGGCCGCGCGCCAGTTCCGCGCTGATGGCCGGCTCGCCGCAGAACACCGACCGCCAGTCCTGCATCTCACGCACCGCTACGGAGGTGAGGCCAGTCTGGGTGTACTCCGCGAGCCGCACGATGCCCGGGGCGTCGTCGTCGACGTAGAACGACGGGTTCAGGCGCTCGCGAATGCCGAGCGCGCGCTCCTGCGTTCGATCCGTGATGGGGTGACGCCCGTCGGCGAGCTTCGACCCGACCTCGGAGTGCCAGGGCTGCCGGCGCAGGCTCATCGCCACCAGATCGGTCGGGCTATCCT
The DNA here is from genome assembly GCA_964519955.1 of uncultured Chthonomonadaceae bacterium. Classification (GTDB taxonomy): domain Bacteria; phylum Armatimonadota; class Chthonomonadetes; order Chthonomonadales; family CAJBBX01; genus CAZFLM01. The sequence continues at coordinate 20,672 of CAZFLM010000077.1, read as the reverse complement.
CGGGTTCGCCGCGCTCGGCGCAGACACCCACCGCGTACGTCCACACGAGCGTCTTGCCGCCGTTCTGCAGCTTCTCGCGGATGGCGGCCCGCTGCTCGATGGTGAGCCGATAGGGGTTCAGGAAGACGTACAGCTTCGCGTCCGTCGGGAACGCCTTGGCGGTCACGTCGTTCTGCAGGCAGAAGGCCACCGACGCGCCGCACCGCAGGAACGCCTCGCGCTGGCCCTGCAGGACGCGCCGCATGAACTTGTCGCCGCGGCGGACGTGCGCCAGGCTGCGCTCGTCGACCAGGACCACAACGTCCGGCGAAGGAGCCTTGCGCGCCTTGGCGTAGGCGGCCTGGCGCTCGACGATCTTGCCGATGCGCTGCCACACGTCGTCCGCGTCGAGCCAGCCCTCGCCCCAGAGGTCCATGAACCCGGTGCCGGTCTGGTGCGCGAGTGAGGCGCCCAGCGCCCGCAGATGCACCTGCTCAGTGGACGACTTGCTGTCCATGCGCGGGTTGAAGTCGTCGTCGCCCCCCTGACTGGGAGCGAGGTGCGTCTTGGTGTCGTCCTCGGAGAGCCACAGCTTGCCATGGATCGCCGGCGAGTCCATGGGGCTCGGGAAGGCGCCGGACGTGCCCGGCTGCCGGTCGCGGTAGGACGGCGGCCCGCAGACGAGGTCGATGGACGGAGCGGCCAGCAGCTTGGCGAGCGCGAGGTGGCCCGAGCCGGCGTGGCCGAACTCGAACGTGTAGCCGTAGCACACAGATACAAGCGCGCGGTCGCTCGAGGCCTCCTTGACCGCCTTGGACAACTCGATCAGGCGGTTTGCCGTGGCCTCGGACGTGTACTCGTTGAAGTCGATCCAGCGGCGCTCGCGGCGCGGCTCGAAGAAGGCCTCCTCCGGGCGGTCCGACGTGGGCTGCGGCGGAATGTCGACGGTGTAGAACTGGACGGCCCCGTCGTACCACGCGGCCCGCAGCGCGACCTCGCTGTTGTGGTACTTGGTCCGGAGCCACTGGCGGAAGCCCTCGCGGTTGGCGTAGGAGCGGTCGTAGCCCATGTCGGCCGGATGGAACCACTCGCCGCGCTCCAGGTGGTAGCCGATGACGCGCTCGCCGTACGTGGTGCGCTGGATGTGCTCGATGAGCGCGCGCAGGGCGTTCACCGCATCGGTCCAGAACATGGCGGACGCGATCGATGGGTCGTCGGTGCTCCCGTCCGCGTAGTGGTTGACCTCGTTCGGGTACTGGTGGCGCCAGCCGGGCGCGGGAACGAACACGATGCGGGGCATGAGCAGCGCGCGCGGGTCGGCCTCCAGAATGGTCTGGAGGCGCGTGTCGGTAGACTCGTAGACCGTATCGTCCGGCGGGATGGGGCAGACCAGCTCGATCAGCGTGGACTGAACGTGCACGCCTGCCTTGGCCGCGCGCTCGACTTCGCTGGCGACTCGGCGCTGCTCCTTCTGACCGGACAGGTTGCCGAAGAAGAGGAACGGCGGCACGGTGGTGCCGTTGACCACGATCTCGGGGTGCCCGTGGCGGCTTGTCAGGCGCGCGCCGGGCTGGGTCGGTTCGGGCTCGGGGGCTGCGCGTCGGCGCGACGAGCCGCGGCGGCCCTGGGGCTTCTCCGTTGCCGGCTTGGCCTCGACGGGCGCCTCGACTACCGGCGCGGCCTCTGCAGTGGCCTCGCCGCCCCGGCGACCCCGCCTCGATCGGCGGCGGCCCGGCTTTTCGGCAGGAGCGGCAGCCGCTTCCTCGGTGGGCGCCGCAGGCGCTTCGGCAGCGGCGGGCTCGGGCTGTGTGGCTTCCGGCGCCTCGGCCGGCTGCTCCGCCTTGGCGCCTGTGCCACGTCGGCGGCGGCGCGACGGACGGGCCGGAGCGGCCTCCTCGGCGGCAGGCGCCGGCGCTTCGGTCTCAGGTGCGGCGGCGGCGACGGGCTCGGCCGGAACCTCAGGAGCCGGCGCGGGCGCTTCGGGCGCAGCCTCGGGCTCAACGGCCGCTGCCTTGGACGAGGATCGCCGTCGGCGTGCGGCAGGCTTGGAGGGCTTGGCCTCGGGTTCGGCAGGCGCTTCCGCGACGGGAGCCGCGGCAGGGGGCTCCGGCGCGGGTTCGGGCTCGGGAGTCGGCGCCGGCGCCGCGGCTTCGGGCTCCGCCTTGGCCTTGGCGGTGCTGCGGCGGGCTCGGGTGGCGCGCGGCTTGGGCTCGGCCGCAGGCGCTTCGGCCGGCTGTTCCGCGGGCGCCTCGGTCTGCACGGGCGCGGGGGCGCTCTCGACCGGCGGAAGCGGGGCCGGCGCTTCCTCGGCAGCGGGGGCGGCCGGCTTCGTGGCGCGCGTGCGCCGGGGGCGCTTGGCGGCAGGCGGCTCGGGCTCGGCTGCAGGTTCCGGGGCTGCTTCCACCACCGGCTCGGCAGGCGGCGCGGCAGCGGCCTTGGGCGCTCGGGGCTTGCGGGCGCGCGTGGGCTTGGGAGCAGCAGTGGGGTCGCCGACAGGTGCTGACGCGTCGGCGCGCGTCGTGTCGTCCACCGGAGGGGCCGCGTTGGTCGCGGCAACGTCCGCCGGGGACTCGTCGCTCATCATAACGAATCTCCTGGTTGTCGCGGCGCGCGCGTCGAGCCGTTTGCTCGACGCAGCCGGCGCCGCCGAATTGTGGTCCGCCGCAACTGGTGAACGCAGATCGGCGGGTCGAGTGGAACCTAGACGTTCCGCGGCGCGTCTGTGCAGGCGGAACGGGAAAGTCACTGGATGCCCAGCAACGGCAAGCGTGGCGCCGCAATCCTCGTCGCGGCATGTTGCACCCATCACGCTCCTGGGCCTCGTCATTATACTCGGCGCTAAGGAATCCGTCAAATAGGGTGTGCCGAGCCAGACGTGGTGTGGGCGCCGGCGACTGAAGTCGCGCCTGAGACCGGCACGAAGCCCGCCTCC
>CAZFLM010000077.1:12969-17661 GCA_964519955.1 uncultured Chthonomonadaceae bacterium | reverse complement strand
CCGGCGACTGAAGTCGCGCCTGAGACCGGCACGAAGCCCGCCTCCGCGGGCTGGGTGTGGGCGCCGGCGACTGAAGTCGCGCCTGAGACCGGCACGAAGCCCGCCTCCGCGGGCTGGGCGTGGGCGCCGGCGACTGAAGTCGCGCCTGAGAGCGGCACGAAGCCCGCCTCCGCGGGCTGGGCGTGGGCGCCGGCGACTGAAGTCGCGCCTGAGAGCGGCACGAAGCCCGCCTCCGCGGGCTGGGATCGGTGCGGCTCGGACTGGCCGCGCCACTTGCCGGGGCGGTGCTGCCGCGTGTACAATGGCCGTAGAGCCGTTGCGGATGTCGAACTCCGGAGGATGACCCCACCATGTCGCGCACGATGCGCTTCTGCAGCCTGCTGATTGTGGTTCTGCTTGGCCTACTGGGTGCCGGCGCGCGGGCTGAGGACCTGGTGTGGGCGACCGGGCGCGTGCTCTCGGCAGACGGTCGAGTGCCCATCGAGGGGGCGATGGTCGCGGTCTACGATCAGAAGAACCGCGTCATCGACTACGCCAAGAGTGGGCCGGACGGTGAGTACGCCGTCGCTGTGCCGCGCAGCGCGCTGAACCTGGCGGGCCGCGGCGGCGGCTTCCTGCGGCAGGTGACGAGCGGTGTTGGGAAGCTCGCGAACCTGGCCGTGGGGCCGATCCGCGACACCGTGAAGTCCGCCGCCGGCACGCCGGGCGATCCGGTGCTGCGCGCGGGAGTGGGCGCGGCGAGCGGCATCGCCGGGGCGCTGGTCGGCCTCGTGGCGCCGCAGGGCAAGCGGCCGTCCGAAGCCCGCAAGGAGCCAGGCGCTATCGTGATGAAGGTCTCCGCCCAGGGCCGCACCGACGCCGTCAGCGTCGCGAAGGTCTACTGGATGGAGGAGGAGCTGTACCGCGTGGGCGGGGCGGAGCGGCGCACGTTCGCCGCCTGGGTCGATCCCGTGAAGCTGGCGCCCGCGACCGGCGGCAAGCGGTCCACCATCGAGTCCGAGTACCTCACGTTCTCCGAGGCGCGCCTGGAGCCGAGCATCGCCGAGCGCGGCACGACCGTCACGATCTCCGCCAAGCTGCCGATGCCGCACGAGCCCGCGACCCCGGTGGTGGTGGTGGCGCGCAACAGCCGGACCGGCGCGATCGTGCAGCTCGAGCCCGTGGGCGGCGACCGCTACGAGGGCAGCTTCGTGGTGGACAAGCGCATGCCCCGTGACGACCAGACCATCAGCATCATCGCCTATGCCGAGGCGTCGGACAAGCCCGGGCGCAACCGCGAGGCGGAGGCGGGGCTGCTGAAGGCCGGCATGTTCGACCAGAAGCGCCCGTTCCTGTACAACCCGCTGCTGGTGGCGAGCCGCAATCGCGCGGATGTCATCCTGACGGTGGTGGAGGAGCCCAGGCGGTAGTGCAGGGGATCGAGGACCGGAGGAAAGCGGGGTCGGGCATCTGCCCGACCCCGTGCTCACGTGTGGTCGCCCGTCCGAAGGACGCTTGGCGGAACGCCTGGATGCCGGTGGGCTTGTCCCACCGGTCCACCCAGCCTAGCGCAGGCGGTAGCAGTAGAGCGTGGTGCTGCTGCGCACATACAGCCGGTTGCGCACAATGGCCGGGTGCGACCAGTACGACGCGCCGCCGGGGAGCTGCCAGCGGCCGATGAGCTTGTGCGCGGTGCGGTCGGCCTCGATGAGCGAGAGCGTGCCCTTCTGCGAGAGGACGAGCACCCGCTTGTTGCCCGCGATCAGGCTGTAGTGCCCATCATATGCCGGGTCCTCCGCCGTCCAGCACGTCTTCAGGTTCTCGTCGAGGCACATCAGCTTGAAGCGCCCCCCGAAGTAGAGCCCCTCGCACTCCACGGGCGTCACCGTGTCCGGCGCGAAGTCCGGGTTCGTGGCGACGGGCTGCGGGTCGATGCCGGTCTGCGAGTCGATGCGGTGCAGACGGGCGCCGTTGTTCTCGCCGGCGAGCAGCGCCCACGTTGTGAGGATCGCGAAGCTGGTGTGTTCAACGAGCTTCTGCGTGTACCCGGCGACGGGGCTCGGCACCAGGAACTCGCCGGGCCGGTCGAGCTTCACCGTTTGGAGGCGTCGGCCGGTCGCGGCCTCCCAGGCCGAAGCGCCATCGGTGTCGAAGCCGAGGATGTGGCCAGAGCCCGGCTCCGGCACGTCAGGCCACTTCACGAGCGACGCATAGGCAGACGAGCCGCCGGGCGATCGCCAGACTTCCTTTCCGGTGCTGGCATCCAGCGCAACCATGGACGCATCGGCGGCGCCCGGGTTGGCGATGAGGCCGGTCGGCGTAAGCAGAGGCGTCGAGCAATACCCCCAGGTCGGCACCTTCGCATGGTAGTCCTTGGCCAGGTTGCGCCGCCAGACGACGTGCCCGGTGTCGAGACGTGTGCAGCACAGGTCGCCGAACGCGCCGAGCGTATAGACCTTGCCGTCGGCGGAGACAACCGCGGTGGCCCTGGGCGCATTCGTGTTGTCCATCTTGCCGGCAGCGGGGTAGGCGATGCGCCAGAGCTGCTCGCCGGTGTCCGCGTTCAGGCAGCGGAAGACGTCGAGCTTGCCGGTCGCATCCTTGTCGCCGACGATGACGTGCGTGCTGGTGGCGGCGACGCCCGCGTTGCTGGGGCCGGACAACTGGCGCTTCCACACAAGTTCGGGCTTGTTGGGGAGCGTGTCGGGCACCCAATCGCTCTGGCCGGCGCGACCCTTGCCGCGGAAGTCCGACCAGTCGCCCCCGTCGGGCCAGTCGAACGCGCTGCGGGACTCCAGCGCCTCGGTCAGCGCGGGGTCCTTGCCAACACCCATGAGGGCCTCCTGCAGCTCAGGGCGGGACCGCCCTTCCTTTACCTCGAACACCGCGATGAACGGAACCGGGGCTGTCCTGCCGATGATGCGCAGGGCGCCCTTCTTCGCCGTGCCGCAGCCGTAGATGAGCGGCTCGGCGTAGCTGGAGATGGCGGCGGCGTCCGCCTCCCTGGCGAGGAGCATCGCCGTGGCGATGGTGCAGGTTTCGGCCTGCTTCGTCTTGATGGTCTTGTCGACGCCCGCCGCGGCGAGTGCGGCGAGCGCGGCCGCGTGCTTTTCGGGCGCCTTCTCCGGGCCGAGGATGACCGTCCTGCCGCGCAACTGGGCGAGCGTCTTGATGGGGCTGTCCGCGCGCACGACGATGTAGCCGTTCAGGTTCACGGAGCCGGTGCGATCCGTCAGCCGGGCGACACGTCTCGCCTCGATCCCGCGCGCCTTCAGGTCGGCCTCGAGCGCGTAGTCCTTGCCGATGGCGAGGTCGATGCCGCCCAACTCCTTGATCGGGCCGCCCAGGTTCTGCCCGTAGGCCACCTGCACGGGGCGGCCGAGCTTCTGGGATAGGTACTCCGCCAGCTTGTCGTAGCGCCGCTGGCCGGTCCCCTTGACGCAGGCGCACGCCAGCTTGTGGGAGAGCGGATCGAGCACGGCGATGCGCAGGGGCTTCTGGGCGTCCTGGGCGCGCGCCATGGGGCATGCGAACAGAAGAGCCGCCGGTAGGAGCGCGGCGCCGGCGGCCGCTCGAACAAGCGCTGAGGCCATCGCGCTATTGGGCCTTGCGCGTCAGCACGCGGATCGTGTTCTTGTCGACGTCGGCCACGTAGATCTTGGAGCCGTCCTGGTTCGCGCCGATGGTCACGCGGACGCACCCGGGGGGCGACTTGAACGTGCCGATGTAGTCGAGCATCTTGCCGCTGGGCGAGTAGCGCTTTACGCGGCCAATGTCGGACTCCGAGGTGTAGATGGCCCCGTCCGGGGCGCCGCTCAGGTTCTTCGGGTTGCAGCAGCTCCCGAAGTTGTCGATGATGGCGTCGTCGTTCTTGTCCTTCGTGAACGCCGAGAGCTTCTTGCCGTCGCGGTCCAGGATGACGACGCGCTTGCGGCCGTTCTCGGCCACGTAGAGCGCCCCGTTCGCCCAGCACACGTCCATCTGGCCGCAGCATCCCGAGAGACCCTCGACCACCTTGCGGCTCTCGGTCAGCTTGTGCGTCATGCGGTAGACGGCGTAGCCCTGGTCCGAGTCGCAGGCGACGAACACATCGTCGTCGCTGGCGGTGATCGAGGTGATGTCGTCGGTCTTGAGCGTCGCGGTGGCCAGCGTCTTGCCGGACTTGTCCGTGGCGATGACCTTCTTGCCGCCGCCTACGAAGACCGTGCCGTCCGGCGCGAGACCCAGCGCGACGGGGTCGACGCCGACCTTCCAGCGGGCGGCCAGCGTGTCGTCGGGCTTCACCTCTTTGATCCAGTTGCCCCCGACGTCGCCGATGAGCAGGTTCCCGTTCGGGCGAACGCAGAAGGCGCCCATCTTGTTGATGTGGGTATCGGCCGACAGGCAGAGCTGCTTGCTCTCCTGGTGCGTCGCGGTGGTGGCGGGCTCGGCCCACACCGGCGCGGGGAGAGCGAGCGAGGCCGACAGGATCGTCGCCAGCGCGGCGACGGAGCGCAGGTTCACGGCAGGCATCTCGGGTTCCCTCCGGGGCTATAGGCGCCTGCTTCTGGGCAGGTCGCTGCGGGTAGTGCTACGTTGACTACGGAGCAGAGACGCGCCAGGATTTGCCGCGTTGCGCACTTTCTGGCGGATAGGTTGAGCTGCTGCGACGTTCTGCCGGACGGGCAGGGACGCCCATCCCACCACAACGCTGTGCTGGACGGGCAGGGACGC
>CAZFLM010000077.1:0-12869 GCA_964519955.1 uncultured Chthonomonadaceae bacterium | reverse complement strand
CGCTGTGCTGGACGGGCAGGGACGCCCATCCCACCACAACGCTCTACTGGACGGGCAGGGACGCCCATCCCACCACAACGCTGTGCCGGACGGGCAGGGACGCCCATCCCACCACAACGCTCTACTGGACGGGCGGGGACGCCCATCCCACCACAACAGGAACGACGGTCGCCGCCTCGATGCCGTTGGCGCGCCAGTGCCCCCAATGTGCTATCCTGCCCCCAGGAGAAGGAGCAGGCATGTACCGCGTACTCGCAAACGCCGTTGCGGTGTTCCATGGCGTCCTGATCGTCACCGTGATGATCGGCTCGTTCGCCGCGTTCGGCGGGTGGTTCCGCAACCGCACGCTCTGGACCGTCCTCTTCGTGCTGCTCCTGCTTTCGCTCGTGCTCTCGGATCTCCTGCTTGGCGAGTGCCTCCTCACGGGAGTGGAGCAGCGCCTGCGCAACCTCGACGTCGCCGGCTCAGCCTACAGCGGCTCGTTCATCGGGCACTACTTCGGGTTCATCCCGACATGGGTGCACGAGTGGATCGGCCCGGCGCTGGTCATCGGCAGCTTCATCGCGCTCCCGCTCTGGCAGTGGCAAGCGTGGCGATCCGCCTCCGCGCAGAAGCCGCCAGCCGCGGCCCCGTCGCAGCAGCGCGTGCCGCCGCGCTAGCGCCTCCTCCTCGCGTCCCTGGCGGCCCGCTCCAGCGAGTAGACCGCGTCCCTGGCGTGCTCAGCCACGTAGCTGTCGGTGTGCGAGACGAACGGGCGGATGAGTGGCAGTGCGCCGACATCATTCCGCTCCTCCAGCGCCATGACGATGTCTGCCACGGTGTGCGGTGCGCCCCGGTGCAGTTCGGCGCGGACCGCCGCCAGCCCGGTACGGCCCAGGCGCGACGCGGTGAGCAACAGGGAGACGCGGTCCTCGCCGTCGGACCTCGCCCTCTTCATCAGCAGGGGAACCGCACGCACATCGCCGAGCGCGACAATGCCATTGGTGACGCACTGGAGTGTGTCGCCTGTGGCGTCCTTCAGGGCCTGCGCTAGGATGGCGTATGCGCGCTTCGTCCGCTGCCCGCCCAGTGCCTCCAAAGCCGCGTCCCGCACGGCGCCTGGCTTGCCTGCGGTCACCTGTACCAGGTAGTCGAAGGCCTTCGGGTGGCGGATGCCGCTCAGCGCGTAGAGCGCGGCCAGTTGCGCGCGCTCGACGGGCGCCCCGGCCAGCGCGATGAGCGGCTCGATGGCGCGGCGGTCGCCCATGTCGTGGAGATAAGCGCCGGCTGTCTCGATGCGCATGCATAGCTCGCCAGCTCTCACCTCGCTCGGGCTCATCGTGTCGCCATTCCCGTGTGGCGCCAGGTCCTTCAGTGCATCGAACTCCTCCGGCTTCGGCAGCCATCCGATGACCTGGGGCGCGGTCCGGCGGTCGTGCAGGGCGGCCAGCGCGCCGGCTGCCGCGTACTGCGGCGCCTGCCCGTCGCCGCGCACCATCTCCGCGAGCCGGTAGACCGCGCGCCAGTCCCGAACCTTCGCCAACGCCATCGCGGCGCGCTCGCGGACCCAGGGGTCCTCGTCGTCGAGTGCGGCGATCAGGGCGTCCGCCGCGGGCTTGCCGATGTTGGCCAGCGCCTCGGACGCGTTGTCGCCAAGTGCGAGCGTGCCGATGTGCTCGCCCCAGCAGTGCATCCGGTCCTCACCGAGGACGCTCACGAGGAGCGGTACCGCTCGGAGTTCCTGCATCTCGCCGAGCGCCCGGATCGCGTATAGCCGGAGTCCGCTCTCCTTGTCCGTGACGAGCGCCATGAGCGCATCCGACGCCCGGCTGTCGCCAATCCAGCCCAGCGCCTGGCAGGCATAGTGGCCCACCCACTGGTCCTGGTCGTCGAGCGCCTTGACGAGCGCCGGCACCGCCGCGCGGTCGCGGATTGCACCAAGCGCCCACGCGGCATCACCTCGAACTCCGGCATCCACATCGCTGAGCCTCGCAATTAGCGGCCCGAGCGCTTCCCGTGCCGCCATCTCGCCCAGGCAGGAGCACGCGGCGCCGCGGACCTTTGCGTCGGGGTGGTCGAGTACGCTCAGCAGTACGGGGACGACCGGCTTCCCCAGCTTCGCGATCTCGGCGTAGGTGCGCGGGAGGCCCGAGAGGCGCCCGCGGGTGAGCCACTTGATCACGTCCTCGCGCGTGTACTGCGGCGCCTGCGCGCGGACGGCGGGTTGGGGTGCGAGGAGGACAACGGCCAGCAACGCGACGGTACGCATGGAGCATCCCCTGGGCTGCGGCTGGAGTGGCGACCTTGGTCTTTGGACTCGCCGAGCGCATCGCAGGTTACGTGTCCGGCTCACTTGGCACGCCGCGTGCAGGTATTCCTGGCAGGCCGCGGATCGCCCGAGACGGCGCAGGAGGGGCGGGGCGGCTCGCCGAATGATGGGGCTGAGGAGCGGCTCACGGGCCACCCATCACCCACGCCATGTGCGAGGAGCAGCGCTTGCGCAGAGCAGCATTCCAGGGGCATCACAGGGCGCCGCGGCCGCACGCCGCCGGTCCCGCTCGGTCGTACCCGCTCCGCTTCACACTGGTGGTCCTCGTCACGGCGTTGTCCGTGGGCGTCGGCATCGGGGTGGGGGTGCTGACGCTCAACAACACGCGCAGCGCGGTGCGGCGGCTCTCCGACACGGTGCTGCGCGAGGTGCGCGAGCAGACCGTCGACAAGACCGGCGCGTTCCTCGGCGTCGCGCGTCCCTCGCTCGGCCTCCTGCGCGACCTCCTCAGCCGCGATGCTGCCTGCGGCATCCACGCCCCCGAGGAGCCGCGCGACGCGGCGCTGCGCGAGCGCGGCCGGCACCTGATCCGCACGCTGAAGTCGTCGACCCACTACGACATGGTCTACTTCGGCGACTCGAAGGGGTACTTCACCGGGGCTCGGCGGCGCGGGCGCGGCTACCTGGTGGAGTTCCGCTGGCCGTCCGACGGCGGGACGCGGCGGCGCGCCTACTTCGTCACGGAGGACGACTCATGGGAGCGGGTCGTCCTGAGCGACCGGCGACCGTTCGACCCGCGCACGCGGCCCTGGTATGTCTCGGCGGCCTCGAGCCGCGCCTTCGTCTGGACCGACCCCTACGTCTTCCACGAGGCCGGCATGCCGGGCATTACGGCCGCGCTGCCGGTGACCGGGGCGGGCGGCCAACTGCGCGGCGTCGTCGGCGTCGACATCTACCTGCACGACCTCGACGGGTTCGTCAAGCGCTTCCGGGAGAGCGGGCGGTACGTCTGCATCCTGTCGTCGCAGGGCCGGGTCGTGGCGCAGCCTGGCCGGTCGGCCGCCGAGTTGACGCGGTACGCATCCGGCGAGGGCGGCAACGACGAGCCCGCCGCGCTGCCATCGGCTGCCATGTCGAAGGACCCGCTGCTGAAGGCCATCGGCCGGGCCAAGATCGGCGCCGCCACCCGCGACGACATCCGGCTGGACGCGGGCGGCGAGAGCTACCTGGCTGCCTCCTATGCGATGAACACGGAAGGGCGCGACTGGTCGGTCATCGTGGCGGTGCCGCGGCGCGAGGTCGTCGGCGTCGTCCAGACGAACACGCTCATCACGTTCGCGGCCTGCTTGCTCGTGATGGCGCTCTCGGTCCTGGCCGGCATCTACGCGGCGCGGAGCATCGCGCGGCCCCTGCACGTGTTCGCCGGCGAGATGGACCAGGTGGCGAACCTCGACATCCCGGACCGGCCGTCCCCGCGCTCGCGCATCCAGGAAGTCGACGAGATGGGGCGCGCGCTGGACCGGATGAAGGCGGGGCTCCGCTCCTACCAGCGCTATGTGCCCGCGGCGCTCGTCCGCTCGCTGCACGAGGCCGGCGACGAGGCGCGCATCGGCGGCAAGCACGCCCGGCTGACCGTGTCGTTCGCGGACATCAAGAACTTCACGGGTTTCGCCGAGGGGCGCGATCCCGCCGAGGTCGTCGAGCGCCTGGGCGAGTTCCTGGAGTTGGTCGAGGGGCAGGTTTCGCGCTACGGCGGCATCGTCGACAAGTACAGCGGCGACGAGGTGATGGCGCTGTGGGGCCCGCCGATCGCCCCGCTGGAGGACCCCGAGTGGTGTGCGTGCGAGGCGGCGCTGGGCTACTTCGAGGCGATGCGCGCGCAGTCCGAGGCCACCGGCCAGCCGCCCGCCCTCCAGGCCGCCATCGGCATCCACACGGGCGACGCGCTGGTGGGCAACATCGGCTCGAAGGTGCGTCTGAGCTACACGGCCATCGGGGATGCCGTCAACGTGGCAAGCCGCGTCGAGAGCCTCAACCGCATGTACCGCACGCGCATCCTGGTGACCGAGGCGACGATGTCGTCGGTGATGGACCACTTCGAGGCCCGGCTGGTGGACAAGGTAGCGGTGAAGGGGCGGCGTGAGGGCATCCGGCTCTACGAGCTGCTGGCCCGGCACGGCGAGCTAGACGAACTCACCCAGGCGCTCTGCCAGCAGCACTACGCGGCGATGAAGCTCTATCGCGAGCGCGACTGGCCGGCCGCCCACGCCGCGTTCATGCGCGTGCTGGAGACCAAGCCGGACGACGGCCCGAGCCTGGTTCTCGCCGAACGCTGCGCCGAGTTCGCCGCCAACCCGCCGCCGTCGGTCTGGGACGGGGTGTACCAGGTGAACCTGAAGTAGGCCGCGCTGCCCGCGGCTCAGGTGGCGCACTCGAACTGCACACAGCCGGCCCGCCAGGGCCGGCTGTTGCATTCCGGTCAGTCGGTTCGCTGCTCCGCCTCCGCACCTACCGCGCCGCCCTCCGCCGGCCGCAGCAACCGCTCCTCCGGCGCCGTCTGCGCCCCGCAGGCCGGTCGCAGCAGCGTGTCGCCTTCGGGAGCCGATGCCGGGCGAAGGAGGCTGCTGGTCCTGGCGCGCTCGCGGGCAATTGCCTCCAGCGCATCGGCAGCGCGCCCGGCTTCACGCCGGATAGCCGGATCGCTTGCCAGGCCCGAGTGCGCGTACGACAGCGTGCGGATCTGCTCCGCGGCATCGATCGCTTCAACGCGTACCAGAGCGTCGAGGAGCGCCCGCAGCAGCCGAGCATCTTCCACCCTCAGGATGTACTCCTTGAGCATCTGCCGATCGTGGTCCGACATCTCTCGGTACACCGAGACGGAGAGCATGGCCAGATGGTGCCGGAGCCGGGTCCGGGCCATCTCCTGCACCGTGAACTCCTGCGCGCCGCTCGTGACGATGCCGATGAGCCAGCCGATCTCGGAGGGCTGCGGTGTCGGGTGGAAGGCGCGGTCGAGCATCCACCTGGGCGGCACGGTTGCCTCGCTCTCCGGCGTGCCGCGGCTCGGCAGTGATGTCGCCGCCAGGAGGGCGAAGAGCGCGGCAACTGCGAATAGGAGTCCTGCCGGGTCGATCATAGTTGCGATGGCGGCGAGGATGGCCCAGATGGCGAGCGCCCATCGAGCCACGTGCGGAGGGAGGCGGCGCATCAACCTTGGCTTACCTCTACCGGCCGCGGCGCATCCGCCAGAGGCTGGTGGGTGGAGGCTTCCACCGGCGCGGGCCGCAGGAGCTGCTCGTCCGGCTCAGGGCCATGCTGCATGGGTCTGAGCAGCGTGGCCGGATCCGGCGAGGATGCGCGCAGGAGCACGGCTGCGTCGCGCCGGTTGCTCAGCGCCGCCGTGAGCGTCCGGTGGCAGCCAGAGGCGCGGTACCAGACCTCCGGCACGTTGGACGTGTGGGCCCGCCCCTCGATGACGTGGCTCAGGCACATCACAGCGACGGGATAGGCCGCCCGGTCGAAGAGATCGATCAGCCCCAGGGCCAGTGATGCGCTCTGGGTGGACGAGAGCAGGCTGCAGAGCGAGTAGCGCTGCTTGAATGGCAGGCTGTAGAAGGCCGTGCTGTCGACGGCGGGCAGCAGCCCAGCCAGGGCGTCCGCGGCCAGGTGGGCATCGGCGGGCGCCTCGGGCTCAAGGTGGATCACCTCGACGAGATCGCCGATGCTCGCCAGCCCGTGTGGCCCTCGCAGGACGGAGGCAACCCAGCGGCGGTGGGCCCGCGCCTGGACCGCGGTGGCCACCAGCAATCCGCCCACGGCGATCCCCGGTACCGCCAGCGCCCCCGCGAGGCCGGCCGCACCGCCCAAGAGGTATAGGGCACCGGCGATCGTGGCCAAGGCGACCCAGCGGACGCTACCTGCCTGTGGAAGCCCTGTCCCCTCGTCAGCCTGCGCCACCGCTCTCTTCTCCCAGTTGCTCTGACGGACCGGACGCGCCGCTTCACGGGGCGCGATGATCGGCTCGTCACTTTCGTTTGACGCGAACAGGCGGACCGGCGTTTCGCGATGGTGGCATCTAGTCGACCAACTGGCGCGGCGCCGACCGCAGCAGCGCGGCCACGACGAGGCGGTGGAAGGGCCGCACCACCGCGAAGTAGGCGCGTCCCAGCAGGTTGTGCATCTGGACGGCCGTGGCCAGCGTGATGAGGCACAGGCCCTCGCCGGCCGGCTCGCGGCGCAGCAGCACGCGGAAATCGAGGTGCCGGTCGTCCTCGCCCAGCAGGATCTCGCTGCCGTCGGGCGCTTCCCCGCGGACGCGGAAGGGCGGGCGTTCCGAGCCGTCCTCAGCACCATCGCGGATGTCGCGGGCGGTGCGCAGGCCGAGTGGGCGCACCAACGCGTCGCGTAGCCGCAGCAGGGCCATGATCCAGCCCGGTACGGCGAACACGCGGCCCATCGCCACGCGCAGGTCCAGATCGCGAGGCGCCTCGTAGACCCGTGCGAACGCGTCGAGGTAGTCGATGCGCGCCAAGGCGCCGTCGAGTAGACCGAGGCGGTCGAACTCGACGCGGACCGTCCTGCCCCGCCGCAGGGCCTCTTCAGCGGCAGCGCTCCTCATTGTCGACTGGGCTCCCTTGTCAAGCGCAGCAACCGGTCACGCTCGGTTCGGCGCCGACTGATGTGTTTCGTCACCGGCGTCGGGCTCGGCTGGCCGCAGGAGATGCTCGCCTGGCCTGTCCGGCGCGCCGCCGGCCGGGCGCAGCAGCGTGGAGTCGGCAGGGGCCGCGGAGGGGCGGAGAAGCAGCCCGGTCTCCTCGCGAGCCTCCGCGGCGCGGGCGATGGCCTCAGCGGTCTGGCGGGCGACGCTGCGCAGCCCGTACTGCTTGCCCAGCTCGCCGTAGCCCCCGGCGAGCTGGCGCAGCCGCGGGAGCGCGTCATCCGCGGTCAGCCGGACGAGCGACGCGATGAGCGAGCGCACCAGCACCTCGTCGTCCGATCGTATGAGCAGGTTGTAGGTTGTGTCCCGGTCGCGCGAGGGCATCTCCGCCAGGGCCTCAGCGGTCAGGCGCTTCACGTTGTGGCGCAGGCGCGTCAGGGCTTGCCGGCGCAAGACAGGCTCGGTCTCCGGCGCCTCCACGATCTGCCACAGCGAGCGGATCTCCGACCAGGAGCGGTTCTCCTGGAAGGCGCGCCGCATCTGGGGGTCGCTCGGCTTCGCCCCGTACCGATAGCGGGCGCCATGGATGAGCGCGTACGCCACGAAGCAGGCGACCGGCGCCACGAACACCAGCGGGATGGCCCACCGGGGCACGGAGCCCGCAATCGCCAGGAGCGAGTAGAACGCCACGAACGCGAGATTCCCTTTGGCTCCGCCGCTGATATGGACCTGCGGTATCTTCAACGAGTGTGCTCCTCTTGGTCGGCGCCTCCTGCAGGTGCGGGCCTCAGCAACTGCTCCGCCGGTTCCTTGGGCGCCCCACCTGCCGGGCGCAGCAGCGTGTCGGTGGGCGCGCCGTCTGCTGGACGGAGGAGTGTGGCGACCTGGCGCTCACGGGCGCTTGCGGCGGAGAGGGCGCCCAGGCAACTCCGGGCCGCCTCGGTCACGCGCGCATCGCCTGCCGCTCTGCAGCGGCCGTCAGCGATTCGCTGAACGTGGGGCAGGGCGTCCGTGTCCTCGAGACGCTCGAACGCGTGCAGCAGAGCGAGGGCCAGCGGCACGCTCGCCGTCGACGAGCAGACCTCACGCATCGCGTCGCGCTCACTCGCATCCAGTTCATCGTACACCTGTCGGTCGACCGTGGGCAGAAGCTTCAGCAGGCTGTTCTGCGCTGCCTGCCGGGCGTCCGCCTGGTGGCCTATCGCCAGGACGAGCGCCAGGTCGCCGACCGCAGCCGGCCCCTTGGCGGCGAGGAGCTTCTTGTGCTCCCACGTCATCGCCCGCGTTCGCTCGTCCTCGCGCCGGACGACGCAGCCCCAGAGCAAGTAGGCGAGCACGAATGCAGCACCGGCGACGTATGGCTGCCGGATACACAGCGCGACCCCTGCCGCGAGCTGCAACGCGGCTGTCGCGATGACGTACGCCCGGTAGTGCCGCAGGATGATGCGCATCTCACTCGGTTTGCTGGCCATCGGCGGGTTCCGTGGGTGCGCCGCCGGCGGGGCGCAGCAACGTGTCGGTGGGCGCACCATCGGCAGGACGGAGGAGCGTGGCCGCTTCGCGCTGCCGCCTATCCGCCTCCTCCAGGACTGGGAGGCACCTGCGGGCTGCTTCGGTCACGCGCGCGTCGCCGGCCGTCGGGCACTCGCCGCCTGCCATTCGCCTCACCGCCGCGAGCGCCAGCGTGTCCTCCGCCTGCTCGAACAGAGCCAACAGCTCCAGGGCGACCGCCGGCATGTCGGTCAGCTCAGCCAGTACGATCAGGGCGACCTTATCCTCGGTGGGCAGCGCCTCGTAAGTAGGCCGCTCGACGGTGGGCAGCACTGCCAGGATCTCGTCCCTCGCGTCACGCCGATGCTGGGGCATGCCGGATGTGCCAAGGTCGAGGCTCGGATACAGGCTGCGTGCGACGTCGCCGATCGTGCGCTGACGGCCCCTATGGGCGAGCCCGTTCTCAAGGTCCGCCAGTCCCTGGTCGATCGCCTCCGCGCCATCATGGGCCGTCGCGCCCGACGCAGCCCGATGGCTGACCCGGATGGCCGCCCAGCCGACCGGGATGAGCGCGACCAGCAGCCCGAGCCCTCGGTTGCCGCACGCCATCGTGAAGAGCGCCGCTGGCAGGAGGGCGGCGGCGGCCAGGTCCGCCACCTGCGTGAGGGCGCTGCGCCAGCGCGCGGGAGGCTTCTCCGCCATCATCGTCTCGCCTCGTCGTCGTCGGCTGCGGGCCTCAGCAACTGCTCCGCGGGCTCGGTGGGCGCACCGCCTGCCGGGCGCAGCAGCGTGTCGGTGGGCGCACCATCCGCCGGGCGCAGGAGCGTCTCGGCATCGCGCTTCTGCCGGGCCGCCTCCTCCAGGAACGCGGCACAGGAGCGGGCGGCTGCGAGCACACGGTCATCGTCCCTGAGCGCCGACCCGCCTGATGCGACCAGCCGGACCGCGGGCAGCGCCTCGATGTCTGACACGCGTTCGAAAGCCGCGAGAAGCTCCAGGACGAGAGGCGCGCTGGCCGTTTCGGGCAGCAACAGCCGCACACGGGCCCGCTCGGCCTCGGTCATGGCCAGGTGCGTCGGCCGGTCGAGCCGCGGGAGGAGGTGGCGCATGGCACGCTCCGCGACGCCCCGCTCCGGATCGAACGGCTGGGTCAGCAGCACCGCGGCCAGGTCCGGAACCGCCTCCGGCCCCTGCCGCGCGACCAGCAGGCGGTCTCGTCGCCCGCGCTCGACCTGCGCCCAGCCGACGACCAACGTGAACACGCCGGCCGCCACCGTGAGGCGCACGCCTTGGCTGCTTCCGGCGCCCACCAGGCCGAGGACGAACGACGCCCACATCCCCAGCAGCACGGCCAGATGCAGATCGACGGGCCTGCGGAGACGCGGTCGGCGTCTCATACGGGTCTCGATTGCCCCGGCGCTGCCGGGATGCTTGCAGGATCGGCGCCTGCATCGGCGGGTCGCAGCAACTGCTCCGCGGGCTCCGTGGGCGCACCGCCGGCCGGGCGCAGCAGCGTGTCGGTGGGCGCACCATCGGCCGGGCGCAGGAGCGTCTCGGCATCGCGCTTCTGCCGGGCGGCCTCCTCCAGGAACGCGGCGCACGAGCGGGCGGCCTCCAGTACGCGCGGGTCTGTCGCCGGGGACTCCGCCAGCCGCCGCACCGCGGGCAGCGCCTCCACGTCGGACACGCGCTCCACCGCGCGCAGCAGCGCTACGGCGAGCGCCACGTTGTCGGTCGACGCCAGCAGCTCGCGGGCCGCCTGCCGGTCGCCAGGCTCGATGCCCCGGTAGGTCGGCGCGTCCAGGCGCGGCAGCAGCTTCAGCAGCGCGTCCTTGGCCACCTCGCGGGCCTGAGCGTTGAGACTGGTCGTCATCACCGTGGCGAGGTCGCCGACGGCGGACGGGCCGCGCTTGGCGAGGAGCTTGCGGTCTTCCCAGGTGAACCAGTTGTTCTTCTCCTCCGGCGACAGACAACTGATGGGCAGGAGCAGCACGGCAACGGCTCCGAGGACGATGGCGTGATCCCAGGCGCCGGCAACCAGCGCAAGTCCTGCGGCGGCCAGGAATCCGAGTATCGCTACGACCCACCAGTTGTTCAGCACGAGGCGTCGTGCCATCCGCTTCAGCCAGCTCATGGCCCACGCTCGTCGTCGGCGCCAAGAACGGGCCGCAGGAGCTGCGAGTCGGGCGTCGTGGGGGTGCCGCCGGCCGGACGCAAGAGGCGGGAGCCGTCGGGCATGGCGGGGCGCAGGAGGGTGGAGGCGTCGCGTCGCTCGCGCTGGACGGCCTCCAGGAAGCGGACGCAGTGCCGGGCAGCCTCCAGCACGCGGCGCGCCCGGCCCACCTTGCCGCGTCCGTCCGCGACCCGCAGCACGTGCGGGAGCGCCTCCACGTCCTCGACCCACTCGTAAGCTTCGAGCAGGAGGACGGCCAGTTCAGCGTCCCTGGTCTCGGCGCAGAGCATGCGGAGGGCTTCGCGCTGCGACTCGTCGAAGCGTTCGTAGACCGGCGCGCGCAGGAACGGGAGTTCCTTCAGCAGCGCCTCCTGGGCGGCCCGGCGCTCGCGGTCGTCGACCCCCATCGCCAGGATGAGCGCATTGGCGCCGAGGGCGGCAGGGCCCTGCTTCAGGCCGAGCTGCTTCTGCTCCCACGAGACGGGTGCGACGGTCAGTTCGCTCTTGATGCGGAAGTAGTACTCGGCTACAAGGACGGGGAGGAGCAGCACGAACAAGGCCAGGCGCCACTGGCCGGTGCACAGGACACCGAGCGCCGCGAGCCAGCAGAGCCCGCAGGCGAGGGAGATCGCACGGTTACGCCGGATGAACAGGCGGATGCGCATGGGTTAGCAGTCGGAACGGCCCATCGTCCTGAGGAAGCTGAGCGCGGCCTCCACGTGGTGCAGGTTGTTCAGGAGCGGCTCGGTGTAGCGGATCGCGCCGAACTCGGCCCCGTCGATGTGGTGCTCCCGGCCGACGTGGTTGTTCCAGTCCACGCCCTCGGTCAGGAAGCCGTGCGGCCCGTGGTGGTGCCTGGCGACAGCTCGCAGCGTGGTCACGGCGCGGCAGGCGTAGGCCCGTTCGCCGGTGTCCGCGTAGGCCTCCAGGTACGCGAGCGCGATCTCGGCGTTCTCCCAGAGGTACGCGGTATCCCACGTGTCCTCCATGTAGAACAGGCCGCGCGTCGCTACGCCATTGCGGTCCTCCGCCATGCGGAAGCGGTCGAGGCCCGGCAGCGCGCGCTCCAGGCCGAACTCCAGCAGCTTCGGATCGTCCAGCACGCGCGCGGCCCGGCGCAGCAGCCGGTACTCCTCGGCGTGGGCCACGTTCTCGTCGGCGTCGTACGTGTCGTGGTTGATGCTGCCGGTGATGCCGCCGCGCCCGACCACGACGTCCACCAGTTCCCGCAGCCGCGCGCGGTGGTCGGCGAGGCCCCGGCTGGTCAGCTCGGCGAGGAGCCAGGGCACGTAGAGGCCGTCCGCGCTGGACGCGAAGCAGGGGTCGTCGCCGCCCTCCGCGCTCTTGGGGTAGGGGGTCCCGTCCGGCGTGCAGCGGCGCGGGATCCAGCCGTCGACGAGTTGGACGCTGCGAAGCAGCCACTCGGCGGCCCGGGCGGCGGCATCGCGCAGCTTCGGCGTGTGCACATCGTCCGGCGCGATCGTGTCGGCGGCCCAGAGCATCTGCAGCGCCATCTTGGCCATCGAACCGGGGCACAACCAGTCGTCGGTGTGCTTGAAGTTGAGGCAGAACCGGTTCCGCGCCGTGTCCCGGTAGCCCACGATGAAGCCGCCGTCCTGGACGAACCCGTCGTGCAGCACGTGGTCCAGCAAGCCCAGGCCCACGCGCTCTAGAATGCTGCAGTGGTCGTAGCGGCCCCAAGCGTAGAGCTGGTACGCCCCGCCCACGGCGTTGGCCGCCCACCCGGGGCCCTCCAGGTCGCCGAAGCCGTGCCAGTGCTGTGGGGCGCCTTCGACGTCGACGAAGCTGGAGGCCGCGCGCCAGCGCCCGTGCGCGGTCGACTCGAGGCAGAAGTGCGCGAACCGCGCCGAATCGGCGGCGCTGTCGTGGATGGTGTACTCAGGGTCTTCGGGGAGTACGAAGCCGCTCAGCATCGAGGGTCGCCCTTCCTTGCAGGAAGCGGTCACGCGCCGGTAAACTGGTGATGGAAGTAGCGAGGAGCGAGTAGCCAGAAGCGAGTAGAACGGCGCTCCCGCCAGTGCGATTATAGCAGGAGCCTGGGCGGCCGGCAAGAAGGGCGCGACAGGAAGCAGGTGCGGGGCCGAGGCGTGGTGCGGCCACCGGGTTGAAACCCGGTTCTGCATTCGGCGAAGTCCCCTGCGGGGACTGGGGCTTTGCGTGGCGCGGCGCTTCTCGCATGGCGCCGGGCTGCGCTCCGAGGCCCCCGCCCCTTGCGGGAGGGGGTCGGTGCGGCCACCGGGTTGAAACCCGGTTCTGCGTCCGGCGAAGTCCCCTGCGGG
>CAZFLM010000076.1:21876-31709 GCA_964519955.1 uncultured Chthonomonadaceae bacterium | reverse complement strand
CAACGCCCTGCTGATGTGGCTGCAGACGTACATCATGGCCGGGGCCTCGCAGCGGACGGTGCGCGCCATTCGCGCCGAGCTGTTCGGCAAGCTGCAGGGCCTCCCCATCGGCTTCTTCGACACCCACGCGCAGGGTGACATCATGAGCCGGCTGACGAACGACGTGGAGAACATCAACGTCGTCATCTCGGACAGCGTGTCGCAGATCGTGTCGGGCGTGCTGGGCATGGTGGGCATCGCGGCGGCCATGTTCTGGATGAACGCAACCCTCGCGGCCATCAGCATCACGACGGTCACGGTCACGACGCTGCTGCTGAACCGCTGGGTGGCGAAGGCCATCCGCACGCAGTTCCGGCTGCAGCAGGCCGCCCTCGGCGCGCTGAACGGGCTCGTCGAGGAGACCATCTCCGGCCAGCGCGTGGTGAAGGCCTACCACCGCGAGTCCGCCGTGATGGAGCAGTTCGACAAGGCGAACGCCGAGCTGCGCCACGCCGCCACGCGCGCCCAGATGTACTCCGGCACCATCGGCCCGATGATGAACTTCATCGGCAACCTGAGCCTGGCCGTCGTGGCGGGAGCGGGCGGGGCGCTGGTGGTGATGCACACCGCGACGGTGGGCACGGTGGCCGGCTTCATCAACTACACGCGCCACTTCTCGCGCCCGCTGAACGAGATCGCCAACCTCTACAACGCGATCCAGGGCGCCATCGCCGGGGCCGAGCGCGTCTTCGCGGTCATCGACGAGACGCCGGAGGCCGACGAGCCCGACGCCAAGCCCCTGCCGAGCGTGACCGGCGACGTGGTGTTCGATAAGGTGAGCTTCTCCTACGACAAGGAGACGCCGGTCCTGCGCGACGTGGACCTGCGCGCGAAGCCGGGCCAGGTGGTGGCGCTGGTGGGACCGACGGGCGCGGGGAAGACGACGGTCATCAACCTGCTGTCGCGGTTCTACGACGTGGACGAGGGCGCCATCCTGGTCGACGGGCAGGACATCCGCACCCTCCGCCGGGGCGACCTGCGCCGCCAGCTCGGCATCGTGCTGCAGGACACGTACCTCTTCGCCGGCACGGTGCGCGACAACATCCGCTACGGCCGCCTGGACGCGAAGGAGGAGGAGATCGTCGCCGCCGCCCGCCTCGCCAACGCGGACCAGTTCATCCACCGCCTGCCGCATGGCTACGACACGGTGCTCCAGGAGCGCGGCAGCAACCTGAGCCAGGGCCAGCGCCAGCTCCTCGCCATCGCGCGAGCCATCCTCGCCGACCACGCCATCCTCATCCTCGACGAAGCCACCAGCAGCGTGGACACCCGCACGGAGAAGCACATCCAGGAGGCCATGCGCCGCCTGATGGCCGGCCGCACGAGCTTCGTCATCGCCCACCGCCTCAGCACCATCCGCGACGCCGACCAGATCCTCGTCATCGACCACGGCCAGGTGATCGAGTCCGGCACCCACGACGAACTCCTCGCGCAAGGCGGCTTCTACGCGCGGCTCAGCTCTGGGGCGCGGGGCGGGGTTGGGGTGGCGACCGGCTCGTAGCTGTCCCTCGTCTGGTCTCCGCTCATCTGGGTGGCATCACTTCCGAGAAGGCCCTTGCGCATCGGTCGTCCGCCTGCTATACTGGTACCGATGCTGGTTCGATCGTGATGTCGAGGGCCTGCCTGGACGCTTGGCCGAACGCCGATGCACGTCTGTGCGTCTTGACGATGGCTGGCCCCGGTACCCGCGGAAGCACCGCGAGAAGAGGAGTGCCGCAGATGAGGCAGAGGCCGTATCTCACTCTCGCTGTATGACTGTGGTGCGCGTGCGCCCTGGCGGCGCGCGCACCGGCCGGGCACTATGTGCTGGTAACGAGCCCGACGTACCCATCCGGCGGGACGGTGACGTACACCAGCGGGCAACAGACGACCTCCTTCAGCTACTCGGGTACGGTTGACGGGTACGGCGGGGGCCTGGCCATGGTGTCTGGTCCAGCCACTGTCACTTGTGATAACGAGATCGTTGTGAGGTACCGCTGGGTCAGCGACGACGGCGGCGTGTACGACACGCCCCCTCGGTGGGTCCTCGTGCGGCAGACATGCTCCGCCAGTGCCTCGTCGACAGACGGGGCCACCGCTGTAGAGGCCGACAACGGACTGGGCTTCACCGCCGTGGCGAGCAGCACCGCCAGTGGTGAGTATCGCCTGACGTCCAGCGGCACGCGCTACCAGATCATGTACGGCGACGACGAGATCGAGGTGCATGCCAGCCCCAGGGCTTCGGCATCGCTGGCCGGCGGAGGAGGCGGGGTGACGCCGACGCCGGACTCTGCGGCAGCGGCCGGGGTGCTCAGCTTCGTCCGAGCGCTCCTGGGTCTGGCGGACACCGGGGCCGCAAGCGTCTACTACACCGTGGCGGTTTCGCCGGTGACCGTCGAGTACTCCAGCGCCACTGGCATCGGCCCTAGCTTCCTCAAGCGTTACCTCATCGGACAGCAGGCCCAGGCCAGCCTGCAGGCGGGGCTGCTTACCGCGTCGTCTTGGTCCTGGACTGTAACGGGCGGCCGGCCATTCCTGTCATACTCTGCGACCGATAGCCTCGCGCAATTGGTTGATCTCGGCACGCCAAGCAACTCGACGCTTCAGTGCTACTTTGCGCAGCCTGACAGCAGCCCAACAGCCTTCTGCACAGCGCATCTGGACGTGCCGGCAGGTGCCCATCCCGCAGAGGGTCTTGACGTCACTGCGTGGCGGAGTTGCCATTCGGAGGCCCCCCAGTGGGAGGAGAGCGCGGGGGTCGGGACGACTCAGCAGGAGGCGGACCTCTTCTGGTTGGCCGGGGCGTCGGTGACTGCCGGTCAGATGACATGGTCGGGCCCAGGTTTCCTATGGCCGTGCTGCGTGACGACCCCAACCGACTATGTGGCGTCTCAAGACACAGGCACATGGCTCTTCGCCCAGCTGTTCTGGCCGCGCCGCCTGAAGACGCTCGACAACGGAAGGCACATCGGGTTTTCGCTCAACGATCCAGCGGATCCATACTGCGACAAGGCGTTTCCGTATGGGCGACTCGAGAGCGACCCGTGTGGCCCGTTCGATGCGAACACCGTATGGCACGCGGGGCAGGATTCGCCGGCGGAGTTGCTGAGCTGCCCGTTCCCAGAGCGCACCACGATCGCAGCGTCGGCTGCCGATCGCATGCGCACGTACTTGCTGTATCTCCCGCCGGGGCTGCACAGCACGTACGTGCCCCTTAGGTACTGCGAGTGGACGTGGGGGGGCTCCGATGTTCTGGATGCGAACGGCTGGGTACTGACGCCGACCACTCCAACCCTGACGCGAAGCGGCGCCTATCCTCCGCACCCGCAGTGGACGGCAGTCTGTACGGGCAGCGAGGATTGGGTATACACTGACTAGGCAGGCCCCGTAACCGGCCTAAGGAGATGGACATGAACACACCGACGAGGTCGTGCAGTCGACTCGTCCTCATCGCGCTCTTGGCGGCGTCCGCCCAGTGGCCTTCGTGCGCGCAGGGGACCTCCCAGCAGGGACCCGCAGATGGGCGCAAGACCATCGGCAATTCGATCATCGTCCCCCTCCAGGTCCGCGAGGTGCCCTGGAAGGAGTCCCACACGGTCTACCTGTCGGCGCAGAAGCTGTTCGACGACGGCGACATCGCCGGGGCGGAGGCGGCTTGCATGCGCGCCCTCGACCTGGCGCCCGTGTCGGACAAGACTGGGGTGTCGGTCAACGTCCCGGCCGTGCGGCTCCTGGGCGATATCCGCCTGAAGCAGGGCAAGCCCCGCGAGGCGTTAGGCGCCTACCTCCCGTGCCTCCAGGAGACCTCCAACCGGGCTCTGCGGCTGAGTGTCGCCATCGCCTACTGCGAGGTTGGGGACTACCGTGCGGCGCTGCAGCAGACCCAGGACATTCTGAGCATGTCCAGCGACCTGCGCGACCTGGACTGCGAGCCCGCGGACTGGCCCGGCGCGCGGACTGTCCGGTCGCTGGAGGCGTCGCTGTACTGCTACCGGGCGATGACGCCGGGGGTGTGGAGGCGGCCCAAGGCGCTGTCCGACTACCGTGCGGCGCTCAAGCTCGCTCCGCACAACGCATACATCAACTATCAGATGGGAGAGGTGCTGCGGTCGATGTACCGCGTCGAAGAGTGCCTGCCCTACTTCCGGGCCGCTGCTGCTGCTTCGCGCGGCAAGATCGCCGCCCAGTCGAAGGAGAACATCAAGCACATGGAGTACGGCTTGCGGGAGAAGGCAAGGCTCGCCAAGGAGAGGGAGACTCTGAAGCCGCTCGATACCGGAGCGAAGCCGTAACCATCCGCACGGAACCCGGGCGGGGAGGCAGCCTCTGCTTCCCCGCCTTTCCACGTCCGGCAGGTCCCCCGCGCCCCCGCCGCGAACACCTACCGCAGGAACCCATCACGGCAGGACGGAGGACGAGCCATGCCTGTGTACCGCCAGCCGAAGCCGATCCACTTCACGCCGCGGACGCCGGTCGAGAAGCACTTCCACGACCACGACGAGACCTGGGTGATCACCGCGGGGCGCTGCCGGGCGTTCCTGATCGACCGCGACGGCGCCGCGTCCGAGTTCGACCTGGAGGCCGGGGACATCTGGATGGTCGAGGCCGGGGTCGAGCACGGGTGCACGCCGGACGAGGGGGGCGTCGGCATCTTCCCGTTCCCCGGCACCCTCCCCGTCGGCTCGCACGCGCCGGGCCACTACTACATGGAGCGCGAAGGGTACCTGCCCACGCTGCACGTGACCAAGGCGCCCACGGACCGCTACGCCAAGGAGGGCTGAGATGCGCACCATCGGCATCGAGTACCCCGCGCGCGGCGAGATCGCCTTCTGCGAGCTGGGCGAGCCCCCCGCGCCCGGGCCGCGCCAGGTCCTGCTCACCACGCGCTACTCCGCCATCACCAACGGCACCGAGCGCCACGCGCTGATGGCGGAGCACTTCTGGGGAGGCTTCCCCAGCCGCCACGGCTACCAGCACGTCGCCGAGGTCACCGCGTGCGGCTCGGAGGTGGCGTGCTTCGGCGTCGGCGATGTGGTCTTCTACGGCGACTACGTCGGCCACCGCGCCTGGCACCTCGTCGACACGACCCACCCGCCGCTCTGCGTCCACCTGCCCACCGACGTGACCCCCGAGGACTGCGCGCTCTTCGGCGTGGCGGGGGTCGCGCTGCGGGGCGTGCGGCGGTGCCGGGTCGCGCCTGGCGGCAACGTGTGGGTCGCGGGGCTGGGGCTCATCGGCCAGTTCGCGGCGCAGGCAGCCCGGGCCGTCGGGGCGCGCGTCACCGTGACGGACACGAACGAGCGGCGCCTGGCGCTGGCGGCGGAGCTGGGCGCGCACCGGGCTCTGCCGGCGGCGGACGAGGTTGACCTGCGCGAGGGCGGCCCGTACAACCAGATCATCGATTGCGCCGGGTTCGCCGGGCTGCTGCCGCAGATCCAGCGCGACGGGCTGCTCGCGCACCACGGCGCCATCGCGCTGATGGCCGTCCGCACGGACACCACGTTCAACTGGTCAATGCTGCACGCGGCCAGCGAGGGGTCCATCGAGGTCTCCTGCCACTTCGACCGCGACGACCTGCGCGTGCTGCTGCACTTCGTGCGCACCGGCGTTATCCGTACCGCGCCGCTCGTCACGCACCGCGTCTCCATCGACGAGGCCCCGGCCATCTACGCGACCATGCGCGACCGCCCGGCGGATCTGCTCGGCGTCGTGTTCGACTGGCGGGAGTAGGGCGGCGGCGCTGGGCGGACCGCTCCCTCACGGTCGCGGCTCGGCACGTTGTGCGTTGCGAGACGTCGCTGGTCGTTGCCCTCAGCCCTCGCAGGAGGGCTTCGTGCCGCTCTCAGGCGCGACTTCAGTCGCCGGCGCACAGCCTTCTAGGGGCACGCCATCGGGTACAACACGGGCAGCACGCACTGGGAGGCTGCCATGAACAACTTCACCTACCATAACCCCACCAGGATCCTCTTCGGGCGGGGCTGCATCGCGGGCATCGGCGCGGAGATTCCGGCGGATGCCCGCGTTCTCATGACCTACGGCGGCGGGAGCATCAAGGCCAACGGCGTCTACCAGCAGGTGCTCGACGCGCTGGCTGGGCGCACCGTCGTCGAGTTCCCCGGCATCGAGCCGAACCCGTGCTACGAGACGCTGATGCCGGCGGTCGACGTTATCCGGCGCGAGAAGCTGAACTACCTGCTGGCGGTGGGCGGCGGCTCCGTGCTCGATGGAACCAAGTTCATCGCCGCGGCGGTCGACTTCCCCGGCGACCCGTGGGACATCCTCGTCAAGGGCGCCCGGCCCGCCTCCGCGCTGCCCATCGGCTCGGTGCTGACGCTGCCCGCCACGGGCTCCGAGAGCAACGGGAACGCGGTCATCACCCGGCGGGAGCGGAAGGAGAAGCGGGCGTTCGGCTCGCCGCTGGTCTACCCGCGCTTCGCTGCCCTCGACCCCGATACCACCCGCACCCTCCCGGCGCGCCAGACCGCCAACGGCATCGTCGACACGTTCGTCCACGTGATGGAGCAGTACATGACCTACCCCGTGGACGCGCCGCTGCAGGACCGCATGGCCGAGTCGATCCTCCAGACGCTCATCGAGGTCGGGCCGAAGGTGCTGGCCTCACCGGACGCCTACGCGGCGCGCGCGAACATGATGTGGTGCGCCACGCTGGGCCTGAACGGGCTGATCGCGGTGGGCGTGCCGCAGGACTGGGCGACGCACATGATCGGCCACGAGATCACCGCCGAGCACGGGCTGGACCACGCGCAGACGCTGGCGATCGTGCTGCCGGGCGTGCTCTCGGTGAGGCGCGAGGCGAAGCGGGAGAAGCTGCTGCAGTACGGGCGGCGCGTGTTCGGCCTGGACATCGCGGACGACGATGCGGGCATCGATCAGGTGGTCGCGGCCACGCGCGCGTTCTTCGAGGCGGTGGGCTGCCCGACGCGCCTCTCCGCCTACGGCCTGGGCGCGGATACGGTCAAGCGCATCCCCGAGCGCCTGGCACAGCAGGGCATGACCGCCCTCGGCGAGCGCGGCGACATCGACCCGCCGACGGTGGAGCGGATCCTGGCGGAGTGTGTGTAGCGGGCAGGTGAAAGGGGAAAGGTGAAAGGTCAAAGGGGGCTGGCGGGGTGCCGGCCCCCTGCTGAATCTCTGGGGCAAAGGTCTAGGGTCAAAGGGGAAAGGGCAAAGTGGGTGGCCGCAGCCGTTACTTCGCCGGTTTGCCCTCCCATGCCAACTGCGATCCGGTGCGGATGGCGTCGACCACGCCCTCGAGGCTCTCACGCTCCTTCGCGGTGATGGGCTCGCCGGCCAGCGCCGAGGAGAGGGTGTCGACGCCGAACCAGGTCGTCGCCAGGTAACCCATCATCTTCGGGCTCATGTTGTCCAGCGCCTTCGAGGCCAGGTTGTGCGCGTTGAGCTTCGAGTTCCAGCCGGAGGGCCACACGCGGAAGCCCTGATCCTGAATGTACTTCACCGACTTGAACGCGCCGACCGGCGCGTAGTGCCAGTCGCAGAGCACGATGTCCTTCGGCGCCAGGCCGATGGCGGGCGCGACGCCGTCCGCGCTGGCTTCCCACTCGCTGTAGCCCATCTCCTTCGCGTCGAGCAGGCGGTCTCCCCACATCATCATCGTCACGCGGCGCTTGCCGACGAGGTGCGCGTGGTAGTCGTTCACCGCCTTGGCGAACAGGTCCGCGACGGGCGTGTCCTTGCAGCGGCCGCACTTGCCCAGGATGAACACCTCGTCCATGCCGACGTGGAAGGACTTGGCGTCGAACGCGTCGATCAGCTCGTCGAACAGGTCGAAGACGAAACGGTTGATGCCGGGGTGGTTCGGGCACCAGCTCCGGCAGTAGATGCCCGGGTTGTCCTGCGGCAGGTCCGGCGTCTCGTCGAACTCGGGGTGCATCGTCAGCAGCTCGCCGGTGCGCCGGGCCCACGACTGGTGGCCGAGGCACTGGAACTGCGGGA
This sequence comes from uncultured Chthonomonadaceae bacterium, assembly GCA_964519955.1. Classification (GTDB taxonomy): domain Bacteria; phylum Armatimonadota; class Chthonomonadetes; order Chthonomonadales; family CAJBBX01; genus CAZFLM01. Next base: position 23,717 of record CAZFLM010000076.1, on the reverse strand, counting down.
TCAGCTCGATGTAGTTGCGGCGGGCCAGCGCTACGAGCTTGCGGCAGTCCTCACGCGTGAGCCCCTCTGTCGCCGCAACCTCGGGGTGCGACTTGAACCGGAAGCCGTAGTCGACCTCCACGATCAGCTTGTTCATCCTGTAGCGCGGCAGCAGCTCGCCGATGAGGCGCTCCAGCGCGGGCATTCCCGAGGTGCCGTACGCCAGCACGTGCATCCCGCGCCACTTCATCGTCGGCCAGTCGGCGGTTCGGCCCGCGGCGACCTCGAACCCCCTCTCGCCGGCCATGTCGAGCAGCGCGCGCACGCCGTACTGGGCGCCGGCCGGCGTCTTCGCGACCACGAGCACGCGCTCCGGCGATACGTCGATGGCGAACCCCTCGTCGCCCAGGCCTGCGCGCGGCAGCCGCTTCCCGAGCCCCGCCACGAGGCTGCGCAGCTCCGCCCGGTCGCGCGTGAGGCCCACGAGGATGTAGGGCGTCGCCGGCAGGCTCGCGCCCACGGGCTGCGCCTCGACCGCGCTCCCGGACCGCGCCTGCAGACCGGCCAGCAGCGGCGCGTAGGCGTCCGGCGCCTTCTGCAGCCCCCTGCCAACAAGCACGGCCGGCGCGCTCGTGCACCGGAACGCGCCCGCGCCGGGTTCCTGCACCTTCGGCTTGAAGGTCATCGCGCCCTCCCCGCGCGCCGTCGCCGCGCACGCCAGCAGGACGGCCGCCGTCATCATGCCTCGCATCGTCTGTCTCCCGTGATCGCTCGTGTCACCCATAGTTCGCGCCGCGGGGGGCTGCGACCTGCGGCAGGATGCTCCGCGCCCGTCGTCGAAACATAGGCCGCCGCGGAACCATGACGCGCGGCGATGGACTTGAGGAGCAACCCGATGGCGAGTATCGAGTTTGTGCAGAACTACGACGACCTTTCAACCGACCAGGGGTTCCAGTTCCGCTTCCACTGCGACCGCTGTGGCAACGGTTTCATGTCGACCTTCCAGGCCAACAAGCTGGGCATGGCCGGCGGGTTCCTTCGCGCGGCGGGCGGGATGCTCGGCGGGGTGCTCGGGAGCGCCGGCAACTCGGCCTACGAACTGCAGCGAGCCGTCGGCGGCCCGGCCCACGACAAGGCGCTCCGCGAGGCGGTGCAGGAGCTGAAGCCGCGCTTCAACCAGTGCCGGCGCTGCGGCAAGTGGACGTGCAAGGACGTGTGCTGGAACCAGGAGCGGGGCATGTGCAAGGAGTGCGCCCCCATCCTGCAGGAGGAGCTTGCGGCGGCCCAGGCCGAGGCGGCGCGAGACCAGATCGTCGAGAAGGCCCGCTCGTTCGACCAGACCGAGGGCGCCGACGCGAGCGCCAAGGCGGCGGCCCAGTGCCCGAAATGCGGCGCGGCGGCAGGCACCGGCAAGTTCTGCCAGGAGTGCGGCGCGCCCCTCGTCGCGAAGACCGAGTGCGGTTCGTGCGGCGCCAAGATCCCCGCGGGCGCCAAGTTCTGCCCGGAGTGCGGCAGCCGGCCGTAGCACGGATGGCGTGTGCTGACGATGCGAGGGGCCTCGGTGCGATGCGCCGGGGCCCCTCGCGGTGTGCGTGAGCAGGCAGGCGGCTTGGCGATGGGTGCTCGCCGTTACGGCGGACCGCTCCCTCACGGTCGCGGCTCGGAACGTTGTGCGCTGCGGGGCTGTCGCGCCTCGGTTGGCGGTGCGTCTCGCGCGGTCACCGTCCGAGCCGGGAGCGTGAGCGACCGGTCTGTCGCGGTAGGCAGGCGGCTTCGGCGCGGCGAGGGATGGTCGCGTGTTACAGCAGACCGCTCCCTCACGGTCGCGGCTCGGAACGTTGTGCGCTGCGGGGCTGTCGCGC
>CAZFLM010000076.1:0-21776 GCA_964519955.1 uncultured Chthonomonadaceae bacterium | reverse complement strand
TCACCGTCCGAGCCGGGAGCGTGAGCGACCGGTCTGTCGCGGTAGGCAGGCGGCTGTGGCGTGGCGAGGGATGGTCGCGCGCTGACGGCAGACCGCTCCCTCACGGTCGCGGCTCGGAACGTTGTGCGCGGTGCGGGGCTATCCGCTCGCCCGCTCCGGTCCGCCCAGGCGCGCGGTGAAGTACGCCAGGCCAAACGCGATGAGCACTGCGACGGAGAACCACATGCCGGCTGTGATGCTCGTCTCGGCGATCTGGCTGCTGACGATGACGGCCACCGCGATGCCGCTCAGGCAGCCGAACGCCGCGCCGTAATCGAGCGCGCGCGGGTTGTGGCGCATGGCCTCGGCGGAGTGGGCGTAGAGCGTGGCGAAGGTGCTGGAGTGTGTGCCGCCTGTGAGGAACAGCGCCACGATCCGCAGCGCCATGTTCGTGGTGAGGATGGCGGCGGGCATGAAGACCACGGTCGAGAGGCACGCGGCGATCAGGGCGCGGTGACTGATGCGGCTCGGCAGGAAGACCGTCGCGAGCCGGCCCACGGCCAGCCCGCCGAGGTGCGCGGTGAAGAGCAGGCTGGCGGTGGAGGCCGTCGTGTGGTGCACGCGCTCGTAGAACAGGGGCATCAGCGTGTGCAGCGAACTCTCGGCCCCGTTCAGCAGCGCGAAGAGCAGCACGATGGTCCAGAACGTGGGATCGAGACGCACCGAGCTGTCCTGCCGCTTCACTGGCGGGTGCGGAGGCGCCACGCGGTCCACCACCCCCAGCAAGCGCCAGACCGCCACGGTTGCCAGCGCGGTGAGCGCTCCAACGAACGCGAAGCTCCAGCGCCAGTAGTACGCCAGCGCGATGGCCGAGAGCACCGGGCCGCTGACCTTGCCCACGCCGTTCAGCGCGTGCAGCAGCAGCAGCCCTCGCCGCGGCTCCTCCCGCCACACCGCCTGGCTGATCGTGTTGGACACATACGAGAGGACCGTGCCGAAGGTCAGGACGGTCCAGCCGATGGCCAGTGCGCCGGCGCCCCGGGTGCAGCAGACCACGCCGAACCCGGCGGCGACGAACGCGAACGCGAGCAGCAGCACCCGGCTTGGCGCGAGGCGGGCCGTCCACCGGCCCAGGAACAGGCCCAGCAGACCGCAGACGACCTGGATGACGCAGAACGCCCACCCAAACGCCGTGTGGCTGATGTGGTACTCGGCCTCGATGGCGGAACGGTTTGGCCCGACGAGGCCGCTCATGGCCGCGCCGAACAGGACCATCCAGGTGAGGACGATGGAGCCTGCTGCGGCCCGGTCGGACGACGACGGCAGCGCGCCGGGCTCGCTACTTGCCATGGTCACTTGCCAGCCCTCCGCTCAGGGCCGGCCACCGCGCCGTCCTCTACCTGTGGTCGCTTACTCAATCTCGATTCCTTGCAGAATGGCGTCGTTGCTCCCGGCCGCGGTCAGGCGGATCGTGATGTGCCCGGCGGCATCCGGCGTCACGTTCGGCACCCGGAAGTCGGCGGCCATCCCGACCTGGCCGGCGGCGGCGGCCGGGTCCCAGTTCGTCCGCACGCGGCACCCGTTGATCTCAATGTTCATTGGCCGCTGCCCCGCCTCCTTGAGCCACAGCTCCGCGAACTTCAGGTGCACGGTGTACATCCCCGCCGGGACGGGCACCGAGCAGCCGAACGTCTTCCCGGCGCGCGCCGTCTGATACAGCGCCTGGTCGTACAGCGTCGGCGAGGCGTGCGCGGTCCAGCCTTCCGAGCGCAGCGCCTGCCCGCCCTCGAAGCAGCGGTCGGCGCTCCAGCGGAAGCTGTTCCAGTCGACGAACTGCGTCTCCGAGCCGGCGTCGATGCGGACCGTGGGCTTCGTGTCGGGCAGCACCTCGATCGCGTTGACCCGTGCCCGGTCCGTCACCTGCCTCGGGTTCCAGCCGCTCATGAAGCGGATGACGATGCGGCCATCGGCGTTCGGCGCCAGGTTGTGGAAGACGCGCTCGCACGCCAGCCTCGCCCCGCGCGCCGCCTGGCAGATATCGAAGTCCTCCAGCACGCGCCGCCCGTTGATGCTCACGTTCATCGGCCGCTCGGACGCCCACTGGTGCCGGGTCTCGGCGAACCGGAGCCGGACCGCGTACAGGCCCGGCGCCACCGGGATCGAGTAGACGAACTCCTCACCCTCGCGGCAGTGCTCGTACGTGCGCGGGTCGGTCGGCGTCGGCGAGGCGCTCGTGACCGGCGCCTCCGTCTTCGCGGCCCTGCCGCCCTCCGCGTACCGGTCGGCCGACCACGCGTTGCCGAAGCGGTCGGTGTAGGGCGCCTTGGAGCCGCAGAGGATCCGCACGACGCTGCCCGCGGCGGCCGGCGGGGCGCTCGCATACTCGATCCGGGGCATCCACGCGAGCAGGTCGTTCTCCGGCGATTGTCCTCGGTCCAGGACGAAGCGGATCGTATCGCCCGCGGCCACGTCCAGCGCCAAGTCGTGCATCACGCCCAACCAGTCTCCAGCGCGCACCTCGGCCCAGAGCCCCCCGGCCCCCAATGCTGGGGGAGTCTGGCCTGCGTCGGGCCAGATCTGGTCAGAGCCGCGCAGAATGCGCACGCGCAGCGAGCCGCCCAGCGCCTGGTGGTAGCACTCCCGCATGGCGCGACCCACGACGCGGATGGCCCCGGCCCTCGGCGCGGTCCAGGTGCGGATGCACTCCTCGTCCGGCGATGCCTGCTGCCACCCGCGGCCCACGCGCGACTTTCCGGCTCCTTCCCAGTAGCCCTCGACGCCGCCAGACTGGTTCGGCGTGCCTCCGAGGTCGCCGGCCGGGCTCTTGGCGGGCGGGACGAAGCGCATCGCGCCGAACGTCGCGCCATTCGCGCTGGCTTCCGCGCCCCAGCCGTCGCGGCCCGCCTCCGCGAAGTGCCCCCCGAGCGCCGCGTAGGCGTCCTGGCCCCCGTCGAGGCGCACGGCCTGGGCCCAGTCGCTCGCGTTGCCGTCGCCGTCGACCGTGCGCACCGCGTAGGCGGCACTAGCATTCCAGCCCGGAGCGTGGTCGAAGTAGTACGTGCCGACGCTCGCCTTGCCGATGACCGCCTCGCCTCGCCGGACCTCGTAGTAGGAGACCCAGTTGTCGTCGGCGCCCGGCGACCAGTAGAGCGCCACGCCGCTGTGCCCGAGGTTGGTCTCGCGGCGCGCGTACACCGTGCCGGGCGCCGACGGCGCCTGGGTGTCGTGCCCCGTGCCCGGTGCGTGCGGCAGGCCGAGCACGATGGCCCCGCCAGCCGTGCCCGCCGGTATGGCGATCCCATGGGCCATCAGGTCCCCGCCGGTGCGGGAGCAATCGCCTAGCGTGTAGGCGAACCCGGGCAGCAGGCCGTGCGGGTAGACCGTCACCGCGGCCGGCGTCTTGTGCTTCAGCAGGATGCAGGCGCGCTGGCGGTCGTGGCTGGTGCGCTGGTCGAAGTAGAAGTCGGCGTCGCCGGTGACGCGCGGGTGCATCATGTACGACCACCGCCCGACGACGCCCTGCTCGCGCAGGTACCGGTACAGCTCCATCAAGCGCCGGATCGGCTCGCGGTCTTCGGCGGTGACCTGGGCATACCACGCGGGCGCCATGGAGAGCTGGCCGAACGCGGTGTCCGGCATGTATCGTCCGCCCTGCGTCAGCGGGTCGATGATGTCGAGCCACTTGTCCGGCAGGTCGATGTAGGAGAGGTAGTGGTTGGTCTTGGCGTCGCGCCCCATGTCGGACAGGTAGTTCACGTCCGCGTATCGCTGGATCTCGAACTGGTGGGCGTAGCGGCTGCCGCCGTCGCACGTGTGGAACGAGCTGCCCGGGTTAGCGGTCAGGAAGTGCTCGAACTGGCCGCGGATCGCCCGGTCGCCCTCCAGCCCGAACCGGCCGAAGCCATCGGTGCGCCACTGGAAGCCGCCCCACGAGCCGACCTTCGTGTCCATGACGCCTGCCGAGGGCCGCCCCGCGAACCAGAGCAGCCAGTTCATGCCCATCTTGCCGAGGTAGCGCAGTGTCTCCGCGAAGTCGGGGCCCTCGTTCGAGGGGGAGAAGACGACGGAGTAGTTGTCGGGGATCGGCCAGCCGGGGTACTTCGACCAGCCCGCGTCGTCCCACAGCATCTCGATGCCGAGTGTGCGCATGAGGTCGGCATCCATGTCCAGCCCGGCCAGGCGCGCCGCGAACTGCTCCTGCAGGTTGCGGGAGCAGAAGAACCACGGCACCGCCCACTTCGTCCGCGCGAAGAACTCGGCGTTCGTGTGATCCCACAGGTACTCGTACTGCCAGTCGTAGACGCGGCGGCCCATGTCGTCGAGGTCGCCTCGGAAGACGCCGAGCGTCACGAGCGGCATGCGGAGCCGCCCACCGGGCGCCAGCTCACTCCCCGCCAACTCCGGCGCGGTGGCCGAGAGCGCCAGCCCGCCCGGCGCGCCATCGAGCGAGAGCGACCACGTGCCGAGGTGGTCGAGCGCCACGAAGACGCCGTCGTCGCGCTTGCCCTGGCGCAGCAAGTGCGGTCCACGGCACGTAGTTGTCGGACCGGTCGCCGAGCAGCGCGCGGTGGTACGAGGCGCCGATGGCGGCGGTCTCCAACTGCCCCTGGTTCGGCCGGCTCGTTCCCCCGCACATCCAGTAGTGGGTGAGGGCATCTGCGTCGCCGCCGGCCATCGGGAGCACGAGCGGCGCGCCGCCGCCGAGGTGCAGCGACTCGGCCGACGCGTTCTCCAGCTCGACCCACTGCCGGAGGATGGAGGCGCCGGGGTACGCCTGCACGTGCAAGATCGCGCGCAGAGCGCCGCGCCGCACGGTGAGGTCCAGTTGCACCGCAGGGCGTCCACCGACGGCCACCTGCCGCGCGCTCGCCGTCTCCAGAGCCCATCCCGCGGCGGCGGCCGCCTGAGGCCGCTTCTCACCGATGCGCATCACGCGCAGGTGGGCGCCCGCGCCGCCGGTGTGCCGGGCAACCCCACAGATCGTGACGGTGCCGTCCTTCGGGGCCTTCCAGACGCGGACCATCTCGAACGCGCTGACGAGCTGGAAGCCCGTGGCGGTGATGCGGGAGCACTCGAACGGGGCGCGGTAGCCGCTCGGCACGCGGGCCAGCTCCGGCTCGGGTACCGTCTCGCCGAGCAGCTCCATGCAGCCGGTGCCGCCGTCCCGGATGTACGTGAACCACACCGGGCCCTGATCGAGGCGCTTGTCGCTCGAGGAGTCGTAGATCTCGCCGTCGCCGTAGTCGACACTGTTCGCCCACGCCACGCTCGCGCCGGCGTCGTCGCGGAACGTGGCGACCCCGAAGCCGAGCAGGTCTCCCTTCCGCACCGAGACGCGCAGGCCGTCCGAGGCCGCGTCGACCGTGCCGCCGGAAGGCAGCGCCTTCTCCCACACCGTCTCGATCGCGTAGGCGCCGGCGCCTGGCCGTGGCCCGATGTTGAACGGCGCCTCGGCGGCCGCAGCATCGATCAGCTCGCGCGCGGGCGCCGTCAGCCGGTTTCGCAGGCTCGTAACCCGCAAGCGGCCGTCGCGGCAGTCCAGCTTGAGGTCCATCGCCGCGGTGCCGATGGTCCATCGTCGGCCACCGGCATCGCCGCGCACGAACGCGTCGCCCACGCGCACGCGGTTCGGCGAGGCGGCGGCCGGGCGCGCCATCATCAGCAGCGCGGCAGCAAGCGGGGCCAGCAGGAGCAACTGGTGATCGATCATCGGGCGTTCCTCGTGGGCCAACGGTATGGTTCGATAGGCGGTTGGCAGCCGCATGGCAGTAGGTGGTCGCGATGCCGGCAGACCGCTCCCTCACGGTCGCGGCTCGGCACGTTGTGCGTCGCGTAAGGTTGCCGGGCACGCGCTCCATGACTGTCGCGCCCCGGTACGGCGTGCCTGGCCGGGCGCTGTGACCCGCTTCTTCTGCCCGCACACGACGCGGACGCCAGTCGCGGCTCGGTACCGTGTGGTTCTTGCGACCACCGTCCGAGCCGGGAGCGTGAGCGACCGGTCTGCTGGAGATGGCAGGCGCTCCGCTGCGCCGACAGGCGGCCCGGCTACTTCCCCGACTTCGCGGGCGTCACGATCGCGACCTGGCCGGGCACGAACTTGGCCGTCTCGCCCGTCGCGGCCGAGGACTTCATCGCGTCGTCCATGCGGAAGATGCGCCACGACCATGCGGGGTCGCCCGGCTGTCGCACGAGCGTGACAGACTGGTTCAGGTGCGGCAGCACCAGCAGGCGCTCGGACCGATCCACCGGCTCCCGGTCCTCCGCCACGATGCCGAAGTGGCCGGCTGCCGACGCGATCTTGGTGCCCCGCACGGTGATGGCGCCCTGCGACTCGGCGGCGATCACCTCGCCCCGGTCGTTCGCCACGACGAATGCGCAGCCACCGCCGCGCAGCTCGACGGTCGTGCTGATCTCCGGCAGCGTCACCGGGACGAGCTCCTCGCCGTCATCGGTGCGGACCAGCGTGTAGACGCGGCCATCCTCGACGAGGGGCGTCTCCATCGCGCGCACGGGTTTGCCGCCTGCCTCGACCGGCGTCGGCTGGATGCCCGCCATCGCCAGGAAGCGCCGGTAGACTTCGGCGTCGCCGCTCCGCGGCCGCAGCTCGAGCGGGTACGGCACGCAGAGCACCTTGCCCTTGCCGACTTGCACCTCGCTGGGCTCGCGCGTCCAGAGCGCGTCGAACGCCTCGAACGGGGAGACCGCGGGCGACGCGGGGAGGCCATACGCAACCTGCCGCTCCATGCGCGTTGGCTTGCGCGCCCCGTCGAACGCCAGGTCGCCCGAGACGTACAGCGCGCCGCCGTTCTTCGCCCACTCCAGCAGATCGGGCGCCCGGTCGCCGAGGCAGTACGGGATCGGCGCGAGGATCGCCTTGGCGCTCGTGTCGATGGGGTCTTCCTCGTTCACGATGTCGAAGCACACGTTCTCGTCGAGCAGGAGCGAGATCGCGCGGCGCAGCGCCCCGTGGATCTCGTCGAAGCGCGGGCCGATGCGGTGGGTGTCCGGCACGAACAGGCTGAGCTGCGGCGTCTCCTGGGACAGCGGGAACCGCGAGAGGAACGCGGCCTCCTGAGCGTAGGTGTTCAGCCACGGCTTGGGCGTCGACGACCCGCGCTGCACGAGGCCCCACGGGAAGACCATCTCGTCGAACTCCTTCCAGTCCCAGTTGCACACGAACGACGCGCCCAGCCCGACCGCGTAGTGGACCACCTGGCTGAAGCGGCGCACGCTGTCCGCCACGGGCATGCCGGTCTCGCCGCGCGTGCGGGCGTGGTGCGCCTCCTCGGAGCCGAACTCGCCCAGGCTGAAGCCCTTGCCATACGCGCGCCGGTCGACCAGCTTGAGTTCCAGGGGCATGTCGCGCAGCGAGCCGTAGAAGTGCATGTTCGAGAAGTCGGTCTCGCGGTTGCCCAGCAGCTTGTCGGCGGGCGGCATCGACGGCAGGTACCCAACCGTGACGACGGCGTTCTCGTTGCCCCCCTTCACGCCGTCCACGTTCGCCTTCACCCAACGGTTCAGCAGCTCCGCCTCGAAGCGCTTGCGGTCGGCGGAGCGCACGTCGTGCCAGTCATCGCCCATCTGCGGGATCGGGATGTTGGGCAGGTTCGCGGTTGGTGCGTTCGTGCCCCACGCCTTGACGATGGCGTCGGTGGTGCCGTACTTGTGCTCCAGCCATGCGTTCCAGAGTGCCACGACATCGGGCCGGTCCGGCACGTCGACGCTCGGCTCGTTCTGCACGTCGAAGATGACGTTGGGCGCGTCCTTGTAGCGCGCCGCCCAGAAGCGGTTCCAGTCCGCCTGCGCCGCCAGCTCCTCGTTCGTGAGCGCGAGGCCGATCCAGTCGTGCAGCGTGAGGAAGATCACGATGCCGTGCTTCGCGGCGAGCTGGACGATGGCGTCGACCTGCGCCTGCAGGCGCTCGGGGCGATTGGCGAGGTCCAGCGGCGCGTTGGCCGCGCTGCCCTTGTAGCCATCCTTGGCGAAGGGCGAGAAGTGGAGGATGCGCAGGATGCGGACCTTGTGGGCTGCCATCAGGCGGAAGTCGCGCTCCCACGTCGCCGGGGTTTCGGCCTCCGAGTAGAACATCATGCCCGTCTGGTTGGTGCCGACGAGGAACGCCGAGCTGCCGTCGAGCGTGAGGCGGTTGTCCTTCCACGCCGCCTTCGGCCCCTTCGCGACGATGGCCGGGCTCCAGACGCAGTACGCCGTCTCGGCGCGGTCGAGGCCGTCGGTTCCGCGGCGCAGCGTCGCCGCCACCGGCACGTAGTCGGCCTTGGCGTCGGCCTTCGCGCTGATCGTCACCTCTTCGGATGCGCCCGGCGCGAGCGAGACGTCGACCGTCTTGGCGGGCTTCCCGCCGATCGTGACGGCGATGGACCCCTTGAACGGGCGGCGGCCGAAGTTGGTCACGGTGAGGTTGACGCGCACGGTGTCCCCTGCCCGGTAGCAGGCCTTGTCGGTTCGCAGGCCGTGCAGGAACACCCGGTCGACGAGGCGGTCCATCACGCGGGCCAGGAGCTTCCTGCGGGCCGGCGTTCCGAGCAGCAGGTCCTCCCCCGACGTGACGCCCGAGATGGCCCAGGCCGAGCCCTTGTAGACGCCCGCGTGGTTGGTAACAAGAGACAGCAGGGCGCCGCGGCCACCCCCGCTCGGGTCGGACGCCTCGATGACGGGCGTCCAGCGGCGGTAGACGGGCGGGAAGACAGGGCTGTTGTCGCCGAGGAGCGCCACGGCCGCGAATCCCTCCGGCGACTTCGCAAAGCTGTAGCGGACCGCGTTGCCGGCATAGATGCCGGTCGTCTTGGCCGACGAGATGCCCTCGAGCGTGAACGCCGGGTCGAATACGCCGATCTGCTCCGGCGCGAAGCTCATGGCGTCGCCGGGCTCGCCATACCGGGTGTTCATGCGAACGCTACCGGTTATCCCCAGGTCCATCTGCTCAGCCGTGATGACATCATCGCTGTCGACCCACGATCTCCCGGCCAAACGGACTGGTTTGTCGAACGCATACCCGTCGGTTGCGAGCAATGAGCCGCCCGCCTTCAGATAGTCGATCAGCGCGGTATGCGCGTAGACCGGGAAGACCGGCCCGTACGGGAGCACGACGGCGTCGAACAGCTCGGGCGTCAGGTGCTTCGGGTATCCGAAGTCCCCGATGGGCAGGAGAGTCACGCCGTATCCGGCTTCGCGGAGCGCTGCCTGGAGCTTCGCCGGCGGGTGGCCCGTGGGCACCTCACTGCCCAGGTCCAGGATCGCGATGTTGCCGCGCTGGCCTACCTCCGGCCGGAATTCAACGAGGCTGGGCAGAGGCTGCGGATTCACGTGTCCAGTTACCTCCCACACCATGTTGTCGACCGTCACGTCGAGGTCGCCGTAGTTGCACCCGATCAGCAGCTTCGTCGCCTTTGTCATCTCCCGACGCCGGTTGCCGCGTGGATCGAACCCCATTCGGCTGATGTACGAGCGCACCGTGTGTCGGCCCGGCGCCAGGCCGCCGATCGACTTGCCTCCCACAAGCACCTGCTGCATCCACATGTCCCCGTCCGGCTCGACCAGGATGAGGTGCATCGCCGCGTTCCCTGCCGATGAGTGCTTGGTCAGCTCGAAGCGGATGGCGCTCGCATTCCGCGGCACGGTGCACGCGGCAGCCAGGTTGGACCAGTGCGGCGGTCCGTCCTCGTACCGGATGCGCATGCCGTGCCCGCTCGCGGCGGTGGGGTCGGCGGCGACCACCGACTTGCGCCCGCCGTCGGGGTGCAGCGTCCAGGCGGACAGGTCGGCGAAGTCGCAGAGCGGCTGGGTGGCGGGCTGCTGCGCCCCTGCGAGCGCGGCGCAGGCGAACAGAACGCAAGACGCGAGGAGCATGGCGGTCTCCGGGAGTGCGGTTGGGTACGGGGTGTTGTTCGGGGCGGGGGGCGGCGTGTCCTGCGGGGATGCGCGGCGCTTGTACCCGACTAACCGTGCCGCCGCGCCTGCGCCAGCAGGTAGGCGTACTCCACGAACGCCGCCAGCGTGAAGGCGCCGGACGCGAGCCACATGGCCGGGAGGCGCATCGCCACGCCGGTCACGAGCAGCACCCCGTGCGAGGCAAGGTTCACCATCATGGCGCGGTAGATCACCGGGGTGTGGCCGTGGGAGATGAGGAGGCCGCGCACCCAGGAGCCGAGCGCCGTGACGAGCGGCAGCGCGCAGCCTACCGCGACACCCGTCACGGTGAGTGCGTGCAGGTTTGGCGGCAGCTCGATCACCGCGGTCAGATAGAAGCGCAGGGCCGGCGTGACCAGCGCCAGGACGCAGGCCGCCGTGCCGGATAGGCCGAGGAGCCACGCGACCGCGCGCAGCGCCGCCTGGGCGCGCGGGTCCTTGCCGCGGGCGACCGCGATCTCCTGGTAGGCGAAGCCGGCGCCGCGCAGGACCATCAGCGAGCCGAACGCCACCGGCCAGGCGGCCAGCGAGTCCTTCGGGTTCGGCAGGCGGGCCAGCGCGGCGGACGTGATGGGCTGGGCAAGGAGCGTCAGCAGCGTCGTCGCGGCGAGCGGCAGGTGGAAGCGCAGGATGGCTCGCTGGGTGAGCGGCGGGGCGCCGTCGTTGGGCGTGGGCGCCAACTCGCGGCGCAGGATCGGCGCTGCGAAGAGCGTGGTGGCGATGGCTTCGGAGACGACGGCTGCCATGATGGCTACCGCGGCGACCTGCACGCCCGGCATGGCCTGGCGCGCGGTGAGGAACCACGCGGTGCCCACAGCGAACGTCAGGCGGACGGCGGTGCCGTAGGAGACGAACCGCGTGTGGCCGTGGCGGACCAGCGCGCCCTGGGTGAAGCGCCGCCAGCCGATGGCCGCGGTCCAGAACAGCATGATGGCCATCGCCGGCCTCGCCGCCTCGACGATGTCGGCGGGCTGACCCATCGCGGTGCGCGCGACGAGGTCGTAGACCGGGGTGAAGGCGACCAACCCGGACACGATGGTGCACAGTCCGCAGAGGGCCAGCACGAAGCGGCGCAGCGCTCGATAGGCCGGGCGGTCCCGCACCAACGCGATCGAGGTGCCCAGCAGCATGATGACGGGGCTCTCGATGAGCAGCGAGATCGACATGGCGAGGCCCCACGCCGCGAAGTTGAGGGGTGCGGCGGGCAGCCTGCCGATGGCGGCCTGGAAGGCGGGGCCCTCCAGCATCATCAAGCCGAAGCTGACGGCCAGGGGGAACCAGAGGCGCAGGACCTCTATCGGCGTTACGAGGGGCTCCGCGGCGATGCCGGCGGCGTGCGTATCGGGCTGTGGTCGGTCCGTGGTGAGCGCCATGGGGTGGGCAGCCGCGCCTCCGCACGCGGAAGCAACAGCATACCGCACCGACGCTACAGCCGCGCCACGGTCATGCCGCCGTCGACGGGGATGACGGCGCCGGTGGAGTAGGCCATGTCGCCGCGCGCCAGCATCGCCACGGCGCGGCCCACGTCCTCGGGCAGGCCCCAGCGCGGGTCGAGCAGCAGGCCGTCCTCGATGAGCCGGTCGTACTTCTCGCGCACCACGGAGGTCATGTCCGTTGCGATGATGCCGGGGCGCACCTCGTAGACGCCGATGCCGAACTCAGCCAGGCGCACGGCCCAGAGGTGCGCGGCCATCGCCAGGCCGGCCTTCGCGAGGCAGTAGTCGCCGCGGTTCACCGAGGCCACCGTGGCGGAGATGGACGTGACGAACACGATGCGGCCGCGGAACGCCGGGGCGGCCTCGTGCTGGGAGACCATCCGGCGCGCGACGGCCTGCGTCAGGAAGTACGGGCCGCGCAGGTTGATGCCGATCAGCCGGTCGAAGCTCTCCTCGCCGGCATCCAGGATATCGGCGCGCACGCTCGGCGCGACCCCCGCGTTGTTCACCAGCACGTCGATGCGGCCGAACGCGGCGGCCACCTCGTCCACGAGCCGCTGGCGGTCCGGCGCAGCCGAGATGTCCGCCTGGAAGTAGCGCACATCGGCGCCTGTCGCCCGCAGCTCTGCGACAACGTCAGCGACGTCGCTAGCGGGGCGCACGCCGTTGAGCGCCAGGGCGTACTCCTCGCTCGCCAGGCAGCGCGCGATGCCCAGCCCGATGCCGCGCGTGCCGCCGGTCACCAGGGCGATCCGTGGTTGGCTTGCCATTCTGTGTTACCTCGATGAAGCCTTCCGGGCGCTCCGGCGCTCTGGTGGGATGGGCGTCCCTGCCCGTCCCGTAGAACCCGTGCACGCCTCGTTCTCTGTTACGCGAAGAAGGTGGGATAGGGTTCGCCGCGCACGATCCGCTGGATCAGCAGGGCCAGCTCGCGCAGGTGGTAGTCGCCCCACATGCTCGCCTCGCCGCACGGCGACTGCCGCCCGGCCGGCACGTGGTCCCACCCGTTGGGCCGGTGATAGACCGAGTGGAGCAGAAGCCCCTGGTGCGCCATCGCCTCGCTGAGGTAGGGCGGCCTCAGAAGCGTGCGCGCCACGACGAGGCCCGCCTGCAGATAGCGCGCGCCGTCCGCGCCCAGGTACCTGCCCAGGCGGACAAGGCCTTGCGCGGCGATGGCGGCGGCGGAGCTGTCGATCGGCTCGTGATCGTTGTGCGGCTCGGATGGGCGGTCCAGGTAGTCGCCCAGGTGGACGAGGCCCGGAGCGCCCGTGTCCCAGTACGGCACGCCGTCGGTGGGCGTGTTGGCGAGGTAGAAGTCGGAAGTGGCTCGCGCTGCCCGCACCATGAACCCTTCGACGTGCTCGCGTCCGCCGCAGGGCTCCAGGTCGCCGTCATCGACGCTGTCGAGGTACTCCAGTTGCTCCGCGAAGCCCAGCATCACCCATGCCAGGCCGCGCGTCCACGTGGAGAAGGGGGAGTAGCCCTGCTGCGTGCTGGGGCATCGGTAGCACCCGTCGGTCACGTTGAACAGGCTCTCGTGCGCGGTGCGGCCCGGCACGTCGTAGGTGTCGCGCCCCTTGCCGTAGTACACCGAGTAGGTGGCGGTGGCGCGGGCGTGGTCGACCATGCGGCTCAGGAGCGACACGGCGCGGTCGCGCTCCTCCATCAGCACGTGGCCCAGGCGGTGCGCCAGCGAGAGGGAACGCAGCGAGCGCATCGTGTCGGCGAAGAGCGAGTGCTGCCCGTTGAAGGAGTGGATGTAGCCGCCGCCGCCCTCGGTGGGCGTCCAGCGCCGGGCCTGCACCGCGCCGCTGCACTTTAGCGCCATCCCGTAGAACGCGCGCTCCCACTCGTTCTCCGGGATGCGCTCCTCGTTCATGAGCCGCCGCAGGTTGCCGTACGTGCTCACGTTGTTGAATCCGTGGTCATGCACGCCGAAGTGCGTCACGTGCGGCGCCATTCGCTCCACGGTTCGGCTGCGGCCCAGCGCCAGGAACGCTTCGTCGCCCGTCGCGTCGAACTGCAGCAGCGCCGCGCCGAACTGGAAGCCCTGCGTCCACTCGGTCCAGCCGCGCGCGGTGTAGCGGCCCTCCACCGTGAACACGGGCGCGCCGTCGTCCGGCAGCCAGGCCGCCTCGATAGCGCGTATCTTGGCCGCCGACAGCTCCCACATCCGCCCGATGGCGGGCAGCAGGTCGGCGGGCTTCAGGTTGGGGTCGATGGTGATCAAGGGTTCCTCACAGGTCGGCGAGTGCCGCGGCAATGCGGTCCTTCAGGATGGCAAGCTCCGGGCACCGCTTGAGCGTCGTCCCGAAGTTCGCCAGGGCTTGCTCCGTAAGTTGCTCGCGGCCTCCGCCGGGCAGGCGGCTGTCGCCGTGCTCCGCCAGGAATGGGGCGAAGACCGCCTCCTTCAGCCTTGGGTGGTTCCTGATCTCCTGCCACTCGCCCTGCAGCTTGTCGGTATGTCCGGCGAGTACCCACGCCTCAAGCTCCGGCTGAGCGGCGCAGGTGAGCAGGCGAACGCCCTGTTCGGATGCATGCGCCTCCAGCGCGGTAAGGCCGGCTCCTTCGCCGGCCACGTCCGCATCCGGAATGAACAGGAGCAGGTCCATGTGCGGGTAGGAGCCCACGACCTCGTCGCGTATCTTGCGCAGCGCATCGGCATAGCCCCGGCAGCGCGGGTTCTCCATGACGGTGACCCGGGCCTTGGGCTTGCCACACTCCTTGAGCAGGCGCATTACCACGGGCTTCAGGATGTACCCGTTGTTCAGCGGGTCCTCCGGGACAATGAGGACGCGCAGGCTCACAGGACCGTCTCCAGCCAGCCCTCGGACAGCAGCTCGGAGATCGGGCGCCGGCGAACGGCATCGACGAGGCCCGGCACCTGGCTCAGCGGAGTCACGTGCGTCTCGCCGGTCTCGTCGTCCCGGTGGAACCAGAGCGCGTGCGCGTACTCCTCCTGGGTCAGCCACTCCAGCACGAGCGGCGAGTGGGTCGTCGCCACGATCTGGCGGCCCTCGCCGGAGCGCGCTCGGAACAGCTCCAGCAGCAGCCGAAGCCGCGTCGGGTGGATGCCGTTCTCGATCTCCTCCAGGCAAAGGAGCCCGGGCGGGTCCGGCTGGAACATGGCGGCCGCCAGCGCCGCGAACCGCAGCGTGCCGTCCGAGAGCGTGGGCGCGGGCCAGACCGTGCCCGAGGCGTCCTTGGCCGCGAACATCGCCTCGCCGAGCGCGCCCCGCATGATCTCCGCGCTTCGGATCGCGTCGGGCGATAGGCGGCCCAGCCACTCGTCGAAGGCGGCCTTGGCATCGGCATCGGTCGCGATCTGGGCCACCACCGCGGCGAAGTCCTCACCGTGCGGCCCCATCCGCCGCGCAGTGGCTGCCGGCGAGGAGTAGCCGCGCAGGATGGCGGGCTCGGGGGTGAGGTGGTGCTGATTGGCCAGCATGGCCGAGCACATGTCCAGGGCGCTTCGGTCGTCGCTCGCGATGGGGCCTAGACTGGCCCGTCGAGCCCACCCGACAGTCGTCTCCTGCCGGGTGGAGTTCACCTCAACGCTCTTGATGTACTCCTTGCCGCCCACCCTGACGCTATCCACGCCGTCGTGACGGGTCCTCCTTTCGATCACCGGGCGATCCCCAGCCAGCAGGTCCTCCTCGGTTACCTGGTGCATGGGTGCAACCTCGAACATACAGCGGTATGCCATGCTCCGCCTGTCTTGACCGCCCGGCAGTCTCGCTCGTATGCTCACGCGCACGGACCGCACACCGGAGGGGCCACTATGCGTGATCCGCTCAGAGCCTCCCCGTATGCCCTCCCATACCTCGCCAGTAGCCGACCGGGGCTTGCCGTTCAGGATCTCGCTGATCGTGAGCCCGTGCCCGATTCCCTGGAGGAACCTGAGCGCGTCGAGGAAGTTGGACTTGCCGCTTCCGTTCGCTCCGATGAGCAGGTTGAACGGGCCTAGGTCGAGGGCTACGTCGCGGAAGGTCTTGAACCCCTGGATCTCGATGCGCTGGATCATGGTTGCTGGTCCTCCGGCCGCGCGCGCCGCATCGCGAGGCTGTCGTCCGGCGCGCGGAACGTGGCGTAGCCGGTCTGGACGAAGCCCAGGCTGCGGTAGAGCGACTCGGCCCGGACGTTGGTGCGCACGACGGTCAACTCGACGACGGGCAGGCCCGCCTCGTCCGCCCAGGCCAGCACGTGCGCCATCAGGCGCCTGCCGAGCCCCTGGCCGTGTACCCGGTCGCGCAGGCCGAGGCCGAACGTCGGGTGCTCGCCAGCGACGTTCTGGATGAACGCGTGCCCCTCGATCTCGCCGCCGTCGTTCACGAAGGCCACCACGTAGTCCGTGCCGGCCGCCGCGCGCGTCAGGTGCTCGGCGAGCTTCGCCTCGGGCTCCGGACCGAACGGAGCGTAGAAGAAGCGCGACTGCTCCGAGAGCGATGCGTAGAACGCCGCGAGGGCCGGCTCGTCGTCGGGCGTCAGCGGGCGGATGATCAAGGGTGGGGCTCCTGCGCCAGGTTCTCCAGCTTGGTCAGCCACGCGTCGAAGTGCGGGCAGGCAGCCCGAATGCGTGGCAGGCCGATGGTGCGCAGCGCGGCGGGCGCGGTCTGTCCCTTGGCGTAGGCGGGAACGAACCGCAGGAGCCGCTTGCTCGGAGCCGTCAGCCTGCCTTCGTCGATGTCCTCCGGCGCGATCTCGGCCACGTCGCGCTTGAGGTCGGCGAGTCCTGACGCGATGTCGTGCTGCGGCAAGGCTCCAGCGAGGGCGCCCAGGTCCGTGTAGAGCAGAGCCTCCAGCTCATGCGCCTGGATGTACGGTATCCACCTCGGGTTGGGCATCTTCTGCCACGCGGCAGCCTCGATGCGTTCCGCCTTCTCGCGGCCCGTCCTCGCGGGCATGTCCTGGTCCGGCCAGCCCTGCAGAGCGTACAGGTCCACCATGCAGGTGGTGTACTGGTGAGCGCGCGAGTTGCCGACCGTCACGCTGGACGCCTTCATCACTCTCTCATAGGGTACGGTGCCAAAGGCCGCGCGGTTGAGCGGAGTACACCTCGCGTATATGCCTCGCGTGGCCAGGTGCGGCGATAGCACCTCGGCGACGAAGCCGACCTCCGTCGGGCCCTCGCACAGCACGGTCAGCTCGATCATCGCGGGCTGCCGCCAAGCACGTTCATCTCGAAGAGGCGGCCGAGGTCGCCCTCGTAGGCGTCGAGCCAGCTCTGCAGGTCCGAGCGTGACAGACGACGGAAGAGCGTCTCGTCCTGCGGCTTCTCCACGACGACGATGTCCTCGGGATCGAACTGGGCAAGGAACGTCGGCGATTGGGTCGACACGATCAACTGCCGCCGAGTAGCGGCCTCACCTACTAGACGGGCGATCTGGCCGACTGCAGTTGGGTGCAGTCCAAGCTCAGGCTCATCGATAGCCACCACCCACGGCAGGAACCGGTCTGGCAGCAGCAGTAGTGCGATGAGTGCCAACGCGCGCAATGAGCCATCCGAGAACTGGTCCGGTCCCAGGATATGCTCGGGGCTTGGGCCTGTCCATCTCAACTCCATGGTGCCTGCGTGCTGGCTGTCTTCCTCGAGCACGAACTCCCGGAACTCGGGAAGCACTTGCCGGAACTCCTCGACAACTCGCCGGTACGTCGGGGCTTCCTCTGTGCGGAGCCTGCGAAGCAGTACCGCCAGGTTCCCTCCCTCCGACATCAGATACTGGTCGTTGCGAACATCCTGGCCTCTGCGGATGAAGGCGGATCGAGACGTATCGTGGAAGTGGAACACCTTGACCTCAGACAGTCGGCGGCGGAAGATGCCGCACACGTTCCGCAGGTCCGGTGACGGTGACGTCTGGGCGAGGCCCGGTATGCGCGACTCGCGGGATCCCTCACCGAACTCACGCTCGAAGGGGCGAATGCCTCGTCCAGCCGTGACGAAGTGCACCTTCTCATGTGTGTAGATGAGCTGGTCTAGGCCGGTGGGAACCAAGGTGAACCCGTAGGTGCTCGTACCGCGGTCGCTCGCGAACTGCAGTTCCCCGGCCATTCGTCCGGTGACTCTCCCGCTGCCGAAGAGCAGATGGTCGGCGCCTCGCCAGTCGCTCACGAACCTCGAGAGGCTCTCCGCCATCATCCAGCTCACCATCTGGAGGAAGCCGATGACATTGGACTTGCCGGCGCCGTTCGCGCCAATGAGCACGGTCAGGTCGCCCAGATCAAGCTCAGCCCGGCGTACCGACCGAAACCCCTCAATCGTGATACGGCTCAGCTTCTCTGTGTGAAGGTGCATTGGTCATCTCCATGTGCTCCGTCCCGTCGGCGCACACACTCTCGTTCGCCATCCGCCGCGTGGTACCCTTCCGTCGGGTGGGCGGTTGGCGGGTACTCTGGTGCTGTTCGGCCGAGGACGGCGGGCGAGGGGGTGCGAATGAGCATGCGTTGGGCGGAGATCATCATCGAGATACCGGCGGAATCGAGCGAGGCGACGACCGCCATCCTGCTGGAGGCCGGGTGCCCGGGCATCGCCGAGACCGGCGACGACGTGCGCACGATCCGCGCGTTCCTGCCGGTGCTGGACGACCTGCAGCCGAAGATCGACGCCATCGAGGATCGGCTCATCGAGCTGCCCAACTACGGCCTGTCGGCGCCGCTCGACATGACGCTCAAGTACGCCGAAGAGGCCGACTGGGCCAACGAATGGAGGAAGCACTTCAGACCCATGGAGATCGGCAAGCGGCTGGTCATCAAGCCGACGTGGGAGGCCTATGACGGCGCCCCGGGGAAGGCGGTCGTGGAACTGGACCCCGGCATGGCGTTCGGCACGGGCGGGCACCCCACCACGAAGCTCTGCCTGCAGATGCTCGAGGAGATCGTCAAGTCCGGCGACGTGATGGCGGACATCGGCACGGGTTCCGGCATCCTGGCGCTGGCCGCGGCCAAGCTGGGCGCCTCGCTCGTCTACGCCACCGACATCGACAGCCTGCCGCGCAAGATCGCGCGCGAGAACGTGGCTGCGAACAAGCTCGATGGCGTTGTCCTTATCCAGGAGATGGACGAGTTCGACGCGGCCGCCCGCGAGTGCGACCTCGTCGTGGCCAACATCATCGCGACGGTGATCGTCGAGTTGCTGCCCTCCATCCCGCCGCGGATGAAGCCGGGCGCCACGTTCGTCGGCTCCGGCATCGTTGCGGAGCGCCTCGACGACGTGCTTGCCGCGCTGGAGCAGGTTGGCCTCAAGCTGGTCGAGGTGCGCGAGGACGAGATCTGGCGTCTCGTGCGGGCGGTCAAGGAGTAGGCCGGTGTGCCAGCATGCCGTGGTGGGACGGGCGTCCCTGCCCGTCCTGGGGAGGTCGTGATCGGCCATGCGCCACCTCTTCGTTGAGCCCGAGGCGCTGCGGGGCGATCCGGTCGTCGTCGAGGGGGCCGACTGCCACCACCTGGCCAACGTCCTGCGCGTGCGCGTGGGCGAGCGCATGCACCTTCTCGACGGTGTAGGCGGCTCGTGGGAGGCGGAAGTCGCCGAGGTCGGCCGGCGGCAGGTCACGCTCCGTAGGGTCAGCCCGCTGCCTCCGCCGCCTGAGCCTGCCCGCCGCATCGTCATCGCGCAGGCCCTCGGCAAGGGCGACCGCTTCGAGGAGGCCATCCAGCACGCCACGGAGGCCGGCGCGTCCGCGTTCATCCCGCTCGTCACGGAGCGCGGCGTGCCTCGCCTCGATGCGGCCGACTGGGAGCGCAAGGCCGAGCGCTGGCGGCGCGTGCTGAAGGGCGCTGCGGAGCAGTCGTTCCGCGCCTCTGTGCCCGAGTTGCATGCCCAGGGCACCGTGCGCGAGGTGGCAGAGCGCTGCGCGGCGGAGGGCGCGGTGTTTGTGCTTCACGCGGATGGACTGCCTCTGGCAGATGCCCTCGCCGAAGCTGGGCCAGAGCGGCCCGTCGTCTTCCTCATCGGGCCCGAGGGCGGCTTCACCGACACGGAGGTTGCCGACGCGACCAGCGCAGGCGCCCAGGCCGTTTCGCTCGGACCGTTCATCCTCCGCACCGAGACCGCAGGTGTGTTCGCCGTTGCACAGACCCTCTTCGCCTGCCGGCCCGCCGCTCCTGTGCTAGAATCTAGTCACTCCACACCGTGAAGAAGGATGCCGCCATGCCCGAACCGACCCCCGCGCTCGATAAGCTCGTCGCTCTCTCCAACAGCCTCGGCGACCCAACCCGCGACTTCGTGATCCTGGGCGAGGGCAACACGTCGGCCAAGGTCGATGACGAGACCTTCCTGGTGAAGGCCAGCGGCACCGAGCTGCGGACCATCGACGCGTCGGGCTTCGTCGCCGTCTCGCTCCCCAAGGCGCTGGCCGTGCTCGAGGGGCCGGACCTGAGCGACGCCGAGGTGAAGCAGGCTCTGCAGGACTGCAAGGTCGATGCCGCCGATCCGCGCATGCCCTCCGTCGAGACCTTCCTGCACGCCTACCTGCTCTCCCTGCCGGGCATCGCGTTCGTCGGGCACACGCATCCCACCGCGGTCAACGCCATTCTCTGCTCCGCCAACGCCCGCGAGGCGGTGAGCGGCAAGTTGTTCCCCGACGAGATCGTGTGCTGCGGGCCGGCCGTATGCTTCATTGAGTACGTCGATCCGGGCCTCGTGCTGGCGCGCACCCTGCGCAAGGCCGTCGAGGCCTTCATCGAGGAGCACAACATCGCGCCGAAGGTCATCCTGATGCAGAACCATGGCTTGATCGCGACCGGCGGCTCCGTGCGCGACGTCGAGAACTGCACCGCCATGTATGTCAAGACCGCGCGGGTGCTGCTGGGCACGCATGCGTTCGGCGGGCCGCGCTACATGACGCCCGAGAACGTCGCGCGTATCCACACGCGCCCCGACGAGAGCTACCGCCGCCAGATGCTGGGCACGCGCTGACGAGCACCACGACCACAAGACGAGGAGCGAGATCCACCATGGCCGACATGAGCCGGTACCGCGCCGCCGATGCGCCGATACCCCAGACGATGAACAAGTGGTTCTTCCACGGCGACGGCATTGACAGCCTCGTGATGCGAGAGACGCCGGTTCCTGCGTTCGGGCCGGACGAAGTGCTGGTGCGGCAGGACGCGGTCGGCCTGTGCTTCTCGGACACGAAGGTGATCGCGCTGGGCAAGGACCACCCGCGCATGGTCGGCCGCGACCTGCAGACCAACCCGGTGACGCTCGGCCACGAGGTCGCATGCACCATCGTGGGCATCGGAGAGAACCGCACGGGCCAGTTCAAGATCGGCGACCGCTTCATCGTGCAGGCCGACGTGTTCTACAAGGGCGTGTCGATGGCGTACGGTTACGTCATCTCAGGCGGCCTGGCGGAATACAGCGTGATCCCGAAGGAGATGATCGACGGGGACGAGGGCTGCTACCTGTTGCCGATGCGCCCCACCGCCGGCTACGCGGAGACCGCCCTCGTCGAGCCGTGGGCCTGCGTCGTGTCGGCCTACCACCAGGGGCACCGGGACTCCGTGAAGCCCAAGGGGTTCCTGCTCGTGATCGCGGGCACGGACTCGGTGCGGGCGGAGTGGGACGGCATCTTCGATGCGAGTCCCGACCGGCCCACCACCGCGCTCGTCGTCGGCAGCGAGAGCGTGGTCGCCCGACTGGGCGACGCGCTGCACGATCGCAGCTCGGTGTCGTTCATCGAAACGGTGGCCGACTGGGCGGAGCTGAAGGCCCACTACACCGGTGACGCCGGCTTCGACGACATCATCGTCCTGGGCGGCGTCGAGCCCGAGGTCATCGAGGGCGCCGCGACCGCTCTGGCGAACCACGCCGTCATGGCGCTCGTCGGCCCGAACGAGGTGGAGCGCAAGCTGTCGCTGGACATCGGCCGCGTCCACTACAACTGGCACCACTACCTCGGCACACCGACCTGGCAGGTGGCGAAGGCCTACATCGAGCCGCGCGGCGCGGAGCTGAAGAAGGGCGGCTGCGCCTGGTTCATCGGCGCGGGCGGGCCCATGGGCCAGATGCACGTGCAGCTCGCGGTGCAGCATCCGAACCCGCCGAAGCGCATCGTGGCGACGGACATCGACACGGAGCGCCTGCAGAGCGTGGTCGACCGCCTGGGCGCCATCGCCGAGTCGCGCGGCATCGAGCTGATCGCCATCAACCCCAAGACGATGGAGCCCGCGGCGTTCGACGCCGAGCTTCGCCGCCTGACCGACGGGCGAGGCTTCGACGACATTGTCTCGCTGGTGCCCGTTCCGGCGCTCATCGAGCATGCGACCGGATTCCTCGCGGACAACGCGTGGTGCAACGTGTTCGCCGGGGTGGCCCGCGGCACGATGGCGAACCTCGACGCGAACGCGATCCGGGCGCGTGGCGTGCGCTACATCGGCAGCAGCGGATCGTCCATCGCCGACATGCGCGAGACGCTGGAGATGGTGGAGACCGGCGCG
>CAZFLM010000075.1:0-31830 GCA_964519955.1 uncultured Chthonomonadaceae bacterium | reverse complement strand
CAGCACGATGTACGCCCACGCGGCGGTGTGGTACTCGTGCGAGGTGACGCCGGTGGTCTGCACCCCTGTCGGAGTCACCATCGATCAGGATACCCACGAGCGCGAGATCCTGATCGGGCAGGGCTGCACCGGCACTCTCAGCGCGGGGAGCTACACGCTGCAGAACCACGCATGGTCGATGAGTGGCGACGTGTTCAAGGAGTACGTGGCTCACGGCGTCGCCTCGGGCGGGTGGGCGCAGGTGTACCCTCTGACATCCGCCGACTGCCAGACGGCCGCTCCCCACTGGTACTGGCGCTCCGATGGGGGCGGGGGGTACTCGTTGGAGAACGTGTATGGCCAGGCCGATGCCTACGTCGGCAGCCAGTTCGTTGGCACTGTGCACGACCACAAGACGGTGACGGTCTGGGCACCGACTTACCTGTGCAGCTACAACGCGCGCAGCGTCACCCTCGACGTCGATGCTGGGAAGAACGTGTTCATTGGCGCCGGCTCCTGGACGCAACACGGGATCGACTGGTACGGGCAGTGCGAGCCTGCAGCGCCCACCAGCCTGTTCGGATGGGCCGGCCTCGGCGACTGGTCGTTTGTGCAGCTCATCTGCAGCACCCGTTCGATCCTCGACGATGGAATCGAGTACAGGAACCCCGACTACGGAGTGCCTGGACTGGATACGAGCTACCCGTACAAACCCGACGGTGGGGTTGACCAGGCGGACGACCCGGACCTCGGCTGGCCCGACAACTTCGACCCGCAGACCGCTGGAGACAGCCCGTGCCTATACAACGTGCAGGACACCGTGTCATACGTCAACCTCTACGACCGCTTCTGGACGGTCATGATGTACCGCCCTGCCGACGTCGGGAACGGCCACCAGTGGGTGCCCCTGCACGAGGTCAGGTGGCAGTGGAGCAATGAGGCGAACCGGCCAGGTGCGTCATGGGTCACACAGGCTTGGCCTTACAAGACGGTGATAAGCCCCGTGAGCGTTACGCTTGACCAGCGGTGGACCTATCACCCCGAATGGAGCCGGGTCTGCCTGGCCGGAATGGTGCGGGTGCCGTGAGCCGCACGGCCCGCGCAACCTTCCTGGGCCGCAGTCGCTTCGCATCAGTGTCGCCAGCCCCGGCGCGTGTCGGCGCGGGTGACCCACTCACGCAGCGGAGGTGGGCAATGTTGGGCAAGCTACATGCAACGAAGACGATGGCGTTGCGGGCGTCGCTGGCAGCGCAGATAGGCGCGACAGCTGCGCTTCTACCCGTCAGCGCTCAGAACGGACCACACGTAGAGGTTGGCGTCAAGGGTTCCCCGTCGAGGGTGGCGCCCGCAGGCCTGAAGCGCCACAACCAGGTCGACGCGATTCGCACGGAGGCCAAGCCCGCCCTCGACCGCGGCGACTATGCCAAGGGCGAGGCCATCCTGCGCCGGGCGCTCGCCGTCGACAAGACGGACGCCTACTCGTGGGTCCTGCTCGCCGACGCGTGCGAGCACCAAGGCAAGACCGACGCGGCGATCCAGGCCTATCGGGCGATGATCTACTCGCAGGGCTGGGGCAGCAGCATCAACCACGACCCAACCACCATCATGCGCTACATCCTCCTGCTCTCTAGGAAGGGGGAGTGGCGCGAGGCCGTCGCCGTCTACAACGACTCCGAGCTGCGCAACCAGACCGGGCGTGGTCGTGCGCTGGTCGGCTTCCAGTTCACTGAGAAGATGCCAGACTGGCCGGCTATGCGCGCAGCCGCCCACTTCATCCTCGGCACCTACCATGTGTCGTACGCTCACGGGCCGACGGTTGACCAGGTGAAGCACCTGGAGCAGGCCATCCAGTACCGGCCGAAGTGGCCGGAGGCGCAGGTGGCGTATGCCGACTGGATGCTCAAGAAGGGCGAACTGAACAGGGCGGAGGCTGCCTACAAAGTCGCGCAGACGTCCACGTACTGGTCCCTGCAGTTGCGCGCCAAGGACGGCCTGCGGGACGTCGCGTACCGCAGGACGCATCCGGCCGCGGGCGCCTCGCTGGGTGCGGCCTCGGCGGCTTCTGTCCGGAAGTAGCTGCATATCGCGGGGGCGAGCGGGCCAATGCCCACCCGCCCCTGCGTTCCCCTTCCTACCCCACCTCCCCCGGCAGGGCCAGCACCGCGCCGCGGTTCGCGCTGGTGACCAGGCGGCAGTAGCGGCCCAGCCAGCCGGCGTCGATCTTCGGCGCGGGCTTCCGCCACTCGGCGCGGCGCTTCGCCAGCTCCTCGTCGCTCACCAGCAGCGTCAGGCTTCGGGCGGCGATGTCGATCCGGATGCGGTCGCCGCCGCGCACCAGGGCGATGGGGCCGCCCTCCGCCGCCTCGGGGCTGATGTGGCCGACGCACGTGCCCGCGGTGCCGCCGCTGAACCGCCCGTCCGTGATGAGCGCCACCTGCTTGCCCAGGCCCTGGCCCTTGATCATTGAGGTGGGCGTCAGCATCTCCGGCATGCCCGGCCCGCCCTTCGGCCCCTCGTAGCGCAGCACCAGCACGTCGCCCGGCTTCACCTCGCGGCGCTCCAGGGCGGCGATGCACTCGTCCTGCGAGTCGTAGACCACCGCGTTCCCCTCGAAGAGGAAGCACTCCGGCGCCACGCCCGCGCTCTTGATGGCAGCCCCGTTCGGCGCCAGGTTGCCGAAGAGGATCGCCAGGCCGCCGTCCGGGGTGAAGGGCTGCTCGATCGAGTGGATCACGTTCGCGTCGGCGATGGCGCAGCCCGCCACGTTCTCGCCCAGCGTCTTGCCCGTCACCGTGGGCGTGTTCAGGTGCAGCAGGCCGGGCTTGCGCGCGATCTCGGCCAGGATGGCGCCGATGCCGCCGGCCCGCTCCACGTCCTCGATGTGCACCTCGGGGCGCGACGGCGAGACCTTGCAGATGCAGGGGGTCCGCGCGGACAGCTCGTTGATGCGCTCCAGCGGGTAGTCGACGCCGGCCTCGTTCGCGATGGCGAGCGCGTGCAGCACCGTGTTCGTCGAGCCGCCCATCGCCATGTCGAGCGCGAAGGCGTTGTCCAGCGACTCCTGCGTGACGATGTCGCGCGGCTTCAGGTCCCACTCAACCAGCTTCATGATCTGGCGGGCGGCCGCGCGGGCCAGCTCCTTGCGGCGCGGGTCCTCGGCCAGGATGGTGCCGTTCCCCGGCAGCGCCAGGCCGATCGCCTCCAGCAGGCAGTTCATTGAGTTCGCGGTGAACATGCCGGAGCACGACCCGCAGCCTGGGCACGAGAAGTCCTCCAGCGCCTTGAGCTGTGCCTCGTCGATCTGCCCGGTCTGGAACTTGCCGACGCCCTCGAAGATGGTGATGAGGTCCGTCTTGGTGCCATCGGGCATCGTGCCGGCGCGCATGGGGCCGCCCGAGACGAAGACCGTGGGGATGTTGGTGCGGACTGCCGCCATGGCCATGCCCGGCGTGATCTTGTCGCAGTTCGGGATGCAGATCATCGCGTCGAAGCAGTGTGCGGTGACCACCGTCTCGACGGCGTCGGCGATCAGTTCGCGGCTCGGCAGCGAGTAGCGCATGCCGATGTGCCCCATCGCGATGCCGTCGTCCACGCCGATGGTGTTGAACTCGAACGGCACGCCACCGGCTTCGCGTACGGCCTCCTTCACGACCTCGGCGAACTTGTTGAGGTGGATGTGGCCCGGCACGATGTCCGTGTATGAGTTCGCGATGCCGATGAACGGCTTCTCCATGTCGGCGTCGGTGAGGCCGCACGCCTTCAGCAGCCCCCGGTGTCCGGCCCGTTCATGGCCGCGCTTGATGGTGTCGGATCGCATGGCGAGTTCTCCTTCGGTCTCCCCGTAGTGGGAGGTTACTCGACTTTACCACGAAACGGCGGGGGATGGGTGCTGGGTGCCGGGGGCTGCCGCGGAGGCGCTACCGTTGGTCTGCTCCGGCCTCGCGTCAGGTATATTGTTTATGGGGCAACCATTAACACTGGCGGAGGAGCCGAGCAACCGATGCGCAACTTCGACTACGATCTCAAGAGCATCGCACCGCGGAACGGTGATAAGGCGGCCGCGTTCGAGGAGTTCTGCTGCCAGGTTGCTCGGTATTGCCACCGGCCACCGGTTGACGCGTCGTTTGAGCGGTACCGGGGGGCAGGCGGCGACGGCGGTGTGGAGTGCGTGTGGCGCGCCACCGATGGGGACGTGTATGGGTGGCAAGCCAAGTACATGTTCGACCTGAGGTCTGCTCTGATCAAGGCGCACGAGTCGTTCCTTGTTGCGGTCAGCGTCCACCCGCGCCTGCGTGAGTATACCGTGTGCCTGCCCTTCGATCCGACCGGTCAGACAGCGCGGAAGACCTCGGGGGGGCGGGCAGCCACCAGCCAGATCAGCGTGGCCGATGCGGCACGGCAGGCATGGGAAGCTGAGGCGCAGGGCCTCGGTGCCAACCTGACGGTGAAGTTCATGTGGGCCAGTGGCCTACTAGGCGACTTCGTTGCCCTTGACGCGGAGGGCGGCCGGGCACGCTACTGGTTCGACGCGAACGTGCTCGGAGATACGTGGTTTGGAGAGCATCTAGACGACGCTCGGCACAGCGCCGGACCACGGTATAGGGCGGAGATCAGTGTGCTGACCGATGTTGACTCCTCGTTTGAGGCCCTGGGTTGCACGGACGAATGGCGGGCCACAATTCAATCTCGTGCACGAAAGGCAGCCGAGGTCTGTGATCGCTGGGACACAGCGGTCGCCAGCACCGAAGAGGCGCCCTGGACGACACCGTTTCCTGCGCCCCTCATCTCAGATGGACGGGCGGCGGGGGACGATCTGCGCCGTTTGGCCTCTCTGCTCGCCGGCGCTGTAGATAGCGAGGCGTCCACTCGCGGCATGCGGCGCGTTCTGGATCTGGCGTGTGACGTCGCGCAGCGGTTTCGGCCCCTTCTTACTGGTCTTGCCGCCCACCTTGAGGAGGAGCACGGCAGAGGCGCTGCTTCGTCCGCCCAGTTCCGCCAGTACGAGGCGGAGTACAATGTGCGGTTCCCTGCAGCCAATCTCGATGTCTGCAAGGAGGTGGTCTCATGGGTGGAGGATACCGTTGAGTGGGCACGGTCGGAAGCGGCGCTTGTGTCCGGCTCTGCTTCGATGCTGCTCACCGGCCCAGCCGGCATCGGCAAGACGCACGCAGTATGCGATGCCGCCGACAGACGCGCCAAGCGGGGACTTCGCAGCGTTGTCGTTTTCGCCGAACGCCTGTCGGGCGCGTCCGAGCCATGGGGTCAGATCGCGCAGATGCTCGGCCTTGACGCGTCGCGCGGGTGGCGCGGGTTGCTGGCAGCCCTTGATGCGGCAGGCGAGGCCTCTGGGTATCCGCTGATCGTCTTCATCGACGGGCTGAACGAGACGAAGCCACGGACCTACTGGCCCAGTCACCTGCCCGCGCTGGTCTCGCAGGCGGCCCGGTTCCAGTGGCTACGCATCTGTATGACGTGCCGCACGACGTACGAGGACGTGGTCCTGCCTGAGGCTGTGTCCGACGTCCCACGCGTTACCCATCCTGGATTTGCTGGACGCGAGTTCAACGCCACGAGCATCTACTTCGAGCACTACGGCTTGCAGCCACCTGTGTCTCCTGTCATGCACGCCGAGTTCTCGAACCCCCTGTATCTGAGGTTGGTGTGCCAGTCGCTCTCGGCGTCCGGTGTCGAGGCCCTCCCTGGCGGATGGCACGGGATCGCGACTGCCATAAGGGGCTTCCTCGAGGCAATGAACAATGCATACGCCCGGCAGTTCGACTGCCTGCCGCAGCACCGCGTGCCGGAGAAAGCCCTGCGCGCGCTGGTTGCCGCATGTGCGGAGCTGACCGTGTCGTTCATATCGTTCGAAGAGGCGCGAGTGATCGCCGAGGGCGTGTGCCCTTCGCACCGCCAGGCGGGCAACTTGCTCGACTGGCTTGTCCGGGAGGGGGCGCTGATTGTCGACATGCAGCCCGGCGATGGTGGGCAACTAGAGGCAGTGCGGATCGCGTTCGAGCGCCTTGGCGATCACCTGCTCGCTGACAGCATCGTGCACGCATGGGGTCGGGAGGAGGCGTTGTCGTCCTTCCAGCCCTCTGGCCGTCTGGCGTTTATCGCCGTTCCTGGCTGCGCACTTGGCGGGCACCAGGGGCTCCTCGAGGCGCTGACGATCCAACTGCCAGAGCGGCTCGGACTTGAGCTGTTCGAGTGCGTGAGCGACGGCCAAGTCAGGCTGGACTTCGTCAAGACGACCGTGCGGATGCTCCCGTGGCGAGATCCCACGCGGCTGACCCAGGCTGTGGCAGACGGACTTCGGCAAGCACTCGCCATATACGGCTTCTTTGAGGAGGCCATCAGCGCTGCTCTCGGGGTTGCCGTTCACGAGTCGCCCGTCGATGCATTCTGGCTGCACGACCTGCTCAGAATCCTGCCAATGCCTGACAGGGACGCGTGCTGGACCAAGTTCCTGCATCGTAGCTACGAGGGGCGTGGGCCGGTTCGTAGGCTCGTTGACTTCGCATTCGAGATCGACCCAGCATCCTTGACGGCTGGCATGCGGAGGCGCTGGGCGATCTGCCTTGCGTGGTTCTGCGCCGCTGCTGACCGACGGGTACGCGATGGTGCCACGATGGCCCTCGTACAGATAACCGCACCCGAGCCGGGCTGCTGGCCGGATCTTCTCAGGGCGGTCGTACCCGTCGATGACGAGTACGTGGTTGATCGCGTGCTCGCCGCGGCGTACGGTGTGCTGGCAGTGACGCGAGATGCCGTGACTGAGCGCGAAGTGGCGGAGGTCGTTCACGATCTGGTGTTTGCTCACAGCAGCCGATACCAGAACGCGCAGATCAGAGACCACGCCCGCTGCATCCTCGAGCTGGCACATCACGATGGAGTTCTCCCAACAGCGTGTCTGCCTACGACGTACCTGCCTCCGTACGAGAGCGAGTGGCCGTTGCGTATACCCACTGGAGCCGAGGTGGACACGATGGATCAGGTTGGGGGGGACAAGCCGAAGCTGCGCTACAGCTGTCTCCACGATGACTTCCAGGTCTATACGCTATCATCTCTGTCGCCCTACGAGCATCGGGTGACCACTCAGGAGATGGGGAGGTGGGTGTTCGGCGAGGTAATCGCGATGGGGTACTCGGCGGAACAACACGGTGACTACGATGGCTACATGGTCTACACATATGGTGGGGGGCGTGGGCGGCCGGAGTGGGCGGAGCGGATCGGCAAGAAGTACCAGCGCATCGCCCTGGCCCGCCTCGCGGCCCGCCTGCATGACCACGTGAAGCCCAAGCGAGACCCTTGGGATCGATGTCACCGAGCCGCTGGCCTGACGTTTCCGGAAGGGCGAGACATCGACCCCACGGTTGTTGTTCGGCAGAGCGCGCGGGCCAAGAGGACGTCGTGGTGGATGCCCGTTGAGTACGATATGCTCGCCGCCAGGGTTGTGGACGACGAAGCGTGGACGAGCGACCTGGCTGACATGCCCGAGTCCACTGAGATACTCGCGGTCCATGCTGACGGCGACGGCGCACGGTGGCTGATGCTTGAGGCGTACTTGGAGTGGGGCGGCCCAAGCGGCGAGGGCCGCGATAGGCTCCCATACAGGCAGATCTGGATGCACATCAGCAGTTACCTAGTTCCGCAGCGGCGCCTGAGTCGGTGCCTGGAATGGCTAGGTATGCAGCAGTTCTTTGGGCGCTGGATGCCGGAGGGGGGCGAGCATCACGAGGGATTCCTTGCGGAGTACCCGTGGGCGACCGCGTTCAATCTGTACCCTTCGGAGTCCCACGGACGCCGAGCGATGCGAGCCCTTCCTTGCAGGATGACGCCGACCGCTGCCGACGTCGCAGTGAAGGCAGATTCATACCACGACTGTGGCCTGGGCATTCGAGTTCCATCTCGGCGCTTCTTTGCCGATGGACGCCTCCGATGGAGCGGTGTTGGGCGCTACAGCTCGGCAGACAATGCCCCGGCCTTCATGGACCCGTCTGTCCTTCAGCCGGGGCCATCGTGTCTGCTCGGATCATCGGCCTTCCTGCACGACTTCGTCGTCCGGAACCGGCTTGCCTTGATCTGGACCGTTCTCGGGGAGAAGCTGGTTGTCACCGGGGGGCTCGGAGGTCACCACAGCCCCGCCTTCAGCCGTGCCCATGCGCTGATGCCGGACTGCAGTCTCTACTCATCGACGCCGGTGATCGGGGCTGGCGACATCGAGCAATGAGCGCGAGCAGCCACCGTCGACGGGTAGGCTGCCGGGGCGGGCCACGACCGCTCAGCCCGCCCCGGCGGCCCTACTCCCCCACCATGGCGCCCGCGACCGCCGGGTCGAGGATGGAGGGCAGCGGGATGACGCGCACGTTCTCGGCGAGGTCGTAGGGCACGGCGCCGGGGTAGACGATCGTCAGCTTCTCCAGCTTCAGGTCCTCCATCGCGATGCGCATCGACTTGGTGATGCGGGGGGCGTCCTCGCGCTTCACCTCCACGCCGAAGCGGCGCCCGTGCTTGAAGAGGAGCAGATCCAGCTCTGCGCCCTGGTGCGTGGCCCAGAAGAAGGCCTCGTCGGCGTCCGTCGCGCGCAGCACCTCCTCGATGGCGAAGCCCTCCCACGACGCGCCGCACTTCGGGTGGTTCAGCAGGTCCTCGTAGGTGCGCAGTCCGAGCAGCGCGTGCAGCAGCCCCGTGTCGCGCACATAGACCTTCGGCGAGCGCACCTGCCGCTTGCCCAGGTTCTCGAACCACGGTTGAAGCTGCCGC
The DNA here is from genome assembly GCA_964519955.1 of uncultured Chthonomonadaceae bacterium. GTDB lineage: Bacteria > Armatimonadota > Chthonomonadetes > Chthonomonadales > CAJBBX01 > CAZFLM01. The sequence goes on along the minus strand of CAZFLM010000075.1, from coordinate 23,088 downwards.
ACCAGGAACACGTCGGTCAGGAGGTCCAGGTACTTGCGCACCGTCGGCTCGCTCACGCCGAGCGATCGGGCCGGATCCGCCGAACTCCAGATACCTCCGTGGTAGTGCGCCACCATCGCCCAGAACCGCGTCAGAGCTGTCACGGATACCGCGTGCCCGAGTGCTGGCACGTCGTGCTCGATCACGGTCCTGATGTACTCCGTCCGCCAGGCCAGGCTGTCGTCGTCGGAGCCGGCGAGGTACGCGAGCGGCATACCTCCGCGATTCCAGCGATCCCCCAGGCCCTCGGCGCCGCACTCACCCAGACCGAACCCTCCGATCTCGACCCTCTGAATCCGTCCCGCGAGCGACTCCGATGCCTGACGCAGGAGATGGGGAGATGCGCTCCCAAGGACCAGGAACTTCGCCGGTAGCGGAACGCGGTCGACCAGGACTCGGAGTGCCGGGAACAGCTCCGGCCGGCGCTGCACCTCGTCGATCACGACGATGCCCGAGCGTCCCTCTAGGGCCAACATGGGATCAGCGAGCTGGGCGAGGCTGTTGGGGTTCTCCAGGTCGAAGTAGTTGGGTGATCCGGCCGGTACGACCTCCCGGGCCAACGTGGTCTTTCCCGACTGGCGCGGGCCGAGGAGCGCGACCACCCGGCTGCGCCGCAGGGCCTCCTCGATGCGTGACATCAGAGCGAGTCTCTCGATCATACGCCCATGATACCATGAAAATCGAAAGTCGCACTATGGAATTTCATGGACGCTCTGTCGTCCTACGCCACCCAGGGAGCCCCGCGTCGGCGTTCCGGTCGTCATGCCCAGCAGGATTACCAGGCCCGTCGGTGGAACGTGGCGGCGAGGAGACCCGCGCTCCACTGTTCCCGAGACGCCCATGACCGAACCCGAGCCTGGCCCGCAAGCCGCACCGCCTGCCCTCAGCCCCACCGTCCGCGCGCTGGGCATCGTCAGCCTGCTCACCGATGTCTCCAGCGAGATGGTCTACCCCGTGACCCCCGCCCTGCTGACGCGCGTGCTTGGCGCGCCGGCGTGGTCCGTGGGCATCATCGAGGGCATCGCCGAGAGCACGGCCAGCATCCTCAAGATGTACGCCGGCTGGATCTCCGACGCGATGGGGCGGCGCAAGCCGCTGACGATGCTGGGCTACGGCCTGGGCGCGCTCGGCAAGCCGCTCATCGCCATCGCGGGCGGGTGGGGGCACGTGCTCGGCGCGCGGTTCCTGGATCGGCTGGGCAAGGGCGTTCGCTCCGCGCCGCGCGATGCGCTGATCACGGAGACGACCCCGAAGGAGGCGCGCGGCCGGGCGTTCGGCTTCCACCGGGCGATGGACACGTGCGGCGCGGTGGGCGGTCCGCTGCTGGGCTACCTATGGCTCCAGACGCACCCGCACGCCCTGCGCTCGCTCTACTGGCTGGCGTTCATCCCGGGCGTGTTGGCGGTGCTCGCGCTGGCGCTGTTCGTGCGGGAGCGAGCCAAGCCGCCCGAGGAGCGCAAGGCGGTTCCGTTCCCGAAGCTCACGTTCGGCGGGCTCAGCCCGGCGTACAAGCGGTACCTGCTCGTCATCGCGCTGTTCTCCATCGGCAACTCGTCGGACGCGTTCCTCATCCTGCGCGCGCAGGACCTGGGACTCACGTGGGAGAACTCGCTGCTGCTGTACGCGATGTTCAACACCGTGGAGGCCGCGTTCAGCTACAAGGCCGGCATCGTGTCGGACCGCGTCGGGCGGCGCCCGCTCATCGTGGCCGGCTTCGTCGCCTTCGCGCTCGTCTACCTCGGCTTCGCGTTGGTGACGACCGTCGCGTGGATCTGGCCGCTGTTCGTGGCGTATGGTATCTACTACACGTTGACCGGCGGCGTGCAGCGTGCCTTCGCGGCCGATCTGGCGCACCCGGACCGGCGGGCCACGGAGATTGGCGCGTTCCACATGCTGGTGGGCGTGCTGGCGCTTCCGGCGAGCATCGTTGCGGGGCAGCTCTACGACCACGTGTCGCGCGCGGCGCCGTTCCTGCTCGGTGCTGTCACCGCGGCGCTGGCGGCGGGGCTGCTGCTGGCGAGCCGGCTGGAACGTGAGGCCCCCGCGGCTCAGGGGGATGCCGCCGGGGGCTATGTGGGGACGCCGCGTGCTGCGTCCTAGCTGGATAGAGGAGGATCAGGGTAGGCAATGGCAGATCGAGTAGCGGTGGTGACCGGGGCGAGCAGCGGGATCGGCGAGGCCGCGGCCCGGCAATTGGCGGCGGCCGGCTTCAAGGTGTACCTCGGCGCGCGGCGTGAGGATCGGATAGCAGCGATCGCGGCGGAGATCGGCGGCGTGGCGCAGCGGCTGGATGTGACGGATCAGGCGTCGGTCGACGCGTTCTGCGCGGCGGTGCCCGGCGAGCTGCAGGTGCTGGTGAACAACGCCGGCGGCGCGCTCGGGCTGGAGCCCGTCGCCGAGGCGCGCGACGACTACTGGGAGACCATGTACCAGTCCAACGTGCTGGGCCTCATGCGGATGACGCGGGCGCTGCTGCCGAAGCTGATCGCGGGGCGCGGGCACATCGTCAACGTGACGTCGATCGCGGGGCGCGAGACGTACGTGGGCGGGGCGGGCTACACCGCTGCCAAGCACGCGGCCCGCGCGGTGACCGAGACGCTGCGGCTGGAGCTGAACGGCAAGCCGGTGCGCGTGACCGACGTGGCGCCCGGCATGGTGGAGACCGAGTTCAGCGAGGTGCGGTTCGCAGGCGACAAGGGGCGAGCGGCCAAGGTGTACGAAGGGCTGACCCCGCTCGTGGCGGACGACATCGCCGACTGCATCGTGTGGGCGGTGACGCGGCCGTTGCACGTGAACATCGACGAGATCGTGGTGAAGCCGGTAGCGCAGGCGCGGGCCTCGGTGGCGGCGCGCGGCGTCGGGTTGTAGACGCCAGGAGGGCCGGCGGATGCCGGCCCTCCTGGCGTGCCCTCTCCATTAGTCGATCGATCGGTCTGTTCTCACACGAACCTGGGCGCCAGGGTCCACTTCAGCGCCCAGCGCACGTCGGATGTCGACGACGTGCGGGTGCGCCGGGTCGTGAGCGGCTTGAGCCGAACCACGGACTTCCCTCGCGCCGTCGCGCGCACCATCGCGGCTCTCGACGCCGGCGTCAGGGTCGTAGAGCTGTAGGGCTCTGGCACTTCGGTGCGTTCCGCACCGACAGACACCCACTCCTGTCTGAACGAGAGTGGCCGTCGCGCTGGACGACGCGCCGGCCGCGTACAGGGACCCGACAAGTTTGCGGACCACGGCGATGTTCCGCCGGCAGTAGTCCACGCGCGCACGGGGTTGTGGTCAGAGGAGTTCGCCGCACGCCGTGGAACTGAGCCGCAAGAGGAACCTGCACTACATTCGATGCTTTCCATCGACTGCCCCCTGGTTCCACGCGTCAGGACGTATGCATCGGCCTCGCGGCCGAACCGGCGAGTGTGTAGATAAGGCACTATACGAGGATCGTGCATCCGATAGCGTCGTGGGGCGGGCGATTCCCAGCGAACTACGGGTGTCGCCCCAGCCTCGATCGGGTTGCCCTATTATCGGCATACGGCGCCTCGCTCCAAACAGCCGTTTTGCCGTGTTTCCGAGCAATCGTGACCGCCTGTTCGCGGCGGGGAAAGGACCGAGCCATGCTCAAGGAGTTCAAGGAGTTCGCACTCAAGGGCAACATGATGGACCTGGCCGTCGGCATCATGATCGGCGCGGCCTTCGGCGCCGTCGTGAACTCGCTGGTGGCCGACATCATCACTCCGCTCATCGGCGTCCTCACGGGCGGCACCGATTTCTCCAATTCGTTTGTCGTACTACATGACGGCAAGGTTCCCGGGCCCTATGCGTCGCTCAAGGTCGCCAAGGACGGCGGCGCGGCCGTGCTGAGCTGGGGAGTCTTCGCGAACACGATCATCAACTTCCTGCTGGTAGCGCTGGCGCTCTTCTTTGTCGTCAAGGCGATGAACAAGATGCGGCGGCCCGCCCCCGAAGTCGCAGCCGCCCCGGCGGAGCCACCGGCGCAGGAGAAGCTGCTGACGGAGATCCGCGATCTGCTGAAGGCGGGGAAGGGCTAGCCTGGATGATCCATGAGCGCCGTGGTGGGATGGGCCTCCGTGCCCGTCCAGCGCGACTCGTGAGCAGGCCAGGCTAGGCGCCGCGTTCGGTGGCCGCCGCCGTACGAACGCTGGGGAAACGCTGGCGCCGAAGCCTTGACAGAACAACCTGGGCATGCTATCGTCAATGCATGCGTATGCATAACCCCGACAACCCCGGGCTGCGCCCCATCACGTCGCGCGATATCGCGCGACGCCTGGGCGTCTCTCAGCCAACCGTCTCGCGCGTCCTGAGCGGCGCACCGGGCTACCAGTACTCCGCGGAGACCCGGAAGCGCATCCTGGACGAGGCCGAGCGTATGGGCTATCGCCCGCACGCGGTTGCACGCTCGCTGCGCGAGCGTCGCACACGCGTGGTCGGCTTCCATAGCTGGTATGGTCACCTCGACGCGCGCAACGCCTTCCTTGCCGAGATCATCGGCAGCTTGCAGCGCAGTTGCCGCGAGAGCGACCACTTCCTGATGCTGCACAACTTCGCTCCCGGCACGCCGGTCGGCGACATGCTGGGTGAGTTGACGTGCGGCCGCATCGACGCCCTCGTCGTCCACACCTGCGACGACGATCCGCTGACCGAACGCCTTGCAGCTTGTGCGCTTCCGACGGTGGCAGTGGCGGACCGGGTGACGGGTCTTCCGTCCGTGGTGTGCGACGACCATGGCGGCATCGCCGAAGCCGTGCGCCACCTCGGCGAGCGCGGCCATACTCGCATCGCTTTCATCCACCCCGACGTGAAGCTCGAGTCCGCGGAAGCGCGGCTTGGCTCCTACCTTCGCGAAATGGACGCCCACGGATGGGAGCCGCTGTGCGTGCCGATCTCGTACGAGGAGGCAGCGCCGGCTCTGGACGTTCTTAGGACGGCCGATCCGCGTCCTACCGCTGTCTGCTGCTGGAACGACGTCACTGCTCTCTCACTCATTCGGGCGTGTATGCGCTCCGGCGTGCGCGTGCCCGAAGACCTGGCTGTCGTGGGGTTCGATGGCCTGGTCGACCGTCGCATCCTCGCCAGGGATCTGACCACCGTCGACGCCCGGTGGTCGGAGGTGACCCGCGTCGCTCTCGATATTCTGCACGCCATGGTGCGCGGTGAGCAGGTTCCGAGTGTGACGACGCTGCCCACGCAGCTCCGCGTGGGCGAGACGAGCTAAACCAAGGCCCGGCTGGCAACGCGTACCCCGTTTGGTAGGCCGATCGGGCGTCCGCACGGAAGTCCCTACGCCGTGCCTACGATTCCGCAGAGGCGCGGCAGCACGTCGACGGCCGCGGACGGGCACGCACACGAACGCTTTCCGGGCGTTCGCTGCGGCTGCGCTGAGCCTGGGCCCGGTGGGGCTTCTACTCAGGCGGCTGGAATGGGCACAGTGGGGCGGCAAAGCTCGGCGGCCGGCTGAAGCAGGGCGCCACAGCCAGGCCGAAGGGGCTCCCGTCGCTCTGGGCGCCCCCTCACTTCATCACCACGAATCACTTACCAACAACCACCTTGTCCGGCAACGCGACGCTGGCAGCCCGGTGCGCCTCGACCGGCCCGGCCAACTCGCCGTCGATGCGCTCGACGGTCACGTGGGATCCGGTGTCCGCCTCGATGCGGCCCACCTTGCCCATGAGGCCGCAGACGAGCACCGATCCGCTCATCGCGCTCACCGCGGTCCGGAAGGTCCCCTTCAACTCGATGTCGTTGCACATCAGGCTGCTCACCTTCTGCAGGACGATGGCGTGGTCGTTCTCGCCCTCGATGGTGATGTGAGCGCCCTCCGCGAGGATGTGGCCGTCGTGCTCGAGGCCGATGGGGGTATTGGCCCGGAGCCCGGCGCGCAGCCGGACCGGCGTGCTGTGCAGATCGATCCTGCCGCCGTTGTTGATGGCCAGCGTGTTGCCCTGGTCCGACCAGCTCGTCACGCGTGCCGACGCGCACCTCAGCTCGATGCAGCCGTAGTAGGTGGCAGAGAGGCTGCCGTTGCCGATGTCGAGTGAGGCGCCCTCCCGCTCCTCGAACGCGACGTGGCCATGCTCGGCGGCGATGATCCCGCTGAACGTGTCCTCTTCCGGCCGGGCTTCGTGCAGGTGCTCGTTGATCCGGATAGCGCCGCGGAGCGCAACGTGGCCGCCGCGCCGCGCGTAGATGGCGCCGTCCGACTGGCTGCGCGTGCGGAACGTGACGTCCTTCAGCGTGACCTCAGCCGGCCCGGTCACCATGACACCGCGGCGCTGCCGGCGGGTGAACGAGCCGATCTGCACGTGCTCCAGCCGCCACGCGCCCTCGCGGGCATCCACCATCGCCTCGCCGCCCTCCCACGCGAGAACCGGCATGGGCGAGGTCGCCCCAACGATGCGCACCCCGACGCCCGGGCGCATGCGGCGCTGCAGGTCGAGCCGGTTGGCCGGCATGTCGACGGCGCCGGTGGTTCGGTGCTCGGCGCCAGCCAGCTCGACGGTGACGGACGCTGTCACCGGGTCGGGCAGCCGCGCGATGGCCGCCGAGAGGGTGCGGAGAGGCCGGTCGGCTGTACCGTCGCCGGCGTCGCTGCCGGTCTCTCCGTTCACGTGGATAGTGGCTGGCGCGTCCGCCAGAGCCGCTGCCGCGACAACAGCGAGCGCGGCGGCGCAGAGCGCTGCGATGCGTGGCCTCATGGCCGGGTGCCCTCCCTCACGAGCGCGCGTAGTGGAGGAGCCCTGTGCACCCTCCGTTGCGTTAGTTGCCGGAAGCGCGCAGGAAGTTCGCCTCCATCTCCGCCGCCATCGGCTTCGTCGCGGGCAGGGAGTCCTCGGTGTAGCTCAGGGCGTAGCGGGCGGTGGTGCCCTCGGCGACGATGCGCAGCTTCGCGGGGCCGGGCGGGACGCCGCGCAGGCTGACCTTGGCGGAGTTGCCCGTGAGGTCCTTGGCGACCAGCTTGCCGTTCAGGTAGAGCGTGTAGCTCTTCGCGGGCGCGCCGATGCTGACCCACTTCACCGTCACCTCGTCGCCCTTCACCACCTCCCGCTGGACCGGGCTGGCGATCGTGACGACCGTGGTGGTCGGCGTGGGCTGGCGGTACAGGTCGGTCAGGGCGCGCACGATGTTGAACTGGAGGAAGCCCCAGCCTCCATTGCCGCGGTAGGCAGGCGCGGTGAGGGAAGTCGGCTCGTAGTCGTCGCTCAGCTCGGGGCTGTAGATGTCGACGTACACGTTCGGTGGGGCGGCCGGCGAGCCCTCGGTCTGCCCGGCGAACTCGTTGAACTGGTGGAGCTGCAGGCACCACGGTCGAAGCTTCAGCGCGACCTGGAAGTCCTCCAACATGGTTGCCCCGTTGCGCCGGCCGCGGGCGTCCTTCGCCAGCCAGCCGCCCGGCCCGAAGCTGCCGATGTGCACCGTGAGCGCCTCGACCTTGCCGTCCTTCATGGTCGGCATCGGCGTCTCGTGGTCCATCCAGGTCCAGAAGCCGAGCTTATCCGTGCCGGTGTGGTCCTGCTGGGCGCCGCAGTAGCGCAGCGAGAAGCGCGGGTCGAGCTGGATCTTCTCCTTGTAGTACGAGGCGCCGCAATCGAGCGCCAGCACGAGCGGCTTGCCGTCGAGCATCTGCCAGAGCCCCTGGAATCTGGGGTTCGAGACGTAGTGGTCCCAGATGAACGCGAGCTGCTCGTTCATGGCGGTCGGGCCTTCTGGGCGGGCGTAGCTGATGCCGGTGAGGAAGGTCATCTTCGGCACGGGATAGCCCTCGTCACGCATCCGGGCCATCTCCTCCATCATCAGCGTGCTCGTGGCGTGCAGCTCGTTGGTGCCGATGCCGACCTCCTTCCAGCTCTTCGCCTGCCAGATGTTGTTCGACCAGTCCGCCACGAGGCAATCGACCCCGCTCTCGACGAACCAGATGAGGTGCTGGCGCGCGACCTCTCGCATCCGCGAGTCGTAGAAGCCCATCAACGGCACGGCGTGCGCGGTATTCCAGTTACAGTTGTGTGGCGTGAACCACTCCTCCCACTGGACGGCGACGATGTGGTTCGGGTCGCTCGGCGGGGGCTGCAGCTTCCGCTTCTCGACCGCGACGTGCAGCGCGTTCGATACGACCGCGTCCTTCGGGAGCGTCAGGCCGCCCATGATGTACGAGGGTGGGAGCGTCGGCCAGGGCTCCGGGACCACTGCGCCGGAGTCGGCCCGACCGAAGAGCTTCGCGAACTCGCCGCCGGGGGCAGGCGCGGTGGGCCAGCCGTCGGGCTTGGCGGAGAACGTCATCCAGTTGCCGTCGGTGAACACCACCTCGTGGCCGGACGCCGTGTCCGCCTCCAGCCGGATCAGCAGGCCGCACGGGCCGGCCCCGTTCGTGGCGTCGACCGAGAGCCAGTTCTCGCCCTTGCGCAGCTTCTCCGCCGCGATCTGCACGGGCTTCACGTCGTGCCATCCGCCCTTGTCCGCCACGCGCTCTCCGTTCAGGTAGACGATGGCGCTGTCGTCGACTGCGAGCCAGAGCCGGGCGCCTCTCGGCTCGGCGGGGAGGGTGAAGCGCTTCTGGAGGTAGATCGTGCCGGGCTTGCCCTGCGAGGCGTCCCATACCCAGCTCTCCTCGGGCGTCGGCGGCTTCGGAGCGGCCTGCACGCGGATCTCGGCGTCGCCCTCCATAGGCAGCGGGATGAGGAACTCGGCGCGGCCCTGGGAGCCGGCGATCTCATGGCTGCCCCACCGCCTGCCATTGACGTAGGGCAGCAGGTAGTCGCCCGCCCCGGAAGTACCGTCCGCCCGGATCGAGCGCGCCTTGACGTTCACCACCCGCCCCATGCCGACGCGGGTCTTGTCCACCGATACCTCGACGCGCGGCCCCGAGGCGGCTTGCGCCGGCGTGGCGGCGAAGAGCGCTGCCGCCATAAGTCCAGCCATCATCGATCATCCTCCAGTTGCGACGAATGCGTCTGGTTGCGGCGTGCGGTGGGCACGGAGGCCCGGCCTCCATCACGTTGGCAGCGCGCAAGGTCGGCAGTTGCGTGCCGGCTCAGCAAGCGATGGTTCTGGACCGTCAAGTGGTGTCGCCCGTTGTCGTCATTACGCGAGTCGTCACCCCGTAGGGGCCTGCTCTTGACGTTCGGCCGGGTCGTGTCGGGCCCCCACGGCGACAAGCAGATCCCTTGGGGGATGACGGCCACCTGGTTCGCCGGGCGCGGGCTAACAGCGCCTCACGCGGTCCGTACTTCCAGGCAGTCCAGCGGCACCGTGCCCTCGACCGCCTCGACGACGACCGCGTGCAGGCCGGCCGGCAGGCTGCGCTCGAACACCGGGGTGGACGCCACTGCCGCCTGCGCCGCCAGGTCGAGCGTCGCCACTTCCTTGCCGTCTACCTTGATGCTGCACTTGCCGTAGCTCGGGCCGCGAGGCGCCCAGAGGCGGAAGCCCGCGCCGGCGTAGTTCCACTTGGCGCGCGCCCCGGCCTTCGTGCTGACGCACCCCGTTCCGTACCGAAACCCCGGCTCCTCGACGCCACGCCACTCGTCCGACGGGTTGCCTGCGCCCGCCAGCGCGTCCGTCGCAAGCCACGGCTCCCAGGCGGGCAGGATGGCGCCGTCGATCGCGAACTGGCCGACGCGCAGGATGGTGCCTGTCTCGGCGATCAGCTCGATGCGCCCGGCGGCGGCGGGCAGCGCGCCATCCCATGCCTGCTGGTCGTTCAGGTAGAGCTGCGCCGAGACATCGCGGGCCGCCAGCCCCAGCGATGTGACCGCCTGCGGCGCGTTCCCGGCGGCAATCCGGTCGGCGGGCGCGCCCGGGCGGTAGCGCGTCAGGGCCCAGCCGCCGCCCTGGATGCGCAGCTCGACGCGGTTTGTCCGGCAGAGCTTGTGGGCGACGGCGCCGGCGGAGGCCTGATCCGGGCCGAGCGGGTCCTGGCACTGCCACGCGAGGACCCATGGGCCGTTCGCGCTGACCTGCGCCTGCAGCAGGAACTGGGACGCGTCGCCGCGCAGGACCGCGTGCGAGGGCGCGTTGGGGGCCGACAGGACGAACCCGTCGCGGTAGGGGCGGCTGAGCGGGCGGCGCGCCATGTTGATGGTGCCGCGATCGTCCTTCGTCTTGCACGGGTACATGCAGCGCAGAACGCCGCCCGGTGCGACCTGGGCGGAGAACGTCTGGCCCCAGATGCCCTGCGCCTCGTTCGCGCCGGGCTCCGCGTGCCACACCGATCCGAGCTGCTCCACGCGCCAGGCGTCCGGCTTGTGCGCCTCCTCGATGGCCGCGGAGAAGACGCTCTGGTACGAGCGGTCCATGGCGACGGACGTTGCGGGGGCGTAGATGCGTCCCGCGTTCACATAGGCCGGGAAGAACTCGGCGATGGCGGGGTGGAACTTGTCCTGCTGGGGCAGAAGCAGCGGCACGGGTTCGGAGTAGGGGCCTTCGATCGCCGCGCTTGTCATCGCGAAGAGGCCCCAGGTGCCGCCGCCGTTGCCGGGCGTCGACATCATGTGGACGATGATCCAGTCGTCTTTGCGGCGGACCAGCGTGGAGGCGTAGGCACGCACGTAGCGGCCCAGGATCGGCTTCTGCTTGGCGTCGTCGTGCACGGGCGTCGGCAGGAAGGTGAACGGTCCCTCCGGCTTCGGCGCTTTGGCCAGCGCGAGGCCGCCGCGCGTGTTCGTCGGGTTCGCCCAGCCGACGAGGGCGTAGTAGGCGTTGTCCCAGTGGACCACGCAGGCGTCCGTCGTCGGGCCGGTCTGCTTGCCGTCGCCATTGAAGGCCTGCGGATCGCGCGGGAAGGCGAGCCCCAACGGCTCCCAGCCTCCTCCTGACTTCTCACGCAGGATCATGGAGTTCGCGCCGGGCTGTCCCCAGTAGCCCCGCGGGTAGACGCTGGCGTACACGTACCAGCGCTTCGACACGGGGTCCTGGAAGAGGTACCCGTTCACGGGCCATTCGTACGGCGGCGCTCCCTCGTAGATCGGATTGCCGGACTCTCGCTCGAACGTGTCCCAGCTCGGGTCGCCGATGCTCGGGTGGTGCAGCCAGCGCTCGCGGCAGTCGGCGCGAGCCAGGTCGATGGGTGCGGCTTCCGCTGCCAAGGCGTGCCCTCCGAGTGCGACGACCGCGCCCTGCAGCAGCGCCCGTCGGCCGATGCGTGTGTCCAATGGTGTCTGGCCTCCCGTGGCCGGTCTTCTGCGGGGCAGTTCCGCCTTGTGGGGGCGGTTTCCTGTGCCGGCGGCCCCTATCTCGGCCCGGGCGTGTAAGGGCGGCCCGGGATGTTCATCGGGCCGAGGCGGACCAACTTCGGGTGCAGTGCGTAGCCTGCCGGCACGTCGCGCGTCGGATCGAACGTGAGGCCCGGGAAGGCGCGCTGGTTCAGGGCGAGGGCGCGCAGGTCCTCCGGGATGAACGCGCCTGGGTGCGAGCTGGGCGTGAAGCCCTCAGTATGGTGCCCAGGGTTGTAGGACATGAGCGATGGGTTGTCCGTCATGCTGTAGCCGTACACGTCGACGTGCGGCAGCCCGAACGCATGGCCCAGCTCGTGCTGCAGCGTGGACTGGAAGTTAGGCGCGGTGTCGAGCGCGTGCGACGACAGGATGACCACGCCGCCGCCCTCGTTGTTGCCGCCGTTGATCGGGCGCCCGCCGCCTCCCGGGAAGTCATGGTCGGGCGACAGGAACACGACCACGAACACGTACGGGCAGGCGGCGCGGCTCAAACGGTACTCGTCCAGCAACTCGGCCACGTACTGCGGCGCTCCGCCCTCCGGCAGAGCCTCGTAGTACGTGCCCGGGTTCGGGGCCTGGTGCACGCGCACGCCGCCCGGTGCGATGCGGAAGGTGGTGCCCCGCAGCAGCTCCCGGTACCGGCGCTGCGTCCACTCGACATGCTTGCTGAGCGCAGCCTTCTGGGTATCGGTGGGCGCTGGCGCATCCGTCGGCACGAAGAAGACGGGCAGGACGCTGACGCGCTTCGGCGGACTGGGGCGCTCAGGACGCGGGTTCTGGGGCGACAGAGCCATGGCGATCGATAGCGTGACGGCGAGCAGGACAGACGAGCACATAGGATCTCCTCTCGGACGCAGGGCGCCGAGCCGCGGGGCCGAACTTCCTGCGGTCCTCTTCGTCTAGAACCCAACCCGATCCTGCCCGAACGGGACATTGGCGCTCGACCAAGGAGGCCCCACCGTGAACCGGCGTGACTTCATCCGCGACTCGGCCGCGCTCGTCGCAGGCGCGGCGCTCGCTCCAGGGAGGCTCGCAGAAGCCAGCCTGGCGCCCCGCCGCAAGCCGAACATCGTGCTGATCGTCGCGGACGACCTGGGCTACGGCGAGTTGGGTGTGCAGGGCTGCAGGGATGTGCCGACGCCGAACATCGACTCCATCGCCGCGAACGGGATGCGCTTCACGGACGGCTATGTCTCGTGTCCGGTCTGCAGTCCCACGCGCGCCGGGCTGATGACGGGGCGCTACCAGCAGCGCTTCGGCCACGAGCTGAACCCCGGGCCGCAGATGGACGCTCGGAGCAACTTCGGGCTGCCTCTGACGGAGACCACGCTGCCGCAGCGGCTCAAGGGGCTCGGCTACGCCACCGGCATGTTCGGCAAGTGGCACCTCGGCTTCCGCGAGGGCTACCTGCCGACCGACCGCGGCTTCGACGAGTTCTTCGGCTTCCTCGGCGGCGCGCATCCGTACCTGGACGCGAGGCGTGGGCAGGCGAACCCCATCATGCGCGGCAAGACGCCGGTCGACGAGACCGGCTACCTGACCGACGCGTTCGCGCGGGAGGCCGTCGCGTTCATCGAGAAGCGCCACGCCGACCCGTTCTTCCTCTACCTGCCGTTCAACGCCGTGCACGCGCCGCTGCAGGCCCTCGAGAAGTACCGCGAGCGGTTCGCGGGCATCGCCGACCCGAAGCGCCGGACGTTCGCGGCCATGCAGTCTGCCATGGACGACGGGGTGGGGCTGGTGCTGGCGAAGCTGCGGGAGCTGAGGCTGGAGGAGGACACGCTGGTGTTCTTCATCAGCGACAATGGCGGGCCGACGCCGACCACCACGTCTCAGAACGGTCCCCTCCGCGGCTTCAAGGCGCAGACGTGGGAGGGCGGCATCCGCGTGCCGTTCATGGTGCAGTGGAAGGGGCGCATCCCGGCGGGGCGCATCTACCGGCAGCCGGTCATCTCGCTGGACATCCACCCGACGGCGGTGGCCGCGGCGGGCGGCAAGATCCCGCGCGAGGCGAAGCTCGACGGCGTGAACCTGCTGCTCATCCTGACGGGGCGCTCCTCAGCGAAGCCGCACGACCGGCTGATGTGGCGCTTCGGCGCGCAGTCCGCCATCCGCATGGGCGATTGGAAGCTGGTGGTGCCCCCCGGCGGCGCGAAAGGACTGTACAATCTCGCCGAGGACATCGGCGAAAAGGACGACCTCACCGCGAAGGAGCCCAGGAAGCTCAGGCTGCTGCAGGATGCTTACGACGAGTGGAACACCCAACTCATCGAGCCGCTCTGGGGCCGCACGCCGCGCGCGGCACGCCCTGGCGCTCTGCGGCCCGGCGCGGGCAGGCGCGTGCTGCGGCTGTAGCGCCGGCGCTACTTCATCGGTCCGGGCGGCTCAGGCAGGCTGCGCCGGATCTGGACGACGCCGACGCGCGTGACGTTGGCGGCCGGCGTCATGCTCGAAGTGCCGCCCGGACCATCGCTGTGGACGTAGACCGTGTGGCGCCCATAGCCCCACCTGCTCGGCGGAAGGAGCGAGACGCGCGTCAGGGGGTCCGCCTGCGCCGCGCTCCACCACCGGAGCAGCGCCAGGGCGGCTACGGCCAGCACCGCGCTGGTGACGGCTCCAAGCCTGCGGCGGTGGGCTCGAGGCTTCCTCGTCTCCATTGCGGTTCTCCCTCCACTCCACCCCTTGACCGTCCCGACCCGGACCGTGTACCCTGATGCTGCAGCCTGACCGAAGTTGCTCCAGGTCGCCGTCCCCACCACCAGGTCCCGAGGGCCGGGCTGACTAACGCGTTCGGTGCTTCCCCGCCCTAGTCTGCCACTGCCGGCGGCTCGGAGGCAATGGCCAGGAGGCCGCAATGCACCACATTGGCCGATCGCGCGGCAGTCTCTCCGCCGCGTTCGCCGTCAGCTTCGCCCTGTTCAGCGTGCCCGGGTGCGCGAAGACGCCCGCGCCGGGCTCGCCCTCCGCGCCGCCCAGCCCCGCCCAGGCGCCGCGCGCCAAGATTGTGGGCCAGCAGGGCCCCATGGCCGACCTGGCGGGAACGCTCCCCTCGGCCGCGGCGCCGGGTTTCGCCCGGCTGGGCCTGCGCCTCACCTACAAGGTGAACACGGCTACCGTGAAGGGCACGGGCAGGGACTGGAAGCAGGACCCGGACGGGCAATGGAAGACTCCGGACGGCGAGCGGTGGACCCCAACCGAGAGGGGCTCCAACGCCGCGCAGGGGCTTCTGGTCTTCGACGTGACCGCCGTCAGCGCCACCGAGGTCGCCGTGCTTGCCAGCTTCTACCTCCAGCCGCTGTCGGGCGGGCCGCCGCAGCTCTCGTTCCAGTACCCCATCGTCGGGCCGGCCTCGTCGGTGGGCGGCATCTGGATCCACCCGGACCAACTCAAGGCGCTGAAGAACTGCGTTAGCCCCAGCCTGAAGGTCCAGCGCATGCCCTGCAACGCGGGCGGCGAGACGAAGCAGGCGGTCTGGATCCAGACCATCAACAGCAAGGGCAACTCGATCTACGCCTATGACGAGCAGACCGGCCTCCTGCTGCACGACGCGACCTCGGCCTCCGGGCCGGAGTCCAAGGTCATCGGCGCGGACGAGGTGTCGAACACGCCCAGCACGACGCTGTCGGACGGTACGCTCGTCGACCAGCGCGTCATCGAGCGGCCCTGGCAGGGCGAGAGCGCGAAGGAGTGGTCCGACGCGCCGGCCGCTCTGACGTTCTCCGGTACCTCGACGGTGCCCACCGCCTCCTCCGCGCTGCTCACGCTGCGCCAGAACCTGACCGTGACGCCCAAGGAACACGGCGCGGGCTGGGTGACCTACGGTCTGCTGCTGCGCACAACCAACAACCTGGGCATGCCTCCGACCACGACGCCGAGCGAGACCGTGAGCGGCCTCGGCCAGTTCGGCGGCGCGTGGATTCCCCCGGCCGGGCTGGCGAAGCTCACGAAGGGCCAGCGCCTGGACTACGACGCCCTGACCGGCGTCACTGTCACGGTGACCGAGGCCGGCGGGCGGCGCGTGACGATCACCTCGGCGGGGCGCTCGCAGACCGTCCGCTGGAGCTACGACACCACCACCGGCACGATGATCGCGCTGGAGAAGAGCGACCCCACGCCGCTCGGCCCCATCCGCACCCGCGTCACGCTGCAGGGCGGCGACTGAGCGAGGGGCGGCTTTTCGGATCGCAGGGGGTGCCCGGTTGGGCGCCCCTTGCTGCGTGTGTGGGCGACGGCGCGCTCGGCCGGCAACGGGCAGACGTAGAGCACATCGCGCAGGATGAACGAGAGCGCCTGGCCATCCGGGCGCACGGCGAGGAAGAGAGGGCTGTCGTCGAAACCAGCCGTGTCACGCGGCTCCTCGATGCGCCCGATGGGGCGGAACCCGCAAAGGTCCTTGCGTGCCCACCACAGCTCCGCCCAGCGTCGCGCGCCGACCCCGTGCCACTCGGTCATGCAGCACAGGATGATCTCCTCTCGTCCGGGCACTTCCAGCGCCTCGCGCCCGTCGGTCGGATCCATCCCCCGGCGCGGGGTGACCGCTGGCTTGGCGTCCACGACGACGTCTCCGCGCGGTCCGAGCGGAACGTCGTACCTGGCGAGCCGCCAGGAGTACACCTCCCCCTCCTTCGCGAGAGCGGCCAGCATGGTGTACTGGTTGCGCCCGACTTGCCAACCGGCGCACCATCGGACGTGGTAGCCATCGCGCGTCTGGAGGTGCACGCGCGGCGCGGCCGCCGAGCCGGCCCAGGCTGCAGCCACCGTCGTGAGGAGCAGACCGCCCCCGTCGCTTGGCTGGCCGCCCCACATGCCGTCGCCGGACGGTGCCAGGAGGCATGAGTACCGTCCGGGCAGTTGGCCCTGTCCGATCGCGAGCAGCAGCGGGTGATCTCGGATTGGAGGCCCGCCGTCGAGCGGCGCAACGACGGGTGGGTCCCCAGGACCGGCGGCGGCATCGCCCATTCGCATCGCCAGGAGCCGCCTGTCCGGCGACAACTCCGCCCAGTAGATGACCTTCAGCACGGTCGCCCAGCGCTTCGAGAAGGCCTGCAGCGGGGTCTCCTTACCGGTCCGCAGGTCGAGCTTGGACACGATGGGCCCGAGGATGGCGTCCCTGTACTTCGCATCGAATGGGACGCGCTTGAAGAGCAGCAGCGTGTGGCTGTCCAGCCACCGGTAGGGCGCCATCCAGAGCCAGCGCGTTCGCCCCGTCACCGGCCGCGCGAGCTTGGCGAGGTCAGCCGGCTCGCGCGCGGCACCTTGCGCGGGGGCGTTCGCGGGTGCCAGGAGCATCAGGCACGTCGCGGCAAGGGACCATCTCGGGTGACCTGGGCGCATGGCGGGTGTCTCTCCTGCGGCGGGCTGGCGTGCGTGTACCGCGCATGTGACGCAGCGGCACAGCCGGTGGTTACGCTGCCCCATGCGCCGGCCCAGCACGTAGAGCGCCGCGGCGCCAAGCATGGTCGGGTAGATGAGTGGGTTCACGTGGCTGCCGTCTTGCGGGCTCCGATGGCCTCCGTCACGGTGTCGCTCCCGTCACTTGTCCTTGGCGACGTCCGTCAGCAGCTTCGCGACGAGGTCCTTCGCGTTTTGCTTCGTCGCTTCGTCGGCCGGCTTCAGGAGGCAGCGGATCATCCAGTCGCTCTTGCCGCGCACGTCCATCACGTACGTGCTCGGGTAGGCCATGCGGGAGTGGGTCCGGCTGACGTGCGTGTCCTCCGCCATGAACACGCCCTTCGACGCGGTGGGCTCGAAGCAGAGGACCACGTAGAAGTAGGCGGGCGCCTCGATGGGGTCGAACCCGACGCGCTCCCACTTCCACTTGCCGGCGGTGGCGAAGCGCGAGTAGGG
Organism: uncultured Chthonomonadaceae bacterium; assembly: GCA_964519955.1. Lineage (GTDB taxonomy): Bacteria > Armatimonadota > Chthonomonadetes > Chthonomonadales > CAJBBX01 > CAZFLM01. The sequence continues at coordinate 5,983 of CAZFLM010000075.1, read as the reverse complement.
GGCGCGGACCTCACGCAGCGTGCGGAACTTCTCATCGCAGAGGAACACCGAGAACTCGTCGGCCGGTGGCGCGTCCGAGCCGTAGCGACACCCGAAGAACTCCACTCCCGCGAGTGCCCACTTTCCCTCCGGGCGGCAGAAGGTGACTGCGTGTCCGCTCCCGGAGATGCTCCGCTCTCCCTCCTTCGTCCCATCTCCGTAGGAGAGCCGCAGCAGGCCCTGCTGCCAGGCGGCCTTCAGCCCGCGGTACAGCGGCTTGCGGGCGATGTCGGCGTTCGCGGTCTCCATGCGGATCTTCGTCACCAGGAACTCGGGGGGCACGAGCTTGACGGCCTGCGGGTCCTTCGTCACCGCGACGAGCGCGTCCGAGAACGCCTTCACCAGTTCCGCGCCGGAAGGCCGGGTGTCCAGCGCCTTGTTCAGAGCCTCGCTGAGCGTCTCGCGGCCGTACGTCCGCTCCACGTCGTAGAGGATCTTGGCCGCGCGCGTGTCCGGCTCCCACTTGCCGGCCTTCTCGCACTGCTCGAACTGCGCAAGCAGACGTGGCATCCCGCTGCTCTCGCCGTAGTTGTGCGCCTCCGGGTAGACCTCCGGGCCAAGCACCCCATAGATGTGGGAGGTGATCTCGCATCCGAAGTAGTGCGCCCAGCCCTCGCCGATGCCGTCCGGCATGCCGCTGACGGTGCGCATCCTCCGGTAGATCGCCATGTGGCCCATCTCGTGGCACATGCCGTACACGTTGTGCAGCCCACTGGTCGCGGGCGCTTTGAGCATGGCTTCCGAGCCGATCACGAGGTTCATGTCCTGGCTGCCGTCGGTCCAGAGCTGCGCGTGGCCTCTGCCCTTGTCCGGCTGCAGCGACAGGTGGATCCGGATGGGCTCCGCCAGGGCGAGTCCGTAGGCGTCGCGGTAGGCCTCCCAGGCCGCGTCGGTGATCTTGACGAAGGACCGGGCATACGGGGCCAGCGAACTCGGGTAGTCGACCGCCGAGTGTCTGCCCTGATGCCGCGCCGTCTCGTTCTGGGCCTGCGCAGCAGCCGCAGCGGCGCAGACCAGCGCCATTGCGAACGCCCGCCCGATTGCTTTCCTCATGGTCATCTCCCTCGGCGGCTGGGTCCTCGTGGACCCGCGGCTCACTCGGTCTCGCCCGTCCATTCGCGGCGGCGGGGCCGGGCCCTGCACGGCGCCCCGGCTACTCCGCCGCGTTCACCTCGTCCACCAGCTTCTTGGCCAGGCGGGCGGCTCTGGCTTCGGTCGCGTTGTCGGCCGGATTCAGCACGCAGCGCATCATCCAGTCCTGCGTTCCGCCCACATCGCCGACCACGGAGTTCGGGTAGGCGGTGCGCGAGTGGCTTCGCTCGATGTGGGTGTCCACTCCCACGAAGACGCCGCGCGTCGTGGTGGGATCGAAGCAGGCGACGATGTAGAAGAAGGCCGGCACCTCGGTCGGCTCCACTTCGATGCGCTCCCATTTCCACTCGCGGGTGCGCGGGAACCTGGAGTAGGGTGCGCGGGCCTCCCGCAGGACGCGGAACCGCTCATCGCATAGGAAGATCGAGAAGTCCGACTGCGGCGCGACGCGTGAGCCGAACCGGCATCCGTGGAGTTCGACCGCCGTGAGCTGCCACCGCCCCTCGGGGCGGCAGAAGATCACCCCGTGGCCCGTGTCGGTGAAGCTGTGCTCGTCCTCGCGCGTGCCGTCGCCGTACGAGAGCCGAAGCTCGCCACTCGCCCACTCGCCCTTCAGCCCGCCGAAGAGCAACGGGCGGGCGATGTCGGCGTCCTTGGAGTCGATCTCGACCTTTGGGAGCAGGAACTGCTCGGGGATCAGGGCCGCAGACTGCGGGTCCTTCGTCACGGCGACGAGCGCGCTAGAGAGCGCCTTCACCAGCTCGGCGCCCGAAGGCCGTGTGTCCAGCGCCTTGTTGAGCGCATCGCTCAGCCTCTTGCGGCCGTACTTCTGCTCCACGTCATAGAGGACCTTGGCCGTGCGCGTGTCCGGGTCCCATTTGCCCGCCTTCTCGCACTGTGCGAATTGGGCCAGCAGACGCGGCATGCCGCTGCTCTCGCTGTAGTTGTGCGGATCGGGATAGACGCCGGCGCCCAGCGTCTCGTAGACGCGCGTTGCGAGGATACTGCCGAAGTAGTGCGCCCAGCCCTCGCCGACGCCGTCCGGCAACCCCCCGGTCGAGCGCATGCGGCGGTAGATCGCCATGTGCCCCAACTCGTGGACCATGCCGTAGACGTGGTGCGCCCCGCTCGCGGCCGGGGCCTTCAGGGACGCTTCCGAGCCGACCTGGAGGAACATGGCGCGGTCGCCGTCGGTCCACAGCGCAGCGCCGCTGCCCTTGAGCGCTACGTGTATCTGGATGGGCTCGGCGAGGGGAAGGCCGTAGAGGTCGCGGTAGGCCTCCCAGGCCGCGTCGGTGATCTTGACGAACGAACGCGCATACCGCTCGACCGCGTTCGGGCTCTCCGCCCAGGAGTGTCTGCCCTGGGTTCGGACCAGGCCGGTCTGCGCCGCCGGTGCTGCTCCAGCAGCGCAGAGCAGCGCCGCCGCGACTATCCATCGTACAGATCCCATCGCTCCCCTCCTGAGGTGCTGGCGTCAAGGACAGGCTGTCGTTCCGCGGGCCTGTCTACCCATTCGCCATGCAGATGCCATGTCCTGCGCAGGGCGCCGCGGCGGTGCCGGCGCGTTCGCGCCCTGGCCCTTGTACCAGTTTCCGCTGCTGCGGCACGCCGGGAGGCTCACTCGGCACGGCACTTGCACTGGAGGTTGGCAGTAGATGACGCGGGACCGTCGCTCGTGCGCCTAGGGCCCCAATCGGCCCGGTGCTCCGGTTGGAGCCGCCGACGTCATCACGCGCTACGTTCGCGCGGTCCAGGCATTCGCGATTGAACGGCGCAGGCCACGCTGCGCAGGACCTTTACGGAGGGAGTCCAAAGGCATGATTCACCGATCGTTGCGCGCCGCGTTCTCGGCGCTCGCGCTGCTCGCCGTTGCCGCCATCCCGGCAAGCGCGCAGAACATCCTCTACTACAACGACTACACCATCGGCACCGACCAGATGGCCGCGGCCTTGGCGGGCTTGCCGGTGTCCTTCACGGTCACGACCGCGTCTGACAGCGAGGACTTCGTAACCAAGCTGACGGGCGGCGGCTATGACCTCGCCATCTTCTTCCAGCAGAACTACGGCGGTTACTACAGCGCCTATGCCGCCATCGACGCCTTCGTGGCGAGCGGCGGCGCGGCGATCGGCGATGACTTCACGCGCGACACCACCTGGGGCGACGTGTTCGACGCGGGGTTCACTGGCGAGAGCAACCAGGCCAGTCTGACGGTGACGGACGCGGCCCTTGCGGCGGGCATCAGCAACCCGGTGTCGCTCTACAATCCGGGCTGGTTTACCTACAGCGTTGGCCTGACCGGTACCTCCGCGGCAACGTTCGACGGTGGCGGCAGCGCCATCGTGATCGGCAACGGTGGTCGCACGATTCTCAACGGCTTCCTGAGCGACACGTTCGTCACCGGCGCCCAGGGCGTCCAGCTCTACACGAACGAGATCAAGTACGTGCTTGACGACCACGTGCCCGGCGGCCCGGACGTTCCTGAGCCTGGCACGCTGGCCATGCTGGCCGGCATGGGCTTGACCGGCGTGGGCTTCGTGCTGTCCCGCCGCCGCAAGTAGCTCCGCTCGGCTCACCTATCGGAGGCCCGGCCCCAGCCGCATGGTTGATGGGGCCGGGCCTCTTGCTGCGTCCCCGGTCGGCCGGAGGCCGTTGGCGCGCGGTGCGCCGGGCTCGCGCACACCCATTTGCCCGGTTTGTGCATCGTCGGATCTGGTTCGGCACGGAACTTGCATACAGGCATTCATAGCAGGTAACCGCGGCAGCATTGGGCGCGAGCGGCGATCGAGGCCGCGCAGCCTACCCTGGTCGCCGCTTTTTTGTTGCCGCCATGTCAGTAGCCAGGCTAAGCAATGTGGCCTGCACCACGAACCTATCAGGAGGAAACTCGAAGTGCATCTCAACCGACCGGCGCGCGCCGCGTTCTCGGCAATCGCGCTCCTCGCGATCGCTGCCATTCCGGCAAGCGCGCAGAACATCCTGTACTACAACGATTACAACGTAGGCACGGACAGCATGGGCGCCGCCCTCGCTGCGTTGCCCGTCGCCTACACGGTGACGACGGCCTCCGACGCGAGCGACTTCGTCACCAAGCTGAGTGGCGGGGGGTACGACCTGGCCGTCTTCTTCCAGCAGAACTCCAGCGGGTCGGGCTACGACGACGCGTTCTCGGCCCTTGCGACCTTCATCGGTGGCGGCGGCTCGGCCATCGCGGCCGACTGGACGCTGAACGGCGGCCATAGCGCTGCCTTCGAGACGGGGTTCACCGGCGGCACCAATGAGACCAGCCTCACCGTGACGGACGCCTCGCTCGCAGCGGGGTTGGGCAACCCGGTCGAACTCTACAACCCGGGCTGGGGCATCTTCAGCACCGGCCTGAACGGCGGGACCTCGGCTGCCGTCTTTGGCAGCGGCGACAGCGCCATCGTCATCGGCAACAGCGGCAAGACCATCTTCAACGGGTTCCTGAGCGACACGTTCGTCGATGGCGCCGCCGGCGTCCAGCTCTACACGAACGAGATTGGCTACGTGCTGGGCGATCGGGTGCCCGGCGGCCCGGACGTACCGGAGCCCGGCGCGCTGGCGATGCTGGCGGGCATGGGTCTGACCGGCGTGGGCTTCGTACTATCCCGCCGCTCCCGCAAGTAGTCTCTCACATCATCTCGGAGTCGAAGGCCCGGCCCCAGAACGCACGCGGGGGCCGGGCCTTCGGGCACCGGGCCTCTCCCTGCCACTCCGGATCGGCGCATCTCCGTGCATCGTTCACGGGCGGCCGCCCGCCGTCGACTGGCGACACATCGTGCCGGTGGAAACCGCTGTTCGGCACGGTTCATGCAATGGTTCAGTAGCAGCAGGCAACGCGCGGAGCAGATAGGAACCTATGGCGCTATGGCCGGTGCGGGTCCGCCCGTGCAGGTGGGGCGGGCAACCGTCGGCGTCTCGGCGTTCCTGCAGTCTCTGTGTGCGCGAACGCAGAATGCAGCGAAGCTGCACGGCATACCGGCGAGGAGGGATATCGAATTGGCAACTCGATCGGCGCGCGCCGCGCTTTCGGCGCTTGCGCTGCTCGCTGTGGTGGCAATCCCAGCGAGCGCGCAGAACATCCTGTACTACAACGACTACAACGTAGGCACCGACAGTATGAGTGCGGCCCTGACTGCCCTCCCCGTCATGTACACCGTGACGACTGCATCGGGTACCGGCGACTTCGCCACCAGACTGGCGGGCGGCGGCTACGACCTAGCCATCTTCTTCGAGCAGAACTCGTATGGCTCGGGCTATGATGCGGCGTACGCGGCCCTCGCGACCTTCATTGGCGGCGGCGGCGCGGCGATCGCCGATGACTGGACCAGGAACGCAGGGCACAGTGCGGCCTTTGGCGCGGGCTTCACCGGTGTGAATAACCAGACGAGCATCACGGTGACCGATGTCGATCTGGCCGCCGGAGTCAGCAATCCGGTCTCGCTGTACAACCCGGGCTGGGGCGTCTTCAGCACCGGCCTGAATGGCGGCACGTCTGCCGCGCTCTTCGGCAACGGAGACAGCGCCATCGTGGTTGGCAACGGCGGCAAGACGATCTTCAACGGGTTCCTGAGCGACACGTTCGTCGATGGCGCCACCGGCGTCCAGCTCTACACGAACGAGATCACCTACGTGCTGGGCGATCGGGTGCCCGGCGGCCCGGACGTGCCTGAGCCCGGCGCGCTTGCGATCCTGGCGGGCATGGGGCTGGCGGGTCTCGGCTTCGTGTTCCGCCGCTCGCGCAAGTAGCCCCTACCGATACCCGAGGATCAGAGGCCATAGGCGTTAAAATAAGCGATTGCACTGAGTGGTCTGTCCTGCTATACTGTAG
>CAZFLM010000074.1:16687-32107 GCA_964519955.1 uncultured Chthonomonadaceae bacterium | reverse complement strand
CGCACCCGCCCGCAAGGGCGGTTGGCCGAAGGCCCGCCAGCCGGGTGATTCATCTCCCGGCGCGCCCCGCACATGCCCCCTCACCCCGCACAATCCCCGCCCGCGAGGGCGGTCGGCCGCAGGCCTCCCTGCCGGTGGTTTCACACCACCGGGGCACATGCCGGGGCAAGCGCCCTACCCCCGCCGCACCTCATCCCACAGCTTCGGCGCGATCCCATCGATCCGCAGCGAGCCGATGCAGCGCTCCACCGCCTCGGCAACCGCCTTCTGCGCGTCGCACACGGTGCCGCCCTTGCCCAGCGAGCGCTCGTACGGCTGGCGCAGGTCCGTCGCCACGTTGATCTTGGCGATGCCCGCCGCGATGGCCCCGTCGATATACTCCTGCGGGATCCCCGAGCCGCCGTGCAGCACCAGCGGCACGCCCGTCGCCTCGGCCAACGCCTTCACGTGGCCAACGTCGAGCTTCGCCTGGATCTTCGGCTGGTCCTTCGTTGCCTGGCTGATCGCACCGTGCACCGAGCCCACTGAGACCGAGAGCCAGTCGACCCCGGTCTTCCGCACGAACTCCTGCGCCTCGCCCAGGTCCGTGAAACCGCGCTTCGACGCGAACAGCTCCTCGTACGGAGGCAGCGGGCCCGCCTCATGACCCATCACCGCGCCCAGCTCGGCCTCGACCGGCACGCCGTACGGCTTCGCCATTGCCACCACCTCGGCCGTCACCGCGATGTTGCCGTCCAGCGGCAGGCGAGATCCGTCGATCATCACGGAGTGGTACCCGCGCTCCAGGGCCTCCGCGATCATCGCCCGCCAGTCGACCTCCAACTGGTCCTCGTCGATCACCGGCGTATGGTCGAGGTGCAGCCGGGCGTAGCGCGGGTCGGCGTGGCGCGCATACTCCTCGGCGACGGATGCCAGGTCTCGCGCCTGAAACTTGGTGAACTCGAGCCGCGCCACCTGCAGCAGCCCGAACGACTGCCGCCGCGCAAGGGTGCGCACGATCGCCTCGGCCATCGGCAGGTACGGGACGTTGAATGCAGGGATGGCCACGCCCAGGCGAGCCGCAGCCAGAACCATGGACCGAACGTCGGGGGTATCGCTGTGCGTCATCGGGTTTTGCGCCCTATCTGTGTGCCTATCGCCCCAACCGAAGTGCTCGTCGGGCTAGATGGCGTATACACGTTCGCTCGGCACCACGTGAATGCCGTTGCCGCTGAGGTGCTCGATCGCGGCCGGCGCGTCCTCCACCCGGAAGATGACGAGGGCGTGCCCCTCCCACTTCCCGCTGAAGGCGTACATGTACTCGATGTTCACGCCGCCCTCGGCCATCACGTCCAGCACATCCGCGAGGCCGCCGGGACGATCCGGCATCTCCACGGCGATCACGTCCGTCATGTGCACCGTGAAGCCCTCGGCTCGCAAGGCCGCGCACGCCTGGTCCGGCGACTCCACGATGAGCCGCAGCACGCCGAAGTCGGCCGTGTCCGCCAGCGACAGCGCCCGGATGTTCGTCCCGGCGTCGCCCAGACAGTGCGTCACGGCGGCAAGCCGCCCAGCCTCGTTCTCAAGAAAGACGGAGACCTGCTTAACCATCATGGCGGTCATCTCCTTGACGGCTCGATATCGTCCCAACCAACTCCACACCCCGCCGACCCGCGAGCGCCTGCCACGCACCAGCGCCGGGCTGTGAGCGCCAGCCACGCACCAGAGCCGTGGTGGAGCGGGCGTCCCTGCCCGCCTAGTTAGGACTCCGGCCAGGTCAGCCCCACTCCACGCACAGTCGCCGCGGTGGCACGGGCGTCGCTGCCCGCCTAGTAGGACTCCGGCCAGGCCAGCCCCACTCCACCCACAGTCGCCGCGGTGGCACGGGCGTCGCTGCCCGCCTAGTAGGACTCCGGCCAGGCCAGCCCCACTCCACCCACAGTCGCCCGGTGGGATGGGCGTCCCTGCCCGTCCAGTGGCACTCCCCGGCCAGGCCAGCCCGGCTCCACGCACAAACCCGTGGGGCGGGGTCTCCGCACCCCGCCGGGCCCTGAACCCCACGCCCCGCACCGACACCCTACAGCGAGCGCCGGTCGATCACCCGCTGCGCCTTGCCCTCGCTGCGCGGGATGGAGCGCGGCTCCACCAGCTTCACCTTCGCCGTGATGCCCAGCACGCTCTCGATCTCGCGCTGCACCCGGCGCTCCACGTCCTCCAGCCGGCGCACCTCGTCGTTGAACAGGCTCTCCGACACCTCGACGCGCACCTCAAGCTCATCCATGTGGCCGCGCGTCCGGTCGACCACCAGCACGTAGTGCGGCTCGACACAGCCGATATCCAGCAGCACCGACTCGATCTGCGACGGGAACACGTTCACGCCCCGGATGATCAGCATGTCGTCCGTGCGCCCCAGGATCCGCTCGATGCGGCAGAGCGTCCGCCCGCACGCACACGGCTCCACGTGCATCCGCGAGAGGTCGCGCGTCCGGTAGCGAATCACCGGCGCGGCGGCCTTCGTGACCGTCGTGAACACCAGCTCACCGGTCGAGCCCGGCGGCAACACCTCGCACGTCTCAGGATCGATGATCTCGGGGATGAAGTGGTCCTCCGACACGTGCATCCCGTTGTGGTGCGCGCACTCGAAGGCCACGCCCGGCCCGATGATCTCAGACAGGCCGTAGATGTCCAGCGCCAGGATGCGCAGCCGCGACTCGATCTCGCGCCGCATCGCGTCCGACCACGGCTCCGCCCCGAAGAACCCTACGCGCAGCTTCAGCTCGTCCAGGTCGACCTGCGCCTCGACCATCGCGTCGGCCAGGTACGCGGCGAACGACGGGGTACAGGCCAGAGCCGTCACCGAGAAGTCGCGCATCAGCATCACCTGGCGCTTGGTGTTCCCGCCGGAGACCGGCACCACCGTGGCGCCCACCCGCTCCGAGCCGTAATGTACGCCCAGCCCCCCGGTGAAGAGGCCGTAACCATACGCAACCTGCACGACGTCGTTCCTGCCCACCCCGCCGGCCGTCAGGGTGCGCGCGATGCAGTCCGCCCACAGCTCCAGGTCGGCGCGCGTGTAGCCCACCACGATCGGTTTGCCGGTCGTTCCGGAGGACGCGTGCAGCCGCACCACCTCGTCGAGCGGGGCCGCGAACAGGCCGTACGGGTAGTTGTCGCGCAGGTCCGCCTTGGTCGTGAACGGCAGCCGCGGCAGGTCGTCGATCGAGCGGATGTCGGCCGGGTGCAGGCCGATGTCGTCGAACGCCTGGCGGTAGTGCGGCACGTTCTCGTAGCAGCGCCACACGGTGTTGCGCAGGCGCTCGCTCTGGACACGGCGCATCGCGTCGCGGTCCAGGCACTCGGTCTTCGGTTGCCAGTACAGGTCGCTCACGGCTCCTCCGGCGGGGTCGGGGACAGGGATTGGGGCAGCACGGCGCAGTTGAAAGTTGAAAGTGGCAAGTCTGCGCCACGATGGCGCCGCACCCGCCCGGCGTTCTCACTTTCAACTTTCAACTTCCAACTTTGCACTTTCGACTTTGCACTTTGAACTTTCAACTTCACGCCGGCGCCGCACCCCACCCAGCATCGAACGCCCGACGGTTCGCGTCCAGGAACCGGGCCGGCGTCGTCTCGGCGAGCGCGCGGTCCCACAGCGCCCGGTCGAGGTCCATCTGTCGCGCGAGATGCCCCAACAGCACAATGTTCGACGCGCGAGCGTTACCCGCCTCCTGCGCAATCGCCAGGGCGTCCAGCACGTGCGTCCGCCCCCGTGCGCGCATCTGGTCGAGCGCATCGCCCGGGTAGGCCGCGACACCCATGATGACGGGCATCGGCTCGATCACCTGCGAGCTGACGATCATCAGGCCGCCCGGCCGCAGCATGTGCATCCACCGCAGGCCCTCGAGCTGCTCGAACGCCAGGATGAAGCCGGCCTCGCCCGCCTCGATGATCGGCGAGCTGACCGCATCGCCCAGGCGCACCTGCGTCACCACGCTCCCGCCCCGCTGCGCCATGCCGTGGATCTCGGAGAACTTGATGTCGCGCCCCGCGAGCAGCCCGACGTGCGAGAGCACCTTGCCGGCGAGAATCGTCCCCTGCCCGCCGACGCCAACGATCAGAATGCTGAGCGGCTCAGGCATGGGACGCCTCCCGCACGTGCAGCGCGTCGGACGGGCACTGCGCCGCGCACAGCCCGCATCCCGCGCACAGCGCCTCGTTGATCGACGGCTTCCCGTCCACCCACGACATCGCCGGGCAGCCCAGGTCCATGCACATCTGGCACGCGCTGCAGCGGATCTCCTCGAACTCCACGGCCTCCCGCTTCGGCTTCTCGATCAGCACGCACGGGTGGCGCACGATGATCACCGAGACCGCGGGCGCCGCCACCTCCTGCGCGATCAGCGCCTCCAGCGCGTCCGGGTCGAACGGGTCGGCCACATGCACCCGCTGCACCCCCAGCCCGCGGCAGATCGCCTCCAGATCGGCACGCACCGTCTCCGTGCCCTGCAGCGTCTTGCCCGTGCCCGGGTGGTCCTGGTGCCCGGTCATCGCGGTGGTGCCGTTGTCCAGGATAAGCACCGTGCCCGTTCCGCCGTTGTAGACCATGTCGAGCAGCCCGGTCATCCCCGAGTGCAGGAACGTGGAGTCCCCGATCACCGCGACCGTGCGCGCCGCCATCTCCGGGTTCGCCTTCTGCACCCCCAGCGCCATGCCGATGCTCGCGCCCATGCACATGAACACGTCCATCGCGGACAGCGGCGCGAGCACCCCCAGCGTGTAGCACCCGATGTCGCCCGTCACGGTCAGGCCAAGCTTGTGCAGCGCGGAGAACACGCCGCGGTGCGGGCATCCGGGGCACAGCACGGGCGGTCGAGGCGGAGCAGGCGCGGGCGCCGACACGGTGCGAGCCGGCCGCTCCTCGCCAAGCGCCCGCGCCAAAGCGTCGCCCACCAGCGTCGCGCTCAGTTCCCCGGCGCGCGGCAGCCCGTGCGGCACCGGGCTCAGCCCCGCGATGAGGAGCGCCTCCAGCAGGAACGTCTCAAGCTCCTCGATGACGATGACCTGCTCCACCTCGGCGGCGAACCGGCGCACGAGCGCGGCGGGGAACGGGTACGTCACGCCCAGCTTCAGGACACTCAGGTCCGGTCGCGCCTCCCTGACGTACTGGTACGCGATGCCGGAGGTCACGACGCCGAGCCGCTTGTCGCCCCACTCGATCCGGTTGAGATCGGTCACCTCCGCCCACGCCAGCATCCGGTCGTAGCGGGCGAGCACCTCCGGCTGCCGCAGCCGAGCGTGCCCGGGGATCATCACCCACTTGCGCACGTCCTTCGTGTAGGGGCGGAGCGGCACGTCGCGGCGGTCGCGCGTCTGAACGAGGCTCTTGGAGTGCGAGATGCGCGTGGTGGTGCGGAGGAGGATCGCCGTGTCCAGCGCCTCCGAGGCGGCCAGCCCGGCGGCAGCATAGTCGTGCGCCTCCTGGCTGTCCGACGGCTCCAGCACGGGGATGCGGGCGAACCGGCCGTAGAACCGGTTGTCCTGCTCGTTCTGGGAGCTGTGGATTCCGGGATCGTCCGCGCTGATCAGCACCAGCCCGCCGTTCACGCCCGTGTACGCCAGCGTCAGCAGCGGGTCCGCGGCCACGTTCACGCCGACGTGCTTCATCGCGCAGATTGAGCGAGCGCCGGCCATCGACGCCCCGATGGCTACCTCGAGTGCGACCTTCTCGTTCGGCGACCACTGCGCAGCGATCTCGTCGTACTTCGCGGCGTTCTCCAGGATCTCCGTGCTCGGCGTACCCGGATAGGCGGTTGCCACGCGAACCCCGGCGCTCCAGGCGCCCCGCGCGATCGCCTCATTGCCCGACAGCAACAGCTTCGTCAAGAACAGCTCTCCATCTCTCTGGTATCAGCGCCCAGCACCGCGCCCCGGTGGGGCGGGCGTCCCTGCCCGCCAAGCACAACCCCGCGCCCAAACTCCCGCGCTCTGCACACAGCGCCCCGGTGGGGCGGGCGTCCTTGCCCGCCAAGCACAACCCGGCAGCCAGACTCCCGCGCCCAGCACCGCGCCCCGGTGGGGCGGGCGTCCCTGCCCGCCAGGCACAACCCCGCGCCCGAACTCCCGCGCTCTGCACACAGCGCCGTGGTGGGGCGGGCGTCCCTGCCCGCCAAGCACAACCCCGCGCCCAAACTCCCGCGCTCTGCACACAGCGCCCCGGTGGGGCGGGCGTCCTTGCCCGCCAAGCACAACCCGGCAGCCAGACTCCCGCGCCCAGCACCGCGCCCCGGTGGGGCGGGCGTCCCTGCCCGCCAGGCACAACCCCGCGCCCGAACTCCCGCGCTCTGCACACAGCGCCGTGGTGGGGCGGGCGTCCCTGCCCGCCAAGCACAACCCTACGCCATGCGGAATACAACCTTGCCGCACGTCCCGTTGCCCATCATCTCCATGCCCTCGGCGAAATCCTCGAAGGCAATCTGATGCGTCACCGCCGGCCGCACGTCCAGCCGCCCGGACGACAGCAGCGCGTTCATGGTGTTCCACGTCTCCGCGATGCGCCGCCCGACGATGCACTTCACGTCGATGCCCTTGAAGATCATCTCGGACAGGTCCAGCTCGATCGGCTTCGCGGGAATACCCATCAGCGACACGCGGCCGCCGGGGCGCACGATGCGCATGGCCTGCCGAACGGCCGACGCCGCGCCCGACATCTCCAGCACCACGTCCACGCCGCGCCCGTGCGTCTGCCGCCCGAAGTACTCCTCCGCGTTCTGCTGCGACACGTCGATCACGCCGTCGGCGCCAAGCGCCGTAGCCAGATCCAGCCGGAATGCCCGCGTGTCCGTCGCCCACACCCACGACGCGCCGCACGCCTTCGCCACGGCCACCGCGAACATGCCGATCGGGCCGACGCCCAGCACCGCGACGGACTTGCCGACGATATCTCCCGCCAGCGCCGCGTGAACCGCGTTGCCCAGCGGGTCCTGGATGCACGCGATCTCGGGCGGCAGCACGCCGTCGTTCGGAAAAGTGCTCATCTCAGGCACCACGACGTAGTCCGCGAAGCACCCGTCCACGTCGACGCCCAGAATCTGCGTGTTGCGGCAGACGTGCATCTGCCCGGCGCGGCACTGGTCGCACACGCCGCACACCCAGTGCGACTCGCCGCTGACGTAGTCGCCCACGCGCGCCCGCTTCACCTCGGGCCCCACCGCGACGATCTCGCCGGCGAATTCGTGGCCCATGATGCGGGGCGGCTTGACACGCGCCTGCGACCACGCGTCCCACGAGTAGATGTGGTAGTCCGTGCCGCAGATGGAAGAAGCGAGTACTTTGACCAGAACCTGGTCCGAGGTGGGTGCCGCGGGCTCGGGGACCTGCCGCAGCTCAGCGCCGGTGCCCGGCGCGGCCTTCATGATCGATCTCAACGCAATCCTCTCGGGGCGGTGCGCTCTGCTTGAGGCGCACCCATACATTATAGCCGTTCGGCGGCCCGGTTGGCGCAGCCCTCCCCCGCGACCCGGCACTTGCCCCAGCCCGCGCAGAGCCCTGCGTCCAGCAGGAAGCTCTTCCTTAGGCCAGCCGCTCGGGTCACAACCACCGCGGCGCCCCACGCACACGCTCCTTCCGCGCCCCTCGCCCCTTGCGGGAGAGGGTGGCCGAAGGCCGGGAGAGGGGTCGCCCCAACACGCACCACCCCGCCGCCCCAGTCCGCCAGGACGCCCGGCCGAAGGCCACCATGCCGGGGGTCTTGTACCCCCGGTGCCAGCCCCCGCAGGAACCGCGCGCCCCCGCGCCTAACCCTACGCCAACGCCGCCGCGCGCGGCCCACCATCCGGGGAGCACAACATGCCTGGCCTCAAGATCGCCATGATCGGCGCAGGGTCCATCGGTTTCACCCGCCGCCTCATGGCCGACCTTCTCACCGTACCGGAGTTCGCCGACACCACCTTCGCGTTCACCGATATCTCCAAGCAGAACCTGGACATGGTCACCCAGTTGGCCCGCCGCGACATCCGCGCCAACAAGCTCCCCGCCAAGGTCGTCGCCACCACGAACCGCCGCGCCGCCGTCGCCGATGCCGACTACGTGTTCAGCATGGTGCGCCAGGGCGGCCTCGAGGCGTTCCAGACCGATATCGATATCCCGCTCAAGTACGGCGTCGACCAGTGCGTCGGCGACACGCTCTGCGCGGGCGGCATCATGTACGGCCAGCGCACCATCGCCGCTCTGCTGGGCTTCTGCAAGGACATCCGCGAGGTCGCGAAGCCCGGCGCGCTGTTCCTCAACTACTCCAACCCGATGGCGATGAACACGTGGGCCTGCAACCAGTACGGCGGCGTGAACACAGTGGGCCTGTGCCACGGCGTCCAGGGCGCGCACTGGCAGATCGCCGATTGCATCACGCACTGGGCGCGCCGCGAGGGGCTCATCGGCCCCGATGAGCACGTCGGCAAGCGCCAGGTGGATGTGGTGGCTGCCGGCCTGAACCACCAGACCTGGTTCGTCAAGGTGCAGTGGCGCGGCATGGACATGGTGCCGAAGCTGCTGGAGCTGTTCGAGGCCCACCCCACCTATCCGCGCACCGAGAAGGTCCGCATCGACGTGCTGCGCCGCTTCGGCTACTACAGCACCGAGAGCAACGGCCACCTGAGCGAGTACCTGCCCTGGTACCGCAAACGCACCGACGAGATCGAGAAGTGGATCGACCTGGGGAGTTGGATCGACGGCGAGACCGGCGGCTACCTGCGCGTCTGCACGGAGGGCCGCAACTGGTTCGAGACCGACTTCCCGAACTGGCTCAAGGGCGACGCGCCGAAGTTCGTTGCCGCGCAGCGCAGCGAGGAGCACGGCTCCTACATCATCGAGGCGCTGGAGACCGGGCGCACCTACCGAGGCCACTTCAACGTCGTGAACCGCGGCCATATCCCGAACCTGCCCGACGGCTGCATCATCGAGGTGCCTGGCTACGTCGACCGCAACGGGATCAACGTGCCGGTGGTCGGTGACCTCCCGCTCGGCCCGGCGGCCATGCTGAACGCCACCGTCCAGGTGCAGAAGCTCTCCGTCGAAGCGGCGGTCCGCGGCGACGTCACGCTCCTCAAGCAGGCGATGCTGATGGACCCGCTCGTCGGCGCCGTCTGCAACCCCGAAGAGGTCTGGCAGATGACCGACGAGATGCTCGTCGCCCAGGCCGAGTGGCTGCCGCAGTACGCCGCCGAGATCCCGAACGCCCAGGCCCGCCTCGCCGCCCACGTGGCCGCCGGCACCCGCGTCAAGCTCATCGAGACCCAGGGCGCCGCCCGCCTCCACACCAAGACCGTCGACGAGATGCAGGCCGAGGCCGAAGCCGCCCGCAAGAACGCCCAGGCCGCGGACAAGGCGGGCATGACGAAGAACGCGTAACGGCGGGTATCGGGGGCTGGGTGCTGGGGGCTGGCCAGCGCCATCGCCTGGCGCCAACCGGTAGGGACGCTGCTTGCTGCGTCCTGCCCTGCTCGCGTGCCACCCAGTCCGAAGGACGACCGGCCGAAGGCCACCATGCCGGGGGGCTTGTCCCACCGGTGCATTGGCTTGCCACAGAGATCGACCCAGTCCGAAGGACGATCGGCCGGAGGCCATATTGCCGGTGGTTTCACACCACCGGTGCACCTACCCAGGAGGCCGATCCCATGCCGCACCCATCTCGCGTACTCGCCGCCATCGCCCTCCTACTCGCCCTCCTCCCCATCCACTCGGAGGCGCAGAAGCCCATGCCTGCCGCCCTCACCACCCAGAAGCTCCGCGCCTACGTCGACGCGTTCAACCGCACGGATAACGAGACCGTCGTCCAGGCCACACCTAACGCCGGCGCGTACGACTGGCTCGCCGCGAACGTGCCGCTATTCGAGTGCCCCGATAAGGACATCGAGCGAACTTACTACTTCCGCTGGTGGACCTACCGCAAGCAGATCCGCAAGACGCCGACCGGCTACGTGGTCACCGAGTTCCTGCCGGACGTGCCGTGGGCGGGCAAGCTCAACACCATCCCGTGCGCCGCGGGGCACCACCTATACGAGGGGCGCTGGCTCGCCGATCCGCGCGTGCTGGACGACTACTCCGAGTTCTGGTTCAAGCACGGCGGCGAACCGCGGCGCTACAGCTTCTGGGCCGCCGACGCCATCTACGCGCGCGCCCTGGTCACCGGCGACATGACGGTCGCGACGGACCTCCTGCCGGACCTGGTGGCCAACTTCGAGGGCTGGTGCAAGGAGCGCCGTGATCCGAACGGGCTCTTCTGGCAGGAGGATGGCCAGGACGGGATGGAGGTCTCGATCGGTGGCAGCGGCTACCGCGCGACGATCAACTCCTACATGTTCGCCGAGGCCGTCGCCATCTCGCGCATCGCCCGGCTCGCAGGCCGGCAGGACCTGGTCGACCGCTTCACCAAGGAAGCCGACGCGATCCGCAAGCTCACCGTCGAGAAGCTCTGGGACGCGCAGGCCGGCTTCTTCAAGGTCCTGCCCCGCGGCGAGGGCGCCGGCCTGGCCGACGTGCGCGAGCTGCACGGCTACACGCCCTGGTACGCGGGCCTCGTCGAGGGCAAACCCTACGCGGACGCCTGGAAGCAGCTCACCGATCCGCAGGGCTTCTACGCGCCATTCGGCCCGACGACCGCCGAGCGCCGCCACCCGCGGTTCATGTTCCACGCCGACCACGAGTGCTTGTGGAACGGCCCGAGCTGGCCCTACGCGACCTCCATCACGCTGACGGGCCTCGCCAACATGCTCAACGCGGAATCCGAGCCGCCCATCGGCAAGGACGCCTACCTGGACCTGCTCCGCATCTACGCCCGCTCCCAGCAGCTCAAGCGCGAGGATGGGACGACCGTGCCCTGGATCGACGAGGACCTCGACGCGGACACCGGCGCCTGGATCGCGCGCGACATCCTGCTGAATCGCGGCGTGAAGGACCGCGGCAAGGACTACAACCACTCCACGTTCTGCGACCTGGTGATCACCGGTCTCGTCGGCCTGCGCCCGCGCGCCGACGACACGGTCGAGGTGAACCCGCTCGTGCCCGACGGTGCTTGGGACTACTTCTGCCTCGACCGTGTGCGCTACCGTGGCCGCCTGCTGACCATCCTGTTCGACCGCACGGGCGAGCGCTACCACCGCGGCGCGGGGCTCCGCATCCTGGCCGATGGCCGCGAGATCGCCCACGCGGACGGCCTGCAGCGCGTCACGGCTCCCCTGCCCCCCGCGCCGGGCGTCTCCGCGGATGGGCAGACCGCCGGTGGCTGGGTGAAATCGCCGCACAACCCCGTGCTCGGCGGGCAGTACGGCACCTGCTTTGACGTCTCGGTCCTGCGCGTGGGCGGCCTCTACCGCATGTGGGTATCGTGGCGCCCCAAGAAGAGCATCGCCATCGTCGACAGCAAGGACGGCGTGCACTGGAGCGAGCCGTACATCGTGCTTGAGCCAGACCCCGCATCGAAGTGGGAGGAGGATATCAACCGCCCGGTCGTCGTGAAGCGCCCGGATGGCTACCACATGTGGTACACGGGCCAGGCCAACGGGCGGTCCGCAATCGGCTACGCCACGAGCCCGGACGGCGTCGTCTGGACCCGACGCAGTGCGCAGCCCGTCCTGGCGCCTGAAGCCCACTGGGAAGGGGTCGCGCTCATGTGCCCCCACGTGCTGTGGGACGCAAAGGCGCGCGTGTGGAGGATGTGGTACTCCGGCGGCGAGCAATACGAGCCCAACGCGATCGGCTACGCGACCAGCGCCGACGGCCTGCACTGGACGAAGCGCCCCGAACCGGTCTTCACCCCCTCCCCCGATGCCCGATGGGAGCGGGAGCGCGTCACCGCCTGCCAGGTGGTGCAGCAGGGCGACTGGTACGTGATGTTCTACATCGGCTTCCGCGACATCGACCACGCCCAGATCGGCATCGCCCGCTCGCGCGACGGCATCACGAACTGGGAGCGCCACCCCGCCAACCCGATCGTGCGCGCCGGGGCCAACTGCTGGGACCACGACGCCTGCTACAAGCCGTTCGCGGTCCTCGACGGGAAGCGATGGCTCCTCTGGTACAACGGGCGGCACGGCGGCCTGGAGCAGATCGGCCTCGTCACGCACCAGGGCGCGAACCTCGGCTTCCCGCGCGGGGCCAAGCGATGATCTCGCTCACCACGCGCCGCCTCTGCGTCCGCCGGTTCCGCGAGTCGGACGGGGCCGCCCTGCACGCCTACCTATCGCTGCCGGAGACGTACCGCTACGAGCCCGGCGGTCCGGTCACGCTCGACGAAGCCTGCGCCCTGGCCCGGGAGCGCTCACAGGGCGAGGCGTTCCTGGCGGTCGCGCTCCTGCCGGGCGACGGGCTCATCGGGCACGTCTACCTGGGACCAACTGAGGCCCCGGAGTTCGCCACCCACGAGGTGGGCTACATCTTCCACCCAGCCTACCAGGGCCAGGGCTACGCCACCGAGGCCGTCGCCGCCGTGGTCGATTACGCCTTCCGCGAGATGCGGGCTCACCGTGTTGTGGGGAACTGCAACCCGGAGAACGCCGCCTCGTGGCGCGTGCTCGAGAAGTGCGGCATGACGCGCGAGGCCACATTCCGGCAGAACGTGTTCTTCCGGCGCGATCCGGCCGGCGAGCCGCTCTGGACCGACACGTACGTCTACGCCATCCTTAGGCGGGATTGGGAGACCGTGCCAAGATGACCGCGCTGCTCGCCGCCCTCGCCCTCGCCGGCCCCATCACCCCGTGCGACGACGTGACCACGATCGACACGCTCCCGGACGGAGTGCGCATCGCCCGCGTGATGCCCGCCCATCCCGATGCGGGCCGCGCCTGGCTGCTCGTCGTCTACGCCACGCCGAACGGCAGCACCGCCGAGGAGACGCTCGGCCGCCGCGCGCGGAACGCCGACGAGTGGCACTTCGACATCCAACACGCGAAGGCGCAGATGCGGGCGTACGCGAAGCTGCACCCGAACCGCAACGTGGCGCTCGCGGTGGTCCAGGCGCCCGGTAAGAGCTGGCCCGCGTGGCGCAGCGGCGATCCGGGCAAGGCCGCCGCCATCCGCGAGATGCTGGAGGCCGAGCGCGCGCAGGTCTCGCCGGCGGCGGCCGTCGCGCTCACCTGCCACAGCGGCGGCGGCGCGTTCGTGTGGGGCGTACTCGACGCCTACGACGCGCTGCCCGATTGGCTGGAGCGCATCGCCCTGCTCGACGCGAACTACAGCTACTCCGACGCCGCCGGCCATGGCGACAAGATGCTGAAGTGGCTCGACGCGGACAAGCGCCGCCGCCTCGTGGTCATCGCCTACGACGACCGCACCGTCACCTACAACGGGAAGCTGGCGAACGGACCAGATGGCGGCACCTACCGGGCGACCGAACGCATGCGCGCCCGCATCGAGCGCGACCGCAAGCTCGCCCCCCGCCTCGTCGGCGACTTCGACGCGTGGGATGACACCGCCCGCCAGATCGCCGTCCGCGTCAACCGCAACTATCCGAACCGCATCCTGCATACCGCGCTCGTCGGCGACATGAACGGCCTGCTCTTCGCGCTCGACTACGGCGCTCCGGCTGCGGACGGCGTCCTGACCACGAGGCGCGCGCACACCGAGTTCATTGACCCACTCGACGACGCAGCTCCCCTCGCCCCGCCGCGCCCGCGCAGCGCAATGCCCGGCCCGACCGTGATGCGCCGCCTGGCAGAGTCCCCCAAGGCCGAGCGCGAGGGCATCGTCGAGGCCGAGCTGCGCGCGGGCAAGTTCCCCGACTTCCTGCGCTGCCTGCGCCGCGTCACATATCGCGCCAAGGACGCCGCCGGCAAGGAGCACGAGGTCGCCCTGGACGTGATGCCCGACTACCTCGCGGTGGGCTCCGATGACGACTTCTGCCGCATCCCCATGACGCCGCGCACCGCGCAGCGCATCGCGGACGCCCTCGGCTGCGCCCTGCCCACGCCGAAGTTGGTCGACGAGATCGCGCGGGCCGCCGAGGTGAAGCTGGAACCGCGTCCTCTCACCGACGAGCGCGAGGCGGTCACCACGTTCGTGCAGCACAACGCCATCGTCGAGGAGCAGCGCCGGGGCAAGCCGCTCGGGCCGATCGTCGCGGGGGCCAAGAAGGACATCGTGCTCAGCAAGCTCCTCGCCGAGCGCCCGGGCCGCGTCGCCATCTACGGCTGGCACCGGCTCGACGGGAAGCCCATCCAGCCGGTCACCACGGTCCACGCCGCCACGTACGTGGACTACAGCCACGGCGTGCGCCTCGTCCGCAAGCGCATCGTCATTGGCGGCGTCGAGGCCGACTACGCGGCGACACTGCGCGACGCGAACCTGGCCCCGCTCCTCAGCGACGAGGGCGCCCTGCCCCTCACCGCCTACCCGGAGCCCGCCAGATGACCCCCGAGCAGGTCCTGGCCATCGAGGAGCACAGCCTGCGCGCCTGGCCCGCCGAGGAGACCGGAGACATTCGCGGCTGGATCGTGCGCGCCTCCCGCGGCTACACCCGCCGCGCCAACTCGGTCAACCCGATCCGCCCACTCTCCGGCGTCGGCGCGGACGAGGCGATCTCCTCCGCAGAGGCCTGGTACGCGGAGCGCGGCCTGCCCACCATCTTCAAGATCACGCCCGCCTGGCGCCCGCCGGCGCTCGACGCCGAACTGGAGCGCCGCGGATACGCCCGCGAGGCCGAGACCTCCGTCATGACCCTCGACCTGCGCCCCATCGAAGGCAGAGAGCCGTGCCCTGTCTCCGGTGCATCCAGCGCCACCGAGGCCTGGTGCGCGGCGTTCGAGCGGTTCAACTCGGTGCAGCCGCGCTTTGCCGCGCCGATGCGCGCTATCCTGCACGCCATCCAGCCGCCTGCCGTGTTCCTGTCCGGCTGTCGGCGCGGCGAGTTGGCGGCGCTCGGCATCGGCGTGGCGGACGGCGGCCTGATCGGGCTGTACGACATCGTCGTCGCGCCGGAGCACCGCCGCCAGGGCTGCGGTACGGCCATCGTCGCCGCCATCCTGGCCTGGGGCCGCGAGGCCGGCGCCCGCACCGCCTACCTGCAGGTCATGAGGAACAACGCCCCCGCACTCGCGCTCTACCAGGGCCTCGGCTTCGCACACGCCTACGACTACTGGTACCGCATCAAGCCGTAGGCCCGCCAACCACGCCGCCGTGGTAGGATGGGCGAAGCACAACGTGGCAACCGGCCCGCCAAGCACAACGCCGTGGTGGGATGGGCGTCCCTGCCCGTCCGGTACAGCGTGTCTACAGGCCGCCAGGCACAACGCAGTGGTGGGATAGGCGTCCCTGCCCGCCAAGCACAACGTGGTAACCGGCCCGCCCAGCACAACGCCGTGGTGGGATGGGCGTCCCTGCCCGTCCAGTACAACGCGGTAACCGGCCGCCAGGCACAACGCAGTGGTGGGATAGGCGTCCCTGCCCGCCAGGCACAAC
>CAZFLM010000074.1:448-16587 GCA_964519955.1 uncultured Chthonomonadaceae bacterium | reverse complement strand
GGCCGCCAGGCACAACGCAGTGGTGGGATAGGCGTCCCTGCCCGCCAGGCACAACGTGGTAACCGGCCCGCCCAGCACAACGCCGTGGCTCACATGATCGGCCCTTGCCGCCCCCATCGTGGTACGATGAGACCAATTCCAACTGGAGGACACGTGCCATGAAGCCATCCGACGACTTCTTCTCTGGCAAGGCCTACGCAGTCTTCGGCGCGCGCGCCCGCGGTCGCATGCACGGCGGCGTGCTCATTCCCGCCCTCGTCAAGGCCGGCAAGCGCGCCGTCCCCATCGCCCTCGACGGACCGCCGATGAAGGGCGCAGAGGCCGCCGCCACGCTCGCCGAGGCCGGCCCGGTCGATGGCGCCGTCCTTCTCCCGCCCGCCCCATGGGACCGCGATGCCGCCGCCTTCGTCGAGGACGCCGCCCGCCAGTGCGCCGACCAGGGCGTTGGCAGCGTCTGGATCTACACCGCCGGCCCCGCCACCGAAGCCGTCAAGATCTGCGAGGCGCGCGGCCTCGACCCCGTCGCCGGGCGCTGCCCCTGCCTGCACATCGTGGGCGGCGGCTTCCCACACGGGACGCACCGGCTCCTGGCGAAGGCGATCGGCAGGCTCTGAGGGAACCGCCAGCCCCGCTGTGCGTCGTGCAAGTAGGGCCGAGCCCCACGTCCAGCCCCGGAAAGGACCGCCTCGATGCGTTCGACGATCTGCGCCGCCGTGCTGCTGCTCTGCTGCGCTTTGGCTCGTGCCGACTACGCTCCTACCTCGATCTCGTGGATGGAGCCCGGCTGCAAGCAGGGCTGGATCATCTCCTCGAACGAGGACCTGTGGGTCGGGCGCACCCACACGAGCTACCCCCTAACCTACCTGGTCGACGACGACCCGGCGACGGCCTGGGTGTTCAGCGGCAAGGACCGCTATGGTACCCGGCAGTACAACCCCTTCCATCACCACCCGGGGCTCGGCATCGAAGCGAAGCGTCCCGTCGCACTGGACAGCATCGCCCTGATGAACGGCTACAACAAGTCGCCGGAGCTGTTCGCGAAGAACGACCGCATCACGAAGGTGCGCCTGTACTCCGGCGAAACCCGCATCGCCAGCGCGGACCTCCCCGACGAGATGGGCTGGCACACCATCCACTTCCCCCGGCAGAAGGTCAGGCAGCTGCGCATCGAGTTCGTGCGGATCGAGCGCGGCACGATCGACGACATCTGCGTCTCCGGTCTGGCTCTGTGGGACGGAGAGAACCGCGTCGACATGCACATGCCCAAGGTGGTCAAGTTCACCGAAGGCAGCGAGTGCGGCTGAGGGCAGACCGCGGGCGTGGTCACGCTCTCAGGATCGATGGTCGCGCGAGACGAAGCCTGCGAAGGCGATTCCGCCGTGTGGAGCCCCGACGGCAGATATGTGGCGAGTGCCCAGCGCGACGGTAAGCACTACCGCCTCTGGGTCATCGATACCACCACCGGGCGCTTCGCATGCCGCAGGGACCTGCCTCCCGGCGACGTGTACACCGTGAGATGGCTCGGCCCGCGCAAAGTCCAGGCCGGTGTGAACCGGCCCGGCGGCGTCAAACCGTATTCGTTGCGGGTCCCAGGGGCCTGATGGGCAGACATCGGCGACGATTTGAGAGGTTCGCTACCATGCGACGCGCGGCTCGGTACATCGCGCTGGCGGCATTGGCGTGCCTCCAGCCCACCGTCCACGCAGCCACCATCACGGCGCGCAGCCTCGACCGCGCCGACGTGCAGGCGGCCATCGACCGGGCCAGGGACGGCGACACGGTGCGCCTGCCCGCCGGCTCCGCCACCTGGACCGCCGGCGTCACGGTTGCCGGGAAGCACATCACCATCGCGGGCGCGGGCACCGACCACACCACTATCGTCAGCGGCAACTACCCGCCCAGCACCGGCATGCCCACGCACCGCGTGTTCGACATCGGCGCCAAGCCCGGCGGCCTGACCCGGCTCACCGCCCTCACCATCGATGGCGGTGCTGGCGCCAAGGACGACTACAACAAGGGCAGCCTCGCCATCGCCGGCGCCTCCACCACCTGGCGCGTCGACCACATCCGCCTGCGCGCCACCCGCACGTGCGGCATGCAGGTGATGGCGTCGGGCGGGGTGATCGACCACTGCCGCTTCGAGATGGTCGGCTGGTTCTTCGCCATCTACGGCTTCAATGGCGGGGGCCAGTACGGGGACGCTGCGTGGACGGAGCCGATGCCCATGGGCTCGGCCACCAGGCCCTTCTTCGTGGAGGACTGCGAGTTCGTGGCCGACGCCAGCGCCTTCGCCCTCGACGGCTGGTGCGGAGAGCGCGTCGTCTTCCGCCACAACACGCTCCGCAACGCCGTCATCGGCAACCACGGCACCGAAACGAGCCAGCGCCTCCGCGGCGCCCGCAGCTTCGAGTTCCACGACAACACGTTCCACTTCGTAGGACGCACGTTCTACTGCGCCATCGAGCTGCGCTCCGGCAATGGCGTCATCTACAACAACTCGATCCAGGGCGACGTGACGCACCCGATCCGCGCCGACAACTACCGCGACCACACGTCATTCCAGCCCTGGGGCATCGCCACCGGAGAGAGCCCGTTCGACAAGAACGACCTCGGCCCTCACGGCAAGCCCATCGTCTACGAGACTGGCGCGCACTCCGGCGCCGCCAACGCCCGCTCCCTCGTGTGCACGGGCAAAACGTGGAAGCCCGACCAGTGGCGCGGCTACTCCGTCTTCAATGGCGCCACCGGCAAGAGCAGCATGATCATGTCCAACACGGCGGACACGCTCGCCTACCGCTGCGACGAGCGGAATGGCGACCCCAACCTGCTCTGGAACCCCGGCGACGCCTTCCGCATCGAGCGCTGCCTGGCGGCGCTGGACCAGACCGGCCGCGGCAAGGGCAGGCTCATCTCCGGCGATACGCCCCAGCCCGCCGCCTGGCCCCAACAGGAACCCGAACCGACCTACGCGTGGGGCAACACGTTCAACGGCAAGCCCTGCCCCCTCGTCTCCGGCACCCCGCACATCCGCGACGGCGTCGACATCCTCAACGGCCGCCGCATGCCGGGCTACAAGCCCTACGCCTACCCGCACCCGCTGGCGAAGGAGTAGACCCATGGCGTGAACCCTCGCTCGCCCCGCAGGCACTAACCCCCACACCACTTCACCCCAGGAGCACGCCATGCGTCGCACCGCGCTCAGCAACCTTGCCCCGGTCGTTGCGGCTCTACTGCTCGGGATCGCCGCCCTCTCCCAGAAGGCGCCCGAATCCGCGCGGCCCATACCCGGTGCCCACCCTCTCGCGCTCGCGCAGGACCTCCGCATCGACGTCCAGTCGAACCCCGTCACGTACCACGGCAGCACGTTCTCGCTTGTCCGTCTCAACAAGGCGCGCTTCGAACTCGCGGGCGACGACCACTTGACGGCCCGCGTATCGGGCGCCCTGCTCACCTTCGACGAGGTGGACTACGAGGTGCACGCGGCCGTCATGGACGCCTCGGGCCGCCTGCTCGGCACCGCGCATGCGCCGTGCCCCGTCCAGCGCATCTGGCTCGGAGAGCAGATGACGACGCAGCGCGACGTAGCCCTCGACTTCGGCATCTCCCGCGCCTACGCCGCCGCCCGCCACTTCATCATCGCCGTCACCGACCGCAAGGTGCTCACGCCTGACCAGTGGCAGAAGTAGGCTCTGGCCGTCAACGGTAGGGGCAGAGCATTCGCGCGCACAGCGCCACAACCGGCTGCACGTACATCGCGAATGCTGTGCCCTGCCTTGGAGGAGGCACCACCCCGCGGCTACTTCCCCAGCACCTCCGCGATCGGCTCGGAGCCGGTGAACTTGGGCTGCCGCGGCGTGAGCGGCTTGATGCGCACGTTCTTGAACCAGACGGGCACGCCGCCGTAGTTCTGGAACCCGATGAACCCCTCCTGCGGCAGCGACGCGATCGCGTAGGCGAACTTGTTGTGCTGCCCGTCCGGGTTCTTGCCCACCTGCGTCCACTTGCTCAGATCGGCCTTCACGATCTCCTTGTCGTTCGAGACCACCGTTACCTGGCTGCCCTTAACCGTGATCTTGTAGTGCTCCCACTCCCCCATCGGCTTGTTCGCGTCGACGCTCGGATGCACCAGGTCGTACAGCGCCCCGTTCGCGTTCATGGAGTCCCACTTCACGCCGTAGTCCGCATCGTCGAGTATCTGGATCTCAAAGCCCGTGTTGACCGGGTCGCCCTTGTCGTGCACGCGGAAGAACACCCCGCTGTTGCACTTCTTCTGCCCCACGATGCGGTAGTCCAGCTCCAGCACGAAGTCGCAGTACCGCCGCTTCGTGTACATCGCCGGCCCGGCACCCGTCACTGCGAGCGCCCCCTGTTCGTCGATCGCCCACCCGCTCGTGCCGGGTGCGATGTCCCACGCGTTCAGGTTCTTCCCGTCGAACAGGATCTCCCAGCCGCCCTTCACCTGCGGCTTGTACGTCGACGCGCTCTGCTGCGCCCTGGCGCACCCCATCACCGCCACCAACACGAACGCCAGCGCTGCTGACCGCCAAACCCGACTCACCATCCCTGCTCTCTCCTCCTGCCGTACGCCACGCTACTCGGCCACCCGGACCAGAACGGTGTATCCCAGTGCCTCGTTGTACTGCCCGATGTTCTCGTTCACCATGGACTGGATGTTGCCCGGCCCCGGCTTGTTGGGTACCGTGTCCCGCACGTCCTGCTCATAGTTCGTGCTCGCCCCCATGAGCATGATCCCGACATCGTCCGCCTTGGCGCTCGGCCCGAGTTCCGCCCCCTTCAACAGCAGGTTGGTCGCTCGGTAGAACTCGTAGTCCGGCCGCCCAGGCCGCTTCAGCGTGATGATGTAGCCGGCCACCTGCGGATCGGGCGTCCACGCGGCGAACACGCCCATGGCTGCAAACCACTGGAACGGTGGCTGGAAGGTGATCTGCGTCCAGTCCGATGCGATGAAGGAGAGGATGCGGACCTGCGCGTTCGGGTCCTTCACCCTGATCGTGCCGCTCTTGGTTCCGATGGGGATGCGCTTCCCGCCGGAGCCCTTGCGCCAGACGGTCACGCTCACCGTGTCGGTTCCCGTTCCCGAGCCTGAGTGGTAGGCCGCGTCGTACTTCCCGGTGGTCGTGAACGGCGCCGCCTGGCCGCTGGAGTTCCGCAGCTCGCCCGCTGAGTTGGTGCAGGTCCAGTCGTACTCGAGCGTGCCGAAGTACTCCGGCTCAACGCTCACCGAGACGCCCATCGTCGCGTTCTGCCAGCACTCGAGCTGCTGCGGCCAGAGGAACACGTCGCGCTGCACGTCGACGATGAACACCGACGAGGAGGCCGACCCCAGCTCCTGCAGCTTCGTCCCGCTCTTCAGGTAGGCCTTCACGGACACCGTGTCCTCGTCCCCGTCCTTGGCCGCCGCGTCGGCCACGTAGCGCACGATCTGCTGGCTGGAGGTGAACGACGTGCCGCTGTGCCCGCTGCCGTCCTCCAGATGGCCGTGGGCGCCCGCCGTGGACCACTGGTACTCCTTCGTGCCGGATACGCCGGCAACGCCATAGCACGTGAGCGGCGTGTCCAGACCCGAAGTGACCGCCGCGGGATCGGGCTGGATGCGGATATTGGGCCTGGTGGCCGTCGCGGCCCACTGGACGAAGAGGTCCGACGTGGCCAGATGGCCTGTCACTATGCCGAGGTCGACCGTGGCCAGGAACCTGTCGACGATCTCGATCGGGGCGACGAGGGCCGAGGTCCACGCGGCGCCGATCGATTCGATCGCGTCGACGAACAGCCCGGCCGCGATCAGCTTCTTGATCAGCGCCTTCCGCAGGATGCTGTTCTCGGCTACCGCCTTCGCGAGCGTTGCGGTGGCGCTCTTGTAGTTGCCTGAAGCCACGTACCCACCGAACTGGGGGTAGTACTGGGTGAAGAGCCTCACAATGTCAGCCGCGAGGGCCGGCTTCTTCTCCAGAGACAGGGCTCCGCGGATGTTCTCGGCGCTCACGAACTGCAGGAGGATCGGCAGGCCGTACTCAAAAACGAACGTCACCGCGCACGCGTTAGCGTGCGCGACCCGCAATTCCGTGCGGACGACTTCCGAGGTCAGGTCGGCGGGCATTGCCGCCTCTAGTTCCACCCCCTTGAAACTCGGTCCCACCACGAAGACACGGTAGCGCGTCTTCTTCGCGTCGGTGGGCGCCACGGACAGCAGAACAGGCGGTCCGCTGACCTCCGAGTACGGGATCTCACCCGTCGCGACGTCCAGCAGGCTGCCGATCACACCGGAGAACCCCGAGACCGCTGGCACATACCCGAGGTCGCCATTGCCCGGCGCCACCAACTCCCAAGGCGTGATCGAGTGCCAGGCGTCGGAGCTGTCCTGCCACTCGGTGCGGTACACGTAGTAGGCGATGTGGCGGCGGTACCGGTTCGTGACGACGATCCCGTTCCCAGCGGTGTTCTGTAGCACGCGGACCCCGCTCTGGGCATCGCTGGGCTCGACCGTGATCGGGGCCACGTCCGGCTCGGAGCGCCGGGCTACCGTGACCCCGACCGACGCCGCGCGGGTTGGCGCCCCGACGGGCGGCGCACTCCGCAGCGCGCGCGCTGCCTGCGGCAGGGCCGGCGGGTTGATCGCGTCCACCGCGGCGAAAAGCGCCGTCATCAGTTCCGTGTCGCCGTCGACGGCCGCATGCGGGTTGGCCGCGATGCGCCGCGCGGCAACCTCTGCAAGCGTATCGGTGGCAGCGTTGCTCGAGATCAGCTCGATCGCTCGCGCCCAGGAGTCCCGGGGCAACGTGAACGCCTGCAGCGCATTGAACAGTAGCGCCACAGCGGTCGAGCGAGCGTTGATCGTCGGCGTGCCGCGGAGGCCGGCGTCGAGGAAGCCGCACAGAACCGGGCGCCCGGCGCCGTCGGCCACGCTCACCAGCGCCACGCCCGATCCGATCTGCCGCGCCGAGAAACCCCCTGACGCGCCGACCGGCGCCTGCCCGGCGGAAGTCGCCACCGTGAGGCCGGACAGCGAAACGGACGACCCTGCCGGCAGTTGCACGACTCCAGCAAGACTGAGCGTACTCGGCCCGGAGTTGCGCCCGAGCCCACCACCACATCCGCACAGCACAGCCACAGCGCCCGCGCTCAGAACCGCGAGCCGGGACCATCTCGTCGCTTTCGGTGTCATTTCTGCGTGGTGTCCCTCTCGCCGGCGTCGCAGCGTGGGCAGCGCACGCCGACAGCGATGTGGGGCGCCGAGAACGGCACGGCGGTCAGCGAAGCAGCAGTTGCCACCCCTGGTCGCACAGTTCGCCAATGGCTCGCCAGTGTCCTGCATCCTGAAGCCTGAACGACCAAGGCGCGAGGAGACTGCCCCCCAACCGCCGAATACCCCCGCGGAGCCCCCTCGGCTCGCCGAAGGGTGCCCGTCCGGTACAACTCAGAGACAGGAGCCGCCCGCATGTCCGCCACCCTCGCCATCGCCGCCATCGCCCTGCTGCCGCTCGCCGCGCTGCCCGGCGTGAGACGCATCCCCGCGTTCACCACCGGCGCGCGCATCCTCTTCCAGGGCGACTCGATCACCGACGGCAACCGCGGCCGCACCGCCGACCCGAACCACATCCTCGGGCATGGCTACGTGTTCATCATCGCGGCGAGGCACGGGGCGGCGTTCCCGGAAGCGAGCCTCGACTTCATGAACCGGGGCGTGAGCGGCAACACAGTGCTGGACCTGCAGAAGCGCTGGCACGAGGACACGCTCGACCTGAAGCCGGACATCCTCAGCGTGATGATCGGCGTCAACGACGACGCGCAGGGCGTTCCGCTCGACCGCTACGAGCAGGTCTACGACCAGCTCCTGGCCGACGCCCGCGCCGCCAACCCGAAGCTGAAGCCGGTCCTCTGCGAGCCATTCGTCAAGCACTCCGGTCCCGTGCCCGATAGCATCGTCCATCGCCAGGCGGTCGTCGCGAGGCTGGCGCGCAAGTACGGCGCGGCCGTCGTCCGCTTCCAGCACGTCTTCGACGAGGCCACGAAGCGCGCCGCTGCCGACTACTGGATCTGGGACACGGTCCACCCCACCTACCGAGGCCACCAGCTCATGGCCGACGAGTGGGAGCGCGTGGTGCGGGGTTACTGGAAGTAGCACGGCCTCTTGAACAGGATGGCCAGGATGGGTAGGATGAGCGGCGGCACGGACTGCTTGTTGGGGTAGAGCCCGAGATGGCGCGCTGCGACCGTGCCCTGCCTCCGTCCTTCGCGCTGGCTTGCCGCCCGTTCGGCTTGTGCCCAAGGAGATGTGCCTGTGTGTTCCCGGCTAGCTTCGGCCGCCTTGCTTCTAGCGGTTCTCTTCGTGTCCGGCGCCCCCGCCCACGCCGCCGAGGACGGCGCGCTCATCACGCGCTGGACCTTCGAGAAGGGCGCCGCCGGCTGGGTCGCCGCGCACGACTGCACGGTCGAGGCGAGCGGAGGGCTCCTCCGCATCCAGTCCCAGGGCGCCGACCCCTACCTGCACGGGCCGCGGATCGATTGCGACGGGCCCGCCGTGCTGAAGCTGCGCGCCCGATCCCGCGGAGAGGGCCGCTCGCGCCTCTACTGGACGGTGCGCCTCCCATCGCTCGTGGCATCCGACTGGAGCGAGGACGCCTGCATCTACTTCGACATGGCGCGCGACGGCGAGTGGCACGAGTACACGGTTCCCATCGACACCGACGGTCACCTCATGCAGCTCCGGTTCGACCCATGCCACAGCGCGGGGCTGACGGAGGTCCAGTGGATGGAGCTGCGCGCGCCGTCGCCCGCCGACGCGGCCCATCTGCCGGTCCCGAACCGCGCCATGCCCGCCACGATCGCCATCGCGCAGGGGCCGCTGCGGGTGGAGCTTTCGACGCGCCTGCACCGGTTTGCCGTGACCGACAGCCGCACGCGGCGGCGCTGGGTCTCCGCGCCCTGCACCTCCGCCCGCCTGCTGGACGCCCGCAAGAGCGGGCCCGCCTCGATGACGCTCACCCTCGCGGCGCGCGGCACCGGCGACCGGGTGACCTGCAACGTCTCGGTGAGTTCGGGCGGCGTCCTCTCCTACGCGCTCGACGCGACCCCGGACGCGCGGATCGCCCAGTTCGCCTACCCACCGCGCCTGGAGACGCCCATTGCTCAGGGAGCGCTCCTGTTCTGCAACCGCTCGTGCGGCCAGCTCATCGGCCAGCGCGAGGCAGCGCAGTACCCGGCCAAGGTGTTCCTGTGCTACGGCAACCTGGGCCTCGACATGCCCTGGCTCGGCGTGACCGACCTCAAGCGCGGCGACGGCGCGATGCTGCTCTTCGAAACGCCCTGCGACGTGCTGGCAGAGCTGCAGGCTGACTCGGCAGGGCGATGCTGGCCGCAGGCGCGCTGGATCGCCGCGCAGGGGCGCTGGGCGTATACGAGGCGGGCATCGTATCGCTTCACGGCATCTGGCGGCTACGTCGGCCTGGCGAAGGTATACCGGCGCTGGGCGCAGCAGGCCGGACCGTGGAAGACCCTCGCGGCCAAGGCGAAGCGGAACCCGAACGTCGCCCGGCTCAAGGGAGCACCGGACATCTGGGGAGTGACCTGGGGAGACGGACACCCGACGGCGATCCAGTTCGCGCTGGAGGCGCGGGCAGCCGGAATGACGCGGGCACTGGTGAATGGCAACGGCCCCTTCCCAGCACCGGACATGGCCCGCCTGAACGGCCTCGGCTACCTCACCAGCGACTACGACAACTACGATGACGTCATGGAGGGGCCGGTCGGCATCACCTCGGACAACGTCGAGAAGGTCGGGCTGCGCGGACCGGACGGCAAGCTCGCGCGGGGATGGGTCGACGAGCACGGCCAGCGCTTCCGGCGTGCCAGCTCACAGGCGGTCGCCGCCGCGAAACAGATCCTCCCGCCGCTCCTGAAGCAGTACCCGTACACCGCGCGGTTCCTCGACGTGACGCCGACGGTGGACCTCTCGGAGGACTACACCCCAGCGCGCTTCACCGACCGCCGGGATGACATGGCCAACCGGC
This sequence comes from uncultured Chthonomonadaceae bacterium, assembly GCA_964519955.1. GTDB lineage: Bacteria > Armatimonadota > Chthonomonadetes > Chthonomonadales > CAJBBX01 > CAZFLM01. Next base: position 6,559 of record CAZFLM010000074.1, on the reverse strand, counting down.
AGAAGCTGCTGGAGTACGTGGCGAGCCTGGGTCTCGTCCTGGGCGGCGAGCACGGCAAGGCGTGGAACGCGCACCTGCTCGACTACGCCGAGGGGATGATGAGCGGCCCGTTCTGGTGGGAGATGCCGGCCGGCTACCTGCAGATGCCCAAGACGCGCGCGGACATCAAGGAGAACTACCTCCACTTCGGCATCGACCCGACCGTACGGATCCCTCTCTGGGAGCTGGCGTACCACGACTGCGTGGTCACCACCTGGTACTGGGGCGACACGAACGGGTACTACCACGACACCGCCCCGGAGCTGGACGACCGCAAGGACCTGCTCAACATCCTCTACGGCACGCCTCCGATGTACTGGGTGAACCACCTCGACTACGGCTGGAACCGGAACCGGACCCGCATGCTGCAGAGCTACCGGGACACGTGCAAGTGGCACGAGAAGGTGGCGTTCGGCGAGATGCTCAGCCACGAGTTTCTCACCGCCGACCGGCGGGTCCAGCGCACGCGGTTCGCCGGCGGGGCGGTCGCAGTAGTGAACTTCGGCGACGCGCCTCGGCCCTACTCGGATGGGCAGCGCAAGGTCGTGCTGGCGCCGCGCGGGTTCCTGGCCACGGCCCCGGGGTTCCGCCAGTCCCGCACCATGGAGGGCGGCCAGGCCGTCACCCGCATCGAGGCGCCCGGGTTCCGCTCCCTCCAGACCACCGCGCTCCGACGATCCGGCGCCCTCCAGGTCGCGGGCGCCCTCGCGGTCTACTCCCTCGCGCCTGGCCAGTGGGGCTGCCTGGTGGAGAGCGGCAAGCCCTGCTCCATCGACCTCGGCCAGATCATCCCAGGACGCGGGTGCCGCGTGTTCGCGGTCGGCGCGAACGGAGAGCGCGGAGAGCAGATCGCCACCGTGCGCCCCAACGGCACCCTCCGCATCCCGGGCACGCCAGGCCTGCGCACATTCGCCATCGACGCCACCGCCTTGCCCCGAAAGTAACGACGGTCCCAACATCGATCAAACAGGAAAGGCAGGATGGGTGGGACGGGGCTGATGGGCGGCAAGGGCTTGCAGTCTGATCGCGATACACCACGCTCAACAACGCCCCACCCGCCGTAGCCGCCCATCCTCCCCATCCTGCCCATCCTGTTAAGCACGCCGCTCACCACCCCGGGAAGTAGTGCAGTTGCCCGCGCACCGGGCCGATGCGACGCCGCTTCTCCTCAAGAGCGCGCCGAACGCCGGGCTGCTCGCGCATCGCGCCCCAGTACGTGTCGCCCTCGCACAGCTCCACCATCGTCAGCGGCGGGTTGCACCAACGCGAGAGCGCGTCCCGCAGCCCAGCGATCGCTCCTGCCTCGTCGCCGACCGCCGCTGCCTCCCGCGCCAGCATGTACGCTCCGTACAGGCCGTACGTGTCGATCGCGTCCACGCCGCCTTCCTCCGCGGCCCGCACGATGTCCGGCGGCGTCGGCAGCCCGCGCTTCGCCGCGACCAGGATGCTCCACCAGGCCGACTCCGTCAGGCCGAAATCGGCGCGGCGGCGGGCTACCAGCGCCTCCGCCTCGTCCCAGGCGCGCGCCTCGATCGCCCCGCGCGGGTCGTCCAGGCTCCACGCCCACTGCTCGCGCAGCTCCATCGCGGCAGCGCTGCCCACCTGGCTGAGCCTGGCCGCCGTGGCGTGCACCGGAGGCCGCGCTCGTCTGCGATCGACCGGTGTACCGGTAGGCACGCCGGCCACGCGGCCGCTACGGATGCACACACCACCTGTGGCGGCATTTTTGGAACCGACAGAGAGGAATCGCTGGGATTGGTGCATAACCGGCACTTGGCGCGATGGTCTGGATCCCGGAGTTCCGACCGAGACCCGCCGTGGGCCAGATCTCCCGCGCGGCCCCGTGCGTGATGCAAGCGCACGGGAGGAGGGACGTCGTGCAGAAGGTACGGCTCGCACAGAACGGATGGAAGTGGTCGGTGCTCGCGCTGGTGCCGGTTATCGCCGTCGCACTGTTCGCCGGCAGGGCCCGTACCGACCCACAGCAAGCCCAGTCGAGCGTCCAGGGGCACCCCGCCAATCTGACAGCCATCTGCGACACCGCTACGAGGTTCGGCGACCCCGAAACACCGAGGAAGCCCCCCAAGGCCCTGTACGCGCTGGTGTTTGGCAGTACCGATGAGCCAGGTAAGTACTGGTTGGCCTACACCGTCGCTCCGCCGAGCCATGACGCACAGGGCTTCATCACCGCGACGACGTACGACCGTACCGTATACGACCTGACACCAGAGCAACAGGCCGACGCAAAACCGGATAGGGAGATCGTTCTGAACCCCGCGGTTCCGGCCTACTGGATCAAACTCCCAACCGAATACCCATACCGCCTCAAGGAGGGCACTCGCCACCGGTAGACCACTATCTCTCGGCCGATCCGCCCGTTCGTAGCCTGTCGCGTGCACGGTCGGACCGGCCGAGGAGCGCGATGGCACTCGCCCCAACGCTAGACTCTCGCGCCGGGCAACGCAGTGGCCCGCCCGCCTGCGCCATCTCACCCTCCCACATTCCGCTCCCACTGCTTGATCGACTCCGTCAGCCGCGCCACGGATTCGGGTTCCCGCGACGCCAGGTTCACTCGCTCGCCCGGGTCCGCCGCGATGTCGCTCAGATGGACGGCGTCCGGCTGCGTGCGGCTGAAGTCCAGCTTCCCGTCCAGCACCAGCTTCCAACGCCCCTCGCGCACCGCCGTCTGCCCGTTGTACTTCCAGAACACGCGCTCGTGCGGCGAGCCGGCCTTGCCCGAGGCCATGGGCAGCACCGAGCGGCCGTCCAGCTCCAGCCCGGCGGGCGGCTCGACGCCGGCAATGTCCAGCACCGTCGGCAGCACGTCCATCATCGCGCCCACCTCCGAGCAGACGCGCCCGCGAGGCACACGCCCCGGGCTCACCAGGATGGCCGGCTCGCGCATCCCCCCGTCGAACAGGCTGCCCTTGTGGCCGCGAAGCACGCCCGCCGAGCCGCCGTAGTACACGTCCTCCGTGCCATCCAGCCAGTTGCGGCTCTCGTCGGAGGGGCCGTTGTCAGCGGAGAAGAAGATCGTGGTGTCGCCCAGCAGCCCCGCCTTGCGCAGCGCCCCCACGATCCGCCCCACCCCATCGTCCACCGCCGAGACCATCGCCGCCATGATGCGCCGGTCCCAGGGCAGGTCGGGGTAGCGGTCCAGGTACTTCTGCGGCGCGTGCATCGGGTAGTGCGGCGCGTTGTAGGCCACGTAGAGGAAGAACGGTTCGTCGCCGGCCCCCTCGATGAAGCGCACGGCGTCGTCCGTGATAGCCTCGGTGAGGTAGCGGCCGTTGTCCCACACCTCCTCGCCGTTGTGCCAGAGGTCGTGGATTGGGTTGCGCCCACCCCAGTAGAAGATATGCGAGTAGTAGTCCACGCAGCCCGCCAGGAACCCCCGGAACTCGTCGAACCCGTGTGCGTTCGGGCGGCACTCCTCGCGCAGGCCCAGGTGCCACTTGCCGAAGAGCGCCGTCCGGTACCCCTGCTCCTTCAGCACGCTCGCGATGGTCTGCTCGGACGCCCGCAGCCCCGCCGCGTCGCGCCCGCCGCCCAGGATCTCCGTCACGCCGTTGCGCTGCGGGTAGCGCCCCGTCAGCAGGGCCGCGCGCGAGGGCGAGCACACCGGCGAGTTGGAATACCAGTCCGTGAACCGCACGCCCGACGCGGCCAGCGCATCCAGATGCGGCGTGCGGATGTGCGGCGAGCCCGTGCAGCCCAGATCCCCGTAGCCGAGGTCGTCGCAGTAGATGACAACGAAGCAGGGCCGCCGCTTCGGCGTGGGTGGCGTCATGGGGGTTCCTCCGGAGGCAGCCGCCGGCGCAGCGAGCGCCGCGGCGATGAGTTCACGTCTGGATAGGGGCATGGGTGCACCTCGCATTCCGCGTCACCCTTCGGCGCGCTGCAGTGCGGATTCCTGCCGCCCGCGGAATTGCGCCCAGCCCGCGCGCGAAAGCGCCCCGTCCTCCCGCGTGACTGAACAGGGCGCTCAGGAGCGGGCGGGCATGGCGTGGGCCTACTTCGCCTTCCGCCAATCACCGCCCGCGATGCTCACCAGCCGCGACGTGATCGCCTTGCGCTTCCCCGTCGCGATGTCCACGATCTCCAGCGGCCCGCACCAGGTTCCGCCGTGTTTGTACGGCCCCACGAGTTCCGAGGTCGCCGCCGCGATGCGCTTCCCGTCCGGCGATACACCTACCAGTTGCCCGTCGATGATCGAGCGCTGCTCCCCGGTCGAGATGCTGATCGCCCAGCAGGCGTACTCCGCCCCACCGCTGATCACGCTGTAACGAGCCCACCCCACTACCTGCTCGGTCGGCGCCGGTATCCGAGACCACCTGCATGTCACCGGAACGCCACCAGGATAGACCGTGCCGTTGCGGCTCTGCGTATGCAGCGCGATGCGCCTAACGGTCTGGCCATCTGCTGAGACGATGGACAGCGCATCGTTGCGCGCCCCACCCCCGCTCGCGACGGCGGGCGCCGCAGCGATGGTGTCAGAGTCGAGCCACAGCCCCGTCGCGAGCCCTACGGGCACCCGCACCTCGGAACCGCCATCGACGCGCACGATCGACGCATGGTCACCCTCATCGTTCATCAACAGCAACCTCGCGCTGTCAGGCGCCCAGGCAAACCCCGTCCAGCCATGGTACGCCCGCGCGACGCCGGTACGAGCATTCACGACCAGCACGTCGTAGCGCCGGCTGGCGTAACGCGGCCACGTGGCGGCAATCCACTTGCCGTCAGGCGACCAGGCGTGCTCGCCGCACCAGATGTAGTCGTCGCTCACCTCGAGCAAACGTCGCAGGTGCTGCCCATTCTCATCAACAACGCACAGAACGGCGCGCTGCCCCACCCGCCTGGCGAACAGAATCTGCCGTCCGTCCGGCGACCACACCGGCATCACGTCGTCGCAGTCGCTGTGCGTGATCTGCCGCAGCCCCGTGCCATCCGGGTTGATCCGGTAGAGGTGGCCGTGCGCGCGCAGTTGCAGTTGGCGCTCCGGCTTCGCGCCGGGGCTGAATCGGTAGTACGTGTTCGCCCACCGGTAGAACCAACCAGCGAACACGATGTCCCGGTCCGCCCGCGCCGCGGAGGGCCGATCGCGACCCATTCCCGCGGCCCGCCGCAGCAGCGCAGCCGTGCGCGGATGCCGACGGCGCACCGCGATGCTGAGCGCCGTGTCGCCGAACCGCGTAGCCGCGTTCGGGTCCGCGCCGGCGCGCAGCAGCAGCCCGGCTGTGCTCAGCCTCCCGAGGACAGCCGCGTTCATCAGCGGCGTCTGGCCGATGTGGTCCCCCTGGTTTGGGTCCGCGCCGCGTGCCAGCAGCATCTTCACGACCCCGGAACTGCGGTAGGCTGCGCGGTGCAGGGCCGTAGCCCCGCCCAGCGCGTCACGCGCGCTCACGTCCGCGCCGTGCCGCAGCAGCAGCCGAGCAGCCTCGAGGCGGCCGGCGTCGCTCGCGGCCATCAGAGCCGTCTGGCCCAACGGGTCGACGCCGTTCAGCCTGGCGCCCCCCGCCAGCAGCACCTCGATCAAGCGCAGGCTGCCACTTCGCGCGGCGATCCACAGCGGCAGTTGGTCCGCGCAGCCCGGCACGTTTGGGTCGGCGCCGAGCTTCAGCAGCAAGCGCACCATCGGCACGGCGCCGTCGCCCTGGCGCGTGGCCATGTATACGAGAGTCTCGCCGCCGAGCTGCTCGAGCCGCCCGGCCACATCCAGGCGGTGCGCCGATGCCAGGATCTCCAGGGCGCGCACCGATCCGGTACCCACCGCGGCGGCGACCGCCGTGACGCGATCGCGGAAGGGCCGGTTGGGGTCGGCACCAGCCTGAAGCAGGACCCGCATCGTCCGATCGCGCCCACGCATGATCGCCCACATCAGCGCGGACACCCCGTGACCGTCCACGGCATCGGCAGGCACTCCCGCCGCCAGCAGCCGCCTCACGCGCCCAACGTCGCCCGCCCGCGCGGCGTTGGCCATCGCCTCCGAGTGGACGGCGTGCACGGGCGTCGCGCTCGGGCTGAATCGGTAGTACGTGTTCGCCCACCGGTAGAACCAACCAGCGAACACGA
>CAZFLM010000074.1:0-348 GCA_964519955.1 uncultured Chthonomonadaceae bacterium | reverse complement strand
TGTCCCGGTCCGCCCGCGCCGCCGACGCCATCGTCACGAGCAATGCGCCTGCAAGAGCCCATCGCACGTTCATGCCTGCGAGCCTCCATTCCCGGTGCACCACCCAGCTCCACACACCCACCCCAGTCCGCCAGGACTGTCGGCGGAACGCCCGCCAGCCGGGTGATTCATCTCCCGGCGCGCGCCGCACAACCCATCGCGCTGCGCACGCGTCCGCCACGACGCCCGACCGGGGGCCTGCCTGCCTGCGAGCCTCCATTCCCGGTGCACCACCCAGCTCCACACACCCACCCCAGTCCGCCAGGACTGTCGGCGGAACGCCCGCCAGCCGGGTGATTCATCTCCCGG
>CAZFLM010000073.1:8155-32440 GCA_964519955.1 uncultured Chthonomonadaceae bacterium | reverse complement strand
GCCGACTACAGCAGCAGACCGGTCGCTCACGCTCCCGGCTCGGCACGTTGGTGCGCCGTGGCTATCCGGCTGCCTTGCGCGCCTTCACCCGAGCCACCTGCGCCGCGAGGTACGCGCCCGCGCCCGACGCCGCGCCGAGGACGCCGACCTGCGCGATGGCCCGCAGGGGGTACTGCGGCAGCCAGTCGCCGTACCGCAGGCCGAAGTAGAGCATGAAGAGTGCGAGGCCCCCCTCGAACATGAGCGCGCCGCCGACGAGGCACCGCACGAAGCCCGGCGCCCGACGCCAGGCAAGGAGCGATGCCGCGGCACCGCAGACGATCGGGTAGAGAAACGTGGTCGCCTCGACGCTCCAGCCCTCTATCACGCTCAGCCCGAGGAACCCGGCCATGGCGACACCCACTCCCGCCGCCGTCGCTGCCAACCGTGCGCGCCAGCTCGACGCAGCACACCGGGCCTTCGGCGCTGGCGCGGCAAGGGCTTGCTGCCGTTCGCGCTCGACCTGGCCGATGGCGCTGCGAGCCGCCACGACCCACGACTGGTCGATCTCGTGGTAGGCGGTTGCCAGCGAGCGGAGGCGCTCCCCGATGCGGTCCGGGGTCTCGCCTGGGAACTGGGCCTTGTCGGCGTAGGCGTCGATGAGGGCGAAAGCCGATGCCTGGTCGTCCTGCGTGGCGATGGCGTCGTGGTCAGGGTCCATGGGCGTCCTCCAGGGGCGCGGCAGATGAGTGCGTGCTGCCGGGAGTACGGCTGCGATGGGCGCCGGGTTTCGAGGCGGCCTGAGCGTTAGGGCCGCTCCACCGCCCGCCGCTTCTCGCAGCGCCACCGCGCGAGTCCCGCGATGTACCGGTCGATCGGCGGCATCCCGTAGCGTTTCACGTAGTCGTCGTCGAACCAGAAGCAGTAGGTGCGCATGCGCCGGATGCCCCGCCGGGCGTACTCGGCCACGTCCGCCGCGAAGGCGTCCTGGTTCCACGGGATCTGCCGGATCTTCTCGCGGTTCCACTCCGAGTAGCGCGAGTTGTCCAACCAGTACTCCAACACCTCCGCCTCCGCGCTGCCGAAGACGCGCAGGTTGTCGTCCAGCACCTGCAGCGCCTTGCGGTGGGCGGGGTGGGGGTCGGAGAGCGGCTTCAGCGTGTCGCGCTGGAACGGTGCGTACTCCAGGAAGATGCCGGGCTTCGGCTTCAGCTGGCGCGGCGCCTCGCTCGTGACCTGGTAGGCCAGGTGGGATACCTTCGCGTTGGGGTCGCCGCGGCGGAGCGCCTTGAGCAGCGCGTGCTCCAGGATGAGCGCCTGCTCGCTGTCGCTCAACTCGCGGCACTTCGGGCAGCGGCACATCGGCTGGCCGTCGTCGATCCAGTAGTGGTAGCGGCTCGTGCTGGGCCGCAGGATGTCGGCGAACTTCGCCGCGTTCTCGCAGAGGAGGTCGACCGCCGCCCTCGAGTGGATGCACAGGTTCGCGTCCGGCACGCGCTCGCCCGCGTCGTTCATGCGGAAGAAGGTGGGGTTCTTCGCGAACAGGTCGCGCGGCAGGAACCAGGTGCAGATGTGCAGGGAGAACTCGAAGCCCACGCCCGCCTGGCGGCAAGCGTCGATGAGCCGCTGCCCTTCGTCCGTGCGCGCTGCCCACTCGACGTAGTGGCCCAGGTCGAGCACCGTGATGCCCCAGTCGACCGCGCGCTCCGGCAGGCCCATCGCCGGCGCCTCGGTCGGCACGATGACCAGGCCGCGCGAGGTGAACCAGGGCTGCGGCTCGGGCGCCGCGCCGGATGGCAGGCACGCGGCGGCGGCCGCCCCGCCCAGCAGCGCTCGTCTGGAAAGCCCGCGGCCTGCGTCGTCGTTCCTGGTCATCGAGTTCTCCCGGGACCGGCTACTTCGGCGCGGCCACGCAGTACAGCTTCGTCGTGGTGCGGATGAACAGGCACCCGTGCGCCGCGGCGATCGTGGTGTTGATCTCGGCCTCGTGCTCCGCCATCGGGTTCTTCGCCAGGATGCGCCCGGTGGCCGCGTCGATCACGATCGCCTCGCCGCGCCGCGTCAGCAGGTACACCTTGCCGTCGGCGCCGGTCGGCGAGCCCCAGGTCAGCGGCACCTCCGCGAACCAGACCGTCTTGCCGGTCGCGGGGTCGAGGCAGGCGAGCGTGTTGCGAAGGTCGGCCATCACGTAGAACCGCCCCTTGTAGTAGAGCGGCGTCGCCACGTCGGCGGTGATGTCCTCGCGCTCGGCGGTGGTCCAGGCCGTCTTCGGCGCGGCGCCCGGCGTCACCTTGATGGCGTAGACCGGGGCGCCCTTGGGAGCGCAGGCCAGCACGACATCGCCGCCCGCCACGGCCGATGGGACGATGCGCCAGGTGTCCTCGCGGTGGCCCGGGTTGTACGTGCCCCAGCGCCACAGCTCGCGGCCGTCCGCCGGGTCGTGTGCGGTCACGTAGTCGGCCCCGACCAGCAGGATGGCGTCCACTCCGCCGATCTTCGCGGGGATGGGCGTGTTGTAGGTCTCGTGCGACTCGGCGATGGCGTCGGTGGGCCGGACGGCGCGCCAGAGCGTCTTCCCGGTGTCCGGGTCGAGGGCGAGGAGCGCGGACTCGCCGCCCTTGCCCTTGCCGGACTCGGGCTCGTTGCGCTGGAGCAGCAGGAAGTAGAGCTTGCCGCGGTAGAACTGGGGCGTGCACGAGTGCGTGAACAGGATGGCGAAGTCGCCCATCTCCTGCTGCATGTTGCGCTGCCACAGCTTCTTCCCGTGGACGGTGAAGCAGGCGAGATCGCCGTTGCCGAAGTAGAACGCGACGCGCTCGCCGTCCGTCACGGGCGAGGCGTTCACGTAGGTGGACATCTGGTCGCCGCGCGTGTTCGATCCACGGCCGGCGGGCTTGTAGCCGGTGCCCACCTCCTCGCGCCACAGCTCCTTCCCGGTGCTTCGGTCCAGGCACATCGCGACCAGGTTGTCGGCCTTCGTGTCGACGGTCGACAGGAAGACGCGGCTGCCGCACACGATGGGGGTGGCAGAGGACGGGCCCGGCATGTCGACCGCCCACTTGACGTTCTTGGTCGGCGAGAACTCGACCGGCAGGCCTGTGACCTGCGATGCCCCGTTGAACGAGGGGCCGCGCCAGTTGGGCCAATCGAGCGGCGAGAGCTTGCTGCCGGACCCCTGAAGCAGGACGGCGGCTGCGGCGAGATGAATGAGCGGCAAGGACATGTGAGTACCCTGGTTTCTGGATATGATCCGGGTCTGCTGGACGGGCACGGAGGCCCATCCTACCACGGCGCTGTACCTGGCGGGCAGGGGCGCCCGCCCCACCACGGCGCTGTACCTGGCGGGCAGGGACGCCCGCCCCACCACCTCGGTGTGCCTGGCGGGCACGGAGGCCCATCCTACCACGGCGCTGTGCCTGGCGGGCAGGGACGCCCGCCCCACCATGGCGCTGTGCGGGACGAGGGCAGGTTCATCGGGGTGGGGGCTGGTTCCTGCCGTCCGGCGGGATCGCGGCGATAGGAGAGGCGCGGTGCGAGTGGCGAGGACGACCGGGTTGGTGTTGGCGGCGCTGCTGCCTTGCGCGGGATGGGCGCGGCCCACGGTGCGCGACGAGGGGCCACGCGTGGTGGTGGAGGGCGTGCGGTACCGGGCCGCGTTCGTCCGCGACACGCTCGACTGGTCGCTGGAGCTGAAGGCGGCCGACGGCGCGAGGTTCCCCGTCACGAAGCGCGCCGATGCGGTCACGTTCGGCGTGATGCGCGGTCCGGACGAGCTGACCGGCAGCGGCCTGCGGGCCACCCACGCGGTCGCGACGACCGCCGGCGCCGTGGTCGTTGGGCGGCAGGCGGTGCTCGACCCGATGGCGGGGCTCACGGTGGCGCAGCACTTCGTGTGCCTCGACGACGGCATCGCGATGGGGTGCAGCCTGTCGGGCGAGGGCGCGGACCGGCCGGGCGCTACCATGTGGTGGCCGCCGCGCATGCTGCTGGTCGCGGGCGAGTTCGACGGGTACGAGTTCCGCGCCGGCGACGGGAAGCTGCACGCCGGACAGATCTCCGCCCTCGCCCCGATGCCGGCCTACGCGGGCGTCTCGCCGTGGGGGCCGCAGGGCGACACCGTGGCGTCGCTCGATCCGCGGAGGCCGAGCCTGCTCGTGCGCGCCGGCAAGCGCGGCGTCTGCCTGGGCGTCGTGTATGCGCGCTTCGCGGAGGACTGGAAGGGCGCCTCCGCGTTCGTCCAGCGTTACGCCGCCGACTCGCTCTACCTCTACGCGGGCCTGGCGCCGACCCCGGCCACCGCGACGCGCTGGGCGTGGGTGGGGCCGCTCGATGGCCTCGAGCCCGGCGCGGTCGACCGCGTGCTGCAGCAGACGGCCGCGGCCATCGACGCGTTCAAACCGATCGCGCCCGCGCCGCCGGCCTCGATGAGTGCGACGCTGCCGGACTTCCCGGCGGAACTGCGGCGCCCCGCGCCGCTCGCGGACATCCGGCAGGCGGCGGTGTTCAGCGTGAACGAGGGGCGCGGCGGCAGTGAGTACGACCTCAGCCTGGCGCGCAAGGTGGGCTCCGACCTGCTGATCCGCGCGTGGTTCAAGTGGGCGCAGGCCCCGCCCGTCCGCGACTGGACGAACCAGCCGCAACTGGCGCACCGCTTCGGCGCGTTGTTCGGCGGCGGCATCACGTGCAGCGCGCTGTACGACGGCGAGAACGGCCTGACGCGCGAGCAGGTGCTCGACATGGCCACGCGCGACCCGGCGGGCAACCTGGTGGACGCGTGGGACTCGCCCGGCGTGCGGCACGGGTCGCTCTCCAGCCCGGCCTATCGCGACTACCTCTTCCGTTGGTGCCGAGAGCAGATCGACGCGGGCGTGGACTGCCTGTTCATGGACGAGCACACTGCGGCGCTCAGCGAGAAGGAGGGCTACGACGACCACTCGCTGGCCGACTTCCGCGAGTTCCTCACGACTGCCTGCTCCCGAACGCGCGGCTGGTCGCTCGACGACGCGCGCTGGCGCACGGAGCTGGGCGTCGACCTCGCCGATCCGGAGGTGTGCCCGAACGGGCGGATGGACAGCTTCGGCTATCGCGCGCACCTGCGCAAGGTGGGCGCGGTCGCGAACACCGCCGTGGAGGCCAATCGCCTCTTCGGCCTCTGGGGCGAGTTCCGCTCCTGGCGCGACGACCGCGCGTGGCACGGGTTGACGGACCGCATCCGGGCGTACGCGAAGAGTCTGGGGCGCACGGTGCTCATCAGCGCGAACGGCATCGCCCGGTACGTCGACCTGCAGGTGCTGGGCGTGTGGGACCGCTGGACGACCGACCGCGGGCACGTGGATCTGCGCGCGAACCTCATCCCGGCGTGGCGCGCTCAGGTGGTGGCGGGGCACGACGCGGCGGGCGCGGACGTGCCGGTGGTCTTCTTCCACGACTGGGGCTTCGGCGACACGCCCTTCCCGTGGATGGCGGTGCCCGCGAGCGAGCGCGAGGTGTGGATGCGGACGCGCGGCGCGGAGATCTACGCCGCGGGGGGCTTCTTCGCGTTCCCGGTTCTCGGCCCGTTCGGCTGCGACGCCGGGCGCGACGGCACGCTGCCGCTGATCGCGAAGCTGACGGCCTTCTACCAGCGCAACCGGGCGCTCTACCTCGGCGCGCGCTGGCTGGGCGGCGAATGCGTGCGGACGAGCGCTCCGCTGATCAGCGCGTCGGCGACGTGGCAGGCTGCCGGCAAGACGCTCGTGGTGCACGCGATCAACCGCGACGCGCGCGCGGGCGTGCTGCAGCGGCGCGGGCCGGTGACGCTGCGACTCGCTGCCGGCCGGGCGCCGATCTCAGCTACGATGGTGTCGCCAGACTTCGAGGGGGCCAGGCCGGTGACCGTGCGCCTGAGCGGCAAGCACCTCGTGGTGACGCTGCCGGCGCTCGACGCCTACACGGTGGTGCGGCTGAAGGTCGCGCGGGAGCCGGACCTGGCGGCGCTGAAGGACGTGGCGCGCGTGCGGCCCGGCATGTCCTGGCGCCGCCCGCCGAGCAGCGACTTCGAGGTGCTGCCTGACTGCTCGGTGCGCCGCGCCGGCGACCTGGAGGGCTTCCTGCAGGGCATGCTGCACACGGAGATGCGCAACCCGCCCACCTTCCGGGTGAATGCGCTTGCCCCGGCGAGGCTGCTGGTTCACGTGCGCGCGGTGGCGATGGCGGGGGCGCGCCTGGTGGTCAGCGTGGACGGCAAGGCGGCGAAGACGATCGACCTGCCGGACCGCGACGGCAAGAACGACGGCATGGCCGCCGAGTACGATGCCGCCTACACGATCTCCATCCCGGCGGGCAAGCACCGCGTGACGGTCGACAACACGGGCGGCGACTGGGCGACCATCGAGTGGTACCAGTTCGCGGGGCGGCTGGGGCGGTGGTAGGGCCATCTCCCCACTACGGCTCATCTCGTTGAACATGGATATACAGGATGGGCAGGATGAACGACCCCGCCTCTTGGGGGCTGTGCGCGCTGCCTGGATGCTGGTGACCGCACCGGACGTCCGGAACCGTCGATCCTGGTCATCCTGTCCATCGATGTGAAACCGGCACATCAGCCGGCGCTACCGATCGGCACGGGCTCCCGCGCGTTCGAGCAGGGCGGCGACGTCCGGGTGGCTGTGGTTCTGCGCGATGAGCAGGGCGCTGGTGCCGGCCTTGCCGCGCGCGTCCGCGCCGTGCTCGATCAGGGCTTCCGCGATGTCCGCCGAGCCCAGGCGGGCGGCCCACTCGATGGCGGTCTCGGGCCGCCCGCGCCCGGCCATGTCGCCGAGGTAGGGAACGAAGGCCGCGTCGGGGTCGGCGCCCGCCTCCAGCTGCGCCAGGACCGTGCTGAGGCGGTCACCCGGGCCGGCATCGTCGCTCGGCGTCCTGTCTTCGAGGCTGGAGATGCCGTTGACGCGCGCGCCGACGGCGAAGTGCAGCGGGGTCATCTGGTACTCGTCGCGGCTATTCACCCGCGCGCCTCGCGAGAGTAGCTCTTGGACGATGTCGCCGTAGCCCTTCGCCGCGGCGAGCATGAGCGGGGTCTGCTCGAACGGGCCGCGCATGTCGGTGTCGCGCGTCGCGGCGAGGGCGGCGAGGGCTGCCGGCTCGTCGCCGACCAGCAGCGCCTCGATCAGACCGAGGCGCGCGCCGCGATCGCGCAGCACCTTCACGCTGTTATCCCAACCGTATCGGGCTGCCCACATCAGGGCGGTTCGACCCCGCCGATCCGTCGCGTTGGGGTCCGCTCCCTTCTCCAGCAGTGCAGCCAGGTTCTCGTCCGGCTGGCGGGCGCGCGCGCAGTGGATGAGAGCAGTCTGCCCACTTCTGTCACGCGCGTTGACGTCGGCGCCACGGGCTAGCAGGGCCGGCACGTGGCCCAGGATCTCCAGCACGTTGGACCCGTGATGCTCGACGCCCTCGGCGCAGGCGTGCATCAGCGCGGTCATGCCATCGCGGTCGCGCGCGTTGATGTCGGCCCCGCGCTCCAACAGCAGGTCGATCGACGAGGTGAGCGCGCTCTCGCCGCCACCGACCAGCATGAGGGCCGTCCGCCCGCGCTTGTCTCGCTCGTCGACGGGCGCGCCGTGATCGAGGACCCACCGGACGAGCGGCGTGGGGCCCTGCATGGCGGCATGCATCAGGACCGTGCACCAGTCGCGGTCCCGCGCGCGGAGGTCGGCGCCCTTCGCCAGGAGCGCTTCGGCGTTCGCGACGCCGGTTGGACCCATCGCGAACATGAGCGGCGTGCGCCCGTCCTTGGCGCGCGCTCGGACGTCGGCTCCCCTGTCAAGCAGGCTGCGCACCAGGTCCTTGCCCCCGGACTGGACGGCCTCCATCAGCGGCGTGACGCCCCGCGCGTCATGCCCGCGCGCGTCGGCTCCGTGTTCCAGCAGGTCCGCGATGATGGCCTCGCTCATCAGGCATGCGCGGCCCAGAGCGGTCTGGCCCCACTTGTCCTGTGCGTTCACGTCTACGCCGCGGTCGAGGAGCAGCTCCACGCCGTTCAGGTAGCGGTGCGCCGTGGCCTCCATGAGCGGGGTGACGCCCTGCCGGTCCGCCGCGCGCGGGTCTGCGCCATGGTCCAACAAGAGGCGTGCGATGGCCGCCCTTTCCGCCTTCTCGCTGTCGGACGCGCCTCGGAGGCCAGAGGCTACCTGGAGCGGGGTTGCTTCATCACGCCGCCTGCGTGAGTTGGCGGCGAGCCCTCGCGCCAGCAGGTCGGCGACGATCTCCGCCTTGGGACTCATAGTGCCGATGGCTGCGAACAGAGGCGAGTCGCAGCCCCGGGGCACGCGGCGCGGATCGGCGCCATGGGCCAGCAGGTAGCGGTAGGTTTCGACGGAGCCGCGGCCGGCGGCGAGCCCGAGCGGCGTGCCACAGGCGCTCGGGGTGTTCACGTCGGCGCCATACTCCAGCAGCAGGTCCAGGATCGCCGCGTCGGGCTCGGAGCGGTCGACGGCGTCACAGAGCGGCGTGTCGCCGTGGCGGTCGCGCCGGTTCGGATCGGCGTGGTGCATCAGCAGCAGGCGGACGAGGTCGACGTGGTCCGTGTCGATGGCGACGAAGAGCGCTCGGCGCGCCTCGCGTGACTCTGCGTCCGGGTCGGCGCCGGCCTGGAGGAGCCTCGCGGAGAGCTGCAGGTCGGCCTTGGTGGCAGCCAGCGAGAGCTGGATCCCGAGGCGATGGGCCTCCGCGCGCCGGACGACCTGGCCGGCGCTGGCGGTGGCGCAGAGGAGCAGTGCGACGGCGGCGAGGCTGACGGACCGCATCGGGCGCCTCCTGACGGGTACTGCCTCTTGGACGCAGGTGCGACCGTGCGAGTTACGCGCCGGCAGTCGGCCCGCATGTAGAACCGCTCCGAATACGTGAGACAAGCAGATGCCTACGGCATGACGGCTTCGGCCTGCGCGCTAGGGAGCTGTCGTCATCCCGAAGGGATCCGCTAGTCGTCTCAACGAGGCTGAGCAGTTGCGCCAGTTGCCCCGTGCGCGCGCGATGTGTTATACTATGCTCGGATGAAAGCCGGTGGTTGGGATCATCGGCACGTGGTGCGTCGCGCCGCATGCCCCTGTAGCTCAGTGGATAGAGCAGCTGCCTTCTAAGCAGCGGGCCGCAGGTTCGATCCCTGCCGGGGGCGCCAAGTCGTGGCGGCTATAGCTCAGTAGGTTAGAGTGCCAGGTTGTGGCCCTGGAGGTCACCGGTTCGAGCCCGGTTAGCCGCCCCAGATTCGTCGGAGGGTGGAGCGTTCGCGCTCCGCCCTTCTGTCATTTGTGTCTGCACCCACCCCCGACCCAGCACAGGGAGCCCGAGATGCCCAGTGACCTGAAGCGCTTCACCGATTGCATGGAGTACAAGCCGTCGGACCGGCGGCCCAACCACGAACTCGGCGTGTGGCCGCAGACCGTCGAGCGGTGGCGCGAGGAGGCGCCCGACGCGGTGGCCGGCTTCACCTGGAACTGGTTCCACGAGGAGGCGGGACTCGGGCTCGACAAGCGGCGCTACATCCCGGTCAACTACGGCTTCATCCCGCCCTTCGAGCACCAGATTCTCGAGGACACCGACGAGTACGAGATCGTCCGCAACGCCAACGGGATCACCACCAAGGCGCTCAAGGCCGGCTCGATCGGCGGGGCGCGGATGTGCATGGACCAGTATCTGGAGTTCCCGGTCAAGATCCCTGCCGACTTCGCGGACATCAAGCGCCGCCTGAAGTCCGGCCTGCCGGAGCGCTACCCGCTGGAGGGCAGCAAGACGCTGGAGAGCTGGCTCGACAACGCGTGCCCCCTGGTCCTGGGCGAGAACTGCGCCGCGAACGGCTTCTACTGGCGCGCGCGCGAGTTTATGGGCACCGAGGCGCTCTCCTACGCGTGGTACGACTACCCGCAGCTCATGCACGAGATGATGGGGTTCTTCGCGGACTTCATCATCGAGACCAGCCGCCCCGTGCTGGAGAAGATCCCCGTCGACTACTTCACTCTCAACGAGGACCTCTCGATGAAGTCCGGCCCCCTCGTGAGCCCCGAGGTCTTCCGCAAGTTCATCTTCCCGCACCTCAAGCGCATGGTCGCGTTCTTCAAGGACCACGGCACGCGCTACTTCGCCATCGACACGGACGGCGACCCGACCCCGTTGGTCTCGCTCTTCATGGACGCGGGCGTCGACACGCTCTGGCCGATCGAGCGCGCCTCGAACGTGAGCCCCATGCAGCTCCGCCGCCGGTTCGGCAAGTCGCTGCGGCTGTGGGGCGGGGTGGACAAGCGCGTTCTGCCGCAGGGCCCCGCCGCCATCCGCGCCCATCTCCGCGAGCTGATCCCCCTCATCGAGGAGGGCGGCTACATTCCCACGATCGACCACACGGTCCCGCCCGACGTCTCCTGGGACAACTTCCGCCACTACATGGACGCCAAGATGGCGCTGCTAAGCGGTGAATTCGGGAAGCTGGACGGGTGAGGGGGTAGTAGCGAGTAGCGAGGAGCGAGTAGAACGGCGGCGTGTTCCGGCGATCCCTCTCCCGGCCTTCGGCCACCCTCTCCCGCAAGGGGCGAGGGCCGCGGAGGTGGCGTGTGCGTCGGGCATGGGATTGTGCGCGGCACACCCCTCTCCCGGCCTTCGGCCACCCTCTCCCGCAAGGGGCGAGGGCCGCGGAGCGGGCGTGTGCGCCCTGGCGGTGGTCGTTCTGGGAAGGCGCGCGCCCTCGCATCGTCCCCTCCCGCGTCGGGAGGGGTGGCCGAAGGCCGGGGTGGGTGCCGTTGCCGTCCAGTCCCCGCAGGGGACTTCGCTCTCGGCAGGACCGGGTTTCAACCCGGTTTCCCCCCCGCCCGCGCCCGCCTAGAACTTCTGCTCCACCGACTCCAGCACGTTCTCCGCCATCAGGATCTGCGCGCGGGTGCGTACGGCGATCGCCACGGCGTCGCTGGGGCGGCAGTCGATCTCGAGGGGCTTGCCGTTCTGCGTGAGGTGGAGCTTGGCGTAGAAGGTGTCCTGCCAGAGGTCGTCAATCACCACGCGCTCGACCGCGACGCCCGTGCGCTCCAGCAGGATGCGGATGAGGTCGTGCGTGAGGGGGCGGTCCGCCTGCTCGCCCTCGATCGCCATCGAGATCGCCGCGGCCTCGAACTTGCCGATCCAGATGGGCACGCGGCGCCCCTGGTTGTCCTGCAGCAGCACGAAGAACTGCGGTTCCGAGAGCCCCATCGCGTCGGAGTGCTGGAACACCCCCACAACGGCGACTTCCTTCTCGTCGAGGGAGCGCGGCCCGCGGTTCTCGGGCTCGCCCTCGGGAAGGCGCCCTTCCTTGTCGGGGTCCCAGTCGCCGAATAGCTCCCTGAAGTCCTGGCTCACTTCCGTTCTCCAGCCGGGGCGGGCCTTCCGCGCCGCGCCCCGTTCGCGCAATGTGCTGCCTGACTAGCTTGAGTCGCCGCCCTTCATGGTGCGGTCGACCATCTTCAGGAACTCCTTGTTCGATTTGGTATGACGCAGGCGGTCGATGAGGAGTTCCGTGGCCTCGACGTCGGACAGGCCTGCCAGCAGGCGCCGGAGCTGCGTGATCCGCTTGAGCGTGTCCTCGTCGTAGAGCAGCTCATCGTGGCGGGTGCCGGAGCGAACGATGTCGACGGCCGGGAAGATGCGCCGATCCGCGAGGCCTCGATCAAGGTCCAGCTCCATGTTGCCGGTGCCCTTGAACTCCTCGAAGATGTGGTCGTCCATCCGGCTGCCGGTTTCGACGAGCGCGGTGGCCAGGATGGTGAGGCTTCCACCCTCTTCAATGTTACGCGCCGCCCCGAAGAATCGTTTCGGCCGGTAGAGCGCCGCGGGATCGAGGCCGCCGGACAGCGTGCGCCCGCTTGGGCTCACCGTCAGGTTCGAGGCCCGCGTATAGCGCGTCAGACTGTCCATCAGGATGATGACGTCGTTCTTGGCCTCGACGAGGCGCTTGGCCTGCTCCAGCACCATGTCCGCGACGCGCATGTGGTTCTCGGGCGTCTCGTCGAACGTGGAGCTGATGACTTCGCCGCGCACGGACCGCCGGATGTCGGTGACCTCTTCCGGTCGCTCGTCGATGAGCAGCACCAGGAGGATCATGTCCGGGTGGTTGGCCGTCACCGCGTTGGCGATGGTCTTGAGCAGCGTGGTCTTGCCGGCCTTCGGCGGGGCGACGATGGTGCCGCGCTGGCCCTTGCCGATGGGCGCCACGAGGTCGATGAACCGGCCCGCGATCTCGTTCGGCTGCGTCTCCAGCACGATCCGATCGTTCGGGTAGATCGGCGTCAGATCGTCGAAGTTGACGCGGTTGCGCGAGACCTCGGGGTCGAGGTTGTTGACCAGCTCCACGCGCAGGAGGCCGAAGTACTTCTCGGAGTCCTTGGGCGGGCGCACCTGCCCCGCGACGAGATCGCCGGTCTTGAGCGAGAACCGCTTGATCTGCGTCTGCGAGACGTAGATGTCCTCGGCGTTGGGCGTGAAGTTGTTGCGCCTCAGGAAGCCCCAGCCCTCGGGGAGGATCTCGAGCACGCCGTGCGCCACGAGCACGCCGCTCTTGTCCCCGGATGCCTCGAGTATCCGGCGGATCAGCTCGTCGCGCCGCCCGATGCTCTCGCCGTTCAGGCCGTAGTCTCGGGCAAGAGCCAGCAGGTCGTCGAGGCTCTTGTTCTCGAGGTCGGCGAGGCTGGTCGTCTTCTCGTCGGCGTCGGCCCTCTTGGAAGCAGTGTCCATGGTCGTTGATTACCTCTGGTTAGGGGGGCGGTCCGAAGTCTCGGTCCGTCGTCGTTGGGAGGCGATCCGCTCCGTGTGGATCGGGGGCCGGGGTCTCGTCCGGCCCGTCGTTCTCGAGCGTTCGGGGCTCCGTGGGATGGGCCTGTCGGTCAGGCCGTCAGCTCGGCAATGTACGGCAGATTCCTGAAATACCCGCGGTAATCGAGACCGTAACCCACCACGAACCGGTCCTCGATCTCGAATCCCCTGTACTCCACCGGCACCTCGACAACGCGGCGCGACGGTTTGTCGAGCAGCACGCAGCACGCGAGCGAGGCGGGCTGCCGGGCCCGCAGCGTGTCCACGAGGTAGCGCAAGGTCAGGCCGGTGTCGATGATGTCCTCGACGATGATGACGTGCTTCGCCTGGATAGCGTGGCCGACGTCCTTCAGGATGCGGACCTCGCCCGACGAACGGGTGGCTTCACCGTACGAAGAGGCGGCCACGAAGTCGATCTCGACAGGCACGTCGAGGTGTCGGATGAGATCGGACAGGAACACGACGGCCCCGGTCAGCACCCCGACGAGGCAGACGTTCTCGCCCCGGTAGTCATCGGATATCTGCCGCGCCATCTCCGCCACGCGGTCCTGGATGGCGGCCGTGGGAAGCAGGATGCGCGACGGCATGTCGGGCAGGGGCTGATCTATTCCCATTCGATGGTGGCGGGCGGCTTCGAGCTTACGTCATAGACGACGCGGTTCACGCCCGGTATCTCGTTGACGATCCGATTGCTGACGCGCTCGAGCAGGTCGTATGGCAGCCGCGACCAGTGCGAGGTCATCGCGTCTTCGCTGGTGACGGCCCGCAGGATGACGGGATGAGCGTAGGTTCGCGCGTCTCCCATCACGCCGACGCTGCGCGTGCCGGGGGCGAGCACCGCGAACGCCTGCCAGATCTCCCGATAGAGGCCCGCGCGCCGGATCTCCTCGATAAAGATGGCGTCGGCCTTGCGCAGCGTTTCTAGCCGCTCGCGGGTCACGTCGCCGGTGATGCGGATCGCCAGCCCGGGGCCCGGGAACGGATGCCGCCACACGATGGCTTCGGGAAGGCCAAGCTCTTCGGCGACGGCGCGCGCCTCGTCCTTGAACAGATAACGCAGCGGCTCGATCACCTTGAGCCACATGTCCTCTGGGAGGCCGCCGACGTTGTGGTGGGTCTTTATGGTAGCAGCGGTCTTTGTACCGCTTTCGATGACGTCCGGGTAGAGGGTGCCCTGAGCGAGGAACTCGGCACCGGGGATATTATCGGCAGCCTCCTCGAAAACCCTCACAAATTCCTCGCCAATGATCTTCCGCTTGCGCTCCGGGTCGTCGACCCCGGCCAGCTTGTCGATGAACCGGTCGGCCGCGTCCACGTAGATCAGCTTGATCCCGAGCGCCTCGGCGAAGTCGTGGCGGACCTGGTCGGCCTCACCCTCGCGCAGCAGCCCGTGGTCCACGAAGATGCAGGTGAGCTGGTCGCCGATGGCCTTGTGCACTAGCGCCGCCACGCAGCAGGAGTCGATTCCGCCGCTCACACCGCATACGACGCCCGCGGAGCCCACTTCGTTCCGGACGGCTTCCACGGCCTCGCGGACGAACGAGTCCGGCGTCCAGCTCTGCGTGCATCCGCAGACCTCGACTACGAAGTTGCGCAACAGGTCCTTGCCGAACGGCGTGTGCGCCACCTCGGGGTGGAACTGGACGCCGTACAGCTTGCGCGCGTCGTCGGCCATCGCGGCCACCGGCGTGCTGGCGGTGGTGGCGAGCACGCGGAAGCCGGGCGGCGGGACGGCCACGGTGTCGCCATGGCTCATCCAGCAGGGCAGGTCGTCGCCGAGGCCGGCGAACAGCTTGCCGGGATCCTGCACGCTCAGTTGTGCGTGGCCGTACTCACGCCGCTCGGCGTGCTCCACCTGGGCCCCGAGCTGGAGGCCCATGAGCTGGTGCCCGTAGCAGATGCCCAGCACGGGCACGCCCAGTTCGAAGATGGCCGGGTCGGAGTGCGGCGCGCCCTCCTCGTAGACGCTGGCCGGGCCACCGGAGAAGATGATGCCCGTGGGGCGGCGCCCCCGGATATCATCGACGGGCGTGTCGAATGGCACGATCTCGCAGTAAACGCGTGCCTCACGCACTCTGCGCGCGATGAGCTGGGTGTACTGCGCGCCAAAATCGAGGATAAGGACGATCTCGTCTGTCGCGTTGGGAAGCATGGAACCTGCGGCGGGAAGTGAGAGAAAGTGCGAAGAGAAGGGAACGAACGGAAGACCTCAACCCAAACAGTATATCAACGATCCGGGTGCTGTGTCAAGAGCGGGCGACGAATAGGTCCCTCGCTCCGTTACCGAACGGCTGATGGGGGCCGGGCCGGCCGGGGTAGGGGCCAAGCAACCGCGTCGCCGAGTGCCCTCGACGCACAACTTTGATCGCGATTGCTTAGCCCCACCCTCATCTGCCCCATCCCGCACCAAGCACCGGTGGGATGGGCCTCCGTGCCCGTCCGGCAGGGCCTGCAGCCCCATCCCGCACCACGAACCGGTGGGATGGGGCTCCGTGCCCGTCCGGTAGAGCCTATGCGTCGCCCGCGCCGATGGGCCGGTTGGACCCCGGCACGACGCCGGCGGTTGCGTACGAACGGTGAACCTCGGCCAGACGCGCCTTTACCCGCTGCCCGACGTGCTTCTTGCCGTCGTCGAGCAGGAGGACCAGGCCGTCGGCCAGCCCCACGACGGCGGGCTCGGGCTGCAGCGTGGACCGCATGATGCGGCAGTCGACCACCTGGCCGCGCTTGGCCGCGCAGTACTTGCGGTCGAACTCGCCCACGTCTCCCTGCGCCACCTCGAACTTCTCCATCGGCAGGTCCGGCACACCGCGGACGTACACCGCGTGGTGCAGCTCCTGCTCGATGCGGTCCACGTTCTCGCCGTCCGCCCCCACGAGCACCTCGGCGACTGCCGGGTTGCACGTGACGTACAGCGCCTCGCGCTCCTTCTTGCCGTTGCGCGCGACGCGCTGCAGCTCCCGCTCGGCCAGCAAGCTGACCGTCTCCGGCGACGGCACCTTGCCGCGGCCGCCGCAGGCGGGGCAGGAGTCGGTCAGGAAGTCGACCACCGTCTCCGTCGTGCGCTTGCGGGTCATCTCCACCAGGCCGAGCGCGCTGATCGACGAGATCTTGGTGCGCGACCGGTCCTTCTTCAACGCGTTCTCCAGCGCCCGAATGACGGCCTGCTTGTCGCGGGCGTGGTTCATGTCGATGAAGTCGATGACGATGATGCCGCCGATGTCGCGCAGCCGGAGCTGCCGGGCGATCTCGTTGGCCGCGTCGATGTTCGTCTTGACGATCGTCTCCGACAGGCTGCTGCCGCCCGTGAACTTGCCGGTGTTCACGTCAATCACCGTCAGCGCTTCCGTCTCGTCGATGATCAGGTAGCCGCCAGACCGGAGCCAGACCTTGCGCTTCATCGAGCGGTCGATCTCGGCTTCGACGTTGAAGTGATCGAACACGGGCACTTCGCCCGTGTACAGGTGGATCCGGCCCCGCAGCTTGGGCGAGACCATCTCCAGCAGCTCGTTGGCCTTCTCGTACTCCACCGGGTCGTCGATGACCAGGCGGCTGACATCGGAGCCGAACACGTCGCGGATCGTCTTGTAGATCAGCGTCAGGTCCTTGTGGACCAGCGTCGGCCCCTTGGCCTTGCGCGCGGTCTCCTGCACCTGGCGCCACAGCTTCACCAGGAACTCCATGTCGGCGACGAGGTCCTGCTCGGGCTTGTCCTCGGCCTCCGTGCGGATGATGATGCCGAACCCCGGCTCGCGCAGGCGTTCGCCGATGCGCTTCAGACGGTCGCGCTCGGCCCCTTCCACGATCTTCCGCGAGACGCCGATGGTGTCGGCCTCGGGCATCAGCACCAGGTAGCGCCCGGGCAGCGAGATGCGCGTCGAGACGCGCGCTCCCTTGGTACCGCGAGGCCCCTTGATGACTTGCACCAGGATCTCCTGGCCAACGCGCAGGACCTCGTCGATCCTTTGGCGGCGCAGCGCCGAGCGGCGCAGCGTCTTGCGGAAGCGCTGCACGCGCCGCATGACGGCCGGGGAGCTGGAATCGGAGGCCGCTTCGTCGTCGCCGCCGTCTGCCGCGGTGTCGTCATCGGCCTCGTCGACGTCCGCGTCCATGCCGCGGCGCCTGCCGCCCTCGTGCGAGGCCTCACCGTCGCTGTCGAGCCCGGGCAGCACGTCGCCCACATACAGGAACGCGTTGCGGTTCAGGCCGATGTCCACGAAGGCCGCGTCCATGCCGGGCAGGACGTTCTCGACTCGGGCCTTGTACAGGCTGCCGACCACGCGCTCCTCGCGCTCGTAGTGGATCTCCGCGAGACGCGAGTCCTCGAGGACCGCGATGCGCGTCTCGCGCTCACCCACGTTGACTACGATTTCCTTGCTCAATGAGAGTACTCACCTCCTTCCGAGGGAGAGATAGGGCGCCCCGGCCCTGGAATGGGCCGCGCCCGCGTGCTTGCCGATGACCGTGGTTCGGCGGCGAACTCACGCGATGCCGGTGTTCTCCAGCAGGCGCACACGATGCGCCCGGCGGAGAGCCAGCCCCGCGGCGGCGTTGGCCAGCACCGCCACGATCTCGGCGGGTCGCGCCGTGCCGTACTGCCCGACCTCCACCGTGACGAGGAGCGTCAGGCCGCCTTGCTCGCACCGCTCGGTCGCTACCTGGCGCACGAACGGCCGAATGTCGATGCGGCGCGTCGCCTTGTCGGACACCCGCTCCACCCACCAGTGGGGCAGGCTCAGGGCCTCGTCCACGGCGCGGGTGACGGACGCCTCGTCCGGCGTCTCGCTCGTCGTGCACTGCAGGCGCAGCTCGCACAGACCGTACGCGTTCAGCCGGTCTCTGCTGCCCGCATCGGGGATGGGTTCGGCCCCGGTGATGCGCAGGCCCGGAGGCAGTACCGCGTTGAGGGCATCGGTGAACCGGTCCACCGGTACGTCGTCGGTCAGTTCCAGCACCCCGCGCTCGGCCCCGCCGGTGACGCCTACTCCCAGCGCCGAGGCGAACGAGAGACGCTCGCGGGGGTTGAAGCCCGTCGAGAAGGCCACGGGGAGGCCCGAACGCCTGATTGCGCGCTCGAAGGCTCGCATCACATCGAGGTGACCGAGCCAGCGGACGGGTTCGCCCTTCTCGAATGTGAAGAGTAGCTTCATACCTGGGAGTCGCAGCACCACCGCCGCCGGCGCGCATCCGCGCCGGGCAAGTCAGCCGCAGTATACACTGTTTGTGAGGGCGAATCAACCTTGTGTAGACAGACGTGTAGGACCGCGCCGGGCCGTCCGGTTCTCGGGCACAGGATCGACGCATACAAGTGTGGAATAAGGGGAGCGTCGCGAGCGCTTGAGTCGGCACTTGTGTGACGAAGTGCATGCTGTAGCACAGCTAAGCATTGGCACGGAATGTGCTATGACTGATGTCGGAGGACCAACCGTGCGGCGGCCTCATGTCCTGTTCCTGAACACGCGCACCCAGCTCGGCGCCGACGTGGCGGTGCACGTTACGCTGATGCGCACGCTCGACCCGTCGCGCTGCCGGGTGACGCTGGCGACGAACAGCCAGTCGCCGGACCTCGGGAAGCTGCTGGCGGAGGTGGGCGGCGTGCCGGGCCTCCGCATCGTGCGGATGAACCTGGGCTACGAGGTGACCGGCGCGCGGGGCATCCGGCGGCTGCTGGCCGTGGGCGGCAACCTCGCGGCGATGCTCTGGTCGCTGCTGCGGCTCATGTGGCTGGTCTGGACGAGCGGTGTGGACATCATCCACACGACCGACCGGCCGCGCGACGCGATCATGGGAGCGCTGCTGGCCCGGCTGACGCGGCGCCGCAACATCCTGCACCTGCACATCAAGTGGGGGCCCGGGACCGGCCGCGCGACGGAGTGGGGCATCGCGCACTCGGACGCGGTGCTGGCCATCTCGCAGTTTGTGCGCAGCTCGCTGATCGAGGGCGGCGTGCCCGAGCAGAAGATCCACACGGCGCTGAACGCGATCGAGGTGGACCGCTTCGATCCGGACCGCGTCGAGCGGGGCGCGTTCCGGCGGTCGCTGGGAGTGCCGGACGATGCGCCGCTGGTCGGCATCGTCGCTCGCGTGATGATCTGGAAGGGGCATCTCGACCTGGTTCGGGCCATGGCGCGGGTCGCGGAGCGGTTCCCGGCGGCGCGGATGGTGATCGTGGGCCACTCCTACGATTCGGGGCCCGGCTCCTACACCCAGCAGATTCGCGATTGTGCAGCCGAGCTAGGAATTGCCGACAATGTCCTATGGGCCGGCTGGCGCGACGACTCGACCAACGTCTTCGCCGACCTCGATGTGGTGTGCGTGCCGAGCTTCGAGGAGCCGTTCGGCCTCGTCGTGATCGAGGGCATGGCGATGCGCAAGCCGGTCGTGGCTTACGGCTCCGGGGCGCTGCCGGAGATCGTGACGCCCGGCGTCGACGGGCTGCTGGTGCCCGTGAGCGACGTCGAGGCCCTCGGCGAAGCGATCTGCGTCGTTCTGGCCGACCCCGGAATGGCAGCAAGGCTGGGCCAGGCGGCCCGGCAGACGGTGCTCAACCGATTCGCCGCGAGGCGCCAGGCCGACGAGGTCGTGGCCATCTACCGGCGGGTGTGCGGTATGCCGGAAGAGAAGAACTGACCATGCAACACGTCGTCCTCATCAGTCCACCTGCTCTGCAGGGGTATACGAACGAGCGCACCTACTCGGGCGGCATCGGCGTCTCACGCAAGCTGAAGCCCTTCGAGAAGGAGGGCCCGTGCATCCTGCCGATCGACTTCCTGTACACCGGGGCGGTCGCGGAGCAGGCCGGCGCGCGCGTCACGTTCGTCGATCTGCTGCTCGACCGCTACCAGGGCGCGCAGGCCGAAGCGTTCTGCCTCAGCAAGATTGGCCGCGAGGCGTCGGACGAGACCTGGATCGGCGTGCGCCTGTCGATGCCGTCGCTCCCGCAGGACCTGGCTTTCGCGAACCGCATGAAGGAGCTGGTCCCGGACGCCCGGGTATTCGTCTTCGGCACGGTCATCATGGCGACCGTCGACCACTGGATCAAGGAGTGCAAGGTCGACTTCCTGATCTACGGCGAGCCCGAGGCGCTCTTCGCGGAGATTCTGGCGGCGCCGGACTACCGCCGGGCGCGCGGCGTCATCGACCCGCGTACGTTCATCCCGCTGGTCGGCTCCGACCTGTACGATGGGGCGAAGGCCACGACGCGCTACGGGGAGTGGGTGAAGGTCGCCGACATCGGCACGCTGCCGCGGCCCGCGTGGCACCTGCTGGAGATGGGGCGCTACGATCCGGACGGGCGCGGCGACGCGTCGAACGTCGGCGTCTACATCCAGGCGAGCCGCGGATGCCCGATCGGCTGCAACATGTGCCCCTACATGCTGCTGGAGGGCAAGCCCTGGCGCAGCAACGCGATCCAGAGCGTGGTCGACGAGATCGAGTACCTGAACAAGACCTACGGCGTCTACCACGTGCGCTTCCGCGACCCCAACTTCGGCTTCAACAAGAAGTACGCCAGGGAGCTGTGCGAGGCCATCATCCAGCGCGGAGTGCGGCTCGAAGCGACGGTGGAGACGAGCATCGAGGTGTTCGATCCCGAGCAGATGCAGCTCATGTACGACGCGGGCATCCGGTGCATCACCACGGGCATCGAGTCGAACGATGAGGCCTGCCTGAGCAGCATCGGCCAGAAGATCGCGGTGAACGAGAAGCTGAAGTCGCGGATCGAGCTGTGCCACCGCATCGGCTTCCACATCTACGGTACGTTCTGCCTCGGCGTGCCGGAAGAGACCTGGGACACGGTGAAGAAGACCTGGCAGTTCGCCAACCTGCTGGGCGTGGAGAGCGGGTTCACCGTCATGACGCCATTCCCGGGCACGCCGATGTACTGGCGCGCGCTGGAGGAGGGGCTGCTGCCGCGGCGGATGCGCTATGCCGAGTGGAACAGCTACACGTCGACCATGCCCACGCGGCACCTGACGGCGCGGGACCTCGACATGGCGCGGTTGTGGGCACGGCTGGAGACCATCCTGCCGTACCGGCGGAACCATGCGGCCGAGGGCGGAGCCGGGGCGCTCCTGCGTTTCCACGTGCGCCATCTGCCGCACTATGCCGCACGCCAGTACTGCCGCACGTATGTGTGGCTAAGGCGGCTCACCGGGCCGCGCCGGGCTGAGGCCGCAGCCGCAGCTCAATAGGCGGCCCGGCGAGGGCCGCATCCCGCGACGGAAGGCAGCGCACAACTCGGGCCCCGGCGTCCGCGCGGTGGAAGGAACGCCATCATGTTCGACCAACTGGCTCACATCTACAGGAAGATGAAGGAGAACGATGCCTTCTCGATCCTGCTCAAGCCCGATGTCTATCGCAACTACCGGCTGTATACGCGCGAGCAGCACGAGCAGCCGATCGAGATGAAGAGCCAGCCGATTAGCGTCGAGATCGAGATGACGAACCGGTGCAATCTGGCCTGCATCCAGTGCCTGCGCTCGCTCGGCCTCAAGCCGTACAAGCTGGGCGACATCGACTTCGAGGACTACAAGAAGATCCTCGCGCAGTTCCCGTACGCCTTCAACATCTCCCTGAACGGGTTCGGCGAGCCCCTGATGTACCAGCACTTCTTCGACGTGGTCGCCTATACCAAGAAGGTGCGTCCCTGGGCCAAGACCGGCATCTACACGAACGGGACGCTCATCGACGACGAGAAGGCGGACCGCCTCATCGATTGCGGTCTCATCGACCTCAACGTCAGCGTGGACGCGGCCTATCCCGACACGTACCGGCGCGTTCGCCGCGGCGG
Organism: uncultured Chthonomonadaceae bacterium; assembly: GCA_964519955.1. Taxonomy (GTDB): domain Bacteria; phylum Armatimonadota; class Chthonomonadetes; order Chthonomonadales; family CAJBBX01; genus CAZFLM01. The sequence goes on along the minus strand of CAZFLM010000073.1, from coordinate 10,866 downwards.
CAAGCTGGAGCCGCTGCACGCGAACATCCGCCGCCTCGTCAAGGCCCGCAGCGACAAGCACGGCCGCTTCCCGAACATCGGCCTGAACTTCGTCATGGTGAACGAGAACGAGGGCGAGCTGGTTCCGTTTATCGAGCAGACCGCCGACCTGGGCGTCGACTACATCAACTGCATTTCCTGGGCGGCCTACGACTGGGGCTTCAAGAACAAGCGCTCGCCGGAGTCCTACCTGCGCGAGCTGGAGGCGGCCCAGAAGCGCATGGGCGAGCTGGGGGTCCGCTGCCGCTCCATGCCGGAGATCAGCACCCGCTGGACCGACCCGAGCGAGCCCTTCAACTGCAACTTCTACTGGGGCTACTCGGTGCGCGTCACGTTCGACGGGCACATCACCCTCGGCTGCTGCTCGCCGTTCAAGGAGACCTACACCTACGGCAGCGTGCTGGAGCAGCCCTTCCTGGAAATCTGGAACGGGACGAAGTTCCGCAAGAACCGCGAGTTGGCGAAGAAGCACGTCGCGCCGTGCAAGGCCTGCGCCTCGTGCGACCTGTTCTGCAAGAGCTTCTTCAGCGAGCAGCCCGAGCACGACGGCGACGGTTTCGTCTCGCTCAAGGCGCTCGCCGGCGTGAAGACCTCCTCACAGGCGCGCGTGACGCTGTAGGGGGGCTCCGGTGGGACAAGCCCACCGGCAGTGTGGCCTTCGGCCGTTCGCCCTCTGGGCTGGGCGCGTGCCTGGAGGGGCGGCCTCCGTGCCGACCGCGCTTCCGGGGATGTGGGCGGCGAGGGGCAACTCCCTCGCCGTTCGGTCGTCTGGGCCCAACGCCGTTGACACGCCCGCCTCCCGCACCTATAATGGCGCGGCGGCTCCGCACGGCACGCAAACTCACTCGCGCCGCCCCGGCTACCCTTGACCCAGCATCTCGGCGAGATCATCGAGGCGAACACCACCGGCTTCATCGCCAGGTGCGCCGTGCTGCACGAGCCCCCCGCGTTCGGCGCCTTCGTCAAGGTCAGCGCGGCGCCTCAGCCCGGCGAGGACCCCTTCGCGGCTGCTTCCTTCGCCGACGGCGCCATCTACGCGCTCGTCGCCGAGGCGACCACCACCGGCACCGATCCCGGTCGCCGGCCCGCCGCGTTCGGGCTCACCGAGGATGAGCTTCGCCGCGACCAGCCGCAGGTCTTCGAGCTGCTCGCCACCGACTTCACCGCCATCACCATCGGCCACGCGGCGTGCGGCGCGGTGCGCTGCTACCTTCCGCCCAGGCCGCCCCGCATCCACCAGCGCGTCTGGCCCTGCGGCGATGCCGAGGTCGCGGCGCTGACGGGGAACCCGGGCTACCTGCGCGCCATCCTCTCCCGCGCGCCGCTGGGCCTGTGCGAGGAGCTGATCGCTGCGGCCATCCGGTGCGCCCTGGAGGCCCGCGGCGGCGACGTGGACTTCCTGGTGGGGGCGGGCAAGCTCGTGGCCCAACTCCTCCGCGACGACTTCGACCGCCTGCACGCGGTGCTCTCGAAGCTGCCGCCCTTGCCCGGATAGCGCGGTTACCAGGTGCGGCCCGCCTCTCGCCGCGCAAGCCGCAGCCCGCGCCGCAGCCCTGGCCGTCATCCCGCCAGGGATCTGGTTTGGACGTTGAGTGTTTGCCCTAGCACGAGCATAGCGCGGGGCGCGCGGCCCGCCTCTCGCAGCCCTGGCCGTCATCCCGTCAGGGATCTGGTTTGGACGTTGAGTGTTTGCCCTAGCAGAAACATAGCGCGGGGCGCGCGGCCCGCCGCTCCGCACCGATCGACGCAATCAGGAGGACGGGAAGATGGCGCATATCCGGCAGTCGGTATCGTGGTGGTGCTTCGTCAATGACCGGTTCACGCCGGAGATGCTGGTTCGAGCGGCAGCGGAGATCGGCTACGAGGCGGTGGAGCTGGTGGGCCAGGAGCACTGGCAGCTCGCCAAGGACCACGGACTCATCGTGGCGGCCACCGGCGCGCACCAGTCGCTGACGGACGGGCTGAACAAGCGCGAGAACCACGCCCGCATCGAGCGCGAAGTGTTGGATAACCTGAAGCTGGCGGTGAAGTGGGGCATCCCGAACCTCATCTGCTTCAGCGGCAACCGCGAGGGGCTGGACGACCGCATCGGCGCGGAGATCACCGCCGAGGGGCTGAAGCGCGTTGCCAAGGCCGCCGAGGACGCGGGCGTCAACCTGGTGATGGAGCTGCTGAACAGCAAGGTGGACCACCACGACTACCAGTGCGACCGCACGCCGTGGGGCGTCGAGGTGTGCAAGATGGTGGGCTCGCCGCGCGTCAAGCTGCTCTACGACATCTACCACATGCAGATCATGGAGGGCGATGTCATCCGCACGGTCCGCGAGGTCGGCGGCGACTGGTTCGGCCACTACCACACGGCGGGCGTGCCGGGCCGCAACGACATGGACGAGACCCAGGAGCTGTACTATCCGCCGATCATGAAGGCCATCCTGGCGACCGGGTACGACGGCTACGTGGGGCACGAGTTCATCCCGAAGGGCGAGCCGGTCGCCGCGCTCAAGGCCGCGTTCGACCTGTGCAACGTGTCGTAGCGGGATGGCGCCGGACGGGCAGGGACGCCCATCCCACCAGGGGGCTGTGCCGGACGGGCAGGGACGCCCATCCCACCAGGGGTCTGTGCCGGACGGGCAGGGACGCCCATCCCACCAGGGGTCTGTGCCGGACGGGCA
>CAZFLM010000073.1:0-8055 GCA_964519955.1 uncultured Chthonomonadaceae bacterium | reverse complement strand
GGGACGCCCATCCCACCAGGGGATTGTGCTCTGCGGGGAGGGACGCCCATCACGCTGCGGCGTGGGTGCGGGACGGGTATAGTGGGCGGTTGTGGCCGGCGCCGGGCGAAGGCGAGCCCGGCCGGCGGATAGGGAGTGGGTATGGCGAGAGGGGATGGACGGGCGGCGAACGAGCTGCGCCCGGTGACGATCACGCGCGGTGTCATGCCGTACGCGGAGGGCTCGTGCAAGGTCGAGTTCGGCAACACGCACGTGCTCATTAGCGCGACGGTGGAGGAGCGGGTGCCGCCGTTCCTGAAGAACAGCGGCAGCGGGTGGGTGACGGCCGAGTACGCGATGCTGCCGCGCTCGTGCAAGGAGCGCACCCAGCGCGAGACCCGGGGCGCCGGCGGCCGCACGATGGAGATCCAGCGCCTGGTGGGCCGCAGCCTCCGGTCCATCGTGAACACCGACCTGATGGGCGAGCGGACCATCCTCATCGACTGCGACGTGCTGCGCGCCGACGGTGGAACTCGGACCGCCTGCATCTCCGGGGCCTACGTGGCGCTGGCGGACGCGGTGCAGTGGATGCTGAAGGAGCGCCTCATCCGCAAGTCGCCGCTGGAGGGCCAGATTGCGGCGGTCAGCGTGGGCATCCTGCAGGGCGAGGAGCTGCTCGACCTCTGCTACGAAGAGGACCGCGTGGCTTCGGTGGACATGAACGTGGTGATGACCGCGCAGAACAAGCTGGTCGAGGTGCAGGGCACCGCGGAGGGCAACCCGTTCGACCGCACGCAGCTCAACCGCCTGCTGGACCTGGCGCAGAGCGGCATCCAGCGCATCATGGCTCTGCAGCGCGAGGCCCTGGCCCCGCCGCAGGAGCAGTAGGCGCAGAGCAGTGGTGGGGCGGGCGTCCCTGCCCGCCAAGTACAGCCCATCGACAGGATATCCCGGGCTATGTGTGACCTGACAGGCAAGGCGGCCCTCATCACCGGGGCGTCGCGGGGCGTGGGCGCGGCCATCGCGCGGCTGTACGCGCAGCACGGCGCCCGCGTCGCGGTGAACTACCGCGCAAATGAGGCCGCGGCGCGGTCCGTGCTCGAGTCGCTGCCCGGCGCGGGGCACGTCGCCATCCAGGCCGATGTCTCCGCGCCCGAGCAGACGCAGCGCCTGGTCGAGGAGGCCGCCGCCGCGCTGGGCCGCATCGACATCCTCGTGAACAACGCCGCCATCTACGAGCCGCAGCCGTTCGACCTGGACGACTTCGGCGAGTGGCAGGCGGCGTGGGCGCGGACCATCGACCTGAACCTGATGGGTTCGGTGAACGCGACGTACTGCGCGCTGAAGCACATGCGGGCGCAGGGCGGGGGCAAGGTGATCACCATCGGGTCGCGCGGCGGCTTCCGCGGCGAGCGGGAGTCGCCGGCATACGCGGTGAGCAAGATCGGCCTCGTCGGGTTCACCCGCAGCCTCGCTCGCGCCGCCGCCCGCGAGGGCATCCAGGCCTACTGCATCGCGCCGGGCTGGATCGACACCGACATGGCCCGCCCCCGCCTCGACGAGCGGCGCGACGAGGTGGAGGCCGAGATCCCGGTAGGCCGCGTCGCGACGCCGGAGGACGTGGCGGGCGTGGCGCTCTTCCTCGCCTCCGACGCCGCCAACTACCTCACCGGCGTCACGATCGACGTGAACGGCGCCTCGTACTTCCGGTGAGAGGCGGGCGGGGGCTGGCGCAGGCGGTGGGTGTCGGTGATGGCCCAGACCCGGTGGCGGCGACAGCAGACCGCTCCCTCACGGTCGCGGCTCGGAACCGTGTGCGCGGCGATACGGCCTGGCTCTCGCACCAACGTTCCGAGCGGGGAGCGTGAGCGACCCGTCTGCTGTAGGCGGCAGGCGGCAGCGCCGGGTCCGGTGGGACAAGCCCACCGGCAGTGAAGCCTCTGGCTAGCCGTCCTCCGGACGAACGGCGGGCAGGGACAGGCCGTCTCGCCACCCTCCTGGCGACGGCGCCGGGGCCGGGTCTACGGGTCGAGTTCATCGGCAAGGGCGCGGGCGAGGGGGATGAGGTTGACGCCCTCCAGGTTGCACATGATGGCCACCGCGAACTCGTCCTGAGGCACCATGAAGAGGAGAGTCGAGATGCGCGGCTGGCCGCCTGAGTGCCCCACGGCCTTCTTGCCCTTGTGCTCCCCAAACATTGCCCAGCCGAGCCCGAACCCGATGGGCCTCCCGTCCTTCAGATGCTGTGCCGCGAACATGCGGGTGGACGCGTCGCGCGGGAGTATCGTGCCCTCGTTCACCGCGATGGCCAGGCGCGCCAGGTCCTCCACCGTGCCGCACAGCCCGCCCCCAGGCACCTTGTTGCTGGTGTCGGCGAGCGGCGAGTTGCGGATCTCCCCATCGGGCGCCTTGACGTAGCCGGCGGCGCGGTCCGAGACGATCTCGCTGACGCTATCGAGGCGCGTGCGGTGCATGCCGGCCGGCCCCAGCACGTGGCGCTCGATGTAGTCGAAGTACGGCGTCTTCGAGGCGTGCTCCACGGCCGCGCCGAGCAGGCAGTAGCCGAACGTTGTGTAGAGGAAGCGCGAGCCCGGCTGGAACACGAGCGGGTCGCCCGCGAACATCTCCAGGGCGGGCACGACGCCGTCGTAGTGCCTGGTGCTCTGCATCTCGCCCGGCTTGTAGTGCCGCACGCCGGAGATGTGGCACATCAGGTCGTGCACCGTGACGGGCCACTTCTTAGCCGGGTAGCTCGGCACGTACCGCTGGATGGGCGCGTCGAGGGCGATCTTGCCCTGCTCGACGAGCTGCATCACCCCGATCGCGGTGATGGGCTTCGAGATGGAGCCGAGGCGGTACATCGTCCCGACCTTGGCGGGCACGTGGTTCTCGATGTCCGCGAAACCGTACGCGGTGGACCACTTGATCTGGTTGCCGGTGACGACCGCGATCGACAGGCCGGGGATGCCCTGGCGCATGATCTCGTCGGTCACCAGGACCTCCGCCTTCTTCAGCTTCTCCGCGGGGAGGCCGGCGACCTGGCTTGCGCCAGCGGGCAGAGCGAGCAGCAGGAGCAGGAGCAGGAGCAAACCGGCGGCGCGGCCGGGGCGAAGCGGGGAACAACTCATTCGTCTGTGTCCAATCCGTTCGCGCGGATCACTCCGGCGAACCAGCGAGCGCTGCTCTTCGGCGTGCGGACCTGCGTGGCGTAGTCCGTGTGGACGATGCCGAAGGTCCGCGAGTAGCCGAAGGCCCACTCGAAGTTGTCGAGCAGCGACCATACATAGTATCCCCGCAAGCGCACTCCCTGCTCGATGGCGCGGTGGGCCGCGGCGAAGTGGTCGCGGAGGTAGAGGCGGCGCGGCTTATCGTGCACGATGCCGTCCGGGCCGGGCGCTTCGTCGAAGGCGGCCCCGTTCTCCGTCACGTACAGCGCCGGATGGTCGTACCGCGCGTCCAGCACCGTCAGGATCTCGCGCAGGCCGTCGGGGTAGATCTCCCAGTCCATCGCGGTGTGCGGGCGCCCGTCCATGTGCACCGACTCATGGCGCAGGGATGACTGGGCCGAATCCCGAATAACCGCGCGGGTGTAGTAGTTGATGCCCAGGAAGTCGATGGGCTGCGTGACGGCCGCGATCTGCTCGGCGGTGAAGGCGGGGAGGGCGTCTCCCCAGGCCTCGTGCAGCTCGGCGGGGTAGTGGCCGCGGTAGATCGGGTCCAGGAACCAGCGGTTCATGAACGCGTCGTGGCGCGCTGCGGCAGCCAAGTCCGAGTCCGACTGCGTGGCAGGCGTTACCGAGGCGACGTTGTCCGTGATGCCGATGGCCCCGGTCCGGCCCTGCGCGCGGTAGCGCTGCACCGCCAGGCCGTGCGCCACGAGCAGCGTGTGCCCCGCGGCGATGGCGGCCTTCTCGTCGACCTTGCCCGGCGCGTGCACGCCGATGCCGTAGCCCAGCCACGCGGAGCACCACGGCTCGTTCAGCGTGATCCACATCGGCACGCGATCGGCCAGGGCCGCGAACACGGCCTCGGCGTAGTCCGCGAACCGGTACGCGGTGTCCAGGTTCGGCCAGCCGCCCGCATCCTCGAGCGCCTGCGGCAGGTCTCAGTGGTAGAGGGTGACGGCGGGCACGATGCCGGCGGCGAGCAGGCGGTCGACCAGGCGGCTGTAGAAGTCGAGCCCGCGCTGGTCGACGGCGCCGCTGCCGGAGGGCAGGATGCGCGGCCAGGAGATGGAGAACCGATAGGTCTGCAGCCCCAGCTCGGCCATGAGGGCTACGTCGTCATCCATCCGGTTGTAGTGGTCACAGGCGACGTCGCCGCTATGTCCGAGGTAGGTCTTGCCCGGCGTGTGGCAGAACCGATCCCAGACACTCTCGCCGCGGCCGTCCTGGTCGTGGGCGCCTTCGATCTGGTAGGCTGCAGTGGCGGCTCCCCAGAGGAAGCCTTCGGGGAAGGTGAGTTGAGGCACGGGGCAGCTCCGGTGCGTCGGGATTGGCGGCGGCGAACGGCTGGTGTGTGGTGTTTCGCTCCGGGAGGCTCCCGATCCTGCCCGGAGGCGGCGGGGGGCGTGGCGGCGGGCCGGGGCGGCGGGCCGTGAACGACCCGCCTCGGGGGCCTGCGGCCGGGCGTCCTTCGGACGCGGGTGGTGCGTGGAGTCAGGGCTCTTGCCCTTGCTTTCGAGACGGCGGCCCGGCCCGGTGAGCCCCCGCCCCTTGCGGGAGGGGGTTGGGGGAGGGGTAGGCCGCGTTCGGCAGGCGGGCCTGGTTGCGGACGCCACCGGGTTGAGGGCCACCGGGTTCAAACCCGGTTCTGCGCTCGGCGAAGTCCCCTGCGGGGACTGGGGCTGTGTGGGGTGGGGCGTCTCTGGCATTGCGCTGGGCTGCGCTCTGGAGCCGCCGCCCCTTGCTGGACAGGCACGTCTAGAGGAGGAGTGCGATGCGGCTGTACATCCTGCGGCACGGGATCGCGGAGGAGCGCGGCGGGATTCCGGATGGGGAGCGCCGGCTGACGCCCGAGGGCATCGAGAAGATGCAGCGGGAGGCGCGGGCCTTCGTGCGGATCGGCGTGGACCCCGAGGCGATCGTGACCAGCCCGCTCGTCCGCGCGATGGAGACCGCCGAGATCGTGGCCGATGCGCTCGGCCTGCGCGACGTGCTGCGCGTGGACGACCGGCTGGCGGGCGGCTTCGGCCTGGGTGACCTCCAGGACATCGTGGCGGCGGACCCACGCGTCCAGCGGTGGATGCTCGTGGGCCACGAGCCGACGCTGAGCATGCTCGGCCGCGTCCTGACCGGCGGCTCGGCGATCGACCTGAAGAAGGGCGGCCTCATCGTGGTAGAGACGGACCGCATCGAACCGGGCGCGGGCTACCTCAAATGGGTGCTCGCCCCTGCCGTGCTCGTGTAGGGTACGCTGCTCGCACTGACCGAACACCGGACAAGGAGACACAATGGCCGAGAGTGGCATCGTCGAAGCGCCGCAGTACACGCAGATCATCATGCGCAGGCCCAACCTGTCGCTGCCGGAGATGGCCGCGCCCGCCGGCTACCACGTGCGCCTGCACCGCGACGAGGAGGACGAGCAGCTCGCCGCCGTGCTGACGGCCGCCTTCCCGGACTACACGTGGACGGCCGAGCACGTGCGCCAGCGGCTGACGCGCGCCGAGGACGTGGAGGCGGTCTACGTGGTCGCCAACGACGAGGGCCCCGTCGCGACCGCGTCCGCCCGCTATGCTCCCGCGCAGTGGGGTGCGTCCGGGTACGTCCACTGGGTTGGCGCTCACCCGGCGCACCGCGGCAAGGGCCTCGGCCGCCTCGTCACGCTCCGCGTGCTCCAGCACTTCGTGGACACGGGCCGCCCCGACACCGTCCTCGAAACCGACGACCCACGCCTCCCCGCCATCCGCATCTACCTCGCGCTGGACTTCGTGCCCGAACCCTCCAAGCCCGGCCACGCCGAGCGCTGGGCCGCCGTGATGGAGGCGCTCAAAGGCGGGTAGCGGCAAAGGCTGGCTCACCACAGAGACGCAGAGACCGCAGAGGGGGCACAGCGAAGGGATCGAGAGGACCCACGGAGCGGGTAACAACAGCGGGCTCACCACAGAGACGCAGAGACCGCAGAGGGGGCACAGAGACGGGATCCAGGGATCGTCAGGAGGCGCACAATCCTGCACGACGACCACCCCGAGGCGCTGTTGCGACGGCGCTGCGCGCCTGGCGTGGGCCGTACACAAGGCGGGCCGCAGGAACCCACTCCCGCGGCCCGCCCCCTACTCGCTACTCGCTTCTAGCTACTCGCTACTACCCCGACCTACATCCTCAGCGCCCACGCCACGCCGCGCAGGAACAGAGCGCGCCAGCTCGGATGCGCCAGCGTCTCCGGGTTGTGCCCGAGCGACACGAAGAAGACGCGGCCCTGGCCCTCTTCGCGCACCCAGCACACGGGCACCGGGCCGTCGTCGTCGAAGCTGCGCGTCTGTGCGAGCAGGTGCACCTTCGCCGGGTCGTAGTCGGCGAACAGGTACAGCTCGTCGAGCACCGTGAACTCCGGCAGGCCCGCGGTGATCGGGTGGCCCTTGTCCACGAACTCGGTCGCGATCTCGAGCTGCGGCGGGTGCGTACGGAACTTGCCACCCCACAGCCGCACGAACTCCGCGTCGTCGGTGAACGTGTCCGTCGCGTTGTGGATGCCGATCAGCGCGCCGCCAGAACGCACCCAGTCGCCGATGGCCGGCGGGTCCGCGCCGAACCGGTCCTGGCCCGTCGTGTAGAGGACGAGCCCCTGGTACGCGTCCAGCGCGGGCCGGGTCAGCGACGCGTAGTCGCCCTCGAATGCGTCGCCGCCGTCGGGGTGGGTGATGCCCTTCACGTCGACCGAGATGCCCAGCTCGGCCAGGGCGGCAACGATCGGCGGTGCGGCGGGCTCCAGGCGGTGATAGGGGGCGGGGCATCCCCCGACGAGCAGGACGGTAGGCGCCATGTGCTTAGCTCCTTCGCCGGCGCGTCTCTGCGCGATCCGGCAGGGGTGAACGGGCTTCGCGTCGAACCGTGCGGCAACAGCAGGCCGGCGTCCGGGGTGCAGGGGCGCGGCGGCCAGGATTGGAGAGCAGGATGAAGAAGAGCGCCCTCATCGTATGGGGTGGTTGGGATGGGCACGATCCCGAGCCGGTGGCCGGCATTCTGGCGCAGGCTCTTCGCGAGAACGACTTCGACGTCGAGGTTTCGAACACGCTGGACAGCTTCAAGGACGTAAAGAAGCTGAAGAAGCTGAACCTCATCGTGCCGGTGTGGACGATGGGAGAGCTGAAGGGCGACCAGGAAGGCCCGCTCTGCGAGGCGGTACGCTCCGGTGTGGGGATTGCGGGCTGCCATGGCGGCATGTGCGATGCCTTCCGCAACGCGACCGAGTACCAGTTCATGACGGGCGGGCAGTGGGTCGCGCATCCGGGCAACGACACTGTCGAGTATACCGTTCACATCACCATCCGCAACCACGAGATCACCAAGGGCATCGACGACTTCAAGGTGACCTCGGAGCAGTACTACCTGCACGTCGATCCGTCGAACTACGTCCTCGCCACCACGCACATGCCCGAGGCCGACGGCCCCCACGTGCCGAACGGCGAGTTCGCCATGCCGGTGGTCTGGACGCGCTACTACGGCCAGGGGAAGGTCTTCTACAACTCGGTGGGCCACAACGCCGCCGTCGTCAAGTCCGAGCCCACGCTTACGCTCATGACCCGCGGCATGATCTGGGCGGCGAAGTAACGGCTCAAAGCCCCCGCCCCTTGCGGGAGGGGGTTGGGGGAGGGGCTCGCCGCGTTCAGCAGGCGGGCCTGGCGGCGGGAGCCGGTGTGTTGAGGCGACCGTGTCGAGGCCACCGGGTTGAAACCCGGTTCTGCGTCCGGCGAAGTCCCCTGCGGGGACTGGGGCTGTGCGGGGTCGGGCGTTTCTGGCATCGCGCTGGGCTGCGCTCAGAAGCCCCCGCCCCTTGCGGGAGGGGGTTGGGGGAGGGGTTCGCCGCGGGTACAGACCGGGAACATAGGTAACACACAAACCGGGAACATAGGTGACA
>CAZFLM010000072.1:23564-33524 GCA_964519955.1 uncultured Chthonomonadaceae bacterium | reverse complement strand
GTCTCGTGGTCGTCGCGACTTCGATGACCCCGCCAAATCGGGCGTTTCCGGCCATCTGGGGACTTATGATACAGCCTGTCCCTGCCCGCCAGGTAGAGCGCCGCGGTGGGGCGGGCGTCCCTGCCCGCCAGGTAGGAGCCGTGGTGGGGCGGGCGTCCCTGCCCGCCAGGTAGAGCGCCGTGGTGGGGCGGGCGTCCCTGCCCGCCCGCGCGGAGGTAATGTGAGGAGAACTGCTATGATCCGTAACCGCTGTATCGCGGTCGCCCTCGTGCTGCTGCTGCAGGGCGGGCTGCTCCAGGTCTGCGCGGCGCAGGCGAAGCGCGCTGACGACAAGTCCGCGCCAAAACCGACCGCGCGCTACGTGTTGGTCAAGGTGCAGTGCCTGGAACTGGTCCGCTCGGGGAATCCGAGCATCGTCAAGCAGTTCCGCGTGACCCCGTCGCCGGCGTTCGTGCTGAACGACCTGACCACCACCAAGGTGCGCATTCAGGCCGGCGCTCCCGAGCCGCGGCAGCTCGTGGGGCGGCTCAAGATCGGTGCCGAAGGGGTGCTGTCGGTCACGCTGACCGATCGCACGGACCCGAGCAAGGTGGTCTATGAGGTCAGCCCGCGCGAGAACGTGAAGGTCGGCGGCACGATCGTGGTCAGCGGCGAACTGGTGTCCGGCGAGGGCGGCACGGACATCGAGCGCTTCGTCCAGTTCAGCTTCGAGGAGGCCAAGCGCGACAAGAAGCCCGCGCAGCCGGCGAAGGACGCGCCCACCGCGCCCACCACGCCGCCCGCCAAGTAGGCCCACGACAACCGTACAGCAGCACCGAGGCCCGTCACTCCGCCGGGCCTCGTTCCACGCTCACTGCGCCAGTGGGTCGGGAGCCGCGGCGGGACCGGAGCCGTGGTGGGGCGGGCGTCCCTGCCCGCCAGGTAGAGCGCCGCGGTGCGACGGGAGCTGTGGTGGGATGGGCCTCCGTGCCCGTCCGGCACAACCCGTAACCGGAGCGCCGTAGTGCGACGGGAGCTGTGGTGGGATGGGCCTCCGTGCCCGTCCGGCACAACCCGTAACCGGAGTGCCGCGGCGGGACGGGAGCTGTGGTGGGGCGGGCGTCCCTGCCCGCCAGGTAGAGCGCCGCGGCGGGACGGGAGCTGTGGTGGGGCGGGCCTCCGTGCCCGTCCGGCACAACCCGTAACCGGAGTGCCGCGGTGCGACGGGAGCTGTGGTGGGATGGGCCTCCGTGCCCGTCCGGCACAACCCGTAACCGGAGTGCCGCGGCGGGTCGGGAGCTGTGGTGGGGCGGGCCTCCCTACCCGCCAGGTACGACGCAACGCCAGGCCGCGCCTACCCCGTATTCCGCATCCCCGCCGCGATGCCGTTGATGCTCATCCTGATGGCCGCATCGATCTGCTCTCGCTCCGGGCTGCCGGCCGGCGTGCGCCTGGCGCGGCCCAGCAGCTCCACCTGCAGATGGTTCAGCGGGTCGATGTACGGCGCGCGCAGGCGGATGGAGCGCTTCAGATCGGGCTGGCGGTCCAGTAGCTCGTCGCTGTCGCCCACCAGCAGCGCCCAGCGGGTCGAGCGCGCCATCTCGTCGGTCAGGATGCGCATGATGGTATCGCGCACGGCCGAGGCGTCGACGAGGTCGGCATAGCGCCGGGCGATCGACAGGTCTGACTTCGCCAGCGCGACCTCGGCGTTGTCGATCAGGGAGGCGAAGAACGGCCACTCGGCGTGCATCCGTTGCAGTTGGTGGATGCGCCCCTCGTCGCCGTCGGCCCACCGCTCCAGCCCCGTGCCCAGGCCGAACCACCCAGGCAGGATCAGCCGGCTCTGCGTCCAGGCGAACACCCATGGGATGGCGCGCAGGTCCTCGACCTTCCACGACTCGCTGCGCTGGGCGGGGCGCGAGCCGATGTTGAGCTGGATGAGCTGCTCGATGGGTGTCGCCTGCCGGAAGAACTCGGTGAACGCGGGCGTCTCGTAGACCAGCGAGCGGTACCGCTCGTACGCATGGTAGGCGATCACGTCCAGCGCGTCCCGCCACTCGGTGGGAATCCCCAGGGGGCCGCTGCGGTCCGTGTCCGGCGACCCCGCCCTGGCTGTCGTCAGGATGACCGCGTGGACGACCTGCTCCAGGTACCGGTGGGCGATCGCCGGGTCGGCGTACTTGTAGTACAGCACCTCGCCTTGCTCCGTGATCTTGATGTCGCCCAGCATGGTGCCGGGCGGCTGCGCCATGATGGCCTGGTGCGTTGGTCCGCCGCCGCGCCCGATGGATCCGCCCCGGCCGTGGAAGAAGCGCAGCGAGACGCCCTCCTGCCGCGCCACCTCCGTCAGTTCCCGCTGCACCCGGTAGAGCCACCACCCGGACGAGACGTAGCCGCCGTCCTTGTTGCTGTCGGAGTACCCGATCATCACCTCTTGCACGTTGCCGCGCGCGGCGAGATGGCGCCGGTACGCCGGGTTCGCGAGGAGCGAGTGCAGCGTCCTGGGCGCGGCCTGGAGGTCGCCCACGGTCTCGAACAGGGGGACGATGTCCAGCGTGCTCCGGTCGCCATCGGAGCCCGGCACGAACAGCCCGGCCCACCGCGCGAACCAGAGCACCGCCAAGACATCCTCCGGCGCCGTGCTCGCGCTGATGATGTACGTGGACACGGCCTGCGGGCCATGGGCCTCCTGCATCTCGCGGATGGTGCTGAAGGTGGCGAGCACTTCGCGCGTCCCATCGCCCAGCGCGCCCAGGTCGACCGATGGCGCGCCATTCGCGATGGCCGCCGCCGAGAGCCAGGCAGCCCGGGCGTCGGAGTCGAGACCGCCGTACGCAGGCGCGATCTCCGCGAGCGCCGAAGTGTGGCGGGCGGCGTGCTGGCGGATCTCGACGGGGACGAAGTAGAACCCGAACATGGCGGCCTGCTTCCGCAGCGTCGCGAGGTCGCCTTGCGCCACCACGGCTCCCCGGTTCGCGGACAGGCTCTGGATAATGAGATCGAGGTCGCGAATGAACTGGGACGCGTCCTGGTAGCCGCCGGGCAGATCCGCGCCGATGGCCGCCGCGCGGTAGGTGCGGGACAGCCGGTGGGCGATGTAGGAGAGCTTCTCGCGGTACGGCTCCGAGCGGTTCCGGCGCGCGATCTCCGGCGTGATGTCCGCGCAGTCGATGCGATCGCGCGCCAGCGACTCGGCGAGCGCCGGGGTGATGGAGATGAGGGAGAGCGACTGGCTGAGCTGCGGAATGAGCCCGCGTACCGCCTCGGCATACCGGTCCAGCACGGTCAGCCGGTGGCGCCGGAATGTCTCGCGCGTCACCTCCGGCGTGACGAACGGGTTGCCGTCGCGGTCGCCGCCCCGCCAGGACGTGAGCCGCACCGATGCCTGGCGCGCGCCGCCCAGCTCGGGGTAGTAGCGCGACACCGCGGCCCGCACCGTGTCGTGCAGGGTGGGGAGGGTGTCGAAGAGCACCGTCTCCAGGAAGAACAGGCCCTGGTCGACCTCGTTGAGCACCGTGGGCTGCTCTCGACGGACGAGGTCGGTTTGGCACAGGATGGTGATGCGGCGGCGAAGCTCGGATACTAGCGCGGCGCGCTCGCCGGCCAGGAGGTCGGCCCGGTCCAGGCGCTCCAGCAGCCGCCCGATGTCGGCCAGAGTGTCGAGCAGTGTCCGCCGTCTAGCCTCGGTGGGGTGCGCGGTGAAGACCAGCGCGATCGAGATGCGGTCCAGCAGCTCGCCGACCTGCTCCGGCGTCCACCCGAGCGCGTGCAGCGCCCCGATCGCCGCGGCAGGCGACTCGGCGGCCGGAGCGTCGCCCAGCAGGCGCTGCTGCTCGCGGTAACCGCGCACGATCTCCCGCTGCTCGGCGCAGTTGATGAGCTGGAACCACAGCGTGAAGGCGCACAGAACGAGCCAGATGGACTCGACGTCGAGGTTCGCCGCGTTGGGGCTGGTCTCGGCTTCCGTGCCGGCGCGCAGGTCGGAGCGGAGCGCCTTGTTGCGCCGGCGCATCTCCTCGACGCGTCGGAACACCTCCGGCCCCCACTGCTCGGAGATCGCCTCGCCGAGCAGGTCGCCCAGCAGCCGCACCGCCTGGCCGATCGGGGAGCGCCCGCTGATGGCGGGAAGGAGGGCCCTCATGGCAGTTGACCGGCGGGCGGGCGCGGGCTGCCTGCAGTGCTGTCGCCGCGGGCGTTCGGTCGTTCGTCGCGCACGTTCGGCCCTCCGGTGCACGGAAGTGGCCGGGCCCGCGCAACTCCCGTCAGCGCGGCGCCGGACCTACGAAGAGAGCGGGCGACACAAGGGCCGGCTGGCGCCGGCCCTTGGCGTCACTACTCGTATCGTACGAACGTGAGTGGGGGATTGTGTCTGCGTCAGGACGTGGCCAGCGCCGGGCTGGGCGCGGAGATCTGCAGCATCCGCTCCAGCGACCGCCGGGCCATCTCCTTGACGTCGTCGCGCACCCGGATCTGGTTCACGACGCGGCCCTCTGCCAGGTTGTCCAGCACCCAGGCCAGGTAGCGCGGGTGGATGCGGTACATGGTAGAGCAGGGGCAGACGACCGGGTCCAGACAGAACACCGTGCGGTCCGGGTATTCCTGCTGCAGCCGGTTCACGAGGTTGATCTCGGTGCCCACGCCCCAGACGGAGCCGGGCGCCGACTGCGAGATCGCGTCGATGATGAGCTCGGTCGACCCGTTCAGGTCGGCTTCGCGAACCACGTCGTGCGCGCACTCGGGGTGCACGATCACGTTCAGCCCCGGATGCTTCGCGCGGGCCTCGCGGATCTGTTCGACCGTGAACCGCTGGTGAACGGAGCAGTGCCCCTTCCAGAGGTAGATGCGCGCGCGCTTGATGTCGTCCGCGGTCACGCCGCCGCTCGGCTCGTGCGGGTTCCAGAGCAGCATGTCGCGCTCCAGGTCATAGCCCATCTCCGCGGCGGTGTTGCGCCCCAGGTGCTGGTCCGGGAAGAAGAACACGCGCTCCGCCTTGTCCAGCGCCCATCGGAGCGCCTTGCGCGCGTTCGACGACGTGCAGCACGTGCCCTCGTGCGCGCCGACGAACGCCTTCAGGTTGGCGGCCGAGTTCACGTAGGTGATCGGCGTGACGGATTCGGCGTCGACATGGCTCGTGATGGTGCGCCACGCCGCCTCGACCTGCCCGATGGCGGCCATGTCGGCGAGCGAGCACCCCGCCGAGAGGTTCGGCAGGACGACGATCTGGTCGTCGCCCGTCAGGATGTCCGCGGATTCGGCCATGAAGTGGACGCCGCAGAAGACGATGTAGCGCGCATCCTTGCGGGTCGCGGCCTGGCGGGCGAGCTTGAACGAGTCGCCCCTGTAGTCGGCCCACCGGATGATCTCGTCGCGTTGGTAGTGGTGCCCGAGGATGAGGAGGTCGCTGCCAAGCGAGGCGCGGGCGCTGGAGATGCGCTGCGCGGTCTCTTCCGGGTCGAGACGGGTGTACTCGACCGGAAGCGGCGGTTGAAACATGGAGAGGTCTCCTTCCATCTTGAGCGGGTACAGCGTGGGGTCCTCTGCCGGCGCGGAAGGGGATTCCGCTTCGGTTTCGGCCCACGCGGGGATGTTGTCCCCGCTCGGGTGTGGGTTATTCCCGTCTAGGTCCAGCTCCGCCGCAGCAGGAGAGGGGCTCCGGTACGACTTGCGTGTTGGTTCTCTGTTACGACCCGGAACCCCTGCAGGTTCCGAGACATTCGCGACAACGCGTACAACGCACGGGTACGGCGGGCGTCCCTGCCCGCCAAGCACAACCCACCGGCTGATCACTTGCGCCACGCAACCGTGCCGTGGTGGGATGGGCGTCCCTGCCCGTCCGGTACAACCCGCCTGCCAATCACTTGCGCCAAGCACAACGCACGGGTGGGGCGGGCGTCCCTGCCCGCCAAGCACAACCCACCGGCTGACTACCTGCTGCGCTCGATCCTCACCCCGGCCGACTCCGCGATCACATTCATCGGCGGTCTTGGCTTCCGCAGGTAGAGGCGCACCGTCTCCGCGGGAAACTCCGCCAGCAGCGCATCCGCCATGCGTCCGGCCAGGGTCTCCAGCAGCCGGCACTGCACCGTCGTCCCGATCTGCACCACGCGCTTCGCGACCGCCGAGTAGTTGATCGTGTCGTGCAGGTTGTCCGTCTCCGCCGCGCGCCGCGTGTCCCACAGCAGCTCGACATCCACGGCGTAGCGGTGCCCGACGCACTGCTCCTCGTCCGAGGCGCCATGGTACCCGTAGAACTCGATCGCCTCGATGACGACGCTGTCCATGCCGATCCCGATCGCCTCGTCACGTTGCTCGTGCCACGCCCTGATGCTGCGTGAGCGTGACGGTGGGATGGGCCTCCGGGCCCGTCCGGAACCACCCATGGCTGCGGTCTCCTAGTCGTACCCCGGCCGCAGCATGCCCGACGCCAGCCACCCCGCGAACGTGCCCGCGTACAGCAGCAGGTCCGTGCCGATCCAAACGGACAGCGGCACGAACAGCAGCATCGCGTCCGCGATCATGCCGGCCACGCACTCTACCACGAAGAACGCGCTCGGCGGCTCGCGGCGGGCCGCATACACCAGCAGCGCCAGCAGCCCGAGCAAGTACGCCAGGACGGTCGCGTCGCGGAACTCGTCCCACGACTCGTCGTAGGAGCGCACCAGCCCCGTCGCGCCCATCGTCAGGCCCACCATCAGCCCGTCAAGGAGCGCGATGCCCGGCGCCCACGTCGGGCGAAGCGCCACCAATCCGAGCGAAGCCAGCAGTCCGGCCACCACCGAGGCGAGCGCGACCACCTTCTGCCGCCAGTCTGCCCGCGCTCGTCGCCGCGACCTCGGCGTCGGCATCTCAGCCCCCCGGAGGGTCGTCGTTCGGCCAGCCATGCCTGCCGATCAGCGGCACGAACACGCACTCGCCGTGATTCATCGTCACCAGCTCGCCCTCGGCGGTCTTCCACCCCACAATCAGCGTCTGGATCAGCCGCGTGCCCACCGGCGCCACGATCCGTCCGCCCGCCGCGAGCTGCTCCGTGAGCGGCTTCGGCATCATCGGCGCGCCCGCGGTGACCACGATGCGGTCGTAGGGCGCCAGTTCCGGCCAGCCCTCTGTCCCGTCGCCCACCTCGATCCGCACGTTCGTGTAGCCGAGCCACTGCAGCAACTCGCGGGCCCGAGCTGCCAGGCAGTCCTTCCGCTCGACCGAGACGACCTCGGCAGCCAGCTCGGCCAGCACCGCGGCCTGGTATCCGGAGCCTGTCCCGATCTCCAGCACGCGCTCCGACCCGGTCAGCCGCAGCAGCTCCGTCATCAGCCCGACCATCAGCGGCTGCGAGATGGTCTGCGCCTCGCCGATGGGCTGCGGCCGGTCCTCGTACGCGTGCTCGCGGATGTGCTCGGGCACGAACAGATGCCGCGGCACGCGCCGCATCGCTTCCAGCACGCGCTCGTCGCTGACCTCGCGTGCCTCGAGCTGCTCCCGTACCATGCGTGCGCGCTCGGCTTCCTCGCCCATAGCCGTAGCCCCATCGTACTGCGGAACGATGCGGCGCTCCTGGCTGCGCTGGCCGCGGGTTAGGAGGGGCGCTGCAGCGGGAACAGGATCACGTCGCGGATCGACGGTGCGCCGGTCAGCACCATGGCCAGCCGGTCGATGCCGCCGCCGAACCCACCCGTCGGAGGCATGCCGTATTCCAGAGCCCGGATGTAGTCGTCGTCCATCGGGTGGGCTTCGTCGTCGCCCTGCGCGCCCTGGGCCACCTGCGCCTCGAACCGCGCCCGCTGATCGATCGGGTCGTTGATCTCGGAGAACGCGTTGCCCAGCTCCTGCTGCGCGAAGTACACCTCGAACCGCCGCGTGAGGGCCGGGTTGTCGACGCGCTTCTTCGCGAGCGGCGAGGTCTCGATCGGGAAGTCCGTGATGAAGGTCGGCTGGATCAGGTTGGGCTGCGTGAAGCGCTCGTGCAGCTTCTCGATGATGCCGCCCAGCGTGTGCTCGCCCTCGGTCGGGATGCCCACTCGCTTCAGCACCGCCTTGGCGCTCTCGAAGTCGGTCAGCTCGGCCGGATCGATGCCGCCGTACTCGCGAATGCCCTCCAGCATCGGCAGGCGCCGCCACGGCCGCGTGCCGAGATCCACCACGGCCTCGCGCTCCTCGCCCTGCTGGCGGTACTTGAACGTGAACCGCGGCTCACCGTTCACCGCGACACATGCCGCCGCGTACATCTCCTCGACGATGTCCATCATCCCGTCGAGGTCCGTGTAGGACTCGTACAGCTCCAGCAGCGTAAACTCGGGGTTGTGCCGCGCGCTGACGCCCTCGTTGCGGAACACGCGCCCGATCTCGAACACCTTCTCGATGCCGCCGACGATCAGCCGCTTCAGCGGCAGCTCCAGCGAGATGCGCAGCTTGTAGTCGCAGTCGAGCGTGTTGTGGTGCGTCACGAACGGCCGCGCCGCGGCGCCGCCCGCGATGGCCTGCAGAACCGGCGTCTCGACCTCGACGAACCCGCGGTCCTCCAGGAAGCGCCGCATGGCCTGCAGCACGCGCGACCGGTTCAGCAGGGCCTCTCGCGCCTCGCGGTTGCACACGAGGTCCACGTACCGCATGCGGTACCGCGCCTCGACGTCAGCCAGGCCGGCGTGCTGCTCGCCCTCGACTTCCTTGCCGATGGGCAGCACGCGCAGGCACTTGGACAGGATGCGGAAGTCCGTCACCTCGATGGTGATCTCGCCGGTGCGCGTCTTGAAGGCGCGCCCCCACACTCCCACGTGGTCGCCGATGTCCAGGTGGCGGAAGCGGTCATAGGCTTCCTCGCCCACCGTGTCGCGCTTCACGTAGACCTGGATGCGCCCCGAAGCGTCCTGCACGTGGGCGAACAGCGCCTTGCCCATCAGGCGCAGGGCCACGATCCGGCCCGCGATGGCGTCGAGCTGCTCTTCGGGCTGGTCGGTGCTGTAGAAGTCGGCGAGGCCCTCCGGCGTCGTCAGGTCGACCCCGGCCTCCTCCAGCTCTCGGTACCGGGTCAGGACCTGGGCGGCTGTCCGGGTCCGCTCGAACCGCTCGATCAGGTATGGGTCGTGCCCCGAGTCTCGCAGAGCTTGGAGCTTCGCCAAGCGCACGGCGCGCTGGTCGGTCTCTTCACTCATTTGGTGATCCTCAGAACACGGTATCGTGTGAAGCCATCTGGAACAGCAATCCGCACTTCGTCTCCCACCTTCTTGCCGAATAGCGCCAGACCCACAGGGGATGCGTCGGAGATGCGGTCGTGATCCGGATCGGACTCGATCGAGCCGACCAGCGTGAACTCCCACTCCTCGTCCGCTTCTACCTCGAGGACCGTCACAACGGAGCCGATGCCGATCGTGTCGGTCGGTATCTCGGCCTCTTCGAGCACCTGGGCATGCTGCAGCACCCGGCGCAGCTCCCCGATGCGGCCCTCCACGAATGCCTGGGCGATCTTGGCGTCTTCGTACTCCGCGTTCTCCGAGAACTCGCCGAACTGCTTCGACTCGCGGATGCGTTCGGCGACCTCGCGCCGCTCGACGGTCCGCAGCCTCTCCAACTCGCTCTCGATGCGGGCGTACCCACTAGGCGTCAGAACGACGACATCGTCACTCGACATCCGCTTCCCCCGTCATGCCGTATGATGCAAAGAAGCACTGATACCCTCTGGGGGGTACCAGTGCCGCCGGTGTGTCTGGGGCGCCGGCGGCGCCTGCTCGTGCGTGCGCCATCGGCCGACAACAGAATCGTCACCCCTCAGCGCATGTTCACTGAGGGAATACATAGTGTACCACGCTCCCGGTTCCACGTCAACCGAAATGCCACGCACAAGGGCTCGCGCGCCCACGCCGCCGGTCCTGGGACGACCCGAGGACGGCGCCAATTGGCAGGGACGTCATCCCGACGAAGGAGGGATGCGGCGATGTCGGGCGACTACCGTGCACTCGGGTCGCGCACAGGCCTTTGGCGATGTCCCCTCCC
>CAZFLM010000072.1:12441-23464 GCA_964519955.1 uncultured Chthonomonadaceae bacterium | reverse complement strand
GATTCGGGAGGGGTGGCCGAAGGCCGGGGTGGGCAGCCGTTCGGCGCGGCGCACAGGCCTTTGGCGATGTCCCCTCCCGATTCGGGAGGGGTGGCCGAAGGCCGGGGTGGGCAGCCGTTCGGCGCGGCGCACACGCCTCTGGCGATGTCCCCTCCCGATTCGGGAGGGGTGGCCGAAGGCCGGGGTGGGTAGCCGTTCTGCCGCAGTCCTACACCGCGTAAAGTGCGCGCACCACGCTCTTGAACAGCAGGCGCCCGTCTGCGGAGCCCAGCAGCTTCTCCGCCGCGCGCTCCGGGTGCGGCATCATGCCCAGGACGTTGAACTGCGCGTTGGCGATCCCGGCGATGTTCTCCACGGAACCGTTCGGGTTGCTGTCGCCGGTGATCTCCCCACTCGGCTCGCAGTAGCGGAACATCACGCGGTTCGCGGCGTTCAGCTCGGCCAGCGTCGCCTCGTCCGCCACGTAGCGCCCCTCGCCGTGCGCGATCGGGATGCGCAGCACCTGGCCCGTCTTCGCCACCGACGTCCAGGGCGTCGCCTCGTTCTCCACGCGGATGTTCACGTGCTTGCACACGAACTTCAGCCCGACGTTGCGCATCAGCGCGCCCGGCAGCAGGTGGCTCTCGCAGAGCACTTGAAACCCGTTGCAGATGCCGATGACGAACTTGCCCTTGTTGGCATGCTCGATCACCGCTTCCATCACGGGCGAGAAGCGCGCGATGGCGCCGGTGCGCAGGTAGTCGCCGTAGGAGAACCCGCCGGGGAGCACGATGCAGTCGTACTTGCGGACGTCGGTGTCCTGATGCCACACGTAATCGACGGGCTGGTTCAACTGGTCCAGCAGGGCGTAGTAGGCGTCCTGGTCGCAGTTGGAGCCCGGGAACCGCACAACGCCGAACTTCACTCGGTCACCTCGTAGCGATAGTCCTCGATGACCGGGTTGGCCAGCAGCCGGTCACACATCTCCGTGACTTCCTCGCCGATGGGCCGGCCGTTGTCGCCGACCTCGAGTTCGATGTACTTGCCCATCCGAACCTGCTCGACGTTGTCGTAGCCCAGCGCGGTCAGCGCGTTCTGCACGACCCGCCCCTGCGCATCGAGCAGTGTCGGCTTGAGTGTCACGTAGACCTTGACCTTCGGCATCTATAACCTCCCGCGTGGGTGACTGTCATCTGGAATGCAGCACTATCCATAATAGCACGGCGACCGACGCCGAGACAACCGCGACCACCGGCCACACGGGGGGCCGGCGCTCGGACCGGGCGCCCGCCGCGAGCGAAGCGCGAGACCCGGCGCGCAGCGTGTGCTCGTGCCGCTTCGGCGGGATGATCTCGATCTCCGGCTCGGCGTCGACTTCGCGCGGAGCGGGGCGGGGCCTGCGGGGCGCGGGCATGCCGAGGTAGGCGCGGAGCCAGCCCTTGAAGCTGCGGCCGGCCTGGCGTCCCAGCGGCCCCGCGAGCTTCGGGGCGAAGACCAGCACGACGACGACCAGCAGAATGGCGCCCTGAACCGGGCTGACGATCATGCCCAGTCCGCACGTGGAGTCGAGGAGATCCGGCATCACGGCTTCGCCTCGCGGGCGTGCAGGCGGTCCATCGCCGCCGCCTCGTCGAGCCCCTCAATGGTGACCTGCTTGTCGCGGCCGGACGCGCCAGACCGGATGCTCAGCCGCGACTTGGGGACGTCCAGCGCGTCCGCCAGCAGCTTGATGAGCGCGCTGTTGGCAGCGCCGTCGACCGGGGGCGCCGCAATGCGCGCGTACACGACGCCGCCGTCGACGCGCGTCACCTCGGTCTTGCCGCTTCGCGGCGTTACTCGCACTCGCAGGATGGTGTCAGGCATCGGAGTCTTCTGCGGCCCCACCGCCGGCTGGTTCCGACAGAGCCCGAGGCGCCGTCGCTCAGTTGGCCAGCATGATGGTCAGCGTGAGGATGATTGTGCCGTTGTTCAGCCCGTGGGCCACCATCGGCGCGACCAGAGAGCCGCGCGCCTGGTAGAGCAGCGAGAACAGCATACCCAAGACGAAGATGGATGCGAAACCCAGCGGCAGTTGCGGGTGCAGCAGCGCGAACACCCCGGACGCGAGCACGATCGCGGCCCACAGGCCGACCCTCGGCGTCAGTGCCCGCAGGAAGACGCCACGGAACATCGTCTCTTCCGACAGCGGGGCGTAGAGCACCGCGATGGCGAACAGCAGTACCCGCATCCAGACGCTGTGCACCGTCGCGAACTCGCTGATGGCCGGGTTCGTCGGCGTCTCATAGCCCTGGAAGATGCGCGACGAGGCCAGCGACGCCATCACCACGAACGGGAATGCCGCGAGCCAGCCAACGGCGCCCCAGACGGCATCGACGAGGATCGTGCCGCGGCGGAAGCCCACGTCGGCCGCCCGCAGCCCCACGCGCCGCCCCAGTAGCCAGATCACAACGATCGGCGCGGCGAGCACGAGCAGCAGGAACGGCAGGCTGGCCGCGACGGAGGCGCCGGGCGCCAGGTGGGTCAGCACCGGGAACAGCCTGGCGAGGGCCATCCGAGCGTAGCGCACCACAAGGAGCGCGCACAGGTACACGATGAAGCCCGTGTATAGCACCGACGCCTTCTCCTGCGTCAGGCGCGGCGGCGGCGCGAAGTCCATGCACCGGGGCAGCACCACCGACGGGTCCTTGCGGCGCGCGAACAGCAGTAGGCCGTACATCACCGCGCCGGCGACAGCCGCGAAGCAGAGGAACGACCCGCACAGACCCAGGGCCGCGAGCAGGACCATGCCGCGGTCGGCCTCGTTCGCCTCCTGATCTGCCTCGTCGTGCAGCCGCGCGGAGCGGTAGACACGCTCGGCGGCCGGCCGGCGGTACCAGCCCAGGTCCATGCTCTGCAGACGTGCCAGGAGGGCGGGTACACGCTCCTTCGGGATGCGCTCGTCGCTCAGCGCCGTCTGCCAGAATGCCACCTCATCGGGCGCGCCGCCAGGGATCCGCTCCACCGAGCGGGGCCACTCCGGGTCGCCGACCATCGCCTGCACGATGGCCAACTGCCGCCACGCCTTCGACGTCCGCTCCACGGTCGCGATCCGCCGCATGTTCAGCACGAGGTCGTCTGCATGCTCGTCGCGCGGGCGCCGCTGGGCGGGGCGCCTGTCCGGCTGCCTGTTCGGCTGCCACCTCGACGTGCGCAGCCCCTCCGCCAGATGGTACTGCCGTGCGCTGGTGAGGGCGTTGAGCACGAGGCCCGCGCTCGCGCTCGTCTCGGTGGCGCCCTCGCTATGGGTAGCGACGTAGGTGCTGATGAAGAGGGATGCCAGAACTGCCAGTAGGGCCAGTGTGAGCCAGGGGAGGCCGCGCCGCGCGCGATCCGGCGTCGGTTGTGGTTCAGTCTGATCCATTGCTTCCAGGGAGGCCGACGGGATGCTCGGCGTTGGCCGGGACGGCTGTAGGGCGGGAGGACCCGGAGTTCGTCGCCCCACCAGCCTCGAGACCGTCCAGAGCGCCGATCTCGGCCTGGAGCAGGGCCCGGATCTCGGCGGCGAGCCGCAGACGGCGGTGGCGAAGCTCCTGTACGTCGCGCTCCGCGCGCTCGACGGTCTCGCGCGCCTCGCCGCGCGCTTCCGCCACAATGGCCTCACCTTCCGCGCGCGCCGCGCTGCGGGCGTCCTCGGCCGCGCGCTGAGCCAGAATGAGCGCCTCCTTGAGCGTGCTCTCCATCGAGCGGAACCGCTCCAGCTCCCCGGTCAGGCGCGCGGACTCGTCCCGCAGGCGGGCGTTCTCCGTCAGGCACTCCTCGAGGTCGGCCGCCACCTCGCGCAGCAGGTCGTCCACCTGGGCCGGTGAGTAGCCGCGGAAGCACCGGCGGAAGTCGCGATGCACTAGGTCGATGGGTGTGAGGCGCACCGACGCCCTCCTGTCAACGTGAAGCGGTAGAGGACTGACTGCCGGCCCGGCGCAGAGCGGCCCGTCGGTCGGCATGCCGGGTCGGCCGGCATCCGGGCCGGGCGACGAGACGCTAGGCCGCGCGGTACAGGATCTGCTGCACGAGCTGAATGGCCGCCAGAGCCAGGATGGGCGAGATGTCGAGCCCACCCATCCTGTCGGGCGGAATCATGCGCCGTATGGGGCCCAACACGGGCTCCACGAGCTTCCGCAAGGTGCGCACCCACGGCGAGTACGAACTGATGCCGCCGATCCGCAGCATGATCGCCCAGGACACCAGTACCTCGACGATGATGAGCGCGCCGTAGAGCGACAGCAGGTCGACGAGGAGCGCTACGGGACTAAGGGACACCATCATCATGTGGGCCTCCCGCTAGGGGTTCCGCTGTTGGTTCAGTTGCCGGTTCAGGCGGTCGAGGTGCATCTTGGCTGAGCTGACGGCCGGGTTGTCCGTTCTCTCAGCCGCCTTGCGCCACGTATCGCGCGCCTTCTCCAACTTCCCGAGCTTCTCGTAGCACAGCGCCAGCGAGTGCAGCGACTGGGCGCGGCAGTCGGGCTTCGTGACGGCCTTCTCGAAGTAGATGGCGGCGCTCGCCGGGTCCTTCTTGCGAGTGACATAGTACCCGCCCAGCTCGTCGTACATGTAGAACGTGTCCGGGTTCGCCGCGATGCCTTGCTTGTACAGGGCGACCGCATCGGCGTCCAGGTCCAGGCTCCACAGGAGCCACCCGGCATTCGAGAACGTCTCCGTATCGTGCGGATCGCCCGCCACGATCATCCTGGCCAGGTTGATGATGTGGCGGTACTCGCCCTTGTGCCAGTGCCGGTCCTGCGCGAGCCGCAACTGGTCGACGATCTCGAGCGTCATGGCGTCCGCGAAGGCGGCGCCTGAGATGGCAGGCTGACCGGCCGAGGCCTTCTGGGCCACGGCGGGGGCGCAAGCGAGAGCCAGTAGGGCGCACAGCGCGGTTGGTAGGCTCATAGCCGAATGCCGCATGGGTTTGCTCCTGTGGGGCGACTCGCGTTCGGGCGAGGTCGCATTCCGTCCATTATCGGTTCGGCGCCCTGGTGATTCTACTGGGTGTTGCGCTCCCGATCGAGTTGTTCGCGCAGGATTCGGTTGGCTTCCTGCGGGTTCGCTTTGCCCTTCGAGGCCTTCATGATCTGGCCGACGAGGAACCCGAACTTCTTGTCGTCGCCTTCCACGAGCGCCCGCCACACGTCTGGCTGCGCACCGATCACTTGCTCGATGATGCCCTCGATGGCGCTCGCATCCTTGATCTGGGGTCCTTCGGCCGCGGCAAGCGCCTCGGGCGTCTCGCCGGACTGGTACATCCGCTCGAACAGGTCCTTGGCCATCTTGCCGCTGATCGTGCCGTCGTTCACCAGCTTCACGAGGCCGCCCAGGTGCGCGGGCGTGACCTTGCTCCCATCGATCTCGCGGTTCTCGGCGTTGAGCAGGCGCGCGAAGTCGCCCATGATCCAGTTCGCGACGGCCTTCGCATCGCCGCAGAGCCGCGTGGCCTCCTCGAAGAAGGTGGCCGTCGCCCGCGTCTGCGTCAGAGCCGCACAGTCGTACTCCGGCAGGCCGTACTGCTCGCCAAAGCGCGTGCGAGCCGCTTCCGGCAGCTCCGGCATCGTGCGTCGCACCTCGTCGATCCACTCGTCCGAGATGGCCAGCGGCACCAGATCGGGCTCCGGGAAGTAGCGGTACTCCTGCTCGACTTCCTTGCTCCGCTGCGGGAAGGTCTCGCCCCGAGCCTCGTTCCAGCCGCGCGTCTCCTGCCGCACCTTCTCGCCGCGCTCGAGCAGGTCGATCTGCCGGGCTAC
The DNA here is from genome assembly GCA_964519955.1 of uncultured Chthonomonadaceae bacterium. GTDB lineage: Bacteria > Armatimonadota > Chthonomonadetes > Chthonomonadales > CAJBBX01 > CAZFLM01. The sequence continues at coordinate 17,711 of CAZFLM010000072.1, read as the reverse complement.
CTCGTACTCCACACCTCTGAATACGGCGCGGAACGAGTTCAGGTTCTTAATCTCCGTCTTGGTCCCATAGGTCTCCGAACCAACCGGACGCACGGACAGATTCGGCTCGCAGCGCAGGCTCCCTTCCTCCATCTTGCCGTCCGAGACGCCAATGTACGTGAGGATCTGGCGCAGCTTGACCAGGTAGGCGCGCGCCTCCTCGGCCGTGTGCATGTCCGGAGGGAACTCGGTCACGATCTCCATCAGCGGCACGCCCGACCGGTTGTAGTCGATGTGGCTCTCGTCGCCGGCCACGTGGAAGAGCTTGCCGGTGTCCTCCTCGAGGTGGACACGACGAATGCCGACGCGCCGCGTCTCGCCGTCCACCTCGATGTCCAGCCAGCCGGCCTCGCCGATGGGCCGGTCGTACTCCGATATCTGGTAGCCCTTCGGCAGGTCCGGGTAGTAGTAGTTCTTCCGATCGAACCGCGCGTCCCGGTTCACTCGGCAGTTCAGGGCCAGCGAGGTGCGAATGACGTGCTCCACTGCCTTGCGGTTCATCACCGGGAGGGAGCCAGGCATGCCGAGGCACACCGGGCAGCAGCGCGTGTTCGGCTCGCCGCCGAACTCGTTCGCGCACCCGCAGAACATCTTGCTCTCGGTCAATAGCTCCGAGTGCACCTCCATCCCAATGACCGCCTCGTACTCCGCCATGCCTCTCCTCAGCTCCCAACCGTCAATCCCCAACTTCGTGCGTTCGTCCAGTTTGACATCGATGTACAGGATGAACAGGATGAAGACGCGCCTACGATCGTCCAAGCGGCCGGGTTGGTCGTGAGGCCGTGGCCTTCATCCTGGCTATCATGTGCATCGATGTCGGACAATGTCTGTCGCTTGGCGGGTGCTCTCACTCCAGCCCCTTCGCCATCCGCACACACGGGATCGCCACGCCGTCTCGCTCGTAGCTCCCCGGCCCGGCCACCGTGTACCCCTGCCGCTCGTAGAACGGCACCGCCGTGACCGACGAGTTCAGCGTCAGCTCGCCATGGCCCTCCGCGGCGGCCTCGCTCTCCACCTGGGCCAGCAGCGCCGCGCCAACGCCCCGCCCCGCCCACTCAGGCTGCACGTACAGCGACAGCAGTTCCCCGCCGATGCGCCCCGAGAACGCCACGACGCGTCCATCGGCCTCGGCTACCAGCGTGGAGCACCCCGCGTCGCGCAGGCGCTGCTCGTAGTGCGACGTCTCGCGCCCGGTCCACGCGCCCATCTGCTCCGGCGTGTAGTCGGCCGAGCACAGGCCACGGGCGGCGGCGCTCTGCACCTGCCGTATAGCCTCGGCGTCCCCCAGGACGGCCGGGCGGATGGCGATCGACCTCGGCGGGCTCAGCGGACGCCGGCCTTCGGCGTGTCCGACCATGCCGGATCGCCGACGACGGTGGGCGCAGAGAGACCGGACACCTCCACCATCCGCAGATTGTTCGCGTCCGTCGCTGATCCCACCATCGGTGGGCCGCCATAGGTGATCCCGTTGCCCATCGACCCCGTTGTCGGCCATGCCACGCACGAACCGTCCGGCGACAGGAACACCGTGTTGCCGAACGGGCTGCGTTTGTCGTCTCTAGTCCACATGATCGAGGCGGCCAGGCTCCCGGCCTTCAGGATGCTGAGGGACCGCTCGCCTGGGCCTGCGCCGTCGCGCAGAAGGGCGACTACGCCCGCTCGGCTCGCGCTGAGGAAGCCCAGGTTGTAGCCGACCTGCTCGACTGTCTTCTTGGCCGCACCGGCCGACGGGCGGTAGCTCAGCAACCACCGGCTGTGCGTGGGATCGTCCGTCCGCACGTACTCGGCGCCCTCAGGAGTGCGAGCGACCACCTCGTCGGCGGATGGGGCTCGCCTCTGATGCGTGCCGTCCGCGTCGGCGACCATGTTGGCGGCCTGCTCCCCGGGCTGCATGGGCTTGTAGTGGATGCTCGTGCCGTCCCATGACCACGACTCGCCGATCCCGCTGTACACGGTCCGACCCACCCGGGTCCGCTTGCCGGAGCGCACATCCAGTACGTCCAGCACCACCGTCGATCTGCCCCGCTCGCTGGGGCCCCAGGACGTGATCAGGATACGCGCACCCGTCGGAGACCACGTGGCCCACTTGAACTCATCGATCGTCGCAAGCGTGGTTGCGGCGCCCGTCCGCGGGTCTAGCAGAGAGAGCCGTTCGTTGGTGGACTGCTTGCCCTCCTTCACGGTCTGGGTGATCAGCAGCTTCCTGCCGTCGGGCGACCACCAGAAGCGGCGCGCCTTCACCGGCAACGTGCGCTTCTCGCCGGACCGCACACTGTGGATCTGCAACTCGCCACTGACGAGTACCGCGAGGCTGTCTGGGTCGCCCGGCCGCCAGGCAGGCACCGGGACCTCAGCGCCTTCATATAGCGTTCGAGCGATCTGTCCCTCGCAAGTCACGACGATAAGGCGCTTCGGGGCGTTCTCGTTGTCAGCGCTGGACACGACGGCCGCAAGCATCGGGCCGGCCGGCCACGTGCCGGGGGCGGGGGCCTCGGCGCGAGCCGGTGCGTCCGCCGGCTTGGCTCCCGAGGGCTGCTGCGCGACATCGGCTGCCGTGCCGCCGGCCGCCGCTCCGTTCACGGTGAGCGACTCGGATGCCTCCTCCAATAAGGTCCGCTCGGAAGAGCCGATGGCGGGGCCGTCGCTCGGGAGCTGCTCCTCATCCGCCATGGCCAGCGTGTAGCCCGATCGAACGACGCTCGTTGCGCCGCCGACGCCTGCCAGAGCGACGGTCACGGGGCCCTGGAGGGCCGCCACCCGTGAACCGTGCCCGCTCACCTCGACGAGGAAGAGCCCCTCCTTGGCCGTCACCAGATGGCCCGCGGCCTCGACGCTGCAGCCCACACCCCCGCCGCGCAGCCGCACGATGACCGAGCCGGCATCGACGCGCAACCTCGGCGCCTCGGTGCCGCGCCGCCCGGCGTACGCGACCCTGGATGTGGGGCGCACTCGTGCCGAGAACGCGCCGTCCATCGTCAGCGATGCGGCGCCGTCACCGGTGACCACGGTCTCCCCTGCACCCACGATCTGCCCGCGCTTGGCCGTCACGGTCTTCCCGGCTCCACTGACGACCCGCGTACCTTCTGCGGCCGCTGTGAACCTCAGGTCGGCCGCGTCTGCGGTCTTCGCGGATGCCGAGAGCAGCCAGAAACACAGCGCTGTGATGCTCAAAGCGCAACCAGCCCGGAACGACAGAGCCATCAAGGTCCTCCCGTAGGGCGATGTTAGCCCTGGCCCAGTAGCAGCTCCATGAACACGACGTCCAGCCACCGCCCGAACTTGAACCCGACCTCGCGGAAGCGCGCGACCTCGACGAAGCCCAGCGACCCATGCAGCTTGATGCTCGCGGCGCTGTCGGCGTCGATGCCCGCGACGATGGCATGGTACCCGCGCTCGCGAGCCGCCTCGATCAGCGTCGTCATCAGCCGGCGCCCGATGCCGCGCCCCTGGCAGCCCGGCGCCACGTAGACCGAGTTCTCCACCGTGTACCGATAGGCGATGCGCGACCGGAACTCGCTGATCGAGCACCAGCCCACCACCCGCGGCTTCCGCCGCCGCTCCACCGCCACGAACACCGGCAGGTTCGCCGCAAGGTGCGCCTCGAACCAGCGCAGCCGGTCGCCCAGCGTCTCCGGCTCTTCATCGTAGCTCGCGGTCGTGTTCAGCACCGCCTCGTTGTAGATCTCGCTGATGCCGGGCAGGTCCAAGAACGTCGCCGGCCGTATGTCGATGGGAAGCATGAATGTGCAGGTCACCTTCCGTCCGATTGCCCCAACCTCGATGATGCACGAGCGCCGTGGTCCCAGTCCGCGCAGGCGGACTTCGTGCCGTCCTCAGGCGCGAATTCATTCGCCGGCCCGCAGAGGCAGGCCCCTCGAGGAACCCGGCCTCAACCACCGGCCCGCGCCAACCTGGATGATGCACGCGCGCGATGGTTCCAGTCCGCGCGGGCGGACTTTGTGCTGTCCTCAGGCGCGGACTCATTTGCCGGCCCGCAGAGCCAGGCCAAGCCGCGCCCCCGCGCGCTCCGTGGTCCCAGTCCGCGCAGGCGGACTTTGTGCCGTCCTCAGGCGCGAATTCATTCGCCGGCACGCAGCGCCAGGCCCCGCGAGGAACCCGGCCTGGCTCACTGGCCTGGCGCGAGCCCAGGTGATGCACGAGCGCCGTGGTGGGATGGGCCTCCGTGCCCGTCCAGTACCATCCGCAAGCGGGCAGGCTAGATCCGTATCCCACCGCTGATGTTCAGCTCGCAGCCCGTCACGTGGCTCGCGTCGTCGGAGACCAGGTACAGCACCCCCGCAGCGATGTCCTCCGGGGTCTCGTGCCGGCCGAGCGGCCGCTTCGCCTCGGTCTCGCGCAGGAACTGCTCGCCGTCGCCATGCGTGCGCGTCCGCAGCTCGATCTCCTGCGGCGACGCCACCCAGCCCACGGTGATCCAGTTCGCGCGGATGCGGTCGTGCAGCAGCGAACCCGCCAGCGACTTCGTCAACGTGAGGAGCGCCCCCTTCGAGCAGGCGTACGCGATGCGGTCCAGCGGCCCCCGGTAGGCCATGCACGTGCCGATGTTGACGATCGACCCGCCGCCGCGCTCCCGCATCGATGGGATCGCGTCGCGCGCCAGCAGCATCGGCCCGCGCACGTTGGCGTCGAAGGCCGCGTCCCACTGCTCCGGCGTCAGCTCCGCGAAGTCGTACGACGCCAGATCCGCTGCGTTGTTTACCAGGATGTCCACGCCGCCGAACCGCTCGCGAGCGGCTGCAACGAGCGCAACACAGTCCTCCGGCGCGCCGATGTCAGCCCGCACGAACGCCGCCGCGCCGCCCGCCTCGGCGATGTCCCGCGCGACCCGCTCGCCGGGCTCCGGCCGCCGCCCCGAGACGACCACGGACGCGCCCTCGGCCGCCAGCCGCTTCGCGATGCCCTCGCCGACGCCGCCCGTCGCACCCGTGACGATGGCCACCTTGCCCGCCAACCGATCTCCCATGCAACCCTCTCCGATGCAGCCTGCCGCCCCGCACAACCCCCACTCGAGTGGTCAGAGCCGCGCGCGCCAGCAAGCGGAAGCCCCTCGCGCCGCACAACCCCGTGGGGCGCGACCTCCGCGTCGCGCCGGGCACCCCCCGCCCCGCCCAACCTCTGGCGAAGGGTCAGAGCCGCGCGCGCCAGCAAGCGCAAGCCCCTCGCCCCGCACCACCCCGTGGGGCGCGACCTCCGCGTCGCGCCGGGCACCC
>CAZFLM010000072.1:0-12341 GCA_964519955.1 uncultured Chthonomonadaceae bacterium | reverse complement strand
GCACCACCCCGTGGGGCGCGACCTCCGCGTCGCGCCGGGCACCCGCCGCACCGCACAGCCCCTCGCGAATGGTCAGAGCCGCGCGCGCCAGCAAGCGGGACCCCGCCGCCACGCACCACCCCTACGGCAGCTTCACCGCCACCCGCTTGCTCTTGGCCCCGATCGGAATCTGGAACGACACCTTCGTCTTCGCCCCATCGGGCGCCGTCACCACGACCTCGTAGTCACCTTGGAACGCGCGCACCTTGTACGTGCCGTCTGCCCCCGCCTCGCCGTCGGCCGTCGTCCACCAGTCGTGGTGGATCAGCTTCATCAGACGATCGTAGGCCGGCTTCGGCGACATGTCCTTGCGCAGGAAGCCGGCGGGCGCGTTGAGCCACGCGCTGGCGTCGCTGAAGTCCCACCATGTGATCGCTTCGATGCTGGGATGGCTGAACAGGATGGAGTAGAAGCGCTCGACGTAGTCCGCCTGGCGCGCCTCGCCCGCCGGCGTCGTCACCCAGTCGCTCGGCGGGTTCGCCATGCTGAACGGGCGGATGTCGCCGCTGATCACCGTCGTCTCGGTGAAGTGGATCGGCTTGCCGAACTGGCTGAACCGCTCCGCGACCGCCCACACCTGCTCCAGCTTCCAGGGCTGGCCGTGCATGTGCGACTGGATGCCGATGGCGTCCGGCAGGGCGCCGCGTTTCCTCAGCTCGGTCAGCAGCGCCACGTTGGAGTCGCCCGTGTCGTAGTCGTTGTAGAGCAGCGTGTCGCCCAGGCCCTTCGCCGCATCTCGAGCCCAGCCCAGCGTCGTCGCGACCATCGCGGACGCCCCGTCCCGCTTGGCCCACTGGCCGACACCGGTCTTCGGGTACTGCGCCGACGCGGTCGCCTCGTTCTGCACGTCCCAGTACCGCACCAGCGCCTTGTAGCGTGGGATCAGGTCCAAAATCCGCGCCCGGAGCAGGGACATCGACTGGTCCACGTCCGTCGGCGCCCAGCCCGGCCACACCTCGTGCCAGACGAGCGGGTGGCCCTTCGCGGCCAGGCCGCGCTCAGAACACCACCGCGCCATCGCCATCAGCCGGTCGTTCTGCGGCTCGCCCTGCTTGGGCTCGAACGCGCCCCAGTAGAACGGGAGCGTGGCGTAGTTGAACAGCGCCAGGTAGCGGTCCTGGTACGCCCGCTGCAGGTCGCCGCCGTCCGCCGGGTTCAGCCCGAAGATGTTGCACCCGAACAGGAACGCATGGCGCTTCATCTCGACCTGCACGCGCGCCATCGGAACGGGCCTCCCGCGCCGCGTCACGGTGATGGCGAGGTCGGCCTTCCGGACCTGCTCGATGCGCTTCTTCACCGCGGCCGGTTCGATGGCTGCCTTCGCGGCTGTCGAACTCGGATCGGGCCCCAGGTTCTCCAGCGTCACACCCGCGATGTCCACCACGCCCGGCTGGTGGCCCATCTGCAGGCGCACGCCGCAGCCCCTGGCCGGCCACCCCGGCGCGATGCCCGTCCCGGTGTACTGCTGCCACTCCGGCGTCAGCGTGGGCGACTGGTTGATCGCCGCGGTGTACGGCGGCCCGGCCTGCTCGACGACGGCGCGGAGCGGGTTGCGCGTCGCCGACCTGGCCCAGAACCTCAGGCGCAGCCGGCTCCCGTCGGGCACCTCGACCGGTACCTCCTTCATCAGCATGATGAGGTAGAACGGGTCGCTCGCCTTCGTCACGGTGACCCGGATGGCCTCCGTCGCGCCGCCCGGCTTGCCCTCCGCCGCCACCTTCTCCATCTTGGCGTCGGCCGGGCTCGGAGTCATGAACCCCCACGGCTGCGTGTCGAGCAGGCTCTGGGCGCGCGCTACCGCGGGCAGCGCCGCTAGAACCAGGGCCGATGCGAGCCACAACACTTGCGATCGGAACATGGTCACTCTCCGTCGTGTGTCGTCTCCGGCAGTACCACGGTGAACGCCTCGCCGGCGGGTCGGGTCTCGTCGAACAGGGCACGGTCTCGGTTGGGGTCCGCGCAGGCGGACTTTGTGCCGCTCTTAGGCGCGACTTGAATCGCCGGCCCGCACGTCCCCGCACGCCCCCGCACGCCCCGCTCGCCCCACTCGGCCCGCTCGGCCCGCTCGCCCTCACTCGCCATGCTCGGACGGCAGTACCACGGTGAACGCCTCGCCGGCGGGTCGGGTCTCGTCGAACAGGGCACGCGGGCCGCGCCGAACCACCACGCGGATCGCCTCGCCCTTGCGGGCCGCCAGCACGTCCAGCGGGCCGCCAAATGCCATCACGCGCCGCAGCGCCATGTACGGCCAGCCTTCGGGCAGGCGCGGCAGGCAGCGGAACGAGCGGAAGCCCGTCGGCTCGATGCCGAACAGCCCCTCGGTGAAGATGCGGCAGTAGAGCGCGCTCTCCGCCGCCAAATGCGCCTGCCCGCCCTCCGGCCACGCCTCGACGGGGTAGGGCACGTGGTCGCCGAGGAGGCGCCGGCTGCTGTACGCCTGCAGGTAGCGCAGCGCCGTCTCGGTCTCTCCCGCCGCGAACACGCCCCGCAGCGCGTAGAGCGTCGAGCGGTCCCAGAAGGTGGTCTCGCCCGCCTGTGTGGCCAGCCCGTCCGGCGACCACAGTCGTGGCGAGAACAGCGCGGCGATGGTGCCCTCGCGTCGCTCGTCGAGGTGCATCACCAGCGGCAGGCAGATCCACGCGCGCAGCACGGTGTTGCCGTCGTAGTAGCGGTAGGTGTGGAAGCCCTCGACCTCCGCGCCGAAGTAACTCTCGATCGCCACGCGCAGCGCGTCGGCCCGCCGGTCATACTCCGCCGCGGCGTCCGCGTGCCCGAGCGCGCGTCCCAGGTTCGCGGCGGCTCGCAGCGCCCCGTATGCGAGCGTCGAGGTGGACAGGTTGGCCTTGCCGGTCGGGAAGCGCCCCTCCAGCTCGTCGGTGTCGGAGGCGACCACGCCGTCCGCGTTCGTCTTGCGGCGGCAGTACTCCAGGCACCACTCGATCGCCGGCCACAGCTCCGCGCCGACCTTCGCGTCCCCGTGCGCCAGGGCGAACCGGGACGCGCCGTAGGCGACCATCGCCGCGTCGCCCCGGTCGCCACCCGCGTGGTACTTGATGTCGCCCTCGACCTCGAACGAGGAAGGAAGCAGCTCGTACGCGTCGGTCATCACCGTGCGGTAGATGCGGTAGCAGTTCAGCGACGCCTCGTCCGCGCCTGCCTCGCCGAGGAACGGGAAGAAGGGGCCCGCGTACTCGGCCTGGTCGTTCGCCCAGATGCCGCCGTAGTAGCGCCCGCCACCCGGCGAATGCACCGTGCCCATCTTCGTGTCGAACACGCTCTCGGTGGTCCGCAGCTTCGCCATCTCGAACGCGCGGTTCAGCACGGGATCCGGCGTCTCCAGGCGCAGGTTGGCAGCGATCTTGTCCGCGAAGCGCTTCCGCGCGCCGAACGCGGCCTTGGCGGTCGGGCGCTCTTCCGTCCACTCCGCCCGCTTCGCCGCATACACCACGCTGAACGAGACCGCCTCGCCCGGCTTGAGCGCCTGCGGCGGGCGCTTCGGGTGGTCCGTCGTCACGCTGATGTCGTAGCGCCCGTAGATGCCCTCCGCCGCGTCCGCCAGGTTCAGCGGCGCCACGTCGACGCCCAGCACCTCGCCGCCCGCGTTGCGCGCCTCCCACAGCTCCAGCACTTCGCTGCGCGTGGTGGAGGGGAACAGCGCCCGCCTGACCTGCAGCCCGCCGGCGGGCGCATGCACCAACTTCAGCACGCCGTCGTACTCGATGCGCTCGATGGGGCCCGGCGTCCACTCCTTCCCGTCGACGCGCAGGCGCGGCTCGGCTTCCGCCCCGAACCGCCGCACGAGGTAGCCGCGCACGTCGTCCTTCTTGATCCGCAGCGTCGGCCACACGATGTGCCGCGTCACGCTGAGCTGGCGCCGCGCGTCGACCGCGTACTCCACCACGACGGACACGCGCCGCCCGCTCATCTCGATGTGGTCGCAGTGCGGCAGCTTGGCGTCCGCCGCCACGTTCCAGACGATGCCGGCCTTCGCGCCAATCGTCCAGCGCGCTGCGTCAGGTGCGGGGGTATTCATGATGGCTCCAAGGAGTAGGGGTATGAGCATGGTGTGGTAGGTTCGGTCGCGTCACGGTAGGCGCCAGTGCCCGCGCGTTAGGCGGCGTGGCAGATCCAGCCGAAGCGATGCACGAGTGCCCTGGTGGGATGGGCGTCCCTGCCCGTCCAGTACAACCCATCAATGGGGCGGGCTAGGAACCAGATCCGCGTTCAGTTTGGGCGGTCAGTGCCTCACCGGCGATCACCCGTGCACGCTGGACCGACGCCTCACGTGTGGCGCCGTAGGCGGGAGCGCCAGGGATCGCGGGTGCCTCCGCGATCCAGCGACCATCCTCCCTTTGCTCCGGCTCGATCGCCAGGCCGGGCAACCGAGCGCTGAGTTCCTAGTGGTCTCGCATGGCCCCTTGCAGGACGCTGTCGCCGATCGCGCGACGTTCGCCGGGCCGCTGCGGGCGAGGCAGTGGGTTCCGTTGCGGCGCGCGGCGCGGTGCGTCGATCACAGTCGCCATATGCTGACGTACTCGACTAGCTCTGGAAACTCCGGCACTGGGGGGCGCGCGCGCCCAGGTACGCCGAGTACATTGTAATATCGTCGCCTTACGCCGACGTGTCCGTCACCAAGGACTCGCGAGAGGTCCACAACGATGAGGTCCTCGCGCACGTCGCAATTAACGAACCTACTGATCTTCTTTGCCAACGTAGAGCCTGCGGAGTTGCCTCCGAACGCGCCACGCACGGTACCAGCCCATTCGCGTTCGCGCCCACTCGTCACAGAGAGCCAGCCCGCCGAGGACCAAGACGGCGGCCAACAACACGAGCACGCTGAGAGCGAGTATCTTGGCTCCCTCTATCAGCAGGTGCGCGATGGTGCTCACACCCATGTGGTGCCCTCCCGCGGCCGCACGGCGCCCTGTCTGGCCAAAGCGCTACACGTCGTCGGGCGCCAGTACCGTGGCTCGGGCGCTCTGCGCGATCTCCGTTGCACGCAGGACCGCTTCCTCCGGTGTGGCGCCATAGGCGAGAGCGCCAGGTACAGCTCGGGCCCCCGCGATCCAGCGACCATCATCCTCTTGCTCGACCTCGATCAGCAGGTCGGGCACTCTCGCGTTGCGCTCCTCGCGGTCCTTCATCGCAACTTCCAGCACGCGGTCAACCATATCGGGATCATCTGCGAACAGCCCCACGATCGGATCGGGCATCGGTTCGCCTCCAGACATCGCACTCACTACTCCCCCACAACCGCCCGCCGCGTGTGCCAGTCCGTCGCCTGTTCGTAGGCGTGGGCGCAGCGGAAGAGCGTCTCCTCGCCGAAGGGCTTCGCCAGCACCTGTAGGCCCACTGGCAGCCCGCGCGAGAAGCCACACGGGATCGAGATGCCCGGGATGCCCGCCATGTTCACCGGCAGCGTGCAGCGGTCCGCCAGCTTCATCGCCAGCGGGTCGTCCGCCTTGTCGCCGATGCGGAACGCCACGGTGGGCGAGGTCGGCGTCAGCAGCACGTCGTACCTCGCGAACGCCGCGTCGAAGTCGCGCCGGATGAGCGTGCGGACCTGCTGGGCGCGCTTGTAGTACGCGTCGTAGTAGCCCGAGGAGAGCGCGTACGTGCCGATCATGATGCGCTGCTTCACCTCGGCGCCGAAGCCCTCGTCGCGCGTCTTCTCCATCAGCCCGATGTGCCCGGCGAAGTCCTTCGTGCGGTGGCCGTACTTCACGCCGTCGAAGCGGGCGAGGTTGCTCGATGCCTCGGCCGGCGCGATAATGTAGTAGGCAGCCAGGCAGTAGTCCGTCGTCGGCAGCGAGCACTCCTCGGCGGTCGCGCCCAGGTCGCACAGCCTCTCGATGGCGGCGCGCACCAGCGCGGCGACCTCCGGCTCGACACCCTCCGCGAAGTACTCCCGCGGCACTCCGATGCGCAGCCCCTTCACGTCGCCCCCGCACGCCGCCGCGAAGTCCGGTACCGGCAGGTCGACCGAGGTCGAGTCCATCGGGTCCTTGCCGGCGATGGCACTGAGGGTCACGGCGGCGTCTCGCACGGTGCGCGCGAACGGGCCGATCTGGTCCAGCGACGACGCGTACGCGACCAGGCCGTACCGGCTCACGAGGCCGTAGGTCGGCTTGAGCCCCACGACGCCGCACAGCGAGGCCGGCTGCCGGATCGAGCCGCCCGTGTCCGAGCCGAGGGCGATGGGTGTCTCGCATGCCGCAACCGCCGCCGCGGAGCCGCCCGACGAGCCGCCCGGCACATAGCCGGGGTTCCACGGGTTGCGCGAGGGGCCGAACGCGCTGTTCTCGGTCGAGCTGCCCATCGCGAACTCGTCGCAGTTGGCCTTGCCCACCAGCACGGCGCCCGCCGCCGCGAGCCGCGCGGCAACGGTGGCGTCGTACGGAGGCACGAAGTTGCCCAGGATGCGCGAGCCGCACGTCGTGCGCACCCCCGTCGTGCACAGGTTGTCCTTCAGCGCGACCGGTACTCCGGCGAGCGGGCCGGCCGCCTCGCCCCGCGCGATGGCCTGGTCGATGGCGTCCGCCTGGGCGAGGGCCACCTCCGGCGTGACCGTGAGGAGCGCTTTGACGGCGGGCTCGACGGCCTCGATGCGCGTGAGCGCGGCCTCGGCCACCTCGCGGGCGCTGATCTCGCGCTGCTGGACGAGCGCGGCGATCTGCTGGGCGGTGAGTGTGTGCAGGTCTGGCATGTTCGCTACCCCTCGATGATCCGCGGCACCACGAAGCACTCGTCCGTCGCCTCCGGCGCGTTGCGCAGCACGTCCTCGCGCGAGAGGGAGGGCCGCCGTACGTCGTCGCGCAGCACGTTGCAGAGGGGGATGCTGTGGGAGGTCGGCTCGACGCCGCTCACGTCGAGGGCCTGCAGCGCCTCGAACCGTGCGAGCAGCTCATTGATGTGCCGCGCCTGCACCTCGACCTCGTCGTCTTCCAACTCGAGGCGGGCCAGGAGTGCGACCTTGCGGACCTCTTCCGGGGTAAGCGCCATGCAGGGGCTCCGATGACGCGCGGCAGACAGCCGCGAGAGGGTGGAATGCCCGCGCACGCACGCGTCTCGGGCGCTCGTGGGGGTTGGCTGATTATAGCACGGGGGGTGAGGGGAGGCAAGGCGAGACGAGCGTGCGGCCCGAGGATCGCTCCCCGGGCCGCCATGACTACACGTTCTAGGCGCGCGCAACCCGCGCGTACCGGTTACCTGTACTCCGGTACTTCGTTCACCCGAGCTTGCACGTTCGGAATCCAGTTGGTGTCGCCATACGGAGGCTCTTCGTCGCGGTAGAAGCTGGTCGGGTTCTGCCCTACAGCAGCGTGATGGCTCATGGCCTTCGCGTGCCCGTCAAGGAGGCCCCAGTTCGATATGCTCCCCGTGTGGGTGCTGAACGGGCCTTGCCCGGAACTGGTCCATATCCAGTCCCTGCCGTAGCACCAGTCACCCAGGTCCGGATACTCGCCTCGGCTCTCCAGCACCATCAGGACGCCTGCCGTTCTCTGTACAGAGGCCATCCTGAAGCCTGTGCTGTTGTTGAACAGGTTGCCGTTGAGGCCGTAGCTGCGGCGCATGTCCATCTTGTACTCGAGACATCCTTCGACGTGGTAGTCGCTCCACGCGTTCGATGGGCACATCATAACCTGCGTGTTCTTCAGGTAGGGCTGGATCGCCCAGCGCCACGTGTACGAGTTGGCCAGATTGCCTCCGCAGTTCTCGTAAGAGTAGTCGCCCGGAGACCGCCCCATTGCGAAACGCTCATCGTAGTCCTGCGCGTACTGCAGGTGTGCCAACATGACCTGCTTGACATTGCTCAGGCACGCGGTTTGGCGCGCCTTCTCCCGTGCTCGGGCGAAGACAGGGAATAGGATCGCGGCCAATATCGCAATAATCGCTATAACGACTAACAGCTCGATCAGCGTGAACCCGCGGGACGGCCTCTTTTCAGCCATTGTCTTGGTCTCCTAGGCTTGAGTAGCTGGCCCCTCACAGGGGCGAGTGCGGTGATGATGATCTACTACGTATCCGGTTCCCGGGGATGCCCAGGCGCGTTGCCATACACGGGGGCGCCACCGTTCGCGAACCTGGCGCAGGTGCAGCCCGTGCAGGCGCCGCCAGTCCTTGCCGGTTGGTGGGCTGTTCGGACACCTCCCTTCCGCGACTCAGTCGTGTTCGTGTAGCCGCACGGCCGGTGACAGGCAACAGCTCGGCCGCCGCTAGGCGCCTGGCTCGCGGGTCGTCGTGCGAACCACCAGGCGAGTGGGCAGAAGCACATGCAGGCGGGGTGCGCGTGACGCGGCGCTCCCTTGGTCGATGCGCCGCAGCAGGAGCTGAAGCGCCCTGCGCCCCATCTGGTAGAAAGGCTGGTGCACCGTCGTCAGGACCCCTGGGTGGGGCGAGTAGCACTCGACGTCGTCGAAGCCGACGATGCTCATGTCATCGGGCACGCGAATCCCACGCAGGTTCAACTCCCGGATCAGCTCGAACGCATGCAGATCGTTCAGGACGATCGCGGCGGTGGGCCGTGGCCGCAGTCTGGCGAGGTGCTCGGCTGCGCCCGAGAGGTCCGTGCGCTTCTCCGCCGGTGTCGCGTACACCAGGCCGGTATCCAACTCGAGCCCGTGCTCGGCGAGCGCATCGCGGAAGCCCTCGAGCCTCTCGTCGACGGCCGTGATCGGCTCGGTGTTGGTAACGTAGGCGATCCGCCGGTGGCCCAGCCCCACCAGATGCTCGACCGACTGCGCCACGCCGCCGTGGTTGTCGACGCCCACGTAGTCGCAGTCGATGTCGCCGGGGTGGCGGTCCACGTAGACGATCGGCACCTGCGCCTCGTGAAGCCGGAGCAGTGCCGGCAGCGTCGCCTCGCCGCACAGGTGCCACACAACGATGCCCGCCACCTGCTCGCCGGCAAGCCGGGTCAGCACGTCCCACTCCCGCGACACATCGGCCGACGGCGCGTCGGAGGGCGAGGGGCGCGTGTCGCGAATCGAGAGGTCGCAGCCGTCGGCGCGCTCGGCAACCAGCGCGCTCATGCCGCACAGGATGGCGTGAGCGGAGACGTAGGTCGGTCGCTGGGGGATGACGGCCGCAATGGTGGGCCGGGCGGTGCGGGGCTCGGGCGCCGGCGGGGCATGCCCGTCGGTGCCCTTGGCAACGACGACGGGGCGGCACCCGGGGCGGCGCTCGATCAGGCCCTGGCCGGCCAGTCGAACCACAGCCTCGCGGATCACCGGGCGGCTCACCGCAAGCTCCGACGCGAGGTCGCGCTCGGTCGGCAGCCATGACCCGGCAGGGTACTCCCCGACAGCGATCCGGTCGCTCAGGAGTTCGGCTATCTGGACAGAGACTGGGTAGTCGGAGGGCATGCGTTGGTCACCATCGTCGGTCCAAGCGGTAACCACACTATAACATGATCCTAATGTTTGGTCAAGGGACGTTCTGGCAGTTGGTGCACCCAGATCGCCGCGGCCCGTCGTCCTACCCTCACGATGGCACAGACGCGCGACGCCCGCCCATCCGGGCGGGCGTCGCATGCCCAGCGACGCGGCCGGCGTCGGGCAGCCTACCGCTTCATCAGCCACACCTCCGCCACCTGGCACCCGCGCCCCTCCACCAGGTCCCAGCGAAGCTCGAGTGTGCCGCCCTTGGTCGCCTCGCGCGGGATCTGCCACTCGGTCCACGTCGTCGGCGGCGTCACGGCCTTCACCGGGCCGTGCACCGGGTACCGACCGTTCGCAGTCAGCGTCATCGTCGGCTTGTAGCGGCCCGTGTACGTCGCGCGGACCACATACTGCGCGTTCGCATCGAGGCCCTCGTACCGCATGACCAGCGGCTTACCATAGAGCGTCTCGGCGTAGTGCGTCCACGTCTGGCGCGCGCCGGGGAACGGCTGGGCGAAGTCGCAGCGCGGGCTTTCCACGTAGCCCGGATCGTCCGC
This sequence comes from uncultured Chthonomonadaceae bacterium, assembly GCA_964519955.1. Classification (GTDB taxonomy): domain Bacteria; phylum Armatimonadota; class Chthonomonadetes; order Chthonomonadales; family CAJBBX01; genus CAZFLM01. The sequence continues at coordinate 2,365 of CAZFLM010000072.1, read as the reverse complement.
CCACGGCTTCTGGTGCACCAGGTGCGGCTGCCGTGTCGGGTTCCCGAGGTCGTCATAGAACCCGCCGGGACCTGGTTCCTCCCACTCCAGTATCCGCCGAACGCCGGCCCGGATCGCCGGAGTGGAGGAGAGCGCCCGCAGCTTCAGCAGTTCCGCCCTGAGCCACTCCTGGTTCGCGAGCGGCACCTCCAGGTAGTCCATCACCGCCCCGCGCTCACTGCCGCTCGCCCCCCACCGCTTCACGCTGAGCTGCATGCCGATGCTGTCGTACAGCGCCTGGCCGAGCACGAGGAGCCGGTCGCGCGTCTCGGACTCCGGGTTGACTCCGTTGGCCCGCTCCAGCACTTCGAGTCCGTCGGCAACCGCCTTGGGCAGCGACGCCTCGTCGTCGCCGGCTGCCCGCAGCACGCGGTACACCTCCTGCTCGACCGCCGTGTCGGCCGCGAGCCGGCGCTGGACGTACCGGTCGTAGACCGCCCGCGTCAGCGCCATCTGGAACCGCCAGTTGCCCCTGAGCGTCTCGTCGGCGCCGGCCTCGAGCCCCGTCCACAACTCGGATGTCTTCGCCACGTCCGCGTTCAGCGAGAGCGGCGCCTTCCAGTCGCGTTCCAGCCCTCGCAGCCCGCGCGCAACTTCTGCGCCAATCCCCTCGCCGAAGTACACCCGCCCGTAGTCCGTCAGCACGCTGTCCACGCTGGCCTTTGGGTCCCAGAGCCTCGCGCTCCAGACGACCTTGTTCAGGTCGTCCGTGACGCCGTCGGAGTACGTGATGGCCCCGCAGCTCAGCGGCTGGTACATGGTGGCGATGTGCGCGTGCTCGGTCGGCCGGTAGATGGCCGGCTCGCGCCCCAGGGTCGACGCGTACGCTTGATCCCACTCCTTCGCCGGGTACTGGCACCGGACGCAGTGGCAGATGTCCGGGTACAGGCGGATGGGGTAGGAGGCCGGCGCGTGCGCCCGCATGTCCGCGATGGTCTCCTCAGCCCAGGGTCCCGCGACCAGTCCGGCGAGCCACTTCGGGCGCTTCTCCTGGAGGTAGCGATAGAACTCGCGGTTGTCCTCGCCCCGGAACCCCTGGTTGGAGAGCCACATCTGCGCCTTCGGGTGGCTCTGGTGCAGGAGCCCGGCGATCTGCTCGCACAGGGGCAGCATCGTCCGCACCCAGGGCTTGCACTGATCGCAGGAGCACCCCGCCGGGTCGCCGCCCGGAATGAAGACGGCGTCGAGGTGCTTGATCGTCTGGAAGAACTCCTTGCGTCGGTCGAGGATGAACTTGCGCCCGTCCGCGCGCGAGGGACACGGCGTCGAGCCTGGCGCCAGGCCGTCGCCGGTGACGCCGATGGGCGTCGTGTCGTCCAGCGGGTACCACAGCCAAACCTGCAGCCCGTACGAGTGGATCAGGTCGGCGAGTTGGCAGGTGAACCGCGTGTTCGGACCGCGCGGGTAGGTGGAATCGAACGGGATCAGCTCGATGGCGTTCGTGCCCCATACGACGAGATCGCGAATGTACTGCTCGAACTCGGCCAGCCCCCACCGGTCGTAGGAGTTCGCCGTCGGCCGCCATCCCAACTGGTGGCCGCGCAAGCGGTTGGCCGGCGTCGTCGTAAGGTCGATGGCCGGCATCCGCAGCGACCCGGGCGAGCATTGGAGTACCCGCAGAAGCCTGCCTGCAGCGAACATGCACCCGCGCTCGTCGGCGCCGATGGCGAACACCGTGGCGCCTGCGGCTCGCAGCGTGTAGCCCTCGGGGCCGGGCTTGGCGCCCTTGGTCAGCGGCGCGCTGCCCGTCGGCGGCCGCTCGCGCGATCCGAGGTAGATCGCGGGCGCGCCGGGCTTCTGCGCCTCCGCCGAGCCGCGCAGCGTGACCCCGGAACGCCTCGCGGCTTCCTCGACGAGCATCCTGGCGGCTTGGCGCTCGACCGCCGACGCCTTGGGGCTTGTGACGATGACTGCATGGGTAAAGTCGACCGGGGCGGCGTTCTGAGCACGAGAGGGGGACGCGGTAGCGGCGAGCGTGAGGCTGGCGAGCACGATGGGCGCTCCGGGGAATCGCATGGCGCAACGCTCCTGTGTCGATGTGGAGCAGGGGAAGTCGTCCGGACAACTTGCCGCCCCCTCGCTCGATCTGCCGATGGGCGAGGGGGCGGGTGTTCGCTGCGCTAGTGCGGACCACGCACGAGCGCTCTGGTGGGATGGGCCTCCGTGCCCGTCCAGCGCAGCTCATGAACAGGTCAGGCTAGTGCGGACCACGCACGAGCGCTCTGGTGGGATGGGCCTCCGTGCCCGTCCAGCGCAGCTCATGAACAGGTCAGGCTAGTGCGGACCACGCACGAGCGCTCTGGTGGGATGGGCCTCCGTGCCCGTC
>CAZFLM010000071.1:21436-33715 GCA_964519955.1 uncultured Chthonomonadaceae bacterium | reverse complement strand
TCCCACCAGGGCTCGGCGCCGGACGGGCAGGGACGCCCATCCCACCAGGGCTCGGTGCCGGACGGCGACCTACGGCTCGGGCGTGGAGGGCTTGGGGGGCTCGTGGGCGGCCTGGCGCGGGGCCTGGGGCTGCAGCGCCGCGAAGTAGAGGCCGATGCCGCGGTTCATCAGCATCGAGCCGGAGATGCTGCCGAGGAAGAGCAGGACGATCTTGATGATGAGAGCGACTAGGCCGACGCCGAGGGCGGTCAGCTCGGAGCTGCCCGGCTTGGCCGATGGCTTGAGCCCGACATCCGGCGACTGGAACATGCCGAAGGCCATCCAGAGCACGCCGAGAATGACGGCCATGCCAAGCAGGAAGACCAGGAACCCAACCACCCGGCCGAACAGATCGCCACGCGAAGACGACGCCATGCTCTCCAATCCCTGCGGCCCTGGTGGCGGAATGACCGGCGGCTCGCGGCCCAGTCGTCGCCCACAACAGCCCGTGCGATGAGGCGCACGCGCGTGCACTCATCTCAGCCAAATGGCCCGCGAGCGATGGGGGGCGCCCGCCAGACCGACGCACTGATTCTACCCCACGTCCGTAGGACGGCACGCCGGCCGCGTCGTGACTCTGCCGGATGCCGGCGAGCATGCGAGGGCGCTGCGTGCCGGGCCATTGACTTCCCGGTACTTCTACCGGGTAGAGTGTGCCGACATCGGCGCCGAGGGGAACGCCGACCCCCCAGCGATCGTCAGCCCGTGCGAGTAGGGCCGTACTGGTCGGCCGCCAGAACCCGGTAACGCTGTCAGTGAGCCCCGTACCCTTACCATCCATAATTGCGACAGAGTGATGCGCCAGGGACGGCTGAACAGACGGTAGATACGCTATACCGGCAAACACAGCATTGGCATCAGGGCCTTCGTGAGCAAGCGGCAGAGGCTGCGGCGGTGAGCAGCTTCGGTCACGAGGCAGGGCCGGTGCGTTGAGATATGTGAGGAGTGAACGTCCATGCCCCAACTGCGGAAAGACCCGGTGACCCGGGAATGGGTCATCATCGCCACGGAACGTAGCAGGCGGCCGACCGACTTCAAGGTTAGCGAGGATGTCGAGGGGCGCCCGGCCTTCTCCGAGAAGTGCCCGTTCTGCCCTGGCAACGAGAGCATGACCCCGCCCGAAGTGCTGGCGTACCGGTCGGCGGAGTCCGCACCGAACACCGCCGGTTGGTGGGTTCGCGTGGTCCCCAACAAGTTCCCGGCGCTCGCCATCGAGGGCAGCCTGGACCGGAACGGCTTCGGGATGTACGACATGATGAACGGCATCGGCGCACATGAGGTGATCGTCGAGTGCGTCGAGCACAACCGTTCGCTGAACAGCATCACGGCCCTGCAAGCACAGGAGGTGTTCTGGGCCTACCGCGACCGCTACCTGGATCTGGTCCGGGACGAGCGGTTCAAGTACATCCTGCTCTTCCGCAACCATGGGAAGATCGCGGGGGCATCGCTGGAGCATCCGCACAGCCAGTTGATCGCGCTGCCCATGGTGCCGCAGGATGTGATGCTGAAGATCGAGGGCGCCGCGCGGTACTACGACTACCACGAGCGCTGCATCTACTGCGACATGCTGAAGCAGGAGACCAGCTTCGGCGAGCGCGTGGTGACGATGAACGACGAGTTCGTGGCGTTCTGCCCGTTCGCCGCCAAGTACCCGTTCGAGACCTGGATCATGCCGCGCAACCACGAGCAGTCCTTCGCGCTCATGCAGCGCGGTGCGATGAACTCGTTCGCCAGCATCTGCCAGGACGTGCTGCAGCGCATCGGCATCAGCCTGAACAGCCCGCCGTACAACTTCACGCTGCACACAGCGCCGGTCAACCAGGATCGCGAGCGGGACTTCCACTGGCACCTGTCGATTATGCCGCGCCTGACGATCGCCGCCGGGTTCGAGATGGGCACCGGCGTGTACATCAACGTGACCGCGCCCGAGGACGCCGCAAGCTACCTGCGCGCCGCCACCTTGCCGACGGCCGAGTTGGACGGAGCGCACAGCCGCCCGGCCGTTCACGCGGGCAAGTAGTCGCACGAACAGACGCGCCCCGACGCGCGTTCCATACCTCACCTCCTGAGGACCGACAACCGAGCCGGGCTCGCCCATGGATGGGGCGGGCCCGGTTTGCTTTGTGTGCGCCGGCGGTGAACCCCCATGGCTCCAAATGGTACTATGGAAGTGGGTGGTTGGATTCGCTACTGAACTGGGAGGTCGAGATGCCAGTTGGACTTCGTCGGTCTCTCGCGGCACCTTTCGTTGCGGCTGCTGCTCTGACCCTCTGCTGCCTGGCGCCTGCCTGCGGACAGGGCGTCACGGAGGCGCAGCTCAAGGCTCTTCTGCCGGGTGGCGGCGAGCTGACGGGAATGGTCCACACGTTGCCGCCTGGCCCCTCCCTGCCTGTCTTCGCTCAGACGCGACCACCCAATGAGATCCCGCCGCCCGCAGGCGATGTGAACTACCCAGCGCAGCGCATAGCGGACATCGTTGAGTTTGGCAAGCCCCTCGCCCTCGATGCGGCCGGGACACATGTGTCGGTCGACAGGATCGTGCGTCGTCTCTACTCCGTGGACGGCGTGTACTACGCAAGGATGGAGCTGATGGTGTGCGCGTCGCCTGGCGACGCGGCGGTCCTGCTTGATGAGTTGGCTCGCAGGGGCATGGTGCCATGGCGGCCAGGCGCGTACGGGGGCCAGGCCTGCGTCGGAGACGCTTCTTGGACCCACGTCGGCGGGCCGAGCGGGCATGTCCTGATGTTCCGTTTCGGCCCGGTCGTTGTCGAGATCGACGGCAGCCTGTCGACCGCCGCGGCTCGGGCGGACCTAAGGGCCGAGTTCCCGCCGGAGGCCGTCGAGGCGATCGCGGAGACGATCCTGCTGCGGCTCTCGCGGGTGGCGAGCATCGCGGGGAAGGGGAGCGGCTCGGCGGCGGTGGCGGTGAACGGGCAGGCGCTGCCGGGGCGTGCCACGCTGGTCTCCGGCCAGCCGAAGGTGGCGGTGGCGGATGTGGCGAAGCTGGCGGGCTGGAAGGTGGCCTGGGACGCGAAGACCGGCAAGGTGGCGCTCAGCCGTGGCGGGCGGCAGGTGCGTCTGGCGGCGGGCAGCATGTCGGCGACGGTGGGCGGCGGGGCGAAGCAGGTCGCGCTGAAGTCGCCGGTGCTGAAGGACGCTGGGCAGCCGGTGATGGATCTCGGCGAGCTGGTCGGCCTGCTGGGCGGCAAGGTCGTGGAGAAGACGGCGGAGCGGGTGTCGGTGAAGATCTGAGGGGCGCAGTACGGGAGGTTTACGATGAGACCACGATCAGGTTGGGCGCTCTCGGTAACGCTGGGTGTGCTCATGTGCTGGACCGCGGGCGCCTCGATGGCGGCGCGCGCTCAGTCCGTCAGCAAGGAGGAGCTATCGGCCCTGGCTCCAGGCGAGCGGGACCTACAGGGCTTCACGCAGGTGCGTCCTGCCGGCGAGCTTCCACCGGTAGCCGAGGGTAGCGGCGCGCCTGCGCGCATCGACGACATCATCACGGAGGATCTGGACCTATCGAGTACATGGGGGGCGCGGGGCAAGGCGACCTCATTCAGCAGGTTCTTGTACTCCCTGGATGGCCAGTATCGGGTGAACTACACGATTCTGGTGTGTGACTCCAGCGAGTCCGCCGTGACCATGGTGCAGGCGTACCACAGGCAGTCATCCATGCCGTGGACGCCAGGGGCCTATGGTACCGACGCGAACCTGGGGGAGGAGTCGTGGACGCACCCGAGCGGGCCCGGCGGGCACAGCATCATGGTCCGGTATGGCCGTCTATTCCTCGACGTTGACGGAAGCTTGTCCAACCGCGCCGCCCGCGAGCAAGTCAAGGCCGAGTTCCCGCCGGAGGCCGTCGAGGCGATCGCGGAGACGATCCTGCTGCGGCTCTCGCGGGTGGCGAGCATCGCGGGGAAGGGGAGCGGCTCGGCGGCGGTGGCGGTGAACGGGCAGGCGCTGCCGGGGCGTACGACGCTGGTCTCCGGTCGGCCGAAGGTGGCGGTGGCCGACGTGGCGAAGCTGGCAGGGTGGAAGGTGGCCTGGGACGCAAAGACCGGCAAGGTGACGCTGAGCCGGGGTGGGCGGCAGGTGCGCCTGGCGGCGGGCAGCATGTCGGCGACGGTTGGCGCCGAGGCGAAGCGCGTGGCGCTGAAGTCGCCGGTGCTGAAGGACGCTGGCCAGCCGGTGATGGACCTCGGCGAGCTGGCCGGCTTGCTGGGCGGCATGGTGGTGGAGAAGACGGCGGAGCGGGTGTCGGTGAAGATCTGAGGGGCGCGACAGAGCCAGCGGAGGCACGAGATGCGGCCAGATAGTCGGGCAGCGAGGGGCGTTTGGGTGGTCGCGTGCGTGTGCGCCCGTGCCGCGTGCGCGCTGGCCGCTTCGGGCCAGGAATTGACCGCGGCGCAGCTCAAGTCGCTTGTGCCAGACGAGCGAGACCTGTCCGGGTTTGTGCGCGTTCGCCCAGCAGATGAGGACCCGCCACTCCTATGGGTGGCAAGGCAGGCGAGACCCATCGAGGACGAGATACGTCTGAAGGTTGATATGCTCTTCCCGCTCGGGATGGGAACTCACTCAGTGGACCGCATGGGTCGCGGTTTGTACTCCGCGGACGGTACGTACTTCATCGGGATGGATGTCATCGTCTTGGGGACGCCAGCCGAGGCGAACGAGGCCATGGCGAAGTACGAACTGCAATCCAACGGACCGTGGACTGCGGGGTCGTTCTCGGGGGCGCCGATCGGTGACAGGGCGTGGTGCGTCCGGTTCAATGGCGCCAGTTCCATGATGTTCGTCCTTGGGCGCACGTTTGTACAGGTCAACTGCGGCCCATCGAATCGCGCCGCCCGCGAGCAGGTCAAGGCCGAGTTTCCGCCGGAGGCCGTCGAGGCGATCGCGGAGACGATCCTGCTGCGGATCTCGCGCGTGGCGAGCATCGCGGGGAAGGGGAGCGGCTCGGCGGCGGTTGCGGTGAACGGGCAGCCGCTGCCGGGACGGGCCACGCTGGTCTCCGGTCAGCCGAAGGTGCCGGTGGCGGACGTGGCGAAGCTGGCGGGCTGGAAGGTGGCCTGGGACGCGAAGACCGGCAAGGTGACGCTGAGCCGCGGCGGCCGGACCGTGAACCTGGCTGCGGGCAGCATGTCGGCCACGGTGGGCGGCGAGGCGAAGCAGGTCGCGCTGAAGTCGCCGGTGCTGAAGGACGGCGGCCAGCCGGTGATGGACCTCACCGAACTGGTCGGTCTGCTGGGCGGCAAGGTGGTGGAGAAGACGGCGGAGCGGGTGTCGGTGAGGATCTGACCTGGGCGACCATGGGAGGTGCACGATGTGCAGGTGCGTGCGTGCCGGGGCGTTCGTGGTGGCTGTGCTGATGGCGCTGATGGGAGCCCCTTGCCGGGGGCAGGGCACGACGGAGGCCCAGCTTAGGGCGTTGCTTCCAGATGCCAAGGACCTTCCAGGCTTCGCGGCGGTACAACCGGCGGACGAGCTGCCTCCGCTTATCGGGGTCGAACGCCATGAGAAGGCGCTGTCGGATTGGATCCGCACCGATTGGGACGTCACCAAGAAGAGCGGCGGGGCCAGGACTGGCACCATCGCAGTCATCCAGCGGACGCTCTACTCGTCCGATGGTGCGCTGTCTCTGGCGCTCAAAGTCACGGTGGCGGACACCGAGGCGAACGCGCGCGCCGAGTATCGGGAAACGTGGGGGTCCGGAGTACCAGATCCAGGCTCCCTCCTGGGTCCAGACCCCATCGGTGACGAATCGGTAGCGATGCCCATGCCGGATGGCGGAATCCTGACGTGCCGGCTGGGGCGCATGGTTGTGCACGTCGAGGGCGTGCAGTCGGCGGCTGCGTCGCGCAACCATATCGACGCCAAGTTCCCCATCGGCGCCGTGGAAGCCATCGCCCATTCGGTCCTCGCCCACGCGGCGAGCAGTCTGCCGGAGGCCGTGGCCGCTGCCGGATCGCCGGTCGTGGCGGTGAACGGCGGACTGGACGAGCGCATACGGGGCATCCTCTCAGCGAAGCGGGCCTATGTGCCCGTCGTGGCCGTGGCCGGCGCAGCCGGCTGGCGGCCGAGCTGGGACGCCAAAGCTGGCGCCCTGATCCTGACGCGCAGCGGCAAAGGTACCGTCCGCCTGCAGCTCTTCCGCGACCCAGTTAAGGTCGGCGCGACCGGCCAGGCGAAGCTGCTGGTTCCCCCGTTTCTGCTGCACGGCCAGCCGGTGATGGATCTCGGCGAGTTGGTCGGTCTGCTGGGCGGCAAGGTGGTGGAGAAGACGGCGGAGCGGGTCTCGGTGCAGATCTGAGTGCGCAGCGGGGCGCTCGTCGAGAGGGGGAGCGCCCCGCTGCCGCGCCTACCGCAGCAGCTCGGGGTAGTGCCTCGCGATCAGCTCGCGGTCGGCGGCGGTCAGGTCGGCGAGGGGCACGGGCTGGTCCTGCGGGCGCGTGCGCTTCTGGTTGATGCGGTTCATCAGGCTCCAGTTGCGCGTGGGCGCGTCGGGGCGGGCGTCGGCGGGCTCTTTGGCGGGCAGGTCGTAGCGCGTCAGGTCGATCACCCGCTCGGAGCCGGGCGCGTCCGCGTCGCGCAGCAGGGCCAGGCGGAACCGGCGGTTCATGAACCAGCGGATCTCTCGCTTCTCGTCCGACCCGCCGATGCCGGTGCCGCGCTGGACGAAGCGGTAGTCCCACTTCGCGTTGTCTCGGAAGTGCTTGCGCCAGGCCTGGCCGAACTCGCCCTGCGTGATGCACTTCGCGTCCGGCCAGCGGGCGTGCACCGCGCCCATCCACCGCGCCAGGTTCTCGATGGGGATCATGTCCGCCAGGCTCACCTCCCAGCAGTTCGTGACCCACGCGAAGCGGTTCAGGTCGTAGCCCGCGTCGAAGTGCGCCGCCGTGGTGGCCACCATCTGCCGCAGGCCCACCTCCGGCCCGTGGGCGCCCACCGTCTCGATCGGGCCGACCCCCATGCGGCTGTTGAAGCCCCCCTCGAATCCCGCGCGCCGCGCCGCCAGGAAGTCGCAGGTCCACCCGTCCAGGTTCACGCAGTCGACGAAGTCTGCCTTGGCCTGCGCCGGCTTCAGGAAGTGCTCGCGGCTGGGGTAGTAGGGGTAGCTGGGCGCGCCGTCGCCGTCCCCGTTGTCGATGCCGTACTGGCTCCAGATGTTGCCCTGCGCCACGTGGATGCCCTCGTGCTCGGCCAGGTAGCGCAGGTTGTCCGCGGCCAGGAACCCGGCGACCACGCTCCTGGGCCGGTAGCGCCCGCCAACCATCTCCTCGATCATCGCCAGCGCGTCGTGCAGGTCGGCGTTCACCTGGGCGCGCGAGTTGTACATCGGCGCGAAGTAGGCGCCCGGGATGAAGGTGATCTCGTCCCCGAAGCGCTTCTGGAACCCGACAACCAGCTCGCGGATGGCGCGGTAGTTGGGGCGCGGGTCCTGCAGCGCGAGCCACGAGAAGGCCCACGTCATGCGGGCGCCGGGCATGCCGCGCTCGAGGGCGTCGCGCATCGCCTGGACGCGCGCCGGCGTGTGGCTGGCCCCCTCGTCGGCCCCGACGTTGTGGCTGCGCGTCACCTCGATCTGGTTGACGCGGATGATGGAGTTGAACGTGAGGAACCGGCCTCCGATGAGGCTGGGCAGGCGGTCGGGCATGGCGTGTGCGCGCTCCTTCGACAAGAGGGCAAGGCCGGCGGCTCCGGCGGCGAACTGGCGTCGGGTGATGGGCATGGTTGGGCTCCGATGGACGGACAGGAACGCCCATCCCGCCCCAGCGTTGTGCGGGATGGGTCCCGTCTCACCCAGGTTCGACCGACCTGGCGCGCGCACCTGCTCCTTCGGCGAACGGGCGCTCAATACTCCGGTGCTCGCCATTCTGCCGCGCGAAGTTCCTGTGCGAAATACCGGGTGGCCCCTTGACACGCAACATCTTGGGTGTTATCATCTCCGAGCCTACTACATCTAGGGCCTTTGAAGGTACGATGCACGCATGAGATGCCCCTTCTGCGGCTCCAAGGAAGACAAGGTCCTGGACTCGCGCGAGTCCCAGGAGGGCGAGACTGTGCGGCGCCGCCGAGAGTGCAAGGATTGCGGCCGCCGCTTCACCACCTTCGAGCAGATCGAAGAGATGACCCTCTATGTGGTGAAGAAGGACGGCCGCCGGGAGCTGTTCGAGCGCCGCAAAGTGCTGGAGGGCATGCGCCTCGCGTGCAAGGGAAGGCCCGTTAGTCAGAAACTACTGGAAGATACAGCGGAAGACATCGAGAGGATGCTCTACAACCGCCTGGAGCGTGAGGTCCACGCGGACGAAATCGGTCAGATGGTGATGGACCGGCTGCGTTCGCTGGATCAGGTCGCCTACGTGCGGTTTGCATCCGTCTACAAGCAGTTCGAGGACGCGGCTCAGTTCCGCGAGATCGTTACGCTGCTGCGACGACAAGCCAAGGGCAACTGACGGACTGGCCTGCCCAATGCCGGAGGTCCGCATTGACCAAGCGCCCGACCCTGTACTTCCATAGCCCCTACCTGGCCTGGTGCCAGCGTGTGGTTGAGCGATCGCCGCTGGTCGTTGCTGCCGGCGGACGAGACGCCCCCGAGATCATGCCGTTCACCTTTAGCCACGTCCCGCCTTCGCTGCGAGGCGGCTGCGACGTGGAGATCGTATTGAGACCGACTGGAGGGTGTAAGAGTTGAGGCAGGATACCAAGACCACCTCGTCCGGGCAGGCGCCCGCGGTGGACAAGACCCACGCCATCGCGGCGGACGCCGCCGCGACCGGCGAGCCTTTCGACGCCCCAAGCGTGCGCGCGGCCGTTCCCGGCCTGAAGATGGCGCGGCGCTTCACCGAGCCCGGCGAGGACGTCTGGGCCAGCGTCGAATGGGAGACCCGCAGCGCGGTGATCACGGGAGAGCGCGGCGATGTGGTGTTCGAGCAGCACGACATCGAGGTGCCGAAGGGCTGGACGCAGCTCGCCGTGAACGTGGTCTCCTCGAAGTACTTCCGCGGCCACATCAACAGCCCGGATCGCGAGAAGAGCGTTCGCCATCTGATCCAGCGGGTGGCCTACACCATCGCCGACTGGGGCAAGAAGGACCGCTACTTCGCCACCGATGCCGACTACCTGGCTTTCCGCGACGAGCTGACGCACCTGCTGCTGCACCAGAAGGCCGCGTTCAACTCGCCGGTCTGGTTCAACGTGGGCCTGGCCGACCAGCGCAAGCCGCAGTGCTCCGCGTGCTTCATCAACTCCGTCCAGGACACCATGGAGAGCATCCTGACCCTGGCGCGGACCGAGGGCATGTTGTTCAAGTTTGGGTCCGGAACTGGGACAAACCTGTCGAGCCTGCGCAGCTCCCGCGAGCGGCTGCAGGGCGGCGGCACCGCCTCCGGCCCCGTCTCCTTCATGCGCGGCTACGACGCGTTCGCCGGAGTCATCAAGTCCGGCGGCAAGACGCGGCGCGCCGCCAAGATGGTCATGCTCGATATCGACCATCCTGACATCCGCGAGTTCATCGCCTGCAAGGCCGAGGAAGAGAAGAAGGCCTGGGCGCTCATCGACGCGGGCTACAACGGCAACTTCAACGTGCCTGGCGGCGCCTACGACAGCGTCAGCTACCAGAACGCCAACCACTCGGTTCGCGTGAGCGACGAGTTCATGCAGGCGTACCTGGCGGACGAGGAGTGGTCGACCCGCACGATCCTCGACGATCAGGTGGCGGACACCTACGAGGCGCGCGACCTGATGAACCTGATGGGCGAGAGCGCCTGGATCTGCGGCGACCCCGGCATCCAGTACGACACGACCATCAACCGCTGGCACACCTGCAAGGCGACGGACCGCATCCACGCCAGCAACCCCTGCTCGGAGTACATGTTCCTGAACGACTCCGCCTGCAACCTGGCATCGCTGAACCTCATGCGGTTCCGGCACGCGGACGGCGAGCTGGACGTGGAGGGCTTCCGCCACGCCTGCCGCATCCTGTTCACCGCGCAGGAGATCATCGTCGACAACGCGAGCTACCCGACCGAGGCGATTGGCGCGAACAGCCACGCGTTCCGGCCGCTGGGGCTCGGCTACGCCAACCTCGGCGCCCTGCTGATGTCGCGGGGCGTGCCCTACGACAGCTCGGAGGGCCGCGCGCTGGCCGCCGCCATCACCGCCGTCATGACCGGTGAGGCGTATCTGCAGTCGTCCACCATCTCGCGCGACCACGGCGGTCCGTTCCCGGGATACGCCCCGAACCGCGAGAGCTTCCTCGATGTGATGCGCATGCACCGCGAGAGCGTGGAGGGCATCGCCCAGAAGTATGTGCCGGCAGACCTCTTCGCGGCCGCTCGATCCGCGTGGGACGAGGCCATCGCGTCGGGCGAGCAGCACGGCTACCGCAACGCGCAGTCGACCGTCCTGGCGCCCACGGGTACCATCGGGTTCATGATGGACTGCGACACGACCGGCATCGAGCCCGACATCGCCATCGTGAAGTACAAGAACCTCGTCGGCGGCGGCGTCATGAAGATCGTCAACGGCACCGTGCCGGAGGCCCTGAAGCGGCTGTCCTACTCCCCGAAGCAGGCCAAGGAGATCGTCGAGTTCATCGACAAGCACGACACGATCGAGGGGGCGCCCGGGCTGAAGGAGGACCATCTGCCGGTCTTCGACTGCGCGTTCAAGCCGGCGAACGGGACGCGCTCGATCCACTACATGGGCCACGTGAAGATGATGGCGGCGGTTCAGCCGTTCATCAGCGGGGCGATCTCGAAGACCGTCAACATGCCGAACGACGCCTCGGTCGAGGACATCGTCGGCGTGTACGTGGAGGGCTGGAAGCTCGGGCTGAAGGCCATCGCCATCTACCGCGACGGCTCGAAGCGCACCCAGCCGGTGAACACGAAGCGCGCCGAGAGCGAGACCGCCGCCACGACGACCGTGCAGATCGTGCCGGGCGCCGAACCCGCGTGGCGGCCCGTGCGGCGCAAGCTGCCGGACGAGCGCCGGTCGATCACGCACAAGTTCAGCATCGCCGGCCACGAGGGCTACATCACCGTCGGCATGTACGACGACGGTCTGCCGGGCGAGATCTTCCTGACGATGAGCAAGGAGGGGTCGGTCATCTCCGGGCTCATGGACACGATCGCCACGATGACGTCGCTGGCGCTGCAGTACGGCGTCCCGCTGGATACGCTGACGAGCAAGTTCGCGCACACGCGGTTCGAGCCGGCCGGCTTCACGCCGAACCCGGAGATCCCGATCGCGAAGTCGATCCCGGACTACATCTTCCGGTGGCTCGGCCTGAAGTTCCTCCCGCGGGAGTCGCAGCCGCAGGAGGAGAAGACGCTCAGCAATGGCGAGAACGGCAAGTCGGCCACTCCCGCTCCGGTGGCGGCATCCCACTCTAGCCGCGAGCGCGAGATCTTCGAGCTGCAGGCGGACGCCCCGGCCTGTGCGGAGTGCGGCGCCCTGATGGTGCGCAACGGTGCGTGCTACAAGTGTCTCAACTGTGGAAGCGTGTTTGGTTGTTCGTGACGGGCAAAGAAGCTCGTTCGGTCGTTGTTCATGGTGACCGGGCCGGATCGGTGCCCGCAGTATGGCTCAGAAGAGGCGCGACAACCCATGCTCAAGATCGTAGATATCCACGTTTCGGAAACGGCGCGTGGCGAGTACATAGTGTTGCAGAACCAGGGGCTGACCACCCTGACCCTGCGAGGCTGGGCGCTCTGCACGGATGCGTACATGGAGGGCGACCCGAGCGAAGCCGCGCGGGCGATGTACATCTTCACCCAGGACGAGCAGATCAAGCCGTACACGCGGGTGGTTCTGTTCTCCGGCTGCGGCCAGCCCGGCTGGCACCCGACGACGGACGGCAAGCACGCGTTCGTGACGTACTGGGGCCGCCAGGAACCTGCGTGGGACGCGACGCGGTATGTACACCTACTGCGCCTGTCCGCCTCGCGCAAGGTCGTTCCGCGGATGGAAACAGCCTACGCGATGGCTGGTTCGGCGGGGTCGTACTAGCCTGGATCATGCACGAGTGCAGTGGTGGGATGGGCCTCGGTGCCCATCCGGTGCGACTCATGAATGGGTCAGGCTAGGTATACTCGTCGTATCGAGGTCGTGCAGATGTTCGCCGTCGGGGGGGCGGCGAACGGACGACAGAGGGGGGGGCGCCACACCCCGCGCGCCCCCGGGGTGGGGTGGGCGATGGTGGCCCCGCGACCCGGGCCGGGGGGGGGGTGAGGG
>CAZFLM010000071.1:0-21426 GCA_964519955.1 uncultured Chthonomonadaceae bacterium | reverse complement strand
GCGGCGAAGGGACGACTGTGGGCGAGCCGCATCACGCGGCTCGCCCTCTGTGTCGTGTGGACGATCGTCGCCCGTCGACCGGTCCGGGTGTGGGCTAGAGGACGGCCTCGAGGCCCACCGCCAGGCCGCTCAGCTCGCGCACTTGGCGCACGGCGAGCAGGACGCCCGGCATGAAGCTGCGGCGGTCGGTGGAGTCGTGGCGGATCGTGAGGGTCTGGCCGAGGGCGCCGAAGATGACCTCCTGGTGCGCCACGTAGCCGGGGAGCCGCACGCTGTGCACGCGCACCTGGCCGACATCCGCGCCGCGCCCGCCGGGCACCTTCTCGACGCAGTCGGCGGGAGCGGGCTTCGGCGCCTGGGTGCGCGCCTCGGCGATGCGCTGCGCGGTCATCAGCGCGGTGCCGGACGGGGAGTCCAGCTTGTGCTCGTGGTGCAGCTCGATGATCTCGACGTCGGGCAGGTAGCGCGCGGCCTCGGCGGCGAAGCGCATCATCAGCACCGCGCCGATCGCGAAGTTGGGCGCAACGAGCGCGCCGACGCCCGCTTCGCGAGCCAGCGCCGCGAGCCGGGCCGTGTCGTCCGCGGTCAGACCCGTCGTGCCGATAACGGGGGAGACGCCCGCCGCGATGGCGGTCTCGGCGTTCGAGAGGGCGCTCGCGGGGACGGTGAAGTCCACCAGCACCTCCGCGCTTGAGGCCCGCAGTGCGTCTGCCAGTTCCTCGACGACCGCAACGCCGAGCGCGCCGACCCCGGCAAGGTCGCCGGCATCGCGCCCGACCTCGGTCCGGTCGATGGCGGCGACCAACTCGGCGTCGTCCGCCTCAGCGATCGCCCGTACGACCTCGCGCCCCATGCGGCCGGCCGCGCCCGCCACTGCCGCCCGGATGCGGTCAGCCATTCGCCGCGCTCTCCTGCGCCTCTCGCGGGAATGGTCCTACCGCGGCGATCGTCAGGCGGTCCTCCTGGAACAGGTCGTTGGCCACCCGGCCCAGGTCGTCCATCGTGACGGCGTCGATCTTCGCGAGCACCTCGGAGAGGGGTACCACACGGTCGAGGTAGACCATCGACTTGCCCATCCGCATCATCCGAGTGCTCATGTTCTCGAGGCCGAGCACCATCGCGCCGCGGATCTGGGTCTTGGCCTTGGCGATCTCCTCGACGGTGAGGTCGCCTCGCCGCGTGGCGTCCAGCTCCGCGCGGGAGAGTGCGACGACTTCGTCGAAGGTCTCGGGGCTGGTGCCGCCATAGATGGCGAATGCGCCGCCCTCGAGGTAGGAGACGCTGTACGAGCCGATGGAGTAGGCGAGGCCGCGCTTCTCGCGGATCTCCTGGAACAGCCGCGAGCTCATGCTGCCGCCCAGGACCGCATCCAGGATGAAGAGGCCGAACCGGTCATCGTTGGACTGAGCGTAGCCCGGACAGCCCAGGCAGAAGTTCACCTGCTCCGTGCGGCGTCGAACTCGGCGGCTTGCGCCGGATCCCTCCGGGGCGCGGGGCTTCCGCTGGTGGCGCGCGCCGCCCATGTCGCCGAGGGCGCGGCTCGCGAGGTCAACCATCTCTTCGTGAGTGGCGTTGCCCGCGGCGGAAACCACGATGCGGTCGGGCGTGTAGTGCGTGGCGAGGTAGTCCCGCAGGTGGTCCGGCGTTAGTGCGGAGACGCTGCGGACCGAGCCGGCTGTGGGCTTACCAAGCGGGTGGCGCGACCAGAGCGTCTCGGCGAAGACGTCGTGGACGTAGTCCTCGGGAGTATCCGCAGATCGCTTGATCTCCTCGATGACGACGTTCTTCTCACGGGCCAGATCGTCGGGATCGAGGACGCTGTTCCGCAGCATGTCGGTGAGGACGTCGATGACGATCGGCGCGTCCTCGGCCAGAGCCTTCGCGTAGTAGCAGGTGTACTCCTTATCCGTGAACGCGTTGAGGCTGCCCCCGCGCGACTCGATCTCATCGGCGATCTGCCGGGCGCCGCGGGTCTTGGTGCCCTTGAACAGCATGTGCTCGATGAAGTGCGTGACCCCTCGCAGGCCGGGGGCCTCGTGTCTCGACCCGACGCCGACCCACAGGCCGATCGAGATTGACTGGACCGTGTCGACGGATTCCGACACCACTCGAATCCCGTTCGAGAGGGTGGTTGTCCGGATGTTCTCTCGTAGTGCTGCCATCGTGCTCCGCTCTGTCGAGTGTGTCCCGAATCCATACGCCTCGCGGGGACCGGTTTACACCTACGACCACTATAGCAGGATACCTGGTTTGGCGCACGGGTGTGCTGGAACAGATGACGGGTTCGAGCGCCCGCGTTGTGGTGGGAACTCGTGGACGTGCTGGTTTTTTGCGGATGCGGCGTGTCCGGCAGGATATGGGCGATGCCAGGTGGAAAGCTGGCACACGTTCGGTGGCCGGCAGGGCGACGGTGGCGTAATACGTCCGGCCCAGCCGCAAGCGTACCGCGGGGAGGTGTTGGCGGCGATGAAGAACGAAGTACCAGTTGGCGCTGCTGTGGCTGTCGTGGTGGTTCTGGTTGCGGTGGTGGCATACTTGCTCATCGGTAAGGCCGGCACTGGCAAGGTCCAGAGCGCGGGCCCGGTGTCCGCTGCGTCGGTTCAGCAGGCCCAGCAGATCCTGGCCCGGACGCGAGGGGATCGGAGCAAGATGACACCGGACGAGGCAAAGACCTACGACGCCGCGGTGAGCAAGGGGTTGGTGATCGATCCGTCTCGGGTCCAGAGTCGCCCCAACCAGGTCGTGGGCCCTGGTGGCACCCCCCCGCCCGGGATGCCCCCATCCAACCTGATGGGTGGTGCGCGCCCGCAGACCGGATCGTACTGAGCAGCCGGCAGAGGCCGGCAACTAAGGAAGGAGACTCATGTTGAACGGTGTTCGAAGCCGTCGGGGTTTCACCCTCATCGAGCTGCTAGTCGTTATCGCGATCATCGCGATATTGGCGGCCATTCTCTTCCCGGTCTTCGCGCGTGCTCGGGAGAAGGCTCGGGCGACGAGTTGCCTCAGCAACGTGAAGCAGCTCAACCTCGCGATCCAGATGTATGCTCAGGACTTCGATGGCAAGCCCATCGCCATCAGCTCATGGAATGTGGGCGGCAACCCCATCTACCCGACGTATCAGGGTGAGGGCGCCTGGCAGGCCCTGAGCTGCTACTACCAGTACATCAAGAACACGGACATCTACCGCTGCCCGAGCACCAATGACATGTGCGCGTATGGGCAGGTGGTCTACACGCCGACGGCGGGCACTCTCAACTGGTACGCTCCGAACTCCGCCAACCTGCCGACGCTCGACCGCATCGGCGACCAGTCCCCTCGCGGCACCGCTGGCACCATCTTCATCGCCGAAGCCAGCAATGTCTGGCTGTGGGACTGGCAGGATAGCCCGCAGAACGCCTGCTCGCTGTGGCCCCGCCTCACGGTTGCCCACACCGAAGGGCTGAACGTGGGTTTCCTCGACGGGCATGCGAAGTGGCGCAAGCTGTCTAGCCTGACGACCGCCGACTTCGGCGACGTGGAGCCGGGCGTTCCGCCGACTTGCCGGTAGGCGCACTCCGCTAGTCTCACCAACAGCAGGTGGTCGGTCGCGCTCCATGCGGCCGGCCACCTTGGCGTGTGGGGACAGTGGGGCGAGAAGGACTTAGCGCGGCCGAATAGGAATAGTGGGCCAATGCCCGGCTGAGTTGGTGGGCCGTACGGGAGTTCCCATGTACCTGTTCGTCGATGGTCTCATCATCGTTCTCTACTTCGTCTTCATCTCCGCTCTCGGCCTCTACATGGGCCGGCGCGAGAAGAGCCTGCACGACTTCGCCCTCGGCGGGCGTCAGGTGCCGTGGTGGGCGGTCATGGCGTCCATCATCGCCGCCGAGACCAGCGCTGCCACCTTCCTGGGCGCGCCGGGCGAGGGCTTCGAGAAGCGCAGCCTGGCCTATGTCCAGCTCGTCTTCGGCCTCATCATCGGGCGCATCATCGTGGGCTTCGTGTTCCTGAAGCCCTATTACGCGTACAAGGTCTACACGGTCTACGATTACCTCGGCGCGCGCTTCGGCATCGGGACCAAGAACTACGTCTCCGCGCTCTTCCTCGTGATGCGCACACTCGCCAGCGGCACGCGCCTGTTCGTGCCCGCCATCGTGATGGTGCTGGCCTGGCGCATGTTCACGGGCGCGGAGTTCCAGTACGGGTCGACCGCCGTGACCACCGTTGGGCCGTACGTGGTGGCCATCGTGCTGCTCACGGTCCTGACCTGTGCCTATACGGCCATCGGCGGCATCAAGGCGGTCATCTGGACGGATGTGGTGCAGGCCTGCCTCATGTTCGGCGGTGCGCTCGTCGCCATCGGCACGCTGCTGCACCACATCGGCGGGTTCCACGCCATCGCCGAGGCCATTCCGCAGATGACCCGCATCGAGGGCTACTTCCTGACGGGCTTCGAGCCGGCGCAGGTCGCCGCGTACCAGACAGCCAACCACGTCACGCAGATGAACCTGTGGGAGTACATCAAGCTGATCCTGGCGAGCGACTACACGCTCTTCTCCGCGCTCATCGCCACCACGCTCGGCAACATGGCGGCTTTCGGCACCGACCAGGACATGGTGCAGCGCCTGCTGACCGCTGAGACGCACAAGAAGGCGCGCCGCAGCCTCATCTCCGCCGCATTCATGGACTTGCCGGTCGCGTCCGCGTTCACGTTCATCGGCATCCTGCTGTACGTCTACTATCTGAAGGACCCGACCTACCTGCCGAAGGCGATGGTGGACGGAGTGGCGAAGCCGGTCACCGCGGACGTGTTCGGCGCGTACATCCTGCACGTGATGCCCTGGGGCCTGCGCGGCCTGGTGCTGGCCGGCGTGTTCGCCACCGCGATGGGCTCGCTGTCCGCCGCCCTTAACGCGCTGGCCACGAGCGCAACCAACGACTGGTACATCCCGTACTTCGGCCGGCGGCGCACCGAGGAGCAGCACGTAAGCGCCGCGCGCTGGTTCACCGTCGTGTTCGCCATCCTGCTGATCCTCGTCGCATGCGGCTTCGCCTACGCGAAGGTGACGAACCCGAGCGTGCGCATCATCCCGGTGGTGCTGGGCATTGCGGGCTTCATCCTGGGTCCCATGCTCGGCGTGTTCCTGCTCGGCATGTTCACGAAGGACCGCGGATCCGACCTGGGCAATGCCATCGCGGTGACCTGCGGGCTGGCCGCGACGATCGTGCTCGGGGGGCTGCACCTCGACATCCTGAACGGCGTCGTGCACCTCTTCGGCAGCACCGCGACCTTCGTGAAGCCGGACTGGCTGCCCAAGGTGAGCTTCACCTGGTTCGCGATGGTTGGCGCGCTGACCGTGTTCGCGGTAGGCGTCTGGTTCCGCACGCCGGCGAGCGTGCTTGAGGCGGCCAAGCGGAAGATCGAGGCGGCCGCCAGCGGCGACGACCGCCCGATGGCAATGCGCGAGGAGTAGGGCGCCCGGCGAGCCGCCTGGAGGGTGGCGCTCCGTCGCCACCGCTGCCCCGCGCTCAGCCCTCGCCGATCCTCACCGGCTGCCGCCGGTTGCCCCACGAGCCTGCCGGGCCTTCGAACACCCCGGCGCACGGTGCTCCGCACGTCCCGCAGCGCCCCCCGCCATCGAGGTTGTAGCGCACGAGGTCGTAGCCTGAGTGGGAGATGAGCGGCGCGCCGCAGGCTGCGCACCGGGTCGTGCTGCCCTCCGCGTCCGGCAGGTTGCCCGTGTAGGCGTGGTGCAGCCCGTTGGCCTGGGCGATCTCGCGGGCTCGGCGCAGCGTGCCGATGGGCGTCGGCGGGCGGTCGCGCAGGCGCCAGTCGGGGTGGAACGCGCTGAAGTGGAGCGGCGTGTCCGCGCCCAGGTCTGCCACGACCCACCGTGTCAATTCGTCCAGCTCGGCGTCGGAGTCGTTCTCGCCCGGGATGAGCAGCGTCGTGATCTCCAGCCAGACCGCCGTCTCCTCGCGCAGGTAGCGCAGCGTGTCCAGCACCGGGGCGAGGCGCCCCCCGCAGAGCCGCCGGTAGAAGTCCTCCGAGAACGCCTTCAGGTCCACGTTCGCCGCGTCGATGTGCCGGAACAGGTGCTTCCGCGCCTCGCCCCAGACGTACCCCGCCGTCACCGCCACCGTACGGATGCCCTCCACACGGCAGGCCGCTGCCACGTCGTCCGCGTACTCCAGGAACACCGCCGGGTCGTTGTAGGTGAAGGCGACGCTGCGGCACCCGAGGCGGCGGGCCGTGCGGGCGATCTGCGCGGGGCTGGCGGCGTCGCACAGCACGTCGGTCTCGCGCGCCTTGCTGATGTCCCAGTTCTGGCAGAAGCGGCAGGCCAGATTGCAGCCCGCGGTGCCGAACGAGAGGACCGGGGAGCCGGGCAGGAAGTGGTAGAGGGGCTTCTTCTCGATGGGGTCGACGCAGAAGCCGCTCGACCGGCCGTAGGTGGTGAGGACGAGGGCATCGCCGCGGCGCGCGCGCACGGTGCAGGCGCCGCGCTGTCCCTCCCGCAGGCGGCAGGCGCGCGGGCAGACCATGCACTCGATGCGTCCATCCTCCAGCGCGCGCCAGTGCGGGCTCGGCGCGACGCCGGTGTCCGTTCTGTCCATGGCAATCCACCCGGTTGGGGCGTATAGTGGCATTATACAGCGCTTCGCGAGGAGCGTGCGGCGAGGTGGAAGCATGGACGGAGTGATGCGTGCGCAGGCGGCCGGCACGTTCTATCCTGCCGACCCCACGGCGCTGCGGCGCACGGTGGCTGCGATGCTCGCGGCGGCGCCGGGCGAGGGAGCGCCTCCGCGGGCGATCATTGCGCCTCACGCGGGCTACGAGTACTCCGGCCCCGTTGCGGCGTTCGCCTATGCACGCGTGGCCGGCCTGCGCGGTGCGGTGCGGCGCGTGGTGCTGCTAGGCCCTTCGCACTGTGCGGCCTTCCCGGGCGCGGCGGCGCCAGAGGCGCGGCTGTTCGCGACGCCGCTGGGCGGGGCGCCGGTCGACGGCGAGGCGGTGGCACGCGTGCTGGAGCTGCCGTGGGTCCGGCAGACTGACGGCCCGTTCCACTATGAGCACTGCCTCGAGGTCCACCTCCCGTTTCTACAGATCGTGCTGGGCGACTTCGCGCTCGTTCCCTTGCTGGTGGGCAGCGCGACGGACGACCGCGTGTGCCGGACGATCGAGTACCTCTGGACGGACGCGGAGACGCTGATCGTCGTGAGCACCGACCTGAGCCACTACCTGCCGTACGACGAGGCCCGGCGCCGCGACGAGGCGACCTGCCGCGCGATCGAGGCGCTGCGCCCGGAGGACATCGTGCCGGACCAGGCCTGCGGCCGCGCGGCCCTCGCCGGGCTGCTACTGGCCGTGCGGGCCCGGGGCCTTCGCGTCGGGACCCTCGACCTGCGCAACTCGGGCGACACGGCCGGCATGCGCGGCGGCGTGGTGGGCTACGGCGCGTGGGCGGTGGTGGAGGAGTAGGCGCGTGACACGCGCCTCCCGCACGCAGGACAATCCCCGCCGCCTCGCGAATCCGCCACCATCGACGCACCGCCCTGGGAGGGCCGTATGAGCCAGCAGAACGGATCGACCCGACGCGAGTTCCTGCGCGACTCGGCCGTGGCCGGCATCGCCGCGGTGGCCGCCGCGCAGTTGGCCGAGGCGCAGCAGAGCCCGCAAGTGCGCAAAACCCGCAGCTTCAACCCCGACATGGAGTACCGCCCGCTCGGCAAGACCGGCGTCTGGGTCTCGGCCGTGTGCATGGGCGGCCACTGGAAGCGCATCGACAAGATGATCGGGTCGAAGCCCATCGACCCGTACAGCCTGCCCACCGCCGCGGACGCGGACCTGGAGGCGTTCCACAAGAACCGGGCCGACATGCTCAGCCGCTGCATCGAGCGGGGCATCAACCTGGTCGACGCCTGCACCACGGGCGAGATCGTGGCGTATGCCCGCGCGCTGAAGGGCCGGCGCGACTCGATGTTCATGACCTGTTCCTGGGCCGAGCGCGAGATGCGCAACGAGGAGTGCCGCACGGCAAAGGCGCTGCTCAAGACGCTGGACGATGGGCTGAAGGAAGCGGGCATCGAGTACGCCGACATCTGGCGCGTGACCTGCCACGAGAAGGGCAGCCGCCACACCAAGGGCGAGGTCGAGGAGCTGATGAAGGCGCTGGAGACCGCCCGCCAGCAGGGCAAGGCGCGCGTCACCGGGCTCTCCTCGCACGACCGGCCGTGGCTCAAGATGATCATCGAGACCTACCCGCAGCAGGTGCAGATGATCTGCTCCCCGTACACGGCCGACTCGGCGGTGCTGCCGGACGACAGCCTGTTCGGCTCCGTCGTGAAGCACAAGGTCGGGTTCCTGGGCATCAAGCCATTCGGCAGCGCGTCGCTCTTCAAGGGCGACAGCTCTCCGACGAGCCCCGAGGCGGAGGAGGACGACAAGCGCGCTCGCCTCGCCATCCGCTACATCCTGGGCAACCCTGCCATCACCGCGCCCATCCCCGGCCTCGCCAGCGCCCACCAGGTGGACAACGTTGCCCAGGCCGTGAAGGAGCGCCGCACCCTCGACGCGCACGAGAAGGCCGAGCTGCACAAGGCCGCGCGCCACATGTGGGCCAACCTGCCGCCGGACTACGAGTGGCTGAAGGACTGGCGGTATGTGTAAGGCGAGCCCGGAGGGCGGCGCTCCGTCGCCGCTGGTCGGTGCGGTGGGCACGGAGGCCCACCCTCCACGGTCGCTGCGATCAAGCCTGGAGGGCGGCGCTCCGTCGCCGCCGCGGCTCGCGCGGGCCGCATCGGCCATCGCGATCGTCGCGGCGGTCGTGCTGCTCGCGTCGGTGGCGGTGGCCGGGCAGAAGGCCCCCGCGAAGGCCAAGGCCAAGCCGCAGCCCGCGGACAACAGCTACTGCGCGGTGTGCCACGCCAACATGAAGTCCGAGCCGCTGGCCAAGAAGCACCAGGCCGTGGGGGTCGGCTGCGCGACGTGCCACGGCGAGTCGGACAAGCACAGCTCCGACGAGAACAACATCACGCCGCCGGACATCATGTACGCCAAGGACCAGATCGCGGCCGCATGCATGAAGTGCCACGCGGCGGCGAAGCTGACGAAGCCGAAGTCGAAGGTCGCCCACGCGCCGTTCCGCGCTGCCAAACCCTCGACGGCCGCCTGCACCTCCTGCCACGGCGCCCACCGCCTCCCGGTGCGCACGCGCCAGTGGGACAAGGTGACGCGCAAGCTGATCCAGGACGACGGCGTGCGGATGCTGCCGGAGGCCGCGCCACGGAGTCCGTAGGGCGCGGCCTCCGCGCCGCGCCGGGCTGCGGATCGGACTGACGCTGGCGTGGAGCCACCCAATGTGTCTGGCCCACACCTGGCTCCACACCGCCGTTTGTCGCACTCCTGGAGGCGCACGTGCTAAAGCCCTTCGTCGTCGCCGCGTCTTTGGCGGCCTCATCCCTGCTATCGACGTGCTGGCAGCGTGCTGAGCCGGGTGCACGAACGGAATCCCTGGGCGCCTTCGTGACCCCGGTGTCGGCATCAGCGTCGAGCGTGCAGGCCGCGGCAGGTCGCACGGCAACGAAGCTGATGGACGGATCGGGATGGGGCGAGACCTCGCCGGGCAGCGGTGTGTACGTGCACTCGAACCGTGTTGCGGACGATGGCGGGTGCATGTGGAATGGGGACCCGCAAAGCTGGCTGCTGTTCGATCTCGGGCGCGTCGCCAACCTGCGCGGCTTCTATGTCTGGAACTACAACGAGGATGGTGGGTGGCATACGCGCGGCGTCAAGGACCTGGACGTCTCGGTCTCCGAGGACGGGAGCGCGTACCGCTCGGTGGGGCGGTTCACGCTCGCGATGGCGCCTGGGACGGACAACGATCCAGGCCAGGCCGTACCCTTCGGGGCCGTGATCCGGGCCCGGTACGTGCGCTGGCAGATCGTGTCCAACTACAGGGGAGGCGAGAACTCGGGGCTGGCGGAGGTGCGCTTCGCGGACGCCGACCGCGCTCCAGAGCCGGCCAGGCCATGGGTCCCCCTGTACCCGCGCCCGACCCACCCGACACCCGGTCTCGGTAGGCCTCTGGCCGGGGCGGAGAACATCGTCTACCCGGCCGACGCGGGCGTCGTCGACGTCACGCGGCCCCCCTACAACGCGAAGGGCGACGGGGTCCACGACGATACCGCCGCCATTCAGAAGGCCCTCTCGGATCATCCCAACCAGGGCGCCATCATCTACCTGCCTAACGGCATCTACCTCGTCTCCGACACCCTTCGCTGGCCGCATGGCCGGGGTGATGGCGATGAGGAGAAGAACACGGGCATCCAGGGGCAGAGCCGGGGTGGCGCCGTTCTGAAGCTCAAAGACGCGTGCTCGGGGTTCGCCAGTTCGCGCCGCCCCAAGCCGGTCATCTGGACGGGCAGCGCACCGGCCCAGCGGTTCGGCAATGAGGTACGGAACCTGACCATCGATACGGGGGCAGGCAACCCCGGAGCTTGCGGTTTGCAGTTCATCGCCAGCAACCAGGGCGGGGTCTACGATGTCTCCATCGTCTCGGGCGACGGGCAGGGCGTCTGTGGGCTCGACATGGGCTACACCGATGAGCAGGGGCCGTGCCTGATCAAGAACGTGAAGGTCACCGGCTTCGACACGGGTGTCCGCGTTGCTACCAGTGTGGCGAGCGAGACCTTCGAGCATATCGAGCTGGCTCACCAGAACCGGGTCGGCCTGCGAAACGACGGACAGCCATGTACCGTTCGCGGTCTTGTGAGTCTCAATGCTGTGACCGCGATCCATGCGGCCGGCGGCTTCACCACGCTCGTCGGGTGCGACCTAAAGGGGCGTGCCGGTGCATCGGATCGCCCCGCCGTCGTGTCGGAGGCGGGGGCCGCCATCTTCGACCTGAAGACGACTGGGTACCGGGTCGCTATCCGGCGCGGGGATAGCACTTCGGTGAAGGGCCCCAACGTGACGCGCTGGCTCTCCAAGCCGGCATCTAGCCTGTTCGCCTCTCCGGACGGCGACCTGCGTCTGCCGGTGCGCGAGACGCCCGTCGTCCCCTGGGACGATCCCTCCGCGTGGGCGCGACCAGCCACGATGGGCGCGGAGGATGACGCACCGGCCATCCAGAAGGCGATCGACTCCGGGGCCACGACTGTCTATCTCCCCAGGGGCGCCTACCGCATCGGCACCACGATTGTGATCCGCGGCAAAGTCCGTCGCATCGTTGGGTGCCGCGCGTGGCTCGAGGTAGGGGATCCGCTGAGCAGAGATGCCAAGCCTCTGTTCCGCTTTGCCGATGGCGCGGCCCCAGTGGTGGTCATCGAGGGGCTGGCCACAGGGTTCTCCGGCGGACCCTACTGGTTTGTAGAGCACGACAGTTTCCGCACGCTCGTACTGCGGCGCCTCATGATCAACTTCCAGGCTGCCGAGGCCTACCGCACGGGGCCGCACGGGTCAGGCGATCTGTTCATCGAGGATGTGGTCGGACGCTACTTCCGGTTCCGGCGCCAGAAGGTCTGGGCGAGGCAGTTCAACCCCGAAGGAGACGGCGTACACATCGAGAACGACGGCGGCACCGTGTGGGTGCTGGGTCTCAAGACGGAGGGCGGGGGACCGCTGCTGGATGCGAGGGGCGGGTCTTCGACAGAGATCCTGGGTGGCCTCAGCTACACGGTCGGCGACTCGGAGCGCGCACCCATGTTTGTGCTACGCGATTCCCGCGCCGCCATCAGCTTCAGCGAGGTGTGCTACACCGGCAAGCCCATGCCGATCGTCGTCCGCGAGACGCAGCGAGGCGAGACGAGGGAGGTGCCGAAGGCAGCCCCGGAGTGGCAGGGGCACTTCGCGCGGTACGTTGCGATGCCTCCTCGTTGAGGGGGCCCGCGCGCACGTCGCGGCGATCAGGGGCACGTGCGGGTCGTGAGGGGAAGCGCCCGTGACGGAACGTGAGCGACTGCTGGCGGTCTTGCGCGGGCGCACTCCCGATCGCACGCCCTGGTATGCCGACCTGAGCTGGTGGTACAGCGCACACCAGGCGCGCGGCGACCTGCCTCGCGAGTGGGCCGACGCCGGCGACGGCTACCTCCAGATGCACCGCGACCTCGGCGCGGGCATTTACCTCTACGCGCCGATGGTCTGGACCGAGGAGGTCGGCGCCACGGTCCAGGCCGAGGTCCGCACCGAGGGGCCGTACACCACCTCGACGCTCACCGCGCCCGCCGGCCAGGTGCGCAGCGTCACGCAGGAACTGCCTGAGTCCGGCACGAGCGCCTACGTTGAGCACTACGTGAAGACGCCCGCCGACCTGCGCGTGATGGAGTACGCCTTCACGCATCGCACGGTCCGGCCCAACTACGCCGAATTCGAGCGCTGCGACGCGGCATGGGGCGACGACGGGATGGCCTGCGTGCTCTCCCCGGTCTGCACCTCGGCGCTGCAGACGCTGCTGAGCCGCTGGGCCGGGGTCGAGACGACCATCGCGCTGTTGGCCGACGCGCGGGACGATCTGGAGCGCACTCTCGACGCGATCCAGCGCAGCGACGATGCCATCTTCGACCTCATCTGCGCGGGGCCGGGCGAGTACGTCGAGTTCCCCGAGAACCTGTCCGGCGAGGTGACCGGCCGCCGCCTGATCCAGCGCTACGAGCTGCCCTATTGGCGTCGGCGCATCGCCCAGCTCCACGCAGCCGGCAAGCGCGTCGGTATCCACAACGACGGCACGCTCCGCGCGTCGCTCCCGCTGCTGGTGGAAGCCGGGTTCGACGTAGTCGAGTCGGTCACCCCCTGGCCGGTGGGCGACATGACGCTCGATGGGATCCGCGCGGTCACCGAGGGGCGCTGCATCGTGTGGGGCTGCCTGCCCGGCGCCATGTTCTCGCCACTGACCCCGGACGCGGAGTTCCGTGCGTTCGTCCGCGAGGTCCTGCGTACCTTCCCGCCGGGCTCCGGCTTCGTCCTGGGCGCTGCGGACCAGGTGCCGCCGGACGCATCGGCCGAGCGCATCCGCCTCGTGCGGGATCTGGTAGACGCACAGGGCTGACCCGCGCGATGGTGGGATGGGCCTCTGTGCCCGGCCGGCGCAGCCCGCTGGTGGGGGCGCGCACAAGGAGGATCGTCATGCAGATGCCCATCGTCGTGCTGCTGCTGGCCCTGCCCGCTCTGGCGGCTGCGGCGCCCGCACCCAGCGTCGTGCTGACAAGGGACGGGAAGCCGCGCGCGGGCATCTACGTGGCGCCGGGCGGCTCCGCGTCGATGAACCGGGGCGCCGAGGAGGTCCAGCACCACATCCAGCTCATGTCCGGGGCGAAGCTGCCCATCCGGCGGCCGGAGGCGGGCTGGGGCGAGTTCGAGCGGGCCGACAAGTGCGCTGTCGTGCTCGCGGACGACGCCATCGTGGCCAGGCGGGAGCACCGCGTGCGGCTGGCGCCTGGCGAGTTCGTTATCCGCTTCCGCCTACCGAACACGAAGCACCCCGCGCCGCACGCCGACGTGCCCGTCATCGAGATCGTCGGCGACGCGCAAACGGGGGTCCTGAACGGGTGCTATGCGCTGCTCGAGGATATCTTGGGATGCCGGTGGTACACGCCGACCGTCACCATCATCCCCTCCGAGCGCACCATCACGGTGCCGGCTGTCCGGGTGCGGCAGCGGCCCGCGTTCGCCTACCGCGAGGTGTACTACGCCGAGGCGATGGACCCGGGCTTCGCCGCGCGCCAGCGCCTCAACGGCAATGCCAGCATCGTGCGCGATGGGAAGATGACGAGCGAGCAGCACCGAGGGTGGGGATACTGGTGCCACAGCTTCTTCTCCATCGTGCCGCCGCAAACGCACTTCCGCGACCACCCCGAGTACTTCGCGCTGGTGAACGGCAAGCGCGTCGACAACACGCAGCTCTGCCTCACGAACCCGGATGTGCTGCGGCTGACGGTGGAGCACCTGCGCGCGAAGATCCGCGAGCGGACCGACCTGCGCTACTGGTCCGTGAGCCAGAACGACACGGGCGGCAACTGCCAATGCCCCACGTGCAAGGCCATCGACGACCGTGAAGGCACCCCGATGGGCTCGCTGCTGGAGTTCGTCAACAAGGTGGCGGCCGAGTTCCCGGACCGCATCGTCTCGACGCTCTCGTACCAGTACACGCGCCGCCCGCCGAAGACGCTCAAACCGGCGCCGAACGTGCACATCATGCTCTGCAGCATCGAGTGCAACCGCAGTCGCCCGATCGGGGAGGACCCTTCGAGCGCCTCGTTCCGCGAGGACGTGCAACGCTGGGCCCAGCTCACGGACAACGTCTTCGTGTGGGACTACGTCATCCAGTTCAGCAACCTGGTGAGCCCGTTCCCGAACCTGCGCGTGCTGCAGCCGAACATGCGATTCCTCGCCGCCAACCACGCGCGCGGCATGTTCGCCCAGGGCAACCGCGAGGTGCGGGGCGAGTTCGCCGACCTGCGCTCGTATCTTCTCGCCAAGCTGGAGTGGAACCCGGACGGCAACGTGGACGCGCTGATCGACGACTTCCTTGGCGGCGTGTACGGTCCGGCGGCCAAGCCGCTCCGCCGCTACATCGACCAGATGCACGAGGCGCTGGCCGAGTCGGGCGCGGGTCTCTCCATCTTCGGCAGCCCGCAGGATGGCGCGAAGGGGTATCTCTCCGAGGCGAACCTGAACGCGTACCGCGCCCTGTTCGACGAAGCGGAGAAGCTGGTCGCGAACCGGCCCGATCTGCTGGAGCGCGTGCGCATCGCTCGGATGCCCATCCAGTACGCCCAGCTCCAGTTGCGCTATGGCTCGCCTGAGGAGCGCCGCGCGGTGGCGGACCGGCTGTTCGAGACCGCCGAGCGCGCGGGCCTGCGCCAGTTTACCGAATGGGGCATGCCCGTAGCCGAGTACCGCGCGAAGGTCCAGGCCGATCTCGGTGCGGAGGCGCACCCGTAGGGACGCTGCTTGTCGCGTTCCGCTCCCGTGGGGTAACCCTCGCTCGCCATCCCGCGTCCAACGTGCAGGCGGCCGGCTGTCCGGCCGCCACCCTTCTGCCCGCGGGAGATGCGTCATGTCGCGCCGCCTGCCCCTGGCCTGTGCTGCCGTTGCCCTCCTCGTCGCGCCGATCATCGCCCTCGCCCAGGTCCCACCGCCCGACCTTGCCGCCGCCGACAAGCTCTACGACACGCAGAGCTACGCCGGGGCGCTGGCGGCCTACCGCAGCCTGCTGGAGAAGGGGCAGGTGCCGCCCGCGCGGGCGGACGAGGTGCGGTACCGCGTCTGCGTGGCCCTCGGCAGGTCGAACCGTTGGGACAGCGCGCTGGCGGAGAGCATCGGCTTCGTGCGCACCCACCGCGGAACCGTGTGGGAGCCGCGCGGCCTCTATTGGCTCGGCAGGCTGTATATCGCGTCGCCGCACCAGGCCCAGCGGATACAGGGGCGCATCGTGCGGGAGCGCGACGGCGGCGATCCGGCGCGCGACGGGGAGCAAGGCGCCGCAGAGGCCGCGCCGGCCGAGAACCTGAGCCTCTACAGCCAGGACATCGTCAACGCGCGCGATGCATTCGAGGCGGCCCGAGTCCTCTATCCCCGTTTCCGCAGGGAGCACCACACCGAGGCAGACGAGGTCCAACTCGACTTCGACCTGGCCCGCGTGCTGAAGGGGTACTTCCTCACGAATTGGCAGTACGCCCGGCGTTGGGAGAGGCCATCGAGCCCGACGTGGCAGGTCGACGCGCAGGCTGCCTACTCCCCGGACTGGCCGGTCGCGAAGAAGCTGCAGTACCTCTACGACAACGCGTTTGCCCTGGCCGGCAGCGATGGGCATCTGGCGGTGCTCGCTCTTCTCGGCAAGGCGGTGTGGCTCAGCGACTACCACACCACGATGGCGGGCATTGTGAGGCGGTCGTCGCCTCGGCGCCTGGTGCGGGTGCAGTACCCCTATGTCACCGACTACTCTGAGCCGTACCTGCGCCGGATCCTGCGTGACTATCCCCAGGACCCGCTGTGTGGGCAGGCCACCGTCGGTCTGGCGGTTCTGCTGGAGCGGGCCGGGCACATCAGGGACGCCGAGAGGCTGCTGCTGTCGTTTGTCGCCGGGAGTGCGGACAGCCCGTGGGTCCGGCAGGCCCGGTACCACGTGCGGCAGATCCACGAGCCAGGCCTGCGCATCTGGCTCAGCGACCGCGATCGCCAGGGCTCCGTCCAATCGGTACGCGCGGCCGTACGCAACGCCGGGAAGATCCACCTGCAAGCGTACCGGGTGCCACTGCAGGATGTGTTCGAGAAGCTCGACCGCACCAAGAGGAGTGGGTCGCTCTACGATCTGGACAAGCTGCTCCCAGGGCTGCCGTCGCGGTCGAGAGCCTACGGGCAGCCTGTGGCTGAGTGGGACATCGCGACGCACGACAGCGGCGACTACCTGGAGCGCGAGCTGCGTGTGCCGATCCCTGTCCGCGCGCCAGGCGCCTATCTGGTCGAGGCCTCGGTGCCGGGCACGCGAGTCGCCGCGCTCGTCCTGGTGAGCGACCTGGTCGTTGTCGCGAAGGGGCATCGCGGCGGCGTGCTGTACTACGCGGCCCACGGCCGCACGGGCAAGCCGGCGGCGGGCGTGCGCATCGTCGCCGAACACTGCCAGCAGCGGCCTGGGAACGGGCGCACCAAGCTCCTCTACGCGACAACCGGCGCCGACGGCCTCGTCGACATGCCCATCGACGCTCGGGGGCCCGGCGATGCGGTCCAAGTGTTCGCGGTGGCGCGGCTTGGCGACGAGTACGCCGCGGTGAGCGGCCCGTTCGTGAACGTGAGGAGCGGAGAGGGGGCGTCGTTCGCAGGCAGCATCTGGGCGGACCGCCCCGTATACCGCCCTGGCCAGGTTGTGCACCTACGCGCCGTGGTCGTCGAGCGCGATGGCGCACGGACCAGGCCGTCGGTCGGCCGCAAGCTGCTGTTCGCGGTGCGCGGCCCTCGCGGCGACTGCGCCACGCTGGCCGCTCAGACCAACGCATTCGGCTGTGCGTCCGTCGACTGGACGGCGGCGTCCGACGCGGCTCTCGGCGACTACTGCGTGCTCCTCGACGCGCCGGGCACAGACCCTGACGATGGCCGGATCGGCCAGACCTACTTCAGCGTGGAGGAGTACAAGAAGCCCGAGTTCGCCGTCACCGTCACTCCGAATGCCGGGCAGGTGCGCATCGGTGAGACGGCGAGCGTCACGGTGAAGGCGCGCTTCTTCCACGGCGGCGCGGTGGCCGGAGCGCGCGTCACCTACCGCGTCTACCGACGACGAACGTGGGAGCGCGCGTCATTCCCAGAGGCGAGCGACCCACTGGCCCGGGCGCCGTACGACTACGGCGGCGGGTGGTCCGGCGCCCTCGTGGACCAGGGTGAGGCCAAGACCGATTCCGGCGGGGCCGCTGCGATCCGGGTCAGGACGGCTCCGGACAACTCGGATGGCGCGCCCGAGGATCTGCGCTACACGGTCGAGGCCGACGTGCTGGACGCCAGCCGGCGGACGGTCTCGGGCAGCGGCGGGCTCATCGCGGTCGCGCACCGCTTCCGGCTGCTTGCGCGGGACCGGCACGGCTACGTGTCGCTCGGATCTCCGTCGGAGCTTCAGGTCGCTACCCTCGACGCGGAGGGCAGGCCCGTCGCCGGCGACGGCTCGGTGCGCATCTACCGCTCGCCAGCCGGAAAGCCAGTCGGGGCGGCGCTGATGTCCGCCAAGTGGTCGACCGGCGCCGATGGCCTCGCGACCGTGCGCTGGACCGCGCCCGCCGCCGGCCGGTACCGTGCGGTGTTCACGGCCCCCGACCTGCGCGGCCAGGGGGTGAGCTGCCCTCAGGACTTCCTCGTCTACGGGCCGTCCATGCGCATCGGGGAGACGCGGCGGCCGGAGTTGGTCCTGGCCTCGGCCGAGACGGCCTATGACGAGGGCCAGACCGCGCAGGTGCTTCTCACCGCCCGCAGGCCTGACTGCCACGTCCTCCTGACGCGCGAGGACGACGAGAGCATCCTGGAGTACCGGATCGTGGACCTGCCTGATGGCGCGACCGAGCTGTCGATCCCGCTCAGCGAGTCGGACTGCCCGAACGTGAACCTGACCGCGACGCTGGTCAGCGACGGCATGGTGGTGCGCGCCAGCCTGTCCATCACCGTCCGCCACGTGAGCGGTCTGGCCGTCGTTGGCGTCAGGCCTGACAAGCTCCGGTACGGGCCCGGCGACCGCGCGAGGGTTCGGGTGGAGGCCCACGATACGCAGGGCCGCCCGATCCGCGCCGAGGTCAGCCTGTCCATCTGGGATGCCTCGCTGGAAGGCATCCGGAAGGCGGACGCCCTCAGGATCTGCGCGGCTCTGTACGGCGGGGAGCGCGGCCTCGGGGGGCTGCCGACCGACAGCGCGGAGGAACGGTGGCCGCGCGGGATCATCGTGGGCGAGCAGCCAGCGGCGGAGAAGCAGCCCGCGGAATGGCAGGAGCCGCCCGGCATGGGTCGCCTGCGGGATTGGATGGCCACCTGGCAGCCGCTCACGTCGGGCTACTTCGACGGCGATGGCATCTTCGTCGACTTCTGGGCGCCTGATGAGGCCGACATCCGGCGCGGGCGCCGCACGGGCGAACGGTATCCGCACCCAGACGGCGGCGCGTACGGCGGCGGCTTCGGGGGGGCGTCAGGGTTCGGTCCCGGCCGCGCGGACGCTAACCGGATTGGCCGCATCAACTACGACGTCGACAACACCATCATCGTCATCGGGCCGGAGGACGAGATCGAGGACAACCGGCGCGCCATCACGCTTCTCGACGCCGCACCGCGCGTGCGCAAGGTGTTCGCAGACAGCGCGTTCTGGTCGCCGAGCGTGGTGACCGGAGCGGACGGCAGCGCGACCGTCGAGTTCGACTGGCCCGAGAACCTGACCGAGTGGAAGGCGACCGCCGTCGGCGTGTCGGAGGACGGGCGCGTCGGCGAGGCGGAGGCGACCGCGGCGACCAGCAAGGACCTCCTCGTCCGGCTGCAGACGCCTCGCTTCGTGGTCGACCGCGACGAGGTGGTGCTCTCCGCCAACGTGCACAACTACCTGGCGGCCGCGGCGCGCTGTCGGGTCGGACTGGCCCTGGAAGGCGCGGCATCGCTGGCGAGCGGCGA
This sequence comes from uncultured Chthonomonadaceae bacterium, assembly GCA_964519955.1. Lineage (GTDB taxonomy): Bacteria > Armatimonadota > Chthonomonadetes > Chthonomonadales > CAJBBX01 > CAZFLM01. The sequence continues at coordinate 2,321 of CAZFLM010000071.1, read as the reverse complement.
GAGCGCAGCGCGGGAGGTGGACGTCCCCGCGGGCGGCGAGGCGCGCGTCGACTGGAAGGCTCGCGTGCTCCAGTCCGGCGTGGTCACTGCCCGCATGTCGGCTCGCTCGCCCGGGGCCTCCGACGCGATGGAGATGAGCTTCCCCGCGGTTGTCCATGGTGCGGAGCGCGCGGTGGGTGCGGCCGGCGAATTGCATGGCGATGGGCAGGCGCGGGCGACGATCGAGCTGCCGAAGGAGCGCGGGGCCGGCAGCGCGCAGGTGGTGGTGCGGCTCGATCCGTCGCTCGCGTCCGTCGCGCTTGGGGCGCTGCCGTATCTGGCCGGCTACCCATACGACTGCCTGGAGCAGACCGTGAGCCGCTTCGTTCCGGCCGTGGTGGTCGCGAAGGCGCTGAAGGACGCCGGGTACGACGCCGAGGACGCAGCGCGGCGCGCACAGGAGGCAAGGCGACCGCCGCCCGGCGCACCGGCGCATCCGCTCCTCACCCCATACGCCGGCCCGAGCGCTTCGGCCGGCTCGCCGCTGACCGCGAACCCCGCCTACGACAGCAAGCGTCTGGCCCTGATGGTTGCCGAGGGCCTGTCGCGCGCGAAGCGCTGGCAGAACTCCGACGGAAGCTGGGGGTGGTGGCCCGGCGATGCAGCCGACGCCCGCATCACGACGTACGTGCTCTACAGCCTCATCACGGCGCGCGAAGCTGGGTGCGCGGTGGATGCGGGGATGCTCTGGTCGGGGATGGAGTGGCTGCGCAAGCACGTGTCCGATGAGCGCGACCTCGACCTGCTCGCCTACGAGGCGCGCGTGCTGGCGATGGACGGTGGCTCGCGCGAGTTGGCAGACTCCATCGCGGCGAGGCTGTTCGAGGTGCGCGCGGACCTCGGCGACTGCGCCCGCGCCAACCTGGCCATCGCGCTGCACCTGGCCGGCGAGGGCGTGAAGGCGACGCTCGTGCTGCGCAACCTCGAGTCGACTGTCCGCGTGGAGCGCGCCGCGGGGACGGCCTGGTGGGGCGCCGCCGACGGCTACGTGTCGATGTGGGGCGGCTCGCGCGTGGGAACGGCCGCCACCATCCTGCAGGCGTATGTGCTGATCGAGCCGAACGCCGAGCTGGCCCCCATGCTCGCGCGGTGGCTGGCGCGCAGCCGCCTCGGCGCGACGTGGTCCTGCACGCTCGACGCGGCGATGGTGGTCAACGCGCTCGTCGCCTACTCGAAGGTGACGGGTGAGATGGCCCCGGACTACACGGTCACCGTCAGCGTGGGAGACACGGCGCGGCGGGAGTTCACCGTCAACCGGGGGAACGCGCTCTGGTTCGAGAACACCTTCGTCGTGCCGGACGACCTGCTGCAGACCGGCGCGCAGGAGCTGACGGTCGCGACGCGCGGAACCGGCACGCTCTACTGGAGCGCCACCACCAGCTACTTCTCGGAGGAGGAGCCGGTGCCGCACGCCTCGGCCGGCATCCAGGTGACGCGCCGGTACTACCGGCTCATCCCGGGCACCGCCTCCCTGCCAAAGGCGACGCCGTCCTTCGAGGAGCGGCCGAACCCATTCCTGGCAGGCAAGTACGATGCGCTCGACGCCGATGCCGAGGTGGAGCAGTACGTGGGGCAGCAAGACGGCGCGCTGTACGAGCGGGTGGCGATGAAGGCTGGCGACAGCGTGGCCAGCGGCGACGTGATCGAGGTGGAGCTGGAGCTGCGCGCGAGTGGCGAGACCGCCTATGTGCTGCTTGAGGACATCAAGCCAGCCGGCGGCGAGCCGGTGGAGCTGCGCAGCGGCGAACGCGGCGGGCTGGGCCTCTGGAGCCACATGGAACTGCGGGACCAGAAGTTGGTCTTCTTCATCGGCAACCTGCCGCAGGGGCCGCGCATCCTGTCGTACCGCATGCGCGCGGTCACGCCGGGGAGCTTCCATGTCATGCCTGCCGCGTGCTCCGCCATGTACTCGCCCGAGGTGCGGGGTATGTCGGATGAGATGCGGCTGGGGGTGCGTGGGGAGTAGCGAGTAGCGGGGAGCGAGTAGCGAGTAGGACGGCGGGTGGTGCGTGGCGGTGGGCCGGTCCGGGCGGGCAGGGACGCCCGCTTCATCCACGGCGCGGTGCGTGACGATGCGCGAGTGCCCGGCCTCGCGTGGCGTTGTGCGGGCACTGGAGGGTGGCGCTCCGTCGCCACCGCGCTCGGTCTCGTCACGCACACGGTACCGAGCCGCGACCGTGAGGGAGCGGTCTGCCGTCGCCGCGACCACCCCCCGCCAGCGCCACAGCCGCCTGCCGACTACAACAGACCGGTCGCTCACGCTCCCGGCTCGGCACGTTGGT
>CAZFLM010000070.1:23534-34033 GCA_964519955.1 uncultured Chthonomonadaceae bacterium | reverse complement strand
CAGGCTCGTGCCCCCGCCCTCGGATTGGCCCATCGCCGCGCTCGCCACGTTGGCCGCCTTCACGCAGAGGTAGAGGAACCAGCAGGAGAACGACACGTCGCGCTGCAAGCCGAACGCGATGCCGATGACCCACGGATAGAAGGCCAGCCGCAGCGCACCCATCGAGTTCCAGGGCGGGGCGGTGATGTAGGTGTCCAGCATGTTCCCGCCGATCGGCTTGATGGGGATCGACGGGACCGCCGGGTAGAGGAAGCCGAGGTAGTTGAGGCTCTCGACAGCGCCGGCCAGCACGAACCCGGCCCACATCAGCCGGTTGCGCCAGAACCCGCCGCCGCCCCCGTCGTGCGTCATCTCGATGGGCAGGTACGCGAGCGGGAACGTGAGGCGCTCCGCCTCGACCCACTGTCTTCGGAACAGCGCGGCGGCGCACATCAGCACCCAGAAGATGGCGAACACGAAGAGCGTCCAGGCGGCCACCGGCACGGCCCACGCCGCCAGAAACTCGACGCGGTACAGGCTCGACTCGCCGCGGAAGAACGGCCGCAGCACCTCCTCGTCGCGCGGCGAGAACCATGCAGGGATGTGCGGCCAGAGCTTCTGCTCCCACCCGTTGCTCGGCGTCGCGTAGTGGAACGGGGCGGCAATGAGGTTGACGATGAACTGGACGAACCCGTAGCCGCCCGCGCACGTGGCCATGCAGAGCATCACGTAGAGGATGAGCAGTTCCGCCTGCGTGAGCCCCCGGCGCTTCAGGAAGCGGACGGCCGCGAGGTTGCCGACGACGAGGAAGAAGAGGAAGACAACAGGTCCGCGCAGCAGCGAGGTCTGCCCCGAGGCGAAGGACTGCACCACGACGTAGGCATAGGTGGCGAAGAAGACGGCCGCGACGACGAGCGCCGTGCCGAGCAGCCAGATCACCCACCGCCTGGGCGCGGCGCGGCAGGTCGTCTCGTCGCCCCCAGGCCGCGTGCCCATGCAACTGGCCTCCGAGGTACCCCGGCGGAGAAAGACCCGGCGGGGCGCGGAGGCCTCGCCCTACATGCGTACCTGAGCGCTGCGGCCGGCCCGTGGGGCGCGCCCTCCGCGGCGCGCCGGGAACGTGGCAATACGTACAGCGTTGGATAGCAGCGTCAAGCGCCCGGCGGGGCGCGGAGGCCCCGCCCCACATGCGTAGCGGCACGATGGAACCGAGCCGAGGGGCACCAGCCAATCTGTGGGGCGCGCCCTCCGCGGCGCGCCGGAGAGCGTCCCCTACCCCGGCCGCCACACCGTGCCGACGATCTCGGCCACCGACGACGCGCCCTGCTCCGCCAGGTAGGCTGCAATGCCGTCCACCACCTCGACGCCGACCATCGGGTTCACGAAGTTGGCTGTGCCGATGGAGACCGCCGACGCGCCCGCGAGCAGGAACTCGGCCGCATCCGACGCGCTGGCGATGCCGCCCATGCCGATGATAGGCACGTCGAGCGCCTGGGCCACGCGCCACACCGCGTACAGCGCGAGCGGCTTGATGCAGGGCCCCGAGAGGCCACCGCGCCCGAGCGCCAGCTTGAACGTGCGGGTCTTCGCGTCGATCGCGGTGCCGACGTACGTGTTGACCAGCGAGAGGATGTCCGCGCCCGCCTCGCGCGCGGCCTTCGCCAGCACGGTGATGTCGGTCACGTTCGGCGAGAGCTTCACGATGAGCGGCAGCTTCGTGCGCTCCCGGACGCTGGACACCACCTTGCGCGTCAGGTCCGGGTCGACGCCGAACTCGATGCCCCCATGCTGCTGGTTGGGGCACGAGATGTTCATCTCCAGCGCCGCGATGCCCGGCACGGCGTCCAGCTCGCGCGCCAGCGTCTCGAAGTCCTCCAGCCGGTCGGCCGCGATGTTGACGATGACCGCCACGTCGAACTGGCGCAGGTACGGCATCTTCTCGGCGATGAACGCGTCGAGCCCCGGGTTCTGCAGGCCGATGGAGTTCAGCAGCCCGGCCGGCGCCTCCGCGATGCGCGGCATCGGGTTGCCCTGCCGCGGCTTCACGGTCACCGCCTTCACCATGATCGCGCCCAGGCGGCCCAGGTCGTAGAAGTCCGCCCACTCCGCGCCGAACCCGAACGTGCCGGACGCCACCATCACCGGGTTCTTCAGCTTCAGCGGCCCGAGCGTCACGCCGAGGTCGGGCCGCGCCGCATTCGTCAGTCCCACAGCACGTCCTCCCCTCGAAAGACCGGCCCCTCGTGGCACCCGCGCACCACCTGGTAGCCCTCCGGCTTCGTCGCGTCCTTCAGCTTCACCGCGCAGCCCATGCACACGCCCAGCCCGCACGGCATCATCGTCTCCAGCGACACCAGGCAGGGCACGCCGCGCTCCGCACAGACGCCCGCCACCGCGCGCAGCATCGGCGTGGGGCCGCACGCATACACCTGCGCCGGGCCGCCGTCGTCGAGCGCCTCGCGCAACGGATCGGTCACGAGGCCCTTCTGCCCCGCCGAGCCGTCCTCCGTCACGAGCCGCAGGTCGACGCCCAACTCGCCGAACTCCCGCTCCGCGACCAGCAGCGCGCGCGACCGGGCCCCGTTGATGACGATGAGGTCCTTCGGCGCCCGGCCTTCGCGGACCATCTCGGTTGCGAGCAGGTGCATCGGCGGCGCGCCGACCCCGCCCGCGACCATGATGTGGCGAACCCCTGGGACCTCGCTTGGCACAAAGCGGTTACCGAGCGGCCCGACAACCGAGAGCGTATCGCCCACCCGCAGCGCAGCCATGCCCTGCGTGAAGCCGCCGCGTGCGAGGTAGACCATCGTCACCGCGCCGGTCTCCGGGTCCGTGCTGAACACGCTGAACGGGCGGCGCGTGAAGGGGCTCATCGAGCGGCCGTAGAGCACCTGCAGGAACTGGCCCGCCCGCGCATCGGCCGCGATCGGTGGCGCGTGCAGGACCATCTCGTACTCGTTCTCGGCGATCTGGCGGTGGGCCAGGATCGGTGCGTCGAGCTGGTGGATCATGGATGAGGGTGGCCTGTCGGAATGGTGTCGCCGGCGGCCGGTCGCGTTGGCAGCGTGCGGCCATGTCGGCGTCCCGGATGGTACCCGTTTCGCCGCCGACGGTCAACGCGGCGGCCATGCCGAGTGGTGGCACTGGGCGCGGCCCGCTGGGCGTGCGGGAGACGACGCCTACGGTGCCGTGGTCGTTTGGGTCCGCGACGGCGGACTTTGTGCCGTTCCCTGGCGCGAATACATTCGCCGGCGTCCCAGTCTCGTGGGAACCGCCCGCGTGAAGCACCCGCGTTCATCTGCGTCCATCTGCGGTTGCATGTCCGTGCGGCGTCGCGGAACCGACAATCTACGGCATCGGTTGAGCCCAAACGCCAGTTGCGGCGTCTATGCATCATGATAGTTTCATCTACGGGGCGTATAACGGGGTAGCGCAACCGGGGACGGAGACCCATGACAACCAAACGCAAACTGGCAGCGATCCTGTTCGCCGACATCGCCGGATACACCAAGCAGCTCAGCGAGGACGAGGTCTCGGGCCTCGACCGGCGCAGGCGCGTCGAGACGCTCGTGAAGGGCTGCGTGGCGACCCACAACGGGCATCTCGTCAAGACGATCGGCGATGCGGTCATGGTGGAGTTCGCCAGCGCGGTCGAGGCCGTCTCCTGCGCGCTGCAGATCCAGGACGACATCCACGGGCTGAACTCGGAGATGGACGGAGCCGACCTGAAGGTGCGCGTGGGCGTCCACGTCGGCGACGTGGTCGAGGAGGATGACGACCTCTACGGCAACGGGGTGAACATCGCGCAGCGCGTGCAGGAAGCCGCGTCGCCGGGCTCGGTGTGCATCACGCGCGAGGTCTTTGTCCAGATCCGTCCTATCCTGAAGCTCCGGTGCGAACCCGTCCGTGTCACCACGGGCAAGCCGATGCCGGAGCCGGTCGAGGTGTTCGAGGTGACGACCTCCGGCCAGCTCATGCCGGCGAAGCGCTTCCCGCGCTGGCTGAGCCTCCGTCCCATTCTGACGACGGTCGGCGTGGTGGCGGCGGCGCTGTTCATCATTCCGCGCCTCGGCCCCGGCGGGCCTCCGCCCGGTCCGCCACCGAACGGTGCTGGCGGCGCACAGGGGCCGCAGTCGGGAGGCGCATCGTCTCAGCCCGGCACAGCCAGCAACGCGAAGCCCTTCGCGGTCGTGGGCGGCACTTACGCGGCCGGCGACAAGATCACCATCGGCGGGGAACGCCTCGGGACCAGCGGCACCGTGTTCCTGGGAGGCGCCCGGGCCCGCACGATCAAGTGGGCCGATGAGGAAGTGGTCGCCATCGTGCCCAGCAACGTGCGCAGCGGCTCGCTCCCCGTGGTGGTGTCACCAGGAGACCAAACGCGGATCGAGGCCGGCACCATCACGGTGGCGCCGTCCGGCGAACAACTCGTCGGCGCCAGCCGCGCTCGACGCCAGATGGCGGAGATGGGCATGCCGCCCGAGCCGCCGGACCAGGGGCAGATGGGCTTCGGCTATCAGGACATGCGGCAGCGCGAAACCGAGCGGGCACTCGCCAGGGCCGACGCACGCCTGCGCGAGAACCCGAACCATCCGGCCGCGAACGCGATGAAGGCGATCGTCCTGCTGGAGATTGGTCAGAAGGACAAGGCGCGGCCGCTGGTGACGAAGGCGCTCTCGCTCACCGGCAAGAGAGGCGGGTACGTGCGCGCGCTCGCCCTGCTCAGCTCCGCGATGCTGGCCGATCGCGACGGCAAGCCGCTCAAGGATGTCAGCCAGATGTACCGCCAGGCCGTCCAGGCCGAGCCTGATCCGCTGACGTTCTTCGCCTGGGCGAACACGCTGTACGAGAGGAAGCAGACGAGCGAGGCACGGGACGTCTTCAGGCAAGGGCTCCGAACGGGAGGCAACTCGTCGAGAGCGCTCGGCCCCTACGTTCCGCTCGCGGACAAGCTCGGGATCCAGATCGAGCCCCCGACGGGCGGCCCCGGCGGCGGTGGCCCGCCCTTCGAAGGTGGCGGGATGGGCGGAGGGATGGGCGGTGACGGCCCGCTCGGCCCGGGCGGCGGCCGGTTCCAGCCGCGAGGGCAGGCGAACGCCTCCAGCTCAAGCCAGGCAGGGCGCTAGCCTGGATCATGCACGAGTGCAGTGGTGGGATGGGCCTCCGTGCCCGTCCGGTGCGACCTATGAGTAGGTCAGGCTAGGGCCAGGGCTGATCGTCGCGCGACATCCACCTCGTCGTGTAGGACCGATGGTAGTCGCGCGCGGCTCGAGCCAGCTCTCGGGCGGCGATGAGCGGCGCGCCGGAGCGCGCGGCGTCCGATGCCCAACCCAGGCGCCGGCGCGCGGTTGTGCGGCTCGCAGCCTTCCAGGCGGCCTCGATAGTCCGCCGCTCGCTCGTACCGAGTGCGAAGGCCCCGAACGCCTTTCGGCGGACGCGGTCCTCGGACATCGCCAGCGCGTCTCGATTGCCTGACGTGTTGCTCGCATGATCGCGCCAGAGCACCACACGCCTTGACACCCGAGGGATCGGAGCCATCTTGGACAACCGGAGGTACATATCGTAGTCGTCGGAGGGCACGGCATTCGGGTCGAAGGGCCCCGCCGCGGAGAGGGCGTCCGTCCGGATGAGCACCTGCCCCATCGTGACGATGCAGTTGCGGTACGCCAGCATCTCGAACGTGGCAGGCTCGGCAGTGCCGCGAGGATGCAGCCGGCCACGCTCCACGGTGAAGCGCTCCATCTGCACCTCGTCTAGCATGGGCCGCGCGATGTCCGACCCCGCGGAATCGATGTAGCCAGCCAAGCCGTGGACCGCGGGCGCATCGGGAACCGATTGAAGGGCATGGCGCAGGACGGCCAGTGCATTGGGGTCGAGCAGATCATCGTGGTCGAGCAGGAGCACCGCGTCCGACTCCGGGTCGGCATGGGCCACCCCGTAGTTCCGCGCTTCCGCCATGCCCCCGTTTGCCTTGTGCAGCACCTCGATGCGCGCGTCTCCGGCGGCCAACTCAGTGGCTCGTGCCAGCGTGTCGTCCGTGGAGCCGTCATCCACTAGCTTCAGGGCCCAGTTCGGGTCCGATTGCCTCGTTACGCCCGCTACGGTCTGCCGAAGGTACTCGCCCGTGTTGTAGGCCGGTATCACGATCGTCGTACGCATTCCCGCTGTCTCCGATCGACGACACGCATTGCGAGTAGTGGGAGTTTCACGCCGCGATTGTGACACGCGGACGCAGCGGGTTGAAGGATGTGGGACACAATATGGCCAACATACGTCTAATCTGTGTGGCACTCGCGTGCTGGACAGTCGACGCGATGGCCCACGAGGACAGCCATGGATACCCCCGAGGAACGACTGAAGCGACTGGCGGCGCTGAACCGCGGGCCGCTCCACAACAACCCGCCGCAGTCCGCCGACATCGAGGAGATCCGCCGCAGGCTCAAGGCGCAACGCGAGAAGGCGGCTCCCGCGCGCCCGCCGGCGCCGCAGCGCCCGGTCGTCTATGCGCGTGACACGCCCGCGTCCAAGCCGCCCGCTCCGTCTCGATACGTCGAGCCCATTGGCCGGCACATCCCCCTCGAAGAGGCGGCGCCCGGCGAGGAGATCGTCCACGGTGAGTGGGGCCCGGCCTACCTCGTCCGCGCCTGGGGCCAGGACATCGACATCGACGGCAAGCGCGTCGCCCTGAACCTGCGGGCGGCCCTTGGCGACATCACGCCGGAGCACTGGTGCCCCGAGCCGCGCAAGGTGGCGGAGGCCGGCCCGATCGGCGTCGAGGACATCGCGTTCCTCGACCTGGAGACCACCGGCCTGAGCAACTCGCCGCTGTTCCTCGTCGGCCTGATGGTGTGGGAGAACGACGGCCTGGTCGTCGACCAGTACTTCGCGCGCGACCTGAACGAGGAGGCCGCGACGATCGCCCTCTTCGCCGACGCCGTCCGCGACAAGCGGCTGCTCGTCACCTTCAACGGCCGCAGCTTCGACGTGCCCTACGTGCTCTCGCGCGCTGCCTACACGGGTGTCCGCTGCCGCATCGACCTGGAGCACCTCGACCTGCTGCGCGACTGCCGCAAGCGATGGCGCGGCGACCTGCCGAACTGCCGGCTGCAGACGCTGGAGCGCCACATCTGCGGCCGCGACCGCGAGGACGACCTGCCCGGCTCTGAAGTGCCCGACGCCTACTACGCCTACCTGCGCACGCGCAACGCGGCAGATGTCGGCCGCATCCTGCAGCACAACGCGCTCGACCTGCTGACGCTGGCGGACCTTACGGCACGCGTGCTTCGCATCCCCTGAGACCGAAGCGTCGCGTGAGTGCCGTCGCACAAACGCAGAGCCCTGCGCCAGACGGGGGCGCGAGCCTCACGTCGTTCACGAAAGGCTGGAACACAAGATGAACGTAGCCGTGATCGGCGCCAGCAACAAACCGGACCGCTACAGCTTCCGCGCGGTACGCATGCTGCGAGAGAAGGGGCACACGCCCTATCCCGTGCATCCGTCCATCGCCGAGGTGGACGGGCTGCCGGTCTGGCCGTCGCTGAACGCCATCGCCGACCCGATAGACACCGTCTCGATCTACCTGTCCGCCCGCAACCAGGAGCCCATCGCGGAGGAGATGCTGAGCAGCGGCGCTCGGCGCTTCATCTTCAACCCGGGCGCCGAGAACCCCGATCTGGAGGAACGCCTGCGCGCCGGCGGCAAGGTCGTGCTGGAAGCGTGCACGCTCGTGCTGCTCACCACCGACCAGTTTGCCACCGCCACCGACTCGCGCCCGAGGGACCCCGCGGCCGACGAGACGCCGCCCGCCTGAGCGGCTGATCACGAGGGAGTAGCCCGAATGGGCGCTCCTGCCTGTCGGGTGCCACCCAATGGACTTCGCCGCGTTCCTGGAAGACCTGCGCCACGATCCGGCCTATGCCGGGCAGATTGCGCACGTCGCCCGCATCCCGGCGCGGCAAGCACGCTACCGCGAGATCGAGCTGCCGGACGCCTCGCGGCGCATGCTGCACCGGCGCGGCATCGAGGGTCTCTACGAGCACCAGGCCGACGCCATCGAGCGTGTGCGTGCCGGCCGAGACGTGCTGCTGGCGACGGGGGCGGCGTCTGGCAAGTCGCTCGGCTACCTCGTTCCGATCGTCGAGCGCCTGGCTGCCGATCCGGCGATGCGCGCCTGCCTGGTCTTCCCAACCAAGGCGCTCTGCCAGGACCAGTTCAACCGCTTCCAGGAGGGGCTCGAGGCTGCCGGACTGACGCGCATCGTGGCGGGCGTCTACGATGGCGACACGCCCGCCAACCTGCGCCGCAAGCTGCGCGACGACGGCGCCGTGCTCTTCACCAACCCGGACATGCTGCACGCTTCGCTGATGCCGCATCACACGCGGTGGGCGGCCTTCCTGACGAACCTGCGCTTCCTGGTACTCGACGAGCTGCACGTCTACAACGGCATCTTCGGGTCCAACTTCCGCAATCTGATGCGCCGGTTCGACCGGGTATGTGGCCACTACGGCGCTCGCCCGCAGATCGTCGCATGTTCCGCGACGGTCGGCAACCCGGACGAGTTGGCGCGCGAAGTCACCGGCCGCCCGATGGACGTGATCGCGGACGATGCCGGCCCGCGCGGCCTGCGAACCTACGTGTTCTGGAACCCGCCGGTGGTCCGCGGCACCGTCTGGCGGTCGCGGCGCAGCGCCAATGTCGAGGCGCACGAGATCATGGCGCAGCTCGTGGCGGCCGGCGCACCGACCATCACCTTCTCCAAGGCGAAGATGACCGCCGAGCTGATCCACCGGTACGCGACCGAGAAGCTGAGCCAGATCGCGCCGCACCTGGCTCGCAAGGTCGTGCCGTACCGCGGCGGGTACCTGGCCGAGGAACGCCGCGACATCGAGCGCCGCCTCTTCTCGGGAGAGCTGGTGGGCGTCAGCACAACCCCGGCGCTGGAGCTGGGCATCGACGTGGGCGGCCTCGACGCGGCGGTGCTCGTCGGCTATCCGGGCACGCTGGCGTCCTTCTTCCAGCAGTCGGGCCGCGCGGGCCGCCGTGATCGCGAGTCGCTCGTGGTGCTGGTGGGGCTGGACACGCCCGCGAACCAGTACATCATGAACCACCCGGAGTACGTGCTGGGCCGCCCCATCGAGCGCGCGGTGATCGACGCGGACAACCCGTACGTGGTCATCGGCCACCTGCGCTGCGCGACGCACGAGCTGCCCCTGCGCGACGCCGAGCTGCGCCTCTTCGGGCCGCACGCCGACCTCGCGCTGAGCGTGCTGGAGGGCAACGAGAAGGTCCGCCACCTGAGCGGCGCCTGGTACCACGCGGCGAAGGAGATCCCGCAGCACGAGGTCTGCCTGCGCGAGTACGCCGACGCCACCGTGGTGATCAAGGACGCCGACACGGGCCTGATCCTCGGCGAGGTCAACGAGTTCGACGCGGAGCCGATCCTGCATCGCGACGCGATCTACATGCACCTCGGCGACACGTTCCGCGTGCTGAGTCTCGACATGGAGGAGCGCATCGCCGTCGTGAAGCGGGAGGACACGGACTACTACACGCAGCCGATGGGCGGGACGGACGTGCACCACATCGACGCCCGCCTCCGCGAGAAGCCATTCGGGACCGGTACCGCCTACTGGGGCGAGGTGACGGCCTACTTCCGCAACTTCGCCTACGAGAAGATCCGCTTCTACACGCTGGACGCGATCGAAGCCCACGACCTCGATCTGCCGAACCTGGTGCTGGAGTCGATGGCGTTCTGGGTCGTGCCGCCCGAGGGGCTGATGGTGGAGGTGCGCAAGGCCGGCCTGGACCCACACCGCGGCCTGCGCGGCATCGGCTATGCCACGCGCATGGCGCTGCCGCTCTTCATCACCTGCGACACGGCCGACTTCTCGCACTCGGTGGGCAGCGCCAACTCGCCATGGAACGCGCTCTTCGTCTACGAGCGCTACCCGCACGGCCTGGGCTTCACCGAGGCGGCCTACGAGCGACTGCACGAGATCCTGCCCGCCGTCCTGGAGACGATCCGCAACTGCCCCTGCACGGACGGCTGCCCCTGCTGCACCGGCAAGCCGCTGCGCCAGTTCACGACATGGAACGTGGAGCGCGGCGAGGGCAGCATCCCCAGCAAGCGCGCGGCCACGATGATCCTTGAGGGCCTCCTCGGCGATGGCGCGCGGCTGAACGAGCCAGACACGGTCTCGCTCAGCGACGACACTGAGGCATCTCGCACGCGCCTGGAGATCTCGCTGCGCCGCCGCCTCGAACGCATGCGCGAGCCGAAGGTGTTCCACGCCATCGAGCCGAACGTGCCCCTGGAGGTACCCGTGCGCGAGGACCCGTCCACGCTGCAGCAAGCCGACGTCGAGCGCCGCACCGTCCGCCGCTCGGCATTCGACACGGAGCTGCGCAAGCGCATGGCGGGGAAGGCGGAGACCCCCCAGCCCGTGGGCGAGGCACAACCCGATCCGAGGCGCGACGGTGATCGAGCGCGTGCCGCGGGCGAGCCACCGCCCGAGCCGAGG
>CAZFLM010000070.1:0-23434 GCA_964519955.1 uncultured Chthonomonadaceae bacterium | reverse complement strand
CGCGGGCGAGCCACCGCCCGAGCCGAGGCGCGAGAGTGATCGAGCGCGTGACGCGGGCGAGCCACCGCCCGAGCCCGTCAAGGCCGGCGACGACCTGGCCTCACGTGCACGGCGGCTGCGGAAGGCGAAGGAGAAGCGCGAATCGTGAGGGCCCGGCGGGGTGCGGAGACCCCGCCCTACGATCCAGTCACCACGCAGCGAGCATCCTGTGGGGCGCGCCCTCCGCGGCGCGCCGGGCAGTTGCGCTCACCCGCCCACGTGCCGCCGGATGAACGCGCAGATCTCCGCCATGGCCTCGCGCGCCTCCGGGACGAAGGGCGGAAGCAGCGGATAGCAGTGCATCATGCCGGCACCGACTCGGAGCGTCACGCCGACGCCGGCCGCCTGCGCCTTCTTCGCGAACCGCGTAGCGTCGTCGAGCATGGTCTCGTCTCCGCCAACGGTGATGTGGAGCGGAGGCAGCCCATGCAGGTCGCCATAGAGCGGCGAGATGAGCGGCAAGGTAGGATCGTTCGCGCCTGCGTAGTGGCGGCTGCAGACCTCGGCCATGCCCTTGGGGCTGAGGCAGACCTTCGCCTTCGCGCGATGTGACTCGCCGGTGAGCGCCAGATCGGTCCAGGGCGACAAGGCAACGGCCGCGGCGGGGAGCGGCAGGCCCTGTTCGCGGAACGCGAGCAGCGCCGCCAGGCAGAGCCCGCCGCCTGCCGACTCGCCGGCGATCACGATCCGGGACGCTGGTGTGCCGTTCGAGAGCAGCCAGCGATAGGCGGTGACCGTGTCGTCGAGCGCCGCGGGGAACGGGTCCTCGGGCGCCAGTCGGTGGTCGTAGATCAGCACGCGCGTCCGGCTCTCCCGGGCGATGCGCGCCACGATGTGCCGGTGGTCGTCGCACGAGCCACTGACGTAGCCGCCGCCAATGGCGTAGAGCACCACGCCAGCGCCCGCGGCGTTAGCGGGCACGAGCCACTCCGCGCGCAGCCCGTCGGCGGACACGGGCGTCACGGTAACGTCGGCGGGGATCCTGCCGAGCAGCTTGGTCGTCCGCTCGCACGTGGCGCGGAACCCGGGTATGGAGGTGTTCTCGTCCCACACCTGCCGCCGGAACTGCAGGCGCAGCAGATGGCTGTGCCTCAGTACGAAGCGGAATAGGCGGCTCTGTGAACTTGGCATCGGAAGCTCTCCTCGTCTGCAGGCGCCATGGTTCGGCGCTTGCACAGAGGGTGACTCGCGATGCGGCGGGATATTCCGTAGGGCGTGGACGATCTGGCAGATCGCGGGGAGCGGATCAGGGCACGACGCGGAGGGTCTTGCCGTTACGCATACGGTACACGTGGAAGTCGCTGTCGATGCTGAAGATCGTGTCGATTCCTTGGGATTCGGCAATGGCGAGCAACGAAGCGTCCGCGTAGTCCATAGGCAGGTCGCGGTAGCGCTCCATCCACTGCGCCATCGGGAGGCGCAGTTCGGGCGGAACCGCAGCAACCAGGAGGCCGCCATCGCGGACCATGCCCCAGAGAGCTGCCTGACCAGCCCACCCAAGGTGCTTGCCAAGCAGATGCATTGCCTCGGCGATCACTGCATCCGTGGTGACGAGCGGCGGCCGGACAAGAGCAAGCGTGCGCAGGCACCTGCCGTGATGGGGGTCACGGGTATCGATCATCGAGTACAGCGGGCCAGTGTCTACGAGGATCATCGGTATCGCCGTGCGTGCTTCTCCTCAACATACTCGCCCCACTCCTTCTTGGCGTTGCGTGCGTCAGCGCCGTCGTCGCTCGCGCAGCATCCGATATAGGGCTTCAGCACATCGTAGGCGGTCTGGCCCTCCGCGGGCTGCGCGAGGTGCTCCGTGATGAGCCGCGACACGAGGCCGTTAAGGGTGGTGTTCTCCAGCGACGCGCGATCGCGAAGCCGTTGCGCCGTGTCCGCGGGAAGGCGAATGCTGATGGTGGTGCTTGGACCTGTTGGCGACGACATGGGCTGGGCCTCCTCTGCGGTATTGTAACACAGGCACCTGCACTTGTGCTACAGGTGCACAGGGACGCTGAGTGGCACGGTCGGCAGGCCGCTCTCTGACCAATGCCCGATCCGAGATCCGAATTCCAATGGACGCTGAGACCTTCCTACAACGTATCGCCAACCGACGCTTCTACCGCGAGCAGGTCATCCACACGGAGGAGCTGCCCGAGCGCCTGCCGAGCTTCGCCGGGGTCGCGGGCGAGCTGAACCCGCTGGTGCGGGACGCCTTGACTCGCCTGGGCATCTCCGACCTCTACACGCACCAGGCCGAGGCAGTGCGGCACGTGCGCGCCGGCAAGCACGTGGTCGTCGTGACGGGCACCGCCAGCGGGAAGACGCTGTGCTACAACGTGCCGGTCTGCGAGACGCTGGCCGAGAACCCGCTCGCCACCGCGCTCTACCTGTTCCCCACCAAGGCGCTCGCCCAGGACCAGCTCCGCGGCTTGACGCACCTGTGGGGACCGGACACCGGCCTCGACTTCCTGGCGGGCACCTACGATGGCGACACGCCAGCCAACCTGCGCCGCAAGCTGAAGGACGGGGCGAACGTCATCCTCACGAACCCGGACATGCTGCACCAGGGCATCCTGCCACAGCACGCGCGCTGGAACCGCTTCTTCTCACACCTCCGCTACATCGTCATCGACGAGGTCCACGCGTATCGCGGCGTCTTCGGCTCGCACCTGGCCAACGTCGTGCGGCGCATCGATCGCATCTGCCGGCACTACGGCGCGGAACCGCAGTTCATCTGCTCGTCGGCGACCATCGGCAACCCGCGCGAGCACGCGGAGCGCATCACGGGCCGCCCGATGGAGCTGGTGACGAACGACGGCTCCCCGCGCGGGCCGAAGCGCTTCGTGCTGTGGAACCCGCCACCCATCGAGGGCGCCGCCGCCGGGTCCGAGGATGACTGGCGCATCGGGGGCGACCGCCGCAGCGCCATGCGCGAGGCCGTCGAGCTGATGGCCGCGCTCGTGACGGAGGGCGTGCAGACCATCGCCTTCGTGCGCACCCGGCTCATGGCGGAGATGATCTTCAAGAACGCGCGGGATAAGCTGGCCTACCAGTCCAAGCGCCTGGCCGAGTCGGTCCACGCTTACCGCGGCGGCTACCTGCCTGAGGAGCGCCGGGAGATCGAGAAGCGCCTGGTCGAGCGCTCCATCCTGGGCGTGGCGAGCACCAACGCGCTGGAGCTGGGCATCGACATCGGCAGCCTGGACGCATGCCTGCTGGTCGGCTATCCGGGCACGATCGCCAGCCTCTGGCAGCAGGCGGGGCGCGCCGGCCGCGGGCGGGACGAGTCGCTCGTCGTGCTCATCGCACAGAACGCTCCGATCGACCAGTACCTGATGCACCACTCCGAGTACCTGTTCGCGCAGAACCCCGAGCAGGCCGTGGTCGACCCGGACAATCCGCACATCGTGATCGGCCACCTGCGCTGCGCCGCGCACGAGCTGCCGCTGCACGAGGACGAGGTGGAGACCTTCGGCCCGTACGCGGAGACGATCCTGGAGCTGCTGGAGGAGGAGCAGTCGCTGCGGAAGGTCGACGGCAAGTGGTACTGGTGCCGCACGGACTACCCCGCGACCGGCGTCAACCTGCGCAACATCGCCGGACCGGTCTACACCATCCAGGACGACACGCAAGGCGCCCGGGTCATCGGCACCATCGACGAGATCAGCGCTCTCTCGCAGCTCCACGACAACGCGGTCTACCTGCACGGCGCGGAGACCTACCTGGTGGCGAAGCTCGACCTGGAGCGCAAGATCGCCCACGTGGAGAAGCGGGAGCTGGAGTACTACACGCAGTCGATCCAGGTCTCGCAGATCGGCATCGATTCGACGGAGGAGGAGCGGGAGTGGCGTCGCGGCCTGCTCGGCTACGGCGACGTGACCGTGACAACGACCATCCCCATGTTCAAGAAGATCCGCTTCCACTCGCGCGACAGCCTGGGCTTCGAGAAGCTGGAGCTGCCGCCGCAGACGCTGGAGACGGTAGCGTTCTGGTTCAGCCCACCGCACGACATCATCGAGGAGCTGCGCCGCCAGGGCCACCTGCCGGGCGAGGCGATCCTGGGCATCGCGAGCGTGCTGCTCGACGTGGCGCCGCTCTACGTCATGTGCGACCCGTCCGACATCGGCATCACGGTCGACGCCTCGTGCCTGGGCCGCGACGCGCTGTTCCTGCACGACCGCTACCCCGGCGGCATGGGCTACGCGCGCCGCTGCCTCGACTGCTTCGGCGAGCTGATGGCCACGGTCCGCGAGGTGATCGAGCGCTGCGCCTGCGAGGACGGCTGCCCGTCTTGCGTGGGCTCCGCGGTCCCCGCCTTCGCCATGACCGACCTCGACTCCGCGGTGCGCGGCCGGGTCGTCTCGAAGGCGCCCGCGCTGGCGATGCTGGGGCTGCTGGGGGAGTAGGAGTGGCCGCGCACCCCTTGCGACAGGCGCAACCATGCAGTATGATGTGGTACGGATGCAGCGCACCGTGCGGGGAGACGCGACTATGCCCGAGCCTGAGCTACAAGCCTATCGCGACTACCAGTGGATCGTGGCTGACCCACGCCTCCTCGGCGGAAGGTTGGCGGTCCGCGGCACCCGCCTGTCGGTGTCGCTTATCCTGGAGTGTCTCGCCAACGGGATGACCATGGACGACATCGACGAGAGCTTCGATCACGCATTCCCGCGCGAGGCGCTATCGGAGGTGCTCCACGTGGCGGCCGAGTCGGTGAACTGAGCCGTGTGGCTCCTCGACGCCAACACTTGCCGTCACCGCCACACGTTCAGCACTACGAACGCTCCCGGGAGTTCCTGCTCGCTCGCCTCCAAGCTGGCCAAGGCCCGCACGACATCGCTGGTGCCCATCGACTTCCTAGGATCTCGGTCCTTGTAGACGGCCACGATTCCGGCGTGTTCCGCACCGGCTGCATGTAGATCCCAGAAGTGCGAGCCATTGCCCGTCATCAGCGTTCGCCCTCTGGCGGCGGCATCGGCGAGCACTGTCTCATCGTCGCAGCCGTTGAGCCCGGCCTCAGCCGCCGTCAGCACATCGTGCCCCTCCCTGCGGAGCAAGCTCACGAGCGCCTTCGCCTGCGTGTCTTCGTCTATGAGCAGTCGCAGGCTCAAGCAGCACCCCCGCCTCGATCAGCAGCCGCTTCTCCTCGTCAGCCTCCATCCCCAAGAGGGCCTCGTTCTCCTCGCAGTAGCGCACTATCTCGAGCACGGCAGCCACCGGCAGATCCCAGTTGTCCGCGGCCGCGTCGATATCGAGGCCATTGACGCGCATGTCACTCCAGACGTCGAAGGCGCTCAGCCGCCTGCCCTTCACGTAGAGTTGCTTGCGCCACGGATGAGGGCGAGGAGCCAGGAACTGCCACTCGGACGTCGCGGGGAGCGCCAGTTCCGGGATCAGGAGCCGAGAGAGACTCCCATCACCGCCCCTGACGCACAGCTCGTTGCCGCGCTGCGACTCGCGAGCCAGCAGAGCCAGCACGCGGACCGCGCGCAGGATCGCGTCCTTCGTGGTTGGCGCCCCCAAGGTGTCACGCAGCCAAGCCAGTTCGGCCTCCTGCTCCGGAGTGATGTTGAAGTTCTGGCGTTTCGTGTCGATCGGCATGGGTCTCACCTCATGGCGAGTGTACCATGAGTACTGCATACTTACCATATCTAGTCCAGCCGCTTGTGGAAGCGCAGGATCGCGACGGTCATGATGACCGCGGTGAGGAGCACCAGGGGCCAGACCTGGTCCGACACGAGGGCGAAGCCGCTGCCGCGAAGGAAGATGTCGCGCGTGATGACGAGGAAGTACCGCATCGGCAGCAGGTACGTGACGAGCTGGAGCACCCAGGGCATGTTCTCGATCGGGAACATGAAGCCGGAGAGCAGGAAGTTCGGCATCAGGAAGAAGAACGCGGTCATCATCGCCTGCTGCTGGGTGTGCGACACGGTGGAGATGAACAGGCCGATCCCTACCTGCGCGCCCAGGAAGAGCGCCGACAGCGCGAGCAGCAGCGCCAGGCTCCCCCGCAGCGGCACGTGGAAGAGGAGCGCGTTGGCGATGAGGATGACGGTGATGTTGGTGTAGCCCACCGCGAGAAACGGCAGCGTCTTGCCCGCCATCAGCTCCCACGAGCGCAGCGGGGTCACGATGAGCTGCTCGATGGTGCCGATCTCCCGTTCCTTCACGATGGTCAGGGCGGTGCTCACCGTCGCCACGAGCCCCACGATGACGCACATGACGCCCGGCACCATGAACAGGGCGCTGGCGAGCAGCGGGTTGTACCACACGCGGGTTTCGGCCTGGATGCCGGGGATCACCGGCCTCGTCCGGCCCAGCCACTGCAGCCGCGACAACTGCCACTGGGCCCCGACCGACTGGAACAGCCGCGACAGGTAGCCCATCGCCACCGTGCCGGTGTTCGCGTCGCTGCCGTCCAGTAGGACCTGCAACTGAGCCGTGTCGCCGGACTTCACGTCGCGCTGGAAGTGCTCCGGCACGACGATGACGACCGACGCGCGCCCCTCGTCCAGCCACTGCCGCGCGTCGCCGGGCCGGTCCATCCTGCCCACGAGGTCGAAGTACTCCGACGAGACGACCTGCCGCACCAGGTCGCGGCTCTGCGCGGTCCGGTCCATGTCGCACACCGCCACGCGCAGGTGCTTCACGTCCGTGCTGATCGCGTAACCGAACAGGATGAGCTGCACGACAGGCACGATGAAGAGGAACGGCATCATCTGCCGGTCCCGCCGCCCCTGCCTGAACTCCTTCCGCACCATCTCGAACACGCGCTGCATGACGACCTCACGCACTCCCTACGACGACAACGGCTGGCTCACCACAGAGGCACAGAGATCACTGAGGCTGCACAGAGAACGGCAACGGCATGAGATGATAGAGAGGCCTTGGTCCCGACACAGCCATCCTCTGACGACGACCTCCCGCATCACCGCTTCCACTTGGTCCTTCTCTGTGCCCCCTCTGCGCCCTCCGTGTCTCTGTGGTGAACCGCCCTTCCGCCGTCACAGCCGCTTCTTGAACGACTTCACCGATGCCGCCAGGATCAGCACACCGAATGCGGCCAGCGGGGCGAACTGGGGCCACAGCTCGTGGAAGCCGACGCCCTTCAGGAAGATGCCCCGTGTGATGACCATGAAGTAGCGCGCGGGCACGATGTACGTCACGAACTGGATGATGCGCGGCATCGACGCGATCGGGAAGTAGAAGCCCGAGAGCAGGATGCTCGGCACCATCGTGGTCATCAGCGCGGCGGTCAGGGCCGTCTGCTGCGTGGGCATCCGCGCGGAGAGCAGGAGCCCGAGCCCCAGCGCCGCCATCAGGAACAGCACCGACGCCCCCGCTAACAGCAGCAGGCTGCCGCGCAAGGGCACCCGGAACCAGAACGTGCCGGCGAGCACCACGAGCGCCACGTCGACGAAGGCCAGGACCGAGTACGCGGCAATCTTGCCGAACATCAGCTCGCGCGACTTCAGCGGCGACGCGACCAACTGCTCGATAGTGCCGCGCTCCCGCTCGCGCGCGATGGTGCCGGAGGTCAGCAGGGCCGAGGTCATCATCAGGATGATCGCGACGAGGCCCGGCACAATGTAGTTCGTGCTGCGCAGGTCCTCGTTGTACCAAACGCGCACCCGGCTGTCGATCGGCGGCACGCCGCGCGGCCGAGCGCCCATGCCCGAGCGCCGGAACACGTCCAGCACGATCCTGACCGATCGGCTCTGGACGATCGCCTCCGCGTACGAGCCCGCCACGTTCGCGGTCGTCGGATCGGTCCCGTCGAGCAGGATCTGCACGCGAGCGGTGCGCCCCCTCGCCAGGTCCTTCGCGAAGTCCGCCGGGATCACCAGCGCCGCCTTGATGCGCCGGCCGTCCAGCGCCTGCTGCAGGTCCGCGTAGCGGTCCGAGGCCATCGTCACCCGGAAGTAGCCGGAGTTCGTGAACGCGCCGATGAGGTCGCGCGATTCCTGCGTCCGGCTCCAGTCCACGTAGCCGAGCCGGATGTTGTTGATGTCGCTCGACACGCCATAGCCATAGATGAAGAGCAGCAGCACCGGCATGATCACGGCGATGGCCAGGCTGCGCGGGTCGCGCCGGATCTGGATGAACTCCTTGCGCATCACGGCGGCGGTGCGGGATCGGGGTCGTCTCATGATTCTGCCCCCTGCTCAGCCACGGACACGAACACGTCCTCCAGCGTTGCGGCCACCGGGGCGATCTCCCGCACCTCGTTGCCCGCCTCCGCCAGCGCGCGCCGGATGGCGTCGCAAGCCGCGCCCGCCTCCTCGACAACCGCGTGGATGCGCGTACCGTGCAGCGCGGCGTCCCGCACGCCTGGCAGCGCGGCGACCTGCTCCAGCGCCTCGAATGGCTGCGCGCACGCCACCGCCAGGATGGGCCACGGCATCAGCGTCCGCTTCAGCTCGGCGGGCGAGCCCCGCGCCACCAGCTTGCCCGAGCGGATCAGCACGATCTCGTGGCAGTGCTCGGCCTCGTCCATGTAGTGCGTCGTCACGAGCACGGTCGTACCGCGGTCGGTCAGGTCGTGGATGAGGTCCCAGAAGCGCCGGCGCGAGATGGGGTCGACGCCGGACGTCGGCTCGTCGAGGAAGAGGATGCCGGGCCGGTGCAGGAGCGACGCGCCGAGGGCCAGCCGCTGCCGCACGCCCACCGACAGGTCGCGCACGAGGCTCGCGTCGGTGCCCGCGAGGTCGGTCAGCTCCAGCGTCTCGGCGATGCGCTGGCCACGTCCGCGGCGCGGCACGCCGTAGATGCCGGAGTAGAACTCCAGGTTCTCGCGAACGGTCAGGTCCTCATACAGGCTGAACTTCTGCGACATATAGCCGATGCGGCTCTTGACGCCCTCGGGGTTCACCGCCACATCGATCCCGTCGACCAGCGCCTTGCCCGAGGTTGGTGACAGGATGCCGCAGAGCATGCGGATCGTTGTCGACTTGCCGGAGCCGTTCGGGCCGAGGAATCCGAAGATGCGTCCCGGCTGCACCTCGAACGAGACGCGATCAACCGCGACGAACGAGCCGAAGCGCTTCGTCAGGTCGGCGCACTCGATGGCGGGCCGCTCGGGCATCTACGCGTCCCCCTGCTCGCGCACGAGCGAGACGAACACATCCTCCAGCCCCGGCTCGACCTCCGCCGCCTCGGCGCCTACTATGCCCGCCTCGGCCAGCGCGGCGAGCACACCGTCAGCGCGCACGCCGGCGTCCGCAACGAGGTGCAACTGCTCGCCGAACACCTCGACCGAGCGCACGCCCGTCATCCCCCGAAGCGCGGCGCGCGCGGCGGCCTGCGGCTTCGCGGAGACCGCGATCACCTTGCCGCCCAGGCGCGCGCGCACCCCGTCGGGCGTGTCGCAGAGCAGGACGCGGCCACGGTGCATCAGCGCGATCCGGTGGCAGCGCTCCGCCTCGTCCATGTAGGGCGTACTCACAATGAGCGTCATCCCCTCGCCCACCAGGCCGTAGAGGATGCTCCAGAAGTCCCGGCGGGACACAGGGTCGACGCCGGTGGTGGGCTCGTCGAGGAAGAGCACCTGCGGCGTGTGGATGAGCGAGCAGGCCAGGGCCAGCTTCTGCTTCATGCCGCCCGACAGGTTCTGCGCAAGGCGGCCGGTGAACGGGGTCATCCGGCTTGCCTCCAGGAGCCGGGCAGCCCGCACGGGGCGCTCGTCCGGCGGCACCTGGAAGAGGTCCGCGAAGAACTCCATGTTCTCGGCCACGGTCAGGTCGCCATAGAGGCTGAAGCGCTGCGACACGTAGCCGATGCGCTCCTTGATGGCCTGGCCATCGCGCCTCACGTCGTAGCCCAGCACGTGCGCCGTGCCCGAGGTCGGCGGCATGATGGCGGTCAGCATGCGCATGGTGGTCGTCTTGCCCGCCCCGTCCGGCCCGATGAGGCCGAACACCTCGCCGCGCCGGACCTGCAGCGCCACGGAGTCGACCGCCGCGTTCCTGCCGAACACCTTGCTCAGGTTGTCGCATTCCACGACGTAGTCCACAGCGCCTCTCTACCCCAACCCACCCGCCGGGCCCAAGAGCACCGGCTCGCATGACCCGATACCCGACACCCTGCACCCGACACCCAGCCCCCAACACCCAGCCCCCAGCCCCCGTCACTTCACCCGTATCACCGCGTCGGCGGGCATGCCGGCCTTCAAGCGGCCGTCGCGGCCGTCGAGAAGCACCTTGACGCCGAACACCAGCTTCACGCGCTCTTCCTGGGTCTGCACGTTCTTCGGGGTGAACTCCGGCTCCGAAGCGATCTCCACCACCGTGCCCTGGAACGTCTGGCCCGGGTAGCTGTCGACCGTCACCTCCGCCTTCTGGCCGACGCCCACCTGGCCGTAGCGGGCCTCCGGCACGTAGACTCGCAGCCAGGGCTTTCCCGCATCCAGCAGGTCCACGATGGGCGAACCCGCGGCGACGGTCTCGCCGAGTTCCGCCGTCTTCGTCTTGATGACCCCGTCTGCCGGGGCATACACGTACGCATTGCCGCGCTGGGCCGAAGCGAGCCGGAGCTGCTCCTTTGCCTGCGACACCTGGTCGCGCAGAGCCCGGATGTCCTCGGCGCGCGTCCCCGCCACCAGCAAGTCGAGCTGCGCCCGAGCCGCCCGCTCCTGCGCCCGCGCCGCGTCGAGGCTCGCCCGCGCCGCGTCCGCCTGCGTCTTCGTCGCCAGCCGGTCCTCGAGCGCTTCGCGCGCGTTAACCGCAGCCAGCTTGGCGCCATCGAGGTTCGCCTTCGCTTGCGTGACCGCGTACTCCGCCTGGCGCACCTCTTCTGGGCGAGCGCCCGCCAGCAGGTCGGCCACGTGCGCCTTCGCCTGGTCGAGCTGCGAGCGAGCGCTGTCGCGGGCGGCGTCCGCGGCGTCGAGCTGCTGCGCGGAGACGGCCCCGTCGCGGTGCAGGGCCTGGATGCGCTTGGCGTCGCTCTCGGCCTTCTTCAGCGCCACCTCGGCCTGCGTCACCGCGGCGCACGCCTGCTCGACCTGCTGCTCGCGCGGCCCGGCCTTCACCAGACGCAGCGCCTCCTCCGCCTGGGCAAGCGCGGCCTGCGCTGCCTCGAGCCGCGAACGCGCCGCGTCGTCCTGGGCCTTCAGGTCCGTCACCTTGCGCAGGTTCTTCCGTGCGTTCGCCAGGGCGTCGACGCCGCCCGCGACGGCCGCCTGCGCCTGGGCCAGCGAGGCGCGCGCCGCCGCGATCTGTTCGGGGCGCGAGCCCGCCACGCCGGCATCCAGCCGCGCCTGAGCGACCGCCTGGGCCGCCTGCGCCTGCCCCACCTGCGCGCTCAGCTCCCGCGTGTCGAGGACGGCGATCAGGTCGCCGCGGCGGACCACCGAGCCCTCCTCGACGCGCAGGTCAACGATGCGCCCGCCGATCTTCGGCCCCACCATGATCTCGGTGGCCTCGATCGTGCCGCTGCCCTTGATGATGCCCTCGGGCTCGGGCGCGGGCCGCGACAGCCGCCACGCGGCATAGCCCCCTCCGCCTATCACCACCAGCGCGACGAGCGCGCGAACCGGTTTCGGAACCATGTCGTCTCTCCCGCCTACTTCTTGCCCTTGCTGCCCGTGCGGCGCATGCCACGCATCAGCAGCGCCATCAGCGTCGTGATGATCTCGTCCGCGTCGGCCTCGTTCGCCGCCTGCAGCATCGGGTACTCGATATCGCGCACGATGCTGACCGGCGCCTGGGCGATGATGCGCGACGACAGCGCCGGATCGACTTCGCCGCGCGCCTTCGCCTCATCGATGAGGCCCACCAGTTGGTCGATCAGCCCCAGGAATCGGCGCCGGTACTCGGGATGCTGGAGGACGGACGGGATGATGCTGGCTGCTGTCAGACCGCCGGCCCAGCCAAGGCGCAGGCGCGTCTGGAGGAGGCGCCGCACGATCGCCTCGTAGCGCTCCAGGGGCGGCATGGACCGGTCCAGGCCGGCGACGAACGCCTCGACCGACCCCATGACGCTCAGCACGACGCGGACGATCAGCTCTTCCTTCGACGGGAAGTGCTTGTAGAGGGTCGCCTTCGACACGCGTGCCGCCGCGGCGAGATCGTCCATCGTGAGCGCCTCGTAGCCCTTCTCGTTGAGGAGGGCGATGGCCGTCTCGATCAGGCCCTCCTCGCGGGCCCGGCGCATCCGATCTCGAATGGACTCTTGGTTCATGGTGAATACGCTCACGTATGTATCGGGTACTTGTCAGTACCAGTGTAGCACGTATGCGTCGCTTGTCAAGGTATGCCGACTGTGGAACACGACACGACGCGTGGAGAGTGCGAGGAACGGGAACGGGCGCCCGGAGCAGGAGCGCCCGCAATCAGCTTACACCGGTGATCGAGGAGCGGACCGAGGGAGGGCCGCCGTGCCGACCTGGCGTCTAGTTGGTGAACGGGTCAGGCTAGTGCAGACCACAGGAACGCAGGAGCGTGTAGACGGAAGCGGCGACCGTGGCAGACGCGGGGATCGTGAGCACCCAGGCGACGAACATGGAGCGCGCCACGCCCCAGCGAACCGCCGAAAGCCGCTTAGAGGCACCAACTCCGAAGATGCTGCCGGAGATGACGTGCGTCGTGCTGACCGGCATGCCGAAGTGACTCGCGAAGAAGATGACGGTGGCAGCCGAGGTCTCCGCGGCGAACCCGTGTACGGGCTCGAGCCGGATGATGCGGTGGCCCATCGTGCGGATGATGCGGTACCCGCCTGCCGAGGTGCCGAGGGCCATCGCGGTGGCGCAAGCGAGCACCACCCACGTCGGCACGTTCGCTTCCTTCAGGATACCCTGGCTCACGAGGGCCATCGTGATGATGCCCATGCTCTTCTGCGCGTCGTTCTGCCCGTGCGTGAAGGCCATGGCCGCCGCCGACACCAACTGCAGATGTCGGAAGATGCCCGTCACGCGTCCTGGATGGGCATTCGCGAAGATGGCATAGAGGATGCCCATGACCAGGAAGCCGAGGCCAAAGCCGACGAGCGGCGAACCGATCAGGGGAACGAGCACCTTGTCCTGCAGCCCCTTCCACATGACAACGCCCATGCCACCGTGCACGAGAGCGGCGCCGACCAGTCCGCCGATGAGAGCGTGCGAGGAGCTGCTGGGGATGCCGAACCGCCAGGTGATCAGGTTCCACGCAATCCCGCCGATCACCGCTGAGAGGATGACCGTCTGCGTCGCGTCGGCGGGGAGAACGAGCCCCTTGGCGATGGTGTGGGCGACGGTGGTGGAGTAGAAGGCCCCGACGAAGTTCAGAACGGCGGCCATCAGGATCGCGGTTCGTGGCGTGAGCACCCGGGTCGAAACCACTGTCGCGATGGCATTGGCGGTGTCGTGGAATCCGTTGATGTAGTCGAACACCAACGCGCACACAACAACCAGGATGACGATGATGCTCAACTCAGGCATACTTGATGACCACGCTCTCGACGACGTTCGCCACCATCTCGCACTTGTCCACGGCGGTCTCGACGCGGTCGTAGATCTCCTTCCACTTCATCACGTAGAGGGGATCGAGGTCGGGCGAGTTGAAGAGGTCGGCAAGGGCGCTGCGAAACGCGATGTCGCTCTCGTTCTCGATCTCGTGGACCTTGATGAAGAGCGGCTGGAGCGGCTCGCGGCCCTTCATGCTGCGGAGCTTCGCGACCACCTGATGCGTCGCCTCGGACGCCGCGACGAGGAGCCCCACGAGGCCGTGCAGATCGTGCCGCGGCTCCATCAGCCGGTAGAGCAGTAAGCGCTGAGCGCCCGCCTCGATGATGTCTGTGATATCGTCGAGCGCGCTCGAGAGGCGGCGCAGGTCTTCTTTGTCCAGCGGCGTCACGAACGTTGCATCGAGCCGGTTCGCCAACTGGTGCGCCAGGTCGTCCGCATCGTGCTCGATCGCCTCGATCTCGGCGGCGCTGCCGGCCAGATCCGAGAAGTCTGCGACCATCACGTGGAAGGCCCGGGCTGCCTTGACGGCCATCGCGGCCTGGGCGTCGAGGAGTTCGTAGAATGTGACCGAGTTGCTCTTGAATGGGTTCTTGAGGGCCATCGAGGCTCAGGTTTCCTTAGCCGGCTCACCGGCTGGACGATGGGTCTCGGCAGCGTGCGGAGGCTCGCGGACTGCCACGCAGTGCCTTGTTCTCGGCTGGATCGAACCGCTGGACGGTCCTGCCGATAGGTTCGAACACAGGTCGACAGACCCCTCCAAATCCCGGCTCGGCTGCACAGGATTCAGGTCGCCTGCCGCGAATCAGTTTACTCCAGTCCGAGCCCGTTCAGGAGGGCCACGCCATTGACAACCATTTCACAGAATCGTCCCGGCGTTGCAGCGCAGAGCCGCCGCCGCGCGCTGCCGAGGCAGCCGGCGCCTGCGTTCGCCTTGCTCTGCGCGGCGTCCCTCATCGGCAGCGGTAGGCCGACCGCGCCGCCCTCCGCCGATGTCGCGGCCGCACCGCCCAGCCTGAAGGCGTACTACGCCCACGACACGGCGGAAGACCGCTACGGCGTCATCGCGCCTTGGCATCGCGGCCTCAACGGACAGCTCGACGAGCGCGCGACGATCGCCGTCGACGTCTACAAGCGCTACCCGTGGGTGGGACGGGACAAGGCCGTCATGGCCGCGCCGGACTTCGTCTACAACTCCCACTGGAGCATCAAGCCGGACGGCGCCATCCTGATCCCGCCGACCACCGACTGGATGTGCGGCGACCTCTGCCAGCGAGCCTGGAGCATCGTGAAGGGCCTCACCGCCTACTACCAGTACTCGGGCGATCCGGTTGCGTTCGTCTACATCCCGCTCACCGTCGACTACATCCTCGACTACGCGCAGACGCCCGCCAACGCCCCGTGGCCCCGGTTCCCCATCAGCACGCCGACCAAGGGCAAGGCGTACGGCAAGTGCGACCCCACCGCGCGCAACCAGCTCGACCTCTGCGCCATCACCGGCCTCGAGGTGCTGCGCGCCCACAAGCTCACCGGCAACCCGCGCTACCTCGCCGCCGCACGCCACTGGGGCGACGTGTTCGCTCAGAAGTGCGACTTCCGCACGAAGCTCTTGCCCTGGGGCCGCTACGTCGACCCAAGCGTCGTCGGATGGTCCGATGTGATGACGGGCACTACCACCGTGATCGTCGAGTTCCTGGATCAGTTGATAGACGGTGGATATTCGGGCAACCGCGGCCTCATCGTGCGTGCGCGCGACCGCGGGCGCGCGTTCGTCAACCAGCAGATGCTGCCGCGCTGGCTGGTGAACGACACCTGGGCCCGCACCTACTGGGACTGGGACAACCCCATCATGTGCGGCATGGTGGCCATGTGCGCCGACCATATCATGGCACACCCCCAGGCATATCCTACGTGGCGCACCGACGTTCGCAACATGCTTTCGCTGCTCCTCAACCGCAACGCCGCCGACCCGAACTCGATGGGCGATGCGTACAGCGGCGCGTGGGCCTTCCCAGAGTCGGCCGTCTGCTGCGGTACATCGCTCTCCTACGAGCAGTACACCTGCGCGCCGACGTGGGTCCGCTACGGCGCCCTCGCGAAGGACCCGTGGGCCGCCGAGATCGGCAGGCGCATGATCCTGATGGCCACGTACGATTCGCAGAGGAACGGCGTGGTGAAGGACGGGCTGCTGGGCGAGGCCGTGGCGACTGGCGAGTGGTCGAACCTGGCGCACCCGTGGCCGCTCTGCCAGACGATGGAGGCGATGGCCTGGGCGCCACGCGACCTGGCCCCGAACCGCGAGAACCACATCGTCCGCTCGACCAGCGTCGTCACCCGGGTGGCGTACCAGCGGGGTCGCATCGCGTGGCGGACCTTCGATGCCAGGCCCGGCGTCACCGAGGTCCTGCGCCTGGCGTTCGTGCCCACGCGAGTGCTGGCCGGCGGACGCCCGCTCCCCCGCCGGATCGACCTGAAGGTGCGGGGCTACGTGGTCGAGAAGCTGCCGAACGGCGACGCCATCGTGCAGGTGCGCCATGATGGAGCGCGCGACGTGCTCCTCACCGGCGCCGATCCGCAGAACGCCGCGGGGCCCAAGGCCTTCACGTTCGACGATTGGTGGCGCACCGAAGGCGGCACGTCGAGGGCGTTCCGGGCCGATCGCGAAGGCGCGTCCGCCAGCCTCACGTTCACCGGCACCCAGGTGCGCGTCCTCGGCGACGTGGGCCCGGACGGCGGCTGGGCGGACGCCTACCTCGACGGCGAGCGCCTGCCGACCACCGTCGAGTTCTGGTGCCCGACGCGCCGAGCCGATCAGGCCCTGTTCCGGCGCGGCGGCCTCGCGACCGGCAGCCACACGCTGCGCATCGTCGCCCGCGGCGCGCACAACCCGCTCGCGAAGGGCGCCTGGGTGCGCATCGCCGGCGCGCAGTGGTCGGCCGCCACGGGCGACGCGGGCTGCGGCTCCGGCGGCGGACCGGCAGGCGCCCAGCGCTTCATCTTCGGCTACCCGGATCGCGACGACTATGTCGACACGCACGGCAACCGCTGGCGCCCCGGCGCTGAGTTCGTCGTGCGTTCCGGATATGGTGCAGATACGGTGGAGAAGTCGTGGTGGACGAACCGCCGGAGCCTGTACGTCGGGAAGACCGCGGACCCCGAGCTGTACCGCTTCGGCGTGCACGCCAAGGAGTTCTGGGTGAACGTCACGGCCGCGCCCGGCACATACGATGTGACGCTCAAGTTTGCCGAGACGCCGCTCACCCCGTGGCTGGAGCAGGAGGAGGGCTGGAAGCCGGTCCTGCACGACGTGACGACGTCGATCAACGGTACGGAGGTCCTGCGCGCGTTCCAGCCCTCTGAGGCGGCAGGCGGCACGTTCCGCGCGGTCGACCGCACCTACCGCGGCATCCGCCCCAGCCACGGCCTCATCCGCATCCACTTCCGCGGCACCGAGAAGCGCGAGGCGATGGTGCAGGCAATCGAGATCGTGCCGAGCAGGCGGTGAAGAGGGCAGTCAGCGCTCGTGGCGCTGACTGCCCAACGAACTAGCGTGGATGCACGTACGTGGTGAGTTGCCCCAGTGAGCCAAGGCGCACGACGCGGCCGTCCGGGCAGCAGAGCACGAAGCTCGGAGTGCCCGGGAGGCCCAGCTTGGCGGCGGCGTCCAGGTCGGCGCGAACCGCTGCGCGAGCGCTCGTCCTGCGGGAGTGGGTGAACTGGGGAAGGTCCAGGCTAGCCTTGCGCGCCACCTCATCGATGGCGCTCACATCGGGTGCACCATTGCATGCCATCAGCGCGTCGTGCATCTCCCAGAACTTCCCCTGCTCCCGCGCCGCCTCCGATGTGATCGCAGCGTCCATGGCGAGCATATGCATGTTCACCAGCGGAAACTGCCGCACCGTCAGTCGAAGTTGCGGCTGGAGGCGGTCCACAAGCCCAGGCAGGTCGTGCGCGGCGGCCTTGCAGGGCGGGCACTGGTAGTCCATGAACTCGACCAGTACGTACTGCCCCTTCGCGTCCCCCTTGTACGAAGGTCTCTCGCCGATCGCGACCGCGGGTGACACATGCAGGGCAACTGCCTTCCTCTGATCGTCAAGGCGCCGCGCGACAGCCGCAAGGCGCGCGGAGCGCGCACACGCCGCTGCGACCAGCATCGCGGTTCCCATGAGCGCAACCCACAACACCGCCTTCTCGCCTCTGGTCATCGTCGTCCGCTGCTCCGGGCTGGCCGGGACTGCCCTATCCGCCATCGCAGATGCCTCCCATCTGCCTGTTCGGCTCCGCGATGAACTTGGTGTGCCAATCGTGATACACGGCCACGAGGCGCCCGTCCCAGTACGAGACGCTGGGCCGCGTGTGCCATCCGATGTTCCAGTCGCGCGCGTAGACAAGGTCGGACGGACGGCTGAAGCAGCCCGCCTTTTCGTCGTTCAGTAGCGGCGTGAACTCCCAGCTTGAACCGCAGCCAGCGTACATTGAGGGGGTCAGCGGCGGCGACGTGCGCTCGAGACCGAAGTCCGCCGGGCAATGGAACAGCTCCCGCGAGCGGCAGTAGGGCGCCAGCACGTCCTGGATGAGCGGGATGTTCGGCACGTCGGCCGCGATCCCGGGCATGCCGGGCAGCGGGTCGGGGTATTCGCGGTACCAACCGTGAATGGCGTGCGGGTAGGTATCGTCGTAGTCGCTCATGTACATCGCGGTAGCCTGGCCGAGCTGGCGCAGGTTGGAGATGCAGGTGGCCACGCGCGCCTTTCCTCTCGCCGAGGAGTAGACCGGGAAGATCAGTGCGGCGAGCACCCCGATGATGGCGATGACGACGAGCAGCTCGACGAGAGTGAACGCCCGGGTACGGCGCAGGATGGCCATTGCAATCACCTTGCCCCTTCTCGGGACGCCGACCCGTTCGGCGTCGTTGCCAGGACCTTGGTAGCCCACGCGGCCACGGCGGGGTCGGCACCGCGAGCCAGGTCCTCAACGGCGGCGCGACCTGTGCCCCGGGCGTACGTCTGGACGACGAAATAGACCATGGCGTCCACGCCCTTCTCGCGGATATGCGGCACGATCATGGCCAACGCGCGCCTCTGCTGCTCAAGCGTCCGAACCGGAGCAAGGGAGCCAACGGCCGCGATCCTCGCGTTCGGCCCGTCATGGGCAAGCACGTCCTGCACGAGCGCGAACTACTGCTCGGTGAAGTCGTGCTGATGATCGGCACTGTGCCCCAGGGCCAGAATCGCTTTGTACCGTTCCGCCGACCCGAATCCGCGGCTTCTGGCCCACTCGTCGGTCGGCCCCGCGCTTCCCTTGGGGCCATACAGCAGCCAGAAGGCGCAGCCGAGCGCAATGCCCAGGAGGGGGCCGAGGACGAGGATGAGACGCCTGCGTGCGGGAGACATCATGGGCTACTTCCTCCACGGTGAGGTATACAGCTTGTGTGCGTGCGTCCAAGCATGCCGTCGGTTCCAATACGCGCCTTAGCATCCGCTTGGTTACCGCATCCGGCACGATTGCCAGACTTACGTGAGGCAACCGACGCGGCGGCCCGATCTCACCCCACACGAGGACAGGACATGCCAGACACCCGGCCCATTCTGGGCATCGACATTGGCGGCACCAAGAGCGCGGTCGTTCTCGGCACACCGGCTGGCGACATCACGGCCCGGGCGGAGATGCCGACCGTTTCGCAGGACGGCCCAGACGCGATCCTCACCCGTCTGGCCGATCTGGCCCACAAGCTCGTCGCAGACAACGGCGCCGACCCGAAGGCGCTCGCCGGGATCGGCATCTCCTGCGGCGGCCCGCTGGACACCAAGTCAGGCCTGGTCTACGATCCGCCGAACCTGCCGGGCTGGACCGCAATCCCCGTGCGGAAGCGGTTCGAGGATGCGTTCCCCGGCGTGACCGTGATCCTGGAGAATGACGCCAACGCAACCGCACTCGCCGAGTGGCACTGGGGGGCCGGCCGCGGCACCACGAACATGGTCTTCCTCACCATGGGCACGGGCATCGGCGGCGGGCTCATCCTCGACGGGCGGCTCTACCGCGGCACGAACGACCTCGCGGGCGAGGTGGGCCACCAGGTGATCATGCGCGACGGGCCGCTCTGCGGGTGCGGCAAGCGCGGCTGCCTGGAGGCGCTGGCCTCGGGCCCATCCATCGCGCGCCTGGCGCAGGAGAGCCTGCTCTACGGCCGCGGCAAGCGCCTGATCGAGATCGCGGGCGGCAAGCCAGCCCTCATCACGGCGAAGCACGTCGTCGAGGCGGCGAAGGAGGGCGATGCGTTCTCCCGCAAGATCCTGGCGGAGGTCGGCGGCTACATGGGCCTGGGGCTCTCGAACATCATCCAGATCCTCAACCCCGAGCGCATCGTACTGGGCACCATCGCCGTGCACGCGGGCGATCTGGTCCTCGAGTCGGTCCGCAAGACCGTCGAGGAGTACGCCTGGGAGCGCGCACGCGCCGTCTGCCAGATCGTGCCGGCGGAACTGGGCGACCGAGCGCAGGACCTCGCGGCCATCGCGCTCGTGGCCTAGGCGCGGCTCGATCCGACGACCTGCTCACGGCCCCGGGGCGAAGCTCCGGGGCCGCGCTGTCTCTGATCGTGCCGCAGGTGGCCGAGGGCCAGAAGGCGAACTGCAAGACGGCGACGGGGAACCTCTCGCGGGGCCGGCTCGTCCATCAGCGACAGGAGCGTCTGCTTCAACACCTGCCCCGCACCGCGGAGCCGCGCGATGGACTCCAGCCTAACCCGACGATCGTTCCTCACCGCCTCGCTGGCCGGCGCCTCCGCGCTCGCGTCCAGCCCCGCGCCGGGCGCGCCCCCTGCCGACGCCGACTGGCCGATGCTCGCCCACGACGCAGCCCGCTCCGGCGGCACCAAGGCGGAAGTCCGCCCACCCTTCGCCCGCAAGTGGTACCGCGCCTTCTACGACGAGGGGCTCCAGTCCGGCGTGCAGCCCATTGTGTTCGGCGGCCGCGTCTACATCGGCACGCTGGCCGGCACGCTGCACGCCATCGACGCCGCGACCGGCAGCGACGACTGGGCGGTGAAGTGCGGCGCGCCGATCCTGCACGCCTGCGCCGCCGCCAGCGAGCGTGTGGTGTTCGGGTGCGCCGACGGCACGATCCGCGCGCTCAAGACCACCGACGGCGCGCAGGCGTGGTCGATCGAGACGGGTGTGGCGGTCTGGAACGCACCGGCCATCGCCGGGGGCACCGTCACCATCGGCGGGCGCGATGCGCGCGTGCGGGCCATCGACCTCGATAGCGGCAAGGTGCGCTGGATCGCGCGTGCAGGCGGGCCGCTGCTCTCGAGCCCGGCGGTGGACGCGCGCGCGAAGCGGGTCTACGCAGCAGCCGAGGACATGAAGGTCTCCGCGCTCGACCTGGAGACCGGCCGCGAGCTGTGGCGCAGCGCGCCGCTCCCCGGAGTGAGCTTCCGCGGATACCACCCCGTCGTCGCGCCGGACGGAGCCATCCTCGTCACCTCCACGCCAGGTGTGCCGCTCGGCGCGTTCGACCAGATCCTGCTGGACATGGTCAAGGCGATCTTCGGCGACTTCGCGAGTTGGCGGCACGACAAGGACGAGAACGCCCGCCTGCGCGAGGCCAACTTCGCCCTGATGGCCAAGCCCGACACCTACCGCCGCCAGCTCGACTACCTGCGCGACCGGCTGACGAAGGAGCCCGCGTTCCGCACCGTCTTTGTGCTCGACCCAGGGAGCGGCAAGGAGCGCTTCGTCGCGCCCATCGTCTACGCGGAGAGCATGAACGGCGGCGGCATGCCCCCGGTCGTCGCGCCGGATGGCCAGGTGATCGTCAAGTACCAGGCCCTGCTGCGCAGCCGGTACGAGCACTACTCCCCGTTCCTGAACGTGGGCTACCTCGACACGCGCACCGGCTACGTCACGCCCATCATGGACCAGTCCCGCACGTACGGCTGGAACGACAGCCTGCTTCTGGTCCACGACGAGCAGTCGCAGCTCTCGGTCGGCGGGCGCGTACTGATCAACACGCACCAGGACAACGTGAACGGGCTCGACCTGGCGACGCGCAAGGGCTTCGAGGCGCCGTTCGCGCGCAGCATCCACGAGCCGGAGCCAGGCGAGGCGTTGGGCATCTGGCGGCGCGTCTGGCGGCGCGAGCCGCTGCCGCCCGGCAAGGAGTGGCTCGCCCGCGGCACTGCCCCCTACGGCGGTGGCTCCGCCATCGACGTGCCGGTGTCGATCGCGGGAGACAGCTTCTACTACATCCCCACGCACGAGCTCAACTCGGGCGCGGCGCTCATCGCCTACCGGATGCAGCCGGACGCGAAGGAGCCCGCCGCGGAGAAGCTCGACCCAAAGCTGAGCGACGACGAGCAGCTCCGCATCGTCGCCATGCCCTGGGACTGGGACACGCTGGAGAACGAACGCCTGCGCAGCATCGTAGTCGCGCTGCCCTCGACCGTGCCCGGCACGCGGCGCCAGCCCTACGATGACCAGGCAGGGCAGCTCGTCGCCGGCGTGCCGGACAGCGCCCTCGACGCGATCATCTGGCAGGACGCGCCAGCGGCGGCGAGCGGACAAGCGCCGGCCGAGCTGCGCGCCGAGTTGAACCGCGCGGTGGACGAGCTGATCTCGCACGATTGGGCGCCCCTCCTCTTCCCGCCCGGCAAGCACCCGGCCGAAGCCTACCGCTTCTTCGTCGAGCCCGCCGAGACGCTCGAGGTGCTCGCCACCGCCTACCCGCACGTCGCCGCGCCGCTCCAGGCCCGCGTGAAGCGCTGCGTCGCCGAGCGCATTGCGCCGGAACGGCCGTTCGCCGGATGCACCGGCCTCCCACGCTATCAAGGCAACACCGGCGAGACGCGCTCCGCGTACGCCCCACCACCGGAGCGCCTCCTCACGATCCGCGACGACATCGTCCGCACGGACCTCGCGCGCCTCTACTCGTTCTGGCTGTGGTGGCGCGTCTCGGGCGAGGACGCCGGCCTCCGCGAAGCCTGGCCGCGCCTCCGCGACCTGGTGAAGGGCGAGCCCAACGCGCTGGCCGAAGACTGCCGCAACGGGCACGTGGCCGGGCTCATCGCCTACTGCCGTCTGGCGCGCCACATGGACGACATCAAGCCCACGCTGCAGGGCGTCATCACGGCGCGGTCGGCCATGCGCGAGCGCCTGCGCTACGAGTTCGCCTACGCGCGCGGCGGCGTCATCTCGCAGGTCGAGGTCGGCCGCTCCATCTTCTCGCGCTGGCGCAACCTGACGCCCGAGGTCGGCCGCCTCCTCGCCGAGCACGCCGGCGCCATCCAGCAGCACCTCATCTCCGTCTACGTGGACTACCAGCGCCCCGCATGGTGGCCGGCGTGGAACGTGGAGCTGCTCTGGCGAAACGAGGCGCCGTTCTCCCTGCCCACCATGGCAAACGAGATCTACGCCGCCCGCGCCCTGGTCCTCGGCGAGGCCGGCCCAACCCTCCGCCGCTACGTCGACATCCCCTGGTGCCGCGCCGACCTCTTCTACATCCGCAAGCTGGCCCTCTGCATCCGCAACTGGGTGTAGCCGCAGTCCCGGCGCGCCGCGTAGGGCGCGCCCCACAGGTCGGCGCAGCGTGGCAGTTGATATGTGGGGCGGGGCCTCCGCGCCCCGCCGGGTACTTGGCATCGCCGCATCGTTGCACGTGCTCCTACGTCTCCCGGCGCGCCGCGGAGGGCGCGCCCCACAGGTAGGCGCAGCGTGGCGGTTGATATGTGGGGCGGGGCCTCCGCGCCCCGCCGGGCACTTGACGTCGCCGTCGCGTGGTGCGTGTTCCAGCATTCCCGGCGCGCCGCGGAGGGCGCGCCCCACAGGTCGGTGCAGCGTGGCGGTTGATATGTGGGGTGGGGCCTCCGCGCCCCGCCGGGCACTTGACGTCGCCGCCGCGTGGTGCCTGTTCCAGCATTCCCGGCGCGCCGCGGAGGGCGCGCCCCACGGGTCGGCGCAGCGTGGCGGTCGG
>CAZFLM010000069.1:5558-36186 GCA_964519955.1 uncultured Chthonomonadaceae bacterium | reverse complement strand
CCTCCAGCAGAAGCTGCCGCTGTACATCGAGAAGCCGATGGGCGTCACGATGCACATGGCCCGGTCGCTGGCCTATCTCGCCGAGCAGCACGGGGTCATCACGCAGGTCAGCTTCCAGCGCCGCACCTGCCCGATGGTGGTCCAGCTCCGCGACGCGTGCCTCGCGCGAGGGCCGATCACGCACGCGGTCTGCGAGTTCTACAAGTGCGAGCCGCAGGCGTACCTGGGCGTGGGCGGCCGGTTCCTCGACGACGGGGTGCACGCGGTCGACACGGTGCGGTGGATGTGCGGCGGCGAGGTGGTGGATATCCAGGCGATCACCCGGCGCGTGGGCGTGCCGGACTGCAACTTCGTCATGGCGCTCCTGCGGTTCGACAACGGCGCGACGGGCGTGGTGGCGACGAGCTGGACGAGCGGCCGCCGCACGTTCCGAGTCCAGATGCACGCGCCGCGCGTCTGCGCCGAGGCCGAGCACGAGGGCAAAGGGGTGCTCTACGCCGACGGCGACACGAAGGGCACCTGGTACGACACGCGCGAGGTGGCTGGGAGCGAGGAACTCCACGTGTTCGCCGGGTTCCAGGCCAAGAACCGCGAGTTCATCGACTGCGTGAAGGCCGGCACCCAGCCGGGCTCCTGCTTCGCCGACGCGGTCAAGACGATGGAAGTCGTGGACAAGATCAACGCGATGGGGCTGCTGCGGGGCGAGTAGGGGGCCGTTGGTTCAAACGGCGCCTCCGAACGGCACGAGGTCCGCATTCGCGGACTGAAGTGATCTGGGCACTCGCCGTAGCCCGATCGGCTTACAAGCTGTACTGGACGGGCAGGGACGCCCATCCCACCACGGCGCTCTCGCATGGCCACGGACGGGCTGCTCGCACAGCCAAGGAGAACACGCATGGCCAACGGCATCACCTTCACCGTGTTCACCAAGCCCTGGACGATGCCGATCCCGGACCTGGCGCGGCACGTGGCCGGTCTGGGGTTCGACGGTATCGAGCTGCCGGTGCGGCCGGGCTACCCGGTGGACCCCGACAACGTGACCGCCGAGCTGCCCCGGGCCGCGAAGACACTGGGCGAGCACGGCGTCACGATCGCGAGCATCGCCGGGCCGACGGACGGGAAGACGATGGCCGCGTGCGCCGAGGCGGGTGTGCCGGTCATCCGCGTCTGCGAGAACATCGGTCCCGACGAGACCTACCTGGAAGGCGAGGCCCGCCTGCAGCGCCAGTATGATGCGCTCGTCCCCGTGCTTGACCGCTATGGCGTGACGCTGGGCGTGCAGAACCACTGCGACCGCTGCGTCTCGAACGCCATGGGTCTGCGCAGCCTCATCGGCAAGTACGACCGCAAGCATGTCGCAGCCGTCTGGGATGCCGCGCACAACGCGCTGCAGGGAGAGGACGCCGACCTGGCGCTCGACATCGTCTGGGACCACCTCTGCATGGTGAACCTGAAGAACGCGATCCGACGGCTTCGCACCGGTCCGGAGGCGGAGGTCGCCGAGTGGTCGCTCTACTGGACCTCCGGCCGCCACGGCATCGCGTCGTGGCCGAAGGTGGCGGCGGAGCTGAAGCGGCGCGCCTATGCCGGCGTGGTCTGCCTGACCGCCGAATACGACGACCACGCCGCCGTCGACCGGCTGATCGCGGAGGACCTGGCGTTCGCGAGGGGGTTGTTCGCGGCGGAGTGACGGGGATGTGGTCGCCGTGCTTTGGGGCGGTGTAGTCGAGTTGGGGCTGAGCGTGGCGTCGTCGTTGCCTATCAAACCATACCGCGGAGGTGACCTGAATGGCTAACCCTGTTGAGACGGCGATCGCAGCGGACCATGGTCGGTCGGTTGAGCTTGCGGCAACAGAGCTGCTTGGCGGCCTGGTTCAGCCGTCGCAGTACGTCGGTGAGCTGTACTCCATCGGATATGAGACGGCTCTGGTGCAGGTTCATGACTACTACCGCAAGCAGGTCGGTGGCATTCCCGGGCTGAGTTTCCTAGTCGCGACCAGGATCGTACCAGGCGCGAGCATCGACTACAGGGCGGAGGACGCATGCGTGGTGCTCCTCCGGGTCCTCGACAGCGCGCCGTTGCCGGCCGAGGAGGAGGCCATACGCGTCCGTGTAGAGTCTGGCCAGCGCGTGAGCGGGGAGACCGGAACGCACTGGGACAGCGAGGCGATCATGGACCCAAGCACGGCGCACGCGTTAAGCTTCGCCGGCGTGAAGTGCAGGGTGATAGGTACGTTCTACCTGGCGCCCGCCGTCGGTGCTCAGGCAGAAGAGGACCTGGTGCTCCGGTTTGGCTCTGACATATCGAACTACTACCCGAACCGCGGTATGAAGGTGTACAGGCCAAATGGAGCAGCATTGGGGGTAATTGCCAACTACCGCGATCCAGACCGCGATGACCTTCCATCGGACCAGGCTGTGGTCGTCGGTTCGATCAGGTACGCGTCAACCAGCCGGCCATTTCAGGGGGTCGATGACGTTGAGGTGAGCATAATGCCGGCGGACCTGCTTGGCGCCAAGACGGCTCTCTTCGGGATGACCCGGACCGGCAAGTCCAACTCCACGAAGATCATCTTGCAGTCGGTGTTCCGGCTGCGCAACAACCAGGAGCGGCCGATCAGGGTGGGCCAACTGGTCTTCGATCCTAACGGGGAGTACGCCAACGAGAACGTGCAAGACAACCATGGCGCCATCCGAAACCTGTGGACGGAGACGAGGAATCGCGATCAGACCGAAGTAGTCACGTATGGGATGACGCCGCATCCAAACGATACCACGCGCAACCTTATGCTGCTGAACTTCTACGCTGATCGGGACCTCGACACTGGCAAGCAGATAATAGACGCGGCGCTTGTCGCAGATAGCGCGAAGTATATCCAGAACTTCCGGCAGGTCAGGCTGTCTGCTCCCGCCGAGGCCGATCGCTCCGCGACGACCAGACACCGGAGACGAGCGCTGGCATACCGGGCCCTCCTCAGCAGAGCTGGCCTTGAGGTGCCCGCCGGGCTGCGGCCAGACACGCACGGGCTGTTCCGCCAGGAACTGCTCGACGCGATGAGGGCAGCGGGAGGTGGCAACTCAGCCCACTACAGATTCTGCGCGGACACGCTCGGCGCGGCCCACCCCACCTGGTCCGCGGTTGCGACGGCGATGGAGTACTTGCGCGAGTTCATTGGTGACGCCAACAGCGGGTATCAGGCCTTCGACCAGTGGTATGTGGCTCGCCCCGGCGGCTCAGGAGAGGCGTGGGCCGATGGTGATCTGAACAAGATCCTAGAGATGTTCTACTATCCCAACGGCCCGCGGCAGATCGGTATCGTGGCTCCGCAGCACTCGGCGTCCGTGACGGCCGACTACGCTGCCGCGATATACCAGCACCTGTGTCAGGGAAGGCTAGTGATTGTAGACCAGTCGAGCGGCGATATCGATCTGAACCGCTCGTCGGCAGAGCGCATAATGTGGCAAGTGTTCCTGCGCAATCAGCAGTGCTTCCGCGAGGGACACGCGCCGCCAGACGTGCTCGTGTACGTTGAGGAGGCACACAATCTGCTTCCGTCTGGTAGCGAGGACGAGACTGGCAGCGTCTGGGTGCGGACCGCTAAGGAGGGCGCCAAGTACCGGATAGGGATGGTCTATGCTACCCAGGAAGTGAGCAGCGTGCAGCGCAACATCCTGAAGAACACCGCCAACTGGTTCATAGGTCACCTGAACAACACGGACGAGATCCGCGACCTGTCGAAGTTCTACGATTTCGCCGACTTCCAGAACTCGATCCTCCGAGCCCAGGACAAGGGCTTTCTGCGCATGAAGACCCTCAGCA
Source organism: uncultured Chthonomonadaceae bacterium (assembly GCA_964519955.1). GTDB lineage: Bacteria > Armatimonadota > Chthonomonadetes > Chthonomonadales > CAJBBX01 > CAZFLM01. The sequence goes on along the minus strand of CAZFLM010000069.1, from coordinate 32,366 downwards.
ACCTGTTCGTGGTGCCGGTGCAGGTCAGGCGATTTGAGGTGCGTGATGCCGTATGAGGGCGAGTTCGCACACCACAGCTCGCTCACCCGGATTGCGCAGAGCGAGCGTGTAGCGTCTCTGCTATCGCGCTTCTCACTGGTTCGGGCTGGGGAAGGTGCTCATGCGGCACCCGCGCTGCCGTTCCTCACAGTTCCTCGGCGCGGTTGGCTGCCAGCGATGGTCCTCGCCATCGATGGCAGCCACGCCGAGGTCGACGTGCGCAACGGCTTCCCGGGAGCCGAGGCGTCGTACATGACCATTGCGTGCGTCGGTCTGGACGTGGCACGGATGCGCCAACTCGACGCCAATAGACCGGTCGACCCAAGGCAGTTTCGGGAGACGCATTCAGTAGGCTCGGCCGAGTGCGCGTTGCCGGGCAGCAACGTGGTCTTCGGCAGCGAGCCCTCGGCACAGGCCTCGCTCCGCCGTGCCCTCCACGAGGTGTTGGCTGCAGAACGGCCGTTCACAGATGGCGAAACACTCCTCGGCACCTACGAGGCGCTCTTGGCTCACAGGCCTGAGGAGCCCCACGCGCAGCGGTGTCCGTACGACGACTGCCTCGGCGAGCCGCAGGAGTACTCCCGCGGCGTCGGTCAGTACCACTGCCGATGCAGCCGCCAGCGCGCGCTGTACTCCACTGACGCGCTGCGGGTCCACGAAGGGATGCTCGAGTTCGGTAAGAACGGTGCCCTCTTCGCCGAGATCATGCAGGTGATGGAGCGGCTCTACCTAGTGAACATCCTGAGATCACTCGAGGTGCGCGGCTGGTTGTCTAGTCTTCGCCGCCTCGCAGTCGTCCTTGATGGCCCGCTTGCGGTGTTTGGGCACCCAGCGTGGTTGAGTCAGGCGATCTATCGCGAACTAGTGCGGATCAATGACGTGGCTCGCGCAGCGAACGCTGGGCAAGACATGCTCGTGATCGGCGTCGAGAAGTCCGGAGCGTTCGCGACACATCTGGCTGAGCTGGACACGTCTGTCGGCAGTACGGCTAGCGGCTTGGCGACGCAGAGCGCTGGCCTTCTGGACGACCCATACATCAAGCGCTGCATTGTTCCTTCAGAGAGTAGGAAGCCATACGGGCTTGACACGTACTTCGGCCGGAAGCTGTTCTACAAGACGCGAACAGGCGCCCTCATCGTCGCCACATTGCCCTTCCTCAGCGAGGCGCACCGCGATTCCTCAAGGGCCGATCCGACCCAGTACCCCAGACTCGCCGATGCGCTGGACCTGCTGGACGCGCTGTTCAGCAGCCGCTACCCGAACGCGCTAGCCCCGATCGTGGCTGCACATGCCGAGGCTGCGATCCCGCTGAACCTCGGCCAGCGCATACTTGAGAGGTTGGCCCGCGAAGCGATGGGACGAGGCGACACATGACGGCTACTACCTCGCGAACATACGCAACCGCCATAGACAGATGGGCCAGTATGGGCCCCTACTACGCGATGTTCCCGGTGCCGTTCGCCTTCACGGTGGTCCAGGAGTACTCTGCACGCGATGGCGGCGTACTGGATCCGTTCGCCGGTCGTGCGTCGAGCATCTTCGCGGCAGCGGCTACCGGGCGTCGCGCATGCGGGGTTGAGATGAACCCAGTGGGGTGGATCTACGGCGACGTGAAGCTCAAGCCGGCATCAAAGGCGCGGGTCCTGAAGCGCCTCGAAGCGGTTGCCGAGTTGGGAGCCTATGTGCCCCAGGCGCACGTTGACGACCTTCCGGAGTTCTTCAGTTACTGCTTCTGTCCCTCGGTGCTTCGCTTCCTTATGGCTGCGCGATCCACCCTGGACTGGAAGCGCTCGCGCACCGACCGGACGGTCGCCGCATTCCTATTGACTTATCTGCACGGGAAGAAGCCGTCAGCCCTCTCCAACCAGATGCGTCAGAGCAAGTCGATGGCGCCCGGTTACTCCGTTCGCTGGTGGCGCGATCATGGGGAGGTGCCTCCTGAACACGATCCAGTCGCGTTTCTGCGGCAGCGCGTCGAGTGGCGCTACGCGATGGGGACGCCGACGCTGCCCAACGCTCAGGTGCTGCTGGGGGACAGCGCTGACGTGCTTCCGCGCCTGGTGCGCCGACAGCGAGATGGTAAGGCCGCGCCGTTCGACCTGCTGTTCACCTCGCCACCCTATCATGCCGTGACAAACTACCAGTACGATCACTGGCTGCGCCTGTGGGTCCTGGGCGGCGAACCGCGACCGCAAGCGGCCCCGGGGTGTCCGGGGCGCTTCTGGTCGCGCCAGGCGTATTCCGACATGCTTCACGATGTCCTGAAGAAGGCGTCGCGCCTGATGGCATCCACACCTGTTATCTACATCCGCACGGACGCGCGGCCCATCACCCTTGGCGCGACTCTCGACGCGGTTGGGGCGGCATTTCCGCGACTGTCGATAAGGACCGAACTGCGGCCGCTGGTGTCACCGTCGCAAACCGCGCTCTACGGTGATCTTGCCCCGAAGCCGGGAGAGGTCGACGTCATCGCGTCATGAAGGTGCACCTATGGTGTGCCGCGGGCACCCCCGCCCATCGCTGGTGGGCCCGCTAGGAGATCGATACTATGAGAACAGCACTGATGCTGATCCTGCTCTTGCTGCCGCTCTGCATGAGCGCGGCGATGGCGAAGGTCGAGGTGGCGAGCGGCGGGAAGGCGAAGACCGTCATCCTGACGCAGCCCGGGGCCAACGCGCCCGAGCTGTACGCCGCGGAGGAACTCGCGCGCTGGCTTGGGGAGATGACCGGCGCGAAGATCGAGGTGAAGGCTGACGCGACGGAGGCGCCCGCGAGCGCCATTGTGGTCGGGCCGGGGTCGCTGGCGTCCTCGCTCTTCCCCGGCGTCGCGTTCGATAAGCTGGGCGTCGAGGAGTCGGTCATCCGCACGAGCGGCGGCCGGATGCTGCTGGCGGGTGGGCGGCCGCGCGGCACGCTCTACGCCGTGTACAACGTCCTGCGCGACCGGCTCGGCATCCGGTGGTGGGCGCCGTGGGCCACGCGCGTGCCGAAGCGCGCCGCGCTCGTGCTGCCCGACATCAACGCGACGTTCAAGCCCGCGTTCGAGGCGCGCGACCCCTTCTGGTACCCGGCCTTCGACGCGGACTGGGCGCCGCGCAACGGCTCCAACAGCCAGCACTCGCGCATCGACGAGCGGCACGGCGGCAAGGTCATCTACCAGGGCTTCGTGCACACCTTCTTCCCGCTCGTGCCGCCGCAGCAGTACTTCGCGACCCACCCGGAGTGGTACAGCCTCATCAATGGGAAGCGCCAGGCCGACGGGGCGCAGCTCTGCACGACGAATCCCGAGCTGCGCGACTTCATGGTCGATCAGGTGAAGGCCTGGCTGCGCGCGTCGCCGGATGCCGCGATCGTCTCCGTGTCGCAGAACGACTGCGCCGGCGCGTGCGAGTGCCCGAACTGCAAGGCGGTCGACGATCGCGAGGGCAGCCACTCCGGCACGATGATCGAGTTGGTGAACTACATCGCGGCGAAGATCGCGCCCGAGTTCCCCAACGTCGCGGTGGACACGCTGGCCTACCAGTACACGCGCAAGGCGCCGAAGAGCGTGAAGCCCCTGCCGAACGTGATCGTGCGGCTCTGCTCCATCGAGTGCAACTTCGCGGCCCCGCTGACGGACAAGAGTAACGCCAAGTTCGCCGCCGACATCCAGGACTGGAATAGGCTGACCGATCGCTTGTACATCTGGGACTACACGACCAACTTCGCGCACTATGTGCTGCCGCACCCGAACTACTTCTCGCTCGGCCCGAACGTGCGGTTCTTCAAGGAGCACGGCGTGCGCGGCCTGTTCGAGCAGGGGGCCTACCAGTCGCACGGCTCCGAGATGTCGGAACTGCGCGCGTGGGTGCTGGCCCAGTTGCTGCGCGACCCGAGCCAGGACGACCGCAAGCTGATCGCCGAGTTCCTCGACGGCTACTACGGCAAGGCGGCGAAGCCCATCGGCCAGTACCTGCAGCTCATGAGCGACGCGGCGAAGGGGCTCTACATCGGCTGCTTCTCGTCGCCGGGCGCGTCGTTCCTGCGCTTCGAGGTCCTGAGCAAGGCGGAGAAGCTGTGGCAGCAGGCCGAGGATGCTGTGAAGGACCAGCCCGAGCTGCTCTGGCGGGTGCGGCAGGGACGGCTTCCGGTCTGGTACACGTGGCTCGTGCGGTGGACGCCGCTGCGCCGCGAATGCCTGCGGGCCGGCGCCGAATGGCCCGTGGCCGCGTCGCGGAAGGCGCTCGCGCAGGAGTGGCTCGCCGTGGCGACCGGGCCCGGCCCCGAGCGGTGGGCGCCGATGACGCTCATCAACGAGGGCGGCATCACCCCGGCAGCGTTCGTCGAGCGCTTCAAGGAGGACCCGCCGGACCCGGTGGTGACGCCCGTCTCCGAGCTGCCCAAGCGGTCCGCGAAGGTGGCGCCGCCGCGTGACATCCCGGGCATCGATGCCACCAAGTGCGTCGATGGGCAGGACAACCTGGCTCGCCTGTACGAGGACGGCGTGCTCTCTGAGATCCGGGGCGACGATGCGGCCTCGGACGGCGTGGCGGTGTGGATGCCGGGCACGACGCACGAATGGGCGTTTCAGATGCCGCTCGACCGTCTGCCGGCCAAGGCGCGCCAGGGCAAGTGGCAGGTCTACGTGACCGTGCGCGTCGCCAGGGCGGCGGTGGCCGACCCGGCGGCGCTGGCGTTCTCCGCGGGCGTGTGGGACTCCGGCGCCGGGGGCAGCAAGGGCGACCTCGCGGTCAAGGTCGGCGACGCGCCGGACGGGTACAAGTCGTACCTGGTCGGCACCGTCGACACGAAACCGGAGCAGTGCGTCTGGGTGGCGCCGCCCGCCAACGATGCCGTCCAGTCCATCTGGGTCGACCGCGTCTACTTCGTCCCTGCGAAGTAGGGCAACGGCTCTCTTAACAGGATGGGCAGGATGGGCAGGTTCAGGGCAAGGGCGCTGTCGTGCTTGGCGGGCAGGGACGCCCGCCCCACCACGGCGGTGCGCCCGCCAACTTGCTTTGCTGTGGCCGTTATCCTGCCCATCCTGTCCATCCTGTTGAATGGTCGTTGGTCAGTTTGTCAGTGAGGTGAACGAGTGCCGAAGCAGAATCGCCGCGATTTCATCAAGACCGTGGGCGCAGCCGCTGCCTCGATGGCAGCCGTGCCCGCGCTCGCCGAGGGGGGCGGACAAGTGACGTACGATCAGGCTGTTCTGGCGCATCCGTCGCTGCTGGCGTTCTGGCGCTTCGAGGGGGACATCGCCGACGCGAAGGGCAAGTTCGCGGGCGAGGCCAAGGGCGGCGCGCCGGCCTTTGTCGACGGGGCACTCGGCGGCAAGGCGCTCGCTGCCGACGCCGGGCGCTTCATCGAGTTCGGGCCGACGCCGGCGATGGACACCGACGCCGCGACGGTGGAGCTGTTCTTCAAGCTGCCCAAGGCGCCGGCGCTGCCCTACAACATGTGCCTCCTCGGCAAACGCGGCACGCACGAGTCGACGCGGTACAGCGTGCACATCATGGGCGACCTGCGGTCCGTGGCGGTCTGGAACGGCGGCGCGGTGATGACGTTCCCGCCGCTCGACGGGCCCATCGAGGTCGGCCGGTGGTACCACGTCGCGATCGTCAGCGGGCAGCACGGCACCGTGGCATTCATCGATGGCGTGCAGTGCGCGGTGGAACCCGGGCCCGCCTTCGACATCTCCAAGGCCGGCCAGGCGTTCCACATCGGCGCGTCGACCCCGGAGGGTGCCGAGTCGGCGGTCTGCTGCCTCGACGAAGTGGCGATCTACGGCGCCGAGCTGAAGCCGGCCGAGATCGCAGCGCACGTGGATGCTGCCGGCTGGGGCGAGAAGCGGCGCAAGCTGGAGGAGGCCCGCGCCGACATCGAGCGGAAGCGCCGCGAGGAGGCGGAGAAGGCGGCCCGGGAGCGCGCGGCCAAGCTCGAAGCGCTGATGCACGATCCGGCGCTCCTCGCGGACGGAGCCCAGACCGTCTACGCGGGCGACCACCTGACCGGCATCTACTTCGGGCTCGGCGGCATTGGCGCGGGCTCGGTGCAGATGGACGGCAAGGCGGAGCGGCCCATCTGGCAGATCTTCAACAACTTCACCGGCGGGCCGATCCCGAATACCTTCTTTGCGGTGAGCGCAAAGGCGGCCGGCGGCCAAGCAGAGGTGCGCGCCCTGCAGAAGTCGGCGGCGGGGCCCATCGCCGGGATGAAGTCGCTCACCTTCCGCGGCGAGTACCCGTTCGCCTGGTACGACTTCGAGGACGACGCGCTGCCGGTCAAGGCGTCGCTGGAGGCGTTCACCCCGCTCATCCCCATGCGCGCCAAGGACTCGGCGATCCCGTGCGCCATCTTCAACCTCACGCTCGTGAACCCGGGCAAGTCTGAGGTCGAGGCGGCGGTCGTCGGAACGCAGCAGAACGCGGTCGGCTACTCGGGCGGGCCGGTGCTGTCGCGCTCGCACAAGGGGTACGGCGGCAACTGCAACCGCGTCGCGAAGCAGGCGGGCGCCCTGGCGCTGCACCTGACCTCCGACGGCGACCGCGCGGCGACGGCGTGGGGCGACATGGCGCTGCTCGTCATCGGAGCAGGCGCCACGGGCGCGGCTTCGTGGGCGGGCGCCGCTGCTCTGCGCGATCAGCTCGCCGCGCAGGGCAAGCTCGCAGGGCCGGACGAGGCGGGGCCGTCGCCGGCGGGCGAGACGATCGATGGGGCGGTCTGCCAGACGGTCAAACTGAAGCCGGGGCAGAGCAAGACGGTCACGTTCGTGCTGGCCTGGTACTTCCCGAACGCACACCACGGCAACACCGGCGCGGGATGGGGCCACGAGGGCAATCAGTACGCGAAGTGGTGGCCGGACGCGCTTGCGGTGGCGAACGAGGTCGTCTCCCGGATGAAGGAGCTGACCGAGAACACCCGCCGCTTCCACGCCGCGCTCTACGAGACGAACGTGCCGTACTGGCTGCGCGACCGGCTCACCTCGCAGCTCGGCGTGCTGCGCTCGAAGACCTGCTTCTGGGCGGGCGACGGCTACTTCGGCGGCTGGGAGGGCTGCGGCCAGGCGGACGGCTGCTGCCACGGGAGCTGCACGCACGTGTGGCACTACGCGCAGGCGCACGCGCGGCTCTTCCCCGAACTCGGCCGCAAGATGCGCGAGCTGACCTACAGCTACCAGCGCCCCGACGGCGGCCTGCCACACCGCCACCCGAACGTGGAGACGGCGACCGACGGGCACCTGGGCGACATCCTCGGCGCCTACCGCGAGCACCTGTGCGGCACGGACCAGGCGTGGCTCGACGCGCTGTGGCCAAAGGTTAAGAAGGCGATGGAGTATGCCATCGGCCGGTGGGACAAGGACGAGGACGGCGTGTTCGGCGGCGCGCAGTGGAACACGCTGGACGACAACCTGGGCGGCAGCACGTCGTGGATGGGCACGCTCTACCTGGCGGCCCTGGCGGCGTGCGCGCGCATCGCGGAGATGCACGGTGAGGCGGACCTGGCGAAGCGCTACCTGAAGATCCACGCCGCCGGCGCGAAGAACCAGAACGACACGCTCTACAACGGTGAGTACTACATCCAGATCCGGGACGCCAAGCCCTACCGCGACTACGGCGAGGGCTGCCACATCGACCAGGTGCTGGGCGAGTGGTGGGCGAACCAGGTGGAGCTGCCGACGGCCTACCCGGCAGATCGCGTGCGCTCGGCCATGAAGTCGCTCGTGAAGTACAACTTCCGCGCGAGCATGAAGGGCGTGCCGCAGTCGCCCCGCAAGTTCGTGTCGGACGAGGACGCCTGCCTACAGATGATCTGCTGGCCGAAGGGCGAGCGGCCCGTGCCGGCGATGCTCTACGGCGACGAGGCGATGACGGGCTTCGAGTACGCTGCCGCGGCGACCATGGTGCAGTTCGGCCTCATCCGCGAGGGCTTCCTCGTCGCCAAGGCGGTGCACGATCGCTACGATGGGCGCATCCGCCAGAACTTGACGCCCGGCGACTCCGCGTCGTGGGGCTACAGCGGCAACCCGTTTGGCGACGACGAGTGCGGGAAGTACTACGCCCGCGCGATGAGCGTCTGGTCGCTGCTGCTGGCGTGCCAGGGGTTCATCTACGACGGCCCCGCGGGCGTCATCGGGTTCCGGCCTGTGTGGAAACCGGAGGACCATCGCTCGTTCTTCACCGGCGCGGAGGGCTGGGGCGTGTACTCGCAGAAGCGCTCGGCGAAGCGGCTGGAGGCGGCACTGGCGGTACGCTTCGGCCACCTGAAGGTGCGCGAGGTGCGGCTGGACGTAGCCGAGGGCCACCAGCCGAGGAAGGTGACCGTGAAGCTCGGCGCGCAGACGGTGCCGGCCACGCTGAAGGCCGACGGCGCGCACGTGTCGGTGGTGCTGGCTGCCGAGGCGACGGTCGATGAGGGGCTGACGCTGTCGGTGGTGGTGGCGTAGCGGCCGCTGCGTGGCGAGGTGCGTCGGCCACCCGCTCCTTCTGGGCCGCTGAATGGCGCGGCCCGGCCAGTCGCGGCTCCGATGGTGGTTGGTTGCTGGAGGGTGGCGCTCCGTCGCCACCGGTGCGCGTCGGGGTGCGTCGGCCCCCGCTCCTTCTGGGTCGCTGAACGTCGCGGCCCGGCCAGTCGCGGCTCGGATGGTGGTGGGCTGCTGGAGGGTGGCGCTCCGTCGCCACCGTTGTCGATGGGCGAGGGGGCGGGCCTGGCGGCTCGTCCTCTGCGCTTCTGGGGGATGGGCCAATGGATATGCTTCGCTGCGTGGGCCTCGTCGCATCGCTCGTTGCGGGGCTTGCGGGGGCTGCCGCCGGCGATAGCCTGGAGGCGCGCTTGCCGCCGGGCGGGTTCCGCGACGTGGCGTGGCATGACCCCTTCCCGGGGCGCTGGATGACGGTCGATGTCACCCAGCGAGGCGTGAAGCCTGGCAAGGGCGACGTGACGGCGGCGCTCCAGGCGCTCATCGACGGGCTCGCCGAGCCGACCATCCTGAGCTTCCCGGCGGGTGTCTACTGCTGCGGCAAGCTGACTATCTCGAAGAGCAACGTGATCCTGAAGGGCGCCGGGCCGGAGAAGACCATCTTTCGGTCGCCGCACGCAGGCACCGTGTTCTGCTGGTGGGGCAGTGGTGGGCGCTACGAGTACGCCAAGCTCGGGCCGGAGTTCCAGCCGCGCCAGGTGACCGCCGACGTGGCTCCCCGCGGCGCCTACGTCCCGCTGGCCGACACGCGCGACCTGGCGGTGGGCGACACGGTGCTGGTGGAGGAGGATCTGGACCGCTGGAGCTACGACGATGCTCGGCGCGGGCGGGGCGGCGTGTTCCTGGTGACCCGCGTCGACAAGGACGGCATCGGCATCGACCTGCCGCTGGCGATGGGGCTCGACCACGTTGGCGCGGGGCAGAAGCACGCCATCGTCGCCAAGCTGCGGCCGGTGGCGAACGTCGGGCTGGAGGGTCTGCGCATCGAGATGCCGGACGGAGTGGGCGATCGCACGAGCACGCTCTTCGTGAAGCGCGTCAGCAACGGGTACATCCGCAACGTGGTCAGCGTCGACGCGGCCCGGCATCACCTGGAGATCTGCTTCTCGCGGCAGGTCGTGGTCGAGGGCTGCTTCTTCGACCAGGCGAAGGAGAAGGGGCCGGGGGGCAATGGCTACGGCGTCGAGTTCCGCGACCTCTCGACGCTGTGCAAGGCCGAGAACAACGTGTTCCGCGATCTGCGCCACGCGATGGCCGCCGAGGTCGGGCCGAGCTACTGCATCTTCGGCTACAACCTGAACGTGGACCGCGTGCGCGATCTGGCGCACTCCCCGAACGCCCCCGCCGAGGCCAAGAACGAGAAGTGGGTCAACAGCAAGGCGCTGAACGGGATCACCGACGCGTACATCACCGCGGACATCGTGGCGCACGGCAACGAGGCGCACCACGTGCTGTGGGAGGGGAACGTCTTCTACGTCGGCGCGGTGGACCACTCGCACTACACGAACGGGCCGATCTTCTACTTCCGCAACTGCGCGCTGGGGCAGCCGAGGAACTACGGCTACTGGCAAGAGGGTGACGGGTTCGTCGTGGAGGGTGAGAACGACAACCAGGTGATCGTGGGCAACCAGTTGCTGAACGGGTCGAAGATCGAGCTGCAGAAGCACACGTACGAGCGCACCTCGCAGGGCAGCCTGATCGCCGGGAACGTGTTCGGCGACCGGACGGACTGGGGCGTATTGCCTGGCTCGACGAGGCTGCCCGCTTCGCTGTACCTGAAGGCGCGGCCGGCGTTCTGGCCGGCGGCGCTGGCGTGGCCGCCGTATGGGCCGGACGTGGCGGGCTCGGCAGCCAACCGGATCCCGGCGCAGGTGCGGTATGAGCGCCACGGGGCTGCGGGGCGAGCACGAAGCTGAGTTGCCGGAAGCTCTGTCGGTGCGAGTATGGGGATCGGTAGACCGCGAGCCACGAGGGGCTGCTGCATCAAGCGGCGGCCCCTCGATCTCGCTTGGCAGTGGCCTCGTTCCTTCGCGGGCGCGGCTGGCACGCACAACTCCACGCCGTATGCGCCTGAACGCCTGTTACACGAGTCTATGAATATCCACTTGTTAGGTTCTAGTAGCAGTGCTACAATAGAAGAGGATGCGTCGCACCTGGAGCCCAGAACATCGTGGACGATTGACGGTCCACCCGGGCCCTGATCCGTTCGCCGAACTATGTGTGTCTTCCCGATGGTGGGCTACCGCTGCAGCCTAGTGCTGCGAAGGAGGGCGTCGTGCGTCTCGTCGCCTGTCTGCTCGTCGGTCTCTCGTCTCTCTGGGCTCCCGGGACGCGCTCTGCGCCGAGACCCCACCCCAATCTCCAGGTTGCATCAGGTCGCGCTGCGTCGCGCATTGGCGCTTCGTACCGCCTTGTGTGGGACCGTCCGCTCGATCTCCTCGGCGAGCCGGTCCCGTGTCCCGGTGGTCCCGTCCTCGCGCTGACTTCCGACGGCGTCGTGCACGCACTCGACGCGCGAAGCGGGGAGCCACGGTGGACGCTGGACCTTGCCGCACGACTGCCGCTGGACCCACAGGGCCATCGGGCCGAGGTCGCGGCCGCCCCACCTCTCACCGTAGCTGGGAGCACAGCCTATGTGTCTGTCTCGAGCGTGGCTGCCGGCATCTTGACCGCTGTCGACACCCGCACCGGGCGGGTGGTGTGGACGGCGAGTTCGATCTACGATCCGCCGGACCGCGGGCCCATCCTGAGCCCCGCCGCGATCTGGCGGGATCGGGTCATCGTGCGCACCCTTGGGGGCCTCACAGCTTACCGTCGTGCGGACGGTTCCTTCGTCTGGAATTCCCACTTCGACGCTGAGGCCGCTCGGGTGCTTGCCCCGTCTGCCCCCCCGGCGGTTACCGAGGCGGCGATCTACTTCGGACCGGATCTCGGCACTGCGTGCGCCTTCGACCCCGCGTCCGGTCGACGACTGTGGCGCTTCCGGAGCGATGGGCTGCAGAGCCAGTCGGATGGCTTCGTCGAGAAGTCAAGCGTCTCGCTGGCGTACTGCGCTCCGGTGGTCTGCGGCGATCGCGTCGTCATGTCCGACGGGGCTGGCTTCACGTATGCGTTGAGCGCCCGAACAGGCAAGTGCGTCTGGAAGCAGCGCACGAGCCCAGCCTGGGGCTTGTCGGGCGACGAGGGCGACGTCTATGCGGCGACGACCAACGGGTTGTATTTGCTGAACTGGGACACAGGCAAGACGCTACGGTTTCGGCCCATGCGGCTTGGTGCTATGGGGCTGGTCGTGTCGGGGCATCGTGCCTTGGTGGTCGGCGACATGGAGGCGCACCCCGGGTGGGAGGTCATGGACCTCCGCGACTGGACCTGCAAGTGGCGCGACCCGACTGGTGTGGTCTGCGGGGTGCCGCACGTGTCGGGCCAGTTCGTAGTCGTTGGTGTCTGGCGTCCTCGCGCGACGCCAGGATCAGCGGAGGCACCGAGGTCGGTGCGCATGTACCGGGGCATCGGCTCGGTGCCGGAAAGGAGGTAAGCGGCATTCGGTGCCGGCGCGCGAGCCCGGCACTCGGGACGTAACGACTTCGGAATCGCAGACAAGGAGGATCAGGATGTCCGTCTTATCTCGGGTCCTGTACATGACCGCAGCGGCGGCTCTGGTTGCTGTGCTTGCTGTGCCGGCGACTGCGGGTACCTGGCAGGTGTCTGTCGTATCCACGAACTCGCAGTCGTCGTCCTCCAGTCCATCTACCCAGGCTATGTCATACGCGCTGAGTGGGAAGACGATGGCCATCGCCTATGCGTCTGTGTTCGGGCAAACCGGTAGCGCCCTGTACGCGCAGGCGCAGGCTGCCAACTCGGGCACGTGGACCTTCACCTGGCAGCCAACTAGTAGCTCTGACTGGCCGTCTGCCTGCACGATCCAGAGCATCAGCCAGCGTGGCTACAAGGCCTTCTGCAAGGGCGGCACCGGCACCGCTCACGTCTACGTCACCGGCGGGGCGGACCTGGTAACGAGCACGCTGCCTAACACGGCCTCGCCGGTGCTCGACGCGCCCGTACCCACGGTCCAGGTCGACACATCCGACCCGAACCTGACGATCACCACGTCGACTTCGAGCCTCCACACCATTCAGGGCCTGACCGGCGCGTGGTGGGAGCGTCGCATCGACACCGTGGGAGTAACCCGTGCCTACGCTGCTGCGTGGTTCCCGGCTCATTTTGCCACGCCATCGGCGATCACCATCACGTTCACCGTCAGCAACACGGACGTGACGGCACGGGTCGACTTCACAGGCAGCGCGTCGGACAGCGCGGCCGCTGCCAGCGCGATTGTCAGCGACATCTACACGGTGCAGTAGGGGAAGGAGGCCACAGAGCAATGACGACCAACACCTCACGTCGGCTGGTGGCTGTGCTCATCGCGGCCGCCGCATGTCTGGCTGGCGCGCGTGGTCGCGCAGACTGGCACCTGCAGACAACCGTCGGGTACGTCACCTGGCCCACCGTAACCACCTCGGGCTCGGGCACTCGGGCTGGTGGCGGCCTCTGCTGGGCCGCCAGCGACAACGTGTTCATGGGTGGCGACAGCGCCTTCGCCTATGCGTTCGGGCCGGATGCCCAGACTGCTCAGGTGCAACTCGGGTACCAGGCGGCAGTCGGATTCACATGGCGAACGGACTACCCGGGCGAGGTACCGACCTACTGCACGCTCCAGTACGTCTGGGCGTGCGTGACTGGGAGCACGGCCCAGGCTACTTCCACCTCGACGGCCAGGGGCCGGGTCTATAACATGCCCTTCAGCAGCCCGTTCGACACGGTTGATGCAGCCGTTCCTAACGACGGCCAGAGCCATGCATGGGGCAGCGGCACTGTGGGCGCCTGGTCTGGGCTGTACCCAGGATCCTGGTCGAATCAGTTCATGGCCGGCGGGATACGGGGCAGCTACAGGGCATCAACGATCGCGGAGGACGGATCCGCGGCTGGCGGGTTCAGTCGGACGACGTGCAGCCAGCAGTACACGCAAGCCCTCGTCGCCATGGCGAAAGGAACGTTGTGGGCACTTCGGTCCCCGTATGGGATTGGCGGCCTTCCGTTCTACGCCACGGGGCCGGGCGGCGGCGACGTTGGCGATCGCCTAAGGGGCTCTCCGGTGACGGTTCGCGCTGAGGGAACAGGCCCGCAGTTCCAGGCGGCATCCGCATCGTACTGCAGCGGAGCCCTGGTTTCGCGATAGCTCTGCTGTCCTCACCCGCGCGTAACGGGCTCGGGCCGCACCACATCGGGTCCGCCCCTCGGAGCGCGGGCGCAGCAGCCGTACGGCATAACACGCGGCCGAAAGGGTCGAAGGGCCGTTGACGGCTGCACCGAACAGGGGCGAGCCAACCTGGCCCAGCCCCTGTTCTAATCACCTACCGGCTCTGTGGTGCGCCCCCGGGCGCGCCGGGTTGGTCGCCCGGCTTTCCTGGGATCGCGCCGACGGGCGGTACCTCGTATGGCCGCCCGGACTTGGTTGTGCCCGACGCGTTGGTTCGCGCGGCGCCCCCGGGTGGGCCGTAGCCCGGCGATCCGACCGCCGGAGTGCCCCCGACACCAGGCGATGGCTTGTAGTAGGCAGGTTGCATCGCCTTATAGCCCCAGAACGCCAGCGCGCAAACCACGACCAGGATCACGACCGCCACGACCGGCGTGCCCAACTCGCTTTTCATCCTGTGCCGCCTCCTAGCGAATCGTCGCGTAGCTACCTAAGGCCAGTTGCCCTCGGTGCCACCACAGGTTACGTCGATGCCGTCATGCGCGGGGATGATGTCGTGCCAGTTGCCGGTCATGCGAATGGCCAGGCCGGGACCGCCCTGGTACCCGCCATACCACACGTTCCAGCACCTGTAGCCGGGCTGGATGGCGAACATGCCCTTGTCTGGATCGCCGGGGTTGCCCACCTTGGCGTGGCCATCGACGTACATCAGATTGGACCGTTTGTTGTGGCGGTAGGCCCACTCATTGCTTCCGTCGCTCACCGAGCACCAGTTCCAGTCACCACCGATCCAGGTGCAGTTGTCGCGCTCGAAGAGGTAGATGGTGATTGCCGGGAACTGGATGGCGGCCAGCTTCACGCTGAACTGCCGGTTCGGATACCACTCCCAACCCATGTTGGATGGAACCGTGTACGACCTCTGCATGTTGCCCGCTACGATCTGCCCGTTGCGGATGTCAACGCTGGGCGAGTTCGCGTCGCTCGGGCAGGAGATGATCTGCGTGTTCTTCATGTACGGCTGGACGAGGCGGTCCCAGGTCTGTGCGAGCGGGCCGGTGGGGCCGATGAACGGCGGGCAGATGGCCTCGTCGTAGTCTTGTGTGTACATCAGGAAGCCGGTGCCGATCTGCTTCAGGTTTGACAGACAACTGACCGACCGGGCCTTTTCGCGGGCCTGAGCGAAGACGGGGAACAGGATGGCAGCGAGGATTGCAATAATCGCAATAACAACTAGCAGTTCGATCAGCGTGAAGGCGTTGCGGTGACGCATCGTTGCGACTCCTCTCTCTTAGGATGTGCGGCGACGAAGGACAGGCGACACGGAGGCGATGCGCGGAATGGCGAGGGCAGGGAAGCAGCGGGATCGACGCCTCGACGTGGCGCTCACGACCGCAATAGGCGGGAGGCCGGGCTCGCCGTGGTATGCGCTGGCATTCCGTGCGTACCACGCGACGACCACCCATGCCGATTATCTAGGGAATCGTGAGCGTTGTCAAGGCCTTGGGGCGTGCTAAACATGTTCAGCATGGCCGCGGAGATGCGGGAGCTGCGGATGAGGGGTCCCAACACGATGCCGCCCAGGGATATCCTGGGCGGCATCGTGTCTCGTGTTCGGTTCGGGGCTCACGCTCAGGCTGCGGCAGGGACTACCAGTTGGCAGGCTTCGTGCAGCCGTTGTCCCATCCCGCGTAGCGCGGTCCGGTCGCCTCGGGGTCGATCACGAGGTTGCCGTTCATGTAGTCGCCCATGACGTTGTGGTTGTTGAGGAACTTCGCGTGGTAGTCGCTGTAGCCGACGTTCACGCCGCCGTTGTGGGCATTGTAGGAGCCGTCCTGGGCCGCGATCACCCGGCAGGGCCACCAGTGCCAGTCGTTGAAGAGGGCCGCCTGGGCATCGGCGATCCAGATGGTGTTGGCCGGGCGCTGAATCTTGGCGTCCTTGGTGCCCCAGTGCAGGGCCTCGTTCGCGCCGTAGCTCAGCCCCGCGGAGGGTATGCCAACGCTGGCGCGGCCGCTGTCGCGCCCATCCCACCACCAACTGTTGTACAGGTCCGAGTCGCTGGGACACACGAAGATGTTGCCGTTCTTGATGTACGGCTGCAGGACGTAGGGGAACAACTCGCCGTGGTGCAGGTTGTCGCCGCTCCACAGGAAGTACGGGTACCGCTCGTCGTAGTCCTGGATGTACATCGCGGTAGCAGTGCCGAGCTGCTTGACGTTCGACAGGCAGGAAGTCTGGCGAGCCTTCTCACGGGCTCGAGCGAACACCGGGAACAGAATTGCAGCGAGAATGGCGATGATCGCGATAACAACAAGCAGCTCGATCAGGGTGAACGCGCTTGGCCGACGCATCTGGACACTCCTTTTCCACCGAGAGGGTGACGGGCTGACCTGTGCTCACACAACCTCGAGTCCCCATCGGCGCAGAGCAGCGACGGAGACTCCACGTATTGATTATCAGGCGAACTGCCCTGATTGTCAATAGGGTGAGGAGATGATCGCGTCTCGGGGCCGAGGGAGGCGGCACTCAAGGGGTGAGCGGAGATCAGACAGGAGGCCCAACAGCAAACAGGGGAGCCGGCGCGTGCCCGCTCCCCTGCTGCCACTGTGTGACAGGCGTTTGCCCGCGCCGCTAGTTCTGGACGCGACCGTAGAACTGCGAGTTGGCGTCGTACCCGGTCTGGCCGACGTCCTGCGCATCCTTGAACGTGATGGCCTTGCTCTTCATGAACTTCACGTGGCCGTCCGCGAACCCGACCAGCTTGCCCTCGTTGTGCGGGCCAGGCTGCGAGGTCCAGTTGTCCGTCACGGTGTTCTGCGCGCGGCCGACCCAGTCATACCACGTGGTGAAGCACTGCGAGTTGCCCTTGTCCATGAGGAGGTAGGTCGTCGCGACGTTGTTGCAGACCGCGATCTTGGTGGCCCAGCCCGCGGACTCGTTCCACGTGTAGTGGCAGTACTGGTTCGTGTAGCCGTTCGCCTCCGTCCAGCCGCCGAGCGTGCCCAGGGTGTCGCCGCCGTCGGGGCACTGCCAAACCTGCTTGCTCTTGATGTACGGCGCGGTCGACACAAGCCAGTGCAGACCCTGGGTATTGACGCCGTCGACCCAGGAGAGGAAGGGCCACCGCTCGTCGTAGTCCTGGACATACATGGCGATCGCCAGGTTGATCTGCTTGACGTTGGAGGTGCAGGTGGCCGCGCGGGCCTTGGCGCGCGCCTGAGCGAAGACCGGGAACAGGATCGCGGCTAGAATGGCGATGATCGCGATCACGACTAGCAGCTCGATCAGGGTGAACGCACGACGGGTGTTCATGAACTGGTCCTTTCGGAATGTTGGCGCAGGGCCACACGGTTCCACGGTCGTCGCTAGCCGGCACGCGCGCTGGCGCGCCCGCCGGGCATCTGCCCGGCAAGCACACGCAACCCAGGGGCCATCACTGTACGCCTCAGGGAGGTAGAAGCGAAGCGAGGATCTATGGCGAGCGGTGCATTCTGGCTACTGGTACGTCAAGCAAAAGATGGGCCGAACTACGGAGCACCGTCAGGGGGCGCACGGGTCAGATCGGCGGCAGGCCGCGACTCCTATGAAGAACAGCGCGTGGCACATTGCGCAATGTGTCACAGTCACCCCATTATCTAGGTTTCACCCGGGCTCTGTCAAGGCCGATCTCGGCATTGGCGAACAAACAGGTATCCGGCGACAGCTCGCGCCTTGCCGGATACCTGTCGGATAGCGCAGCCACTCAGCGCGCCAGAGGCGCCGAGAAGGTGTAGTGGCCCGAGCCGACGCCGAAGATGGCGCATCCGTCCTCGGCGCGCAGGAACCGGACGCCCGCCGCCTGCGATGCCGGGCCGCTGCCCTCGCTCACCGCTTCTGCGCTCGCCGCCGGCACCCACACCTCGGCGCTCGCGTTAGCGGGGATCGTGACATCGAGGCGCAGCTTGCCGGCGGCCGTGGTCCATGCGGTGGCGATGCGCCCTCGCACCGAGTCGTAGTGTGCCTTGAGCGAGGTGATGCCGCCGCCCGGCCTCGGCCGGATGACCAGCTCGCGGTACCCTGCGTCCCTCGCGGCGATACCGGCCGCCGTCTCGAACATCCACTGCCCGCACGATCCGAACGCATAGTGGTTGAACGAGTTCATGGCCGGCGTCTGGAACCCCTTGTCCGTCGTCCACCCGTCCCAGCGCTCCCAGATCGTCGTGGCGCCGTTCTTCACCTCGTAGAGCCACGAGGGATACGTGTCGTTCATCATCAGCTTCCAGGCCAGGTCGGTTCGGCCGATCTCGGTGAGGACCGGCAGGATGACCGGCACGCCAAGGAAGCCGACCGAGAGGTGGTCGTGCCGCGCGGCGATCAGCTCGACGAGGCGCTTGGATGCGGCCGCCTTGTTGGCCGGCGTGAGGATGTCGAACGCGAGCGCGAGGACGTAGCCGGCCTGGTTATCTCCCCGGATGCGGCCGTCCTCGCCTACGAACGTCTGGTTGAACGCCGCCCGGATCCGCCCGGCGAGCGCGTCGTACTTGGCGGCATCCTCCGTCTTGCCGAGCACGGTGGCGATCTGCGACATCAGGCTGGTGACGTGGGCGAAGTAGGCGGTCGAGATCACTTCCTTGGGCGTCTCGTCTCCCACGTTGAGCCAGTCGCCGAAGCCCTCGGCCGGCCGGATCAGATTGCTGCTGCGAACGCGGAGGTACTCGATCCACCGCGCCATGTCTTCGTAGTGCTCGGCCAGGATGCGTGTGTCGCCGTAGTGGCGGTAGACGGTCCAGGGGCAGATGATGCCGGCGTCGCCCCAGCCCGGCGAGACGCCCCAGCCCTTCGGCGCGACGTTCGGGAAGCCGCCCTCGGCGGTCTGGCAGTCGCAGAACGTGCGCAGCCACGCAGTGAAGAAGGCCGCGACGTCCTGGTTGTAGGCGCCCGTCGGGATGAACGCCTGGGCGTCGCCCGTCCAGCCCATCCGCTCATCGCGCTGCGGGCAGTCTGTTGGCACCTCGAGGTAGTTGCCGCGCTGGCCCCAGACGATGTTCTGGTAGAGCCGGTTCAGCCGCGCATCGCTCGACACCCAGTCGGCGGTTGTACGGTTGTCGGAGCAGAGGACGACGCCGGTGACGGCATCTGGGCCGGGGGGGCCGGGGAATCCGGTCACCTCCACGTAGCGGAAGCCGTGGAACGTGAACCGTGGCTCCCAAGTCTCCACTCCGCCGCCCCGCAGTGTGTACTGATCGGTGCACTTGGCGTGGCGCAGGTTGGTGGTGTAGACGGTGCCGTCCGGGTTCAGCATCTCGGTGAAGCGCAGCGTCACCTGCGTGCCGGCCTCCCCGCGCACCTTCAGCCGCACCCAGCCGACTATGTTCTGGCCCAGGTCGTACACGAAGACGCCCGGCTTGGGCTGCTTCACGCTGACCGTTCTGACTTCGCCGGTCTTGCGCACCGGCGGGCCGGGATGGGCCTGCCGGAGGGCGGAGACGACCGGGTCGGCCGGCGCGTCGGCGCCATACTCGGCCTTGTCGATCACGAGGCCGCCCGGGCTGGCCGCAGGCCCGAGCACGAGCGTCTCGTTCTCGGAGGCGGTTCGGTCGCCGCTCGCGCCATCCAGGTGGAACGACACCCGCAGCGACTTACCGATGCCGTAGATCGGGTCGCCGCCCATCGTGGTGTTGCTTGCGGCGATGCGGAGGGCGCCGTCGCGGACGGCCGCGCGGACGCGATCGGTTACATCGCGCCAGGAACGCCGATCCGGCCCATCGGTGCGGATGGTGGCCGCGGTCCACGTGCTGTCGTCGAAGCCGGCCGTCGCCCAGCCGGCGATCTCGCGCCGGGCGTCGTAGGTCTCGCCGTTGTAGATGTCGGCCATGCGGATGGGGCCGCCAAGCGTCGTCTTCCACTTCTCGTCGGTGACGACCTGCTCGACCTTTCCCCCTGGGTAGACGAGGCGGAGCTGCGCGAGGATGGCGAGCTTGCCGCGTCCGCCGTGGTGCAGCCCGTACCAGCCGTCGCCCAGCATGAAGCCGATCGCATTGGCGGCGTCCTTGCGAAGCAGCGCGGTCACGTCGTACATCCGGTAGTAAGTGCGCTTGCCGTACTCGGTCCAGCCGGGTGCCAGGTAGTCGTCGCCTACCCGCTTGCCGTTGACGTGCGCCTGGTACAGCCCGGCAGCCGTCACGATGAGGAGCGCGCGCGCCGGCGCGCCCTTCACCTGGAAGGTATGGCGCAGCATCGCGGCCGGGCGGTAGACGGGGTCGCCTCCTTCTTCGGGGGCGGCGCCGATCCACTTCCCGGTCCAGTCCGATGCCTGCAGCAGGCCCATCGTCCAGGAGGACGGGGCGCTCCAGTCGCTCGCGGCGTCCCCGGCATCCCACACCTGTACCTTCCACCAGCAGACCTGGCAAGAGGCCAGCGGCTTGCCGGCGTAGGCGATCTGCGCGGTCTCATGCGAGGCGACCTTCCCCGTGTCCCAGAGGTCGCCGCGGTTCTGGCGCAGGACCGCCGGCGAGGACGCCACGACGATGCGGTAGGCGGACTGCTCCTGACCGCGGGCGGGCGACTCCACGATCCAGCTCAGACGCGGCTGTTGCGCGTCGACGCCGACCGGGTCGACAAGATACTCGCAGCGCAGGTTCGTCGCGCGCAGGTCCGGCGTGGCGGCATATGCTCGCACCGGCGCCAAGGCGACGGCCAGACACGCAAGGCAGACGGCAAGACACAGGGCAGGCAGACGGGTCATCGGGTGCTCCCAACAGGACGGGGTGGGTGGTGCAGTGCCTCTTCAGGTGTACGGACGCAGTACTGATGACTACCTTATACCCCGCGACGCGCCTCGCCGGTAGGAGGATCGCATCATCCCGTCGCAATCTACTCCTGGAGCCGCTCGTGCGGCGCGGCCGATCTGTCATCCCGTACCCCAGGACACCCACCATGAAGCACCCACCCATCAGCCCGAAGTGCCCGGCTTTCCTCCACGGCGGCGACTACAACCCGGACCAGTGGACGCCGGAGGTCTGGACGGAAGACATGCGCCTGATGAAGCTGGCGCACTGCAACGCCATGTCGGTCGGCATCTTCTCGTGGGTCCATCTGGAACCCGAGGAGGGCCGGTTCGAGTTCGGCTGGCTCGACCGCGTGATGGACTTGCTCGCCGAGAACGGGGGATACGCGGTCCTGGCCACGCCGAGCGCCGCGCAGCCTGCCTGGATGTCCGCGAAGTATCCCGAGATCCTGCGCGTCGGGGCCGACCGCGTGCGGCGGCTGCACGGGAACCGCGTGAACACGTGCCTCACCTCGCCCATCTACCGCGAGAAGTGCCGCCTCGTCGCGGAGCATCTCGCCGCGCGCTACAAGGACCACCCGGCGCTGCTCGTGTGGCACATCTACAACGAGTACGGCGGCGACTGCCACTGCGAGCTGTGCCAGGCCGCGTTCCGCGAGTGGCTGAAGCGCAAGTACGGCTCGCTGGATACGCTGAACGAGCAGTGGTGGTCCAGGTTCTGGGGCCACGACTACACCGCGTGGGAGCAGATCGAGTCGCCGGGCGGGCCGTACGGCGAGGGCGCGGTGATGGCGCTGAACCTCGACTGGCAGCGTTTCGTCACCGACCAGACCATCGACTCGATGCTGAACGAGGCCGAGGTGCTGCGGCGTGTCACCCCGGGCGTCCCCGTGACGACGAACCTGATGGGCACCTACGGCGGCCTGAACTACTGGAAGATGGCGCCGCACCTCGACATCGTGTCGTGGGACAACTACCCCTTCTATCACGACCGCGACGGCGACTGGCGCACGGCGGCCGGCGTCTCGTTCATCCACGACATCTACCGCTGCCTCAAGGGCGGCAAGCCGTTCATGCTGATGGAGAGCACGCCCAGCTCCTGCAACTGGATGCCGGTGAACAAGCTGAAGCGGCCCGGGATGCACCTGCTCTCCTCGCTGCAGGCCGTGGCGCACGGGTCGGACACCGTGCAGTACTTCCAGTGGCGGGCCTCGCGCGGCGGCGGCGAGAAGTTCCACGGCGCGGTGGTGACGCACAGCGGCCACGAGAACACGCGCGTCTTCCGCGACGTGGCGCAGGTCGGCGAGGCGCTGGAGAAGCTGCAGCCGGTGATCGGCACGACGGTGAAGGCCGAGGTCGCGCTCATCTACGACTGGGAGTGCAACTGGGCCATCGAGGCGGCGTGGGGGCCCCGGCAGCGCGGGCGCGACTACACCGCCACGTGCGTGGCGAACTACCAGCCTTTCTGGTCGAACGGGGTGCCGGTCGACGTGATCGACATGGACGGCGACTTCTCCGGCTACAAGCTGCTGGTCGCGCCGATGCTCTACATGCTGCGGCCGGGCGTGGCGGAGCGGATCGAGGCGTTCGTGCGCGCCGGCGGCACGTTCGTCACCACGTACTGGAGCGGCATCGCCAACGAGAACGACCTGTGCTTCCTGGGCGGCTTCCCTGGGCCGCTGCGTCCGATCGTGGGCGTGTGGGCGGAGGAGCTGGACTCGCTCTACGAGGACGAGAGCTGCCCGGTGGTTCCCGCCGAGGGCAACGACCTGGGTCTGGAGGACGAGTACGCGGCGCGCCTCTTCTGCGAGCGCATCCACGCGGAGGGCGCCGAGGTGTTGGCGACGTACGGCGGCCAGTTCTATGACGGCGAGCCCGCGCTGACCCGCAACCCGTATGGCGACGGGGAGGCGTACTACGTCGCATCGCGCAACGACGAGCGGTTCAACTCCAACTTCTACAGCGCCCTCATCACGCGGCTCGGCCTGAACAGCGTCGCCGACGCCAGCGTGCCCGAGGGCGTCACGCTGCAGATGCGCACGGACGGCGAGCGCGACTACCTCTTCGTCCTCAACTTCACGCGCGAGCCGGCCGCCGTTACCTTCGCGGAGGGTGGCCTGACCGACATGCTGACCGGCGCCCCGGTGGGCAGTCGGCTGGAGCTGCCCGGGTACGGCTCGGCTGTGCTGGTCCGCACAGCGAGCGGAGTGGGGCAATGACCGGCCGCGGCGCGGCACTGGCCTGCCTGCTGGTGGGCACGATGGGAGGCTCAGCGATGGCCCAGTCGATGGACGGCGCAGTCGCCAGGCTGCCGAAGCTAACCCCGCAGCTCGCCGCGCCCGCCGGCACCGACTGGCTGGTTGCGCCGACAGGGCGGAAGGCGGGCGTGTACCGAGGCGACAACCCGACGCAGGTCGTGATGACCAACGGGCTGATCCGGCGGGAGTGGCGGCTATCGCCGGGCGGGGCGTGCGTGGGGTTCGACAACCTGATGACGGGTGAGGCTGTGCTGCGCGCGGTATCGCCCGAGGCGAAGCTGAGCATCGACGGGAAGCCGCAGGTCATCGGTGGGCTCGTCGGACAGCCGGACTACGCGTATCTGCGCCGCGAGTGGGTCGACGCGATGAAGCCGGATCCTGCCGCGTGGCAGTGTACGGGCTTCGAGGTCGGCAAGCCTGCGGCGCGGTTCGGGTGGAAGCGCGCACGCTACAACTCGGGGCAGCCCTGGCCGCCGCCGGGCGCGTCGCTGGCGCTGCGCTTCGAGCCGGGCGACGCTGCGCTGAAGGGCCTCGTCGCGACGGTCCACTACGAGCTGTACGACGGCATCCCACTCCTGTGCAAGTGGGTCTCGCTGACCAACGGCACCGGGCGCGAGGTGCGCGTCAGCTCCTTCGTCAGCGAGGTGCTGGCCGCGGTCGAGTACCAGTCCGGCATGGGCAAGAGCGAGGGCTGGCAGCACCCGGCGCTGCACGTCGAGGCCGATATGGCGTTCTGCGGGGCGACGCCGGGCACCGCGACGAGCGTGGCGCGCTGGGTCGACGACCCGCGCTACGTGACGCAGGTGAACTACGAGTACCAGACCCCGTGCCTGCTGGAGTGCAAGCCGCAGTATGGGTCGGATGCGGCCGTGGCGCCCGGCGGGACCTTCGAGACCTTCCGCGTGTTCGAACTGGTGCACGACAGCAGCGACCGGGAGCGCCGCGGGCTGGCGCAGCGGCGGATGTACCGCACCATCGCGCCGTGGGTCACCGAGAACCCGATCCTCATGCACGTGACCAACTCGCGGCCCGAGGCTGTGAAGGCGGCCATCGACCAGTGCGCCCAGGCCGGCTTCGAGATGCTGATCATGTCCTTCGGCAGCGGGTTCGACGTGGAGAACGAGTCGCCCGAGTACATCGCGCGCATCAAGGAGTTGGTCGACTACGGCAAGGCGAAGGGCGTCGAGCTGGGCGGCTACTCGCTGCTGGCCAGCCGCCACATCGACGACGACAACGATGTGCTCAACCCGAAGACCGGCAAGCCCGGCGGCGCGATCTTCGGCACGTCGCCGTGCATCGGCAGCGTGTGGGGCCAGGAGTACTTCCGCAAGCTGCGTGCCTTCATCGAGAAGACCGGGCTCTGCCTGCTGGAGCACGACGGCTCGTATCCGGGCGACCCCTGCGCCTCTACGAGGCACCCCGGCCACCGCGGGCTCGACGACTCGCAGTGGACGCAGTGGCGCACGATCGCTGAGTTCTACCACTGGTGCCGCGAGCGCGGTACGTACCTGAACGTGCCGGACTGGTACTTCCTTGTCGGCTCCACGAAGTCGGCGATGGGGTACCGCGAGACGAACTGGTCGCTGCCGCGCGAGATGCAGATCGTGCTAGGCCGCCAGAACCTGTACGACGGAACGTGGGAGAAGGCGCCGAGCATGGGCTGGATGTTCGTGCCCCTGACCCAGTACCACGGCGGCGGCGCGGCTGCCACGCTGGAGCCGCTGAAGGACCACCTCGACGCCTACGAGCACCACCTGGCGCAGAACTTCGGGGCGGGGGCGCAGGCATGCTACCGCGGCCCGCGGATCTTCGACTCGCCCGAGACGCTGGCCGTGGTCCGGAAGTGGGTGCGGTTCTACAAAGAGCACCGCGCGATCCTCGACTCCGACATCGTCCACGTGCGCCGGCCCGACGGGCGCGACCTGGACGCCATCCTGCACGTGAACCCGGCGCTCAAGACGCGCGGCCTCGCGATGGTCTACAACCCGCTGACGACGCCCGTGAAGAAGGCCATCGAGCTGCCGCTCTACTACACGGGCCTCACCGACACGGCGCGCGTCCGCGTGGGCGGCGGCCCGGCTCGCACGCTCAAGCTGGACCGCCAGTACCGCGTGCGGCTCAACGTCGATGTGCCGGCGGGCGGCTTCACCTGGATCGAAATCGAGGGGTCGTGATGCGCACACCTGTGGCGTTGGCCGTGCTGATGGCCATGTCGGTCGCCGCGACGGGGCAGGTGGCGGAGGGGAGGCGGGCGGTGAAGAGTGTCGGCATTCGGCTGTCTACGAGGAACGCGCTGGCGCCTCGCATCGCGGCGGTGATGGCGCGGCGTATCCGCGAGCGGTGCGATGCGGTCGTGAGCGTCGGCGGCGCCGGCGAACTGGTCGTTGACCTGAGCATCCGGCGGGGCGGGAAGGCGGAGTCGTTCGAGATCGCGGACGGGCCGCGGGGGTCGGTGCGCATCGTCGGGGCGGACGCGCGCGGGCTGCTGTATGGTGTGGGCCGGTTCCTGCGCGAGAGCCGGTGTGACGCGGAGGGCTTCACGCCGGGCGCATGGCGCGGCCAGGATGCGCCGGAGCTGCCGTTCCGCGCCATCTACTTCGCCACGCACTTCCACAACTTCTACCACGACGCGCCCATCGATGAGGTCAACCGCTACATCGAGGACCTGGCGCTGTGGGGCTACAACCGCCTGCTCGTCTGGTACGACATGCACCACTTCACCGGGTTCGACGACCCGGCCGCGGTGAAGATGCGGGAGCGTCTGCGCGCCATCCTGTCCGCGGCGAAGGCGATCGGGCTGGAGGCGGGCCTCGGCGTGCTGGGCAACGAGGGCTACGCGACCACGCCGACGGAGCTGCGCCTGACGGCGCCGACGCAGATCGAGATCCGCGGAATGTACGGCGTCGAGGTCTGCCCCAGCAAGCCCGGCGGGCTGGACCTGATCCTGAGCAACATCCGGCGCGAGCTGGAGGACTTCCGTCCGGTCGGCGTCGACTTCCTCTCCATCTGGCCGTACGACCAGGGCGGGTGCGGCTGCGAGCAGTGCAAGCCGTGGGGCGCGAACGGGTTCCTGAAGTGCGCGCAGCCCGTCGCCGAGATGGCCCGCAAGCTGTATCCGCGCGTCAAGATCGTGCTCTCCACCTGGCTCCTCGACGCCAAGCTCGACGAGGGCGAGTGGTCCGGGCTGACGCGCGCGTTCGAGAAGCGGCCTGCGTGGCTGGACTACATCCTGGCCGACTCGCACACCACCTACCCCCGGTATCCGCTGGACCACGGTGTGCCGGGCGGATTGCCGCTCATCAACTTCCCTGAGATCAGCATGTGGGGTATGGGGCCGTGGGGCGGCTACGGCGCGAACCCGCTGCCCGGCCGCTTCCAGGGGCTGTGGGACTCGGTGCGCGACCACGTCTCCGGCGGCTTCCCCTATTCGGAGGGCATCTACGAGGACATCAACAAGGCCGCCTACGCACGGTTCTACTGGAAGCGCGACACGCCGGCCATGGACACGGTGCGCCGGTACGCGGCCTTCGAGTTCTCGCCGGACGTGGCGGAGGATGTCGCCAGGGCGGTGGCGATCCTCGAGAAGAACCACACCCGGCCCGCGACCGATGCCGGCTCGGCGGAGGCGTTCGACCTGCTCCAGCGCGCCGACGTCAAGCTGCTGCCCAAGGTGCGTGCGGCGTGGCGCTGGCGTGTGCTCTACCTCCGCGCGCTGCTGGACCGCGAGCACTACGCGCACGGCGGCCAGCGTACCCCGGCGGCCACCGCGGCGCTGCAGGAACTGGTTCGCATCTACCACGCCGAGCACGCCGATGCGTGGGTGAAGCCGCCGGTGTAGGGGGGCTGCAGCCGGCGGGCAGGGACGCCCGCCCCACTTCGGCGCTGTGCTGGGCGCGCGTTGGGGCCTGGCGAGGGGCTGCGGTCGGCGGGCAGGGACGCCCGCCCCACTTCGGCGCTGTGCTGGGCGCGGGTTGGGGCCTGGCGAGGGGCTGCGGTCGGCGGGCAGGGACGCCCGCCCCGCCTCGGCGCTGTG
>CAZFLM010000069.1:0-5458 GCA_964519955.1 uncultured Chthonomonadaceae bacterium | reverse complement strand
GCGGGAGTTGGGGCGTGGCGAGGGGCTGCGGTCGGCGGGCAGGGACGCCCGCCCCACTTCGGCGTTGTGCGTGGTCTGGACTGGTGCTTCTCAGGGTAGAGGGTTGTGGTGGGGCGGGCGTCCCTGCCCGCCCATGAGGACCATCGGATTGGACGACTTCCATTCCTCCACGCGGCGTCTTCCACATTGGAGGGCGACCAACGTCGTCTACTTCGTGACGTGGCGCTTGGCGCCCCTACAGCCCGGGTTGTCGCCCGAAGAGCGCACGGTAGTTCGCGATGCCATCCTGCACTTCGATGGCAACCGATACGAATGTGGCGCGGGGGTCGTGATGGACGACCATGTGCATGTGCTGGTCCATCCTATCGCGCCCCACAGGCTTGAGACGATCGTCCACTCGTGGAAGTCCTACACGGCGAACCGGCTTCAGCGGGACCACCATCGCGTCGGGGTCGTCTGGCAGGAGGAGGCGTACGACCGGATCGTCCGCGACGAGGCCGAGTTCCTCGAGAAGCTCGCGTACATTGTCGGCAACCCGGGCAAGCGGTGGCCGGAGTTGGAGTGGTACGAGTGGGTGTGGCCGCGAGATGAGTAGGCGAGGGGCTGCGGTCGGCAGGCAGGGACGCCCGCCTCACTTCGGCGTCGTGCTGGGTGGGAGTCGGAGCATGGCTAGGGGCTTCGGTCGGCAGGCAGGGACGCCCGCCTCACTTCGGCACTGTGCTGGGCGGGAATCTGAAGGCGCGTCGCACATGAGAGGATAAGAGGCATCACTTGAGCGAGACAACCAATCAACCCACACCCGACGGTATCCATGCCATGCTTCCGCGGGAGGCGATGGACCCGCACGCGCGGCATCTGCGCGATACCTACGCCATCACGCCTGGGCTGCCTCTCATCCGGCGGGAGTTCGGCTTCTACTGCCTGGAGCGGTGGTACGAGGAGGGGCTCTCGCGCGAGGAGAGCCTGGCGGCGCGCTTCCACTACGACCCGGGTGGGATGCACGGGTTGGGGCAGCTCGGGTGGTGCGAGGCGGCGTTCCAGCCCTGCTTCGAGACCAAGGTGGTCGAGGACCGGGGCGACCACGAGGTGGTGCAGGACTACGCCGGGCGCAAGGTGCTCTACTTCAAGGGGCGGCGCGACGGGTTCATGCCCGAGTACCTCGACCACCCGGTGAAGGACCGCCGCACGTGGGAGGACGACGTCAGGTGGCGCCTCGACCCGGCCTCGCCGGAGCGCTGCGCCGACCTCGACGAGCGGATGGCGGCGGCGAAGCAGGCGGCGGGGCGCGGGCTGATGATCTCGCAGGGGCTCATCGGCGGCTACATGTACCTGCGCAGCCTCGTCGGACCGGGCGACCTGCTGTTCGCCTTCTGCGACCAGCCGGATCTGATCCACGACTGCATGCGCGCCTGGTTCGATCTGGCGGACGCCGTCATCGCGCGGCACCAGGAGCACGTGACGATCGACGAGATCTTCTTCGCCGAGGACATCTGCTACAACCACGGCCTGCTCATCTCGCCCGCGATGATGCGCGAGTTCCTGCTGCCCTACTACCAGCAGATCATCGCCAACCTGCGCGCGCGGCAGATCGACAAGGGGCGGAAGCTGTACGTCCACGTCGACACGGACGGCTTCGCGGCGCCGGCCATCCCGGTCTACCGCGAGATGGGCATGACCACGATGAGCCCGTTCGAGGTGGCATCGGGCTGCGACGTGGTCGAGGTCGGGCGGCAGTACCCGGACCTGGTCATCTTCGGCGGCATCGACAAGCGCGTGCTGGCGCAGGGGCCCGCGGCCATCGACGAGATGGTGGAGCGGATCCTGCCTGCGATGCGGGAGCGCGGAGGGTACATCCCTACCTGCGACCACGGCGTGCCGATGGAGGTGAGCCTGGCGAACTACGAGCACTACCGGATGCGGTGCGTGGAACTCGGGGGGCAGATGCCCTGACACGAACCGGCCCCATCCTCACGTGGAGGGTGGGGCCGGCTGCTACTTGCTGGACTATCGGTTGATGGCCGGGGGGCCGGGTGGACCGGCGGGCGGCTGTCCGGGCGTCATCGCCCCCTGGGCCGCGCCGGCAGTCTGCGGGTAGTCCGGCGTGGGCTTGTAGTTCTTGGCCGCGCCCTTCTCCATCCACGGCGGCACCCCGGGCGTGTACTTGACGCCGGCCGGCGTGTGCGGCTGCATCCCGTAGAAGATCCATCCTCCCACGGCGCCGATCAGGACGACAAGCACGGTTACGACGATGGCCGGGCTGACTTCCTTCTTCATAGGTGTGTCGCTCCGGGCCAGTCTACTGGCGCTTGTCCCACATGCCGTTCGGCCACGGGCCATCCGGCGGGTCGCGGCGGGCCGGATCCGTCGTCTGGTTGCCGACCGGCTTGCGGGTCTGATCGATGCGCATCCACTTAGCGTGGCCGTCGCAGAGGGCGTAGTTGCCGCCAAGCGAGTGCTGCGTCGAGCCGCCGCCGGTCATGGTGAACTCGCTGTAGTCCCAGAAGACCTCAGTCGCCCACCCCTGGTCCCACTGGTGATACCAGTTCGGGCGCTCCGCGACGAAGATCGTCGTTGCCGGGCTGCCGATGGACGCCTCAGCGGACGCCGCGGGCGACATCAAGTAGCTGTAGGAGGTGCTGCTCCAGCCCCAGCTCCCCTCCGGCCATCGGAAGTTCTGGCTGTAGGAGACCGGAGTAGCGCCGCCGCGGCTCCACGCGTCGCTCGGGCAGTGCCACAACTGCTGGTTCTTGACGTAGGGATCGATCTGCTTGTGCCAGGGCTTCCAGTCCGAGTCCCAGCCCCAAGCGAAGCTGTGCGTCTCGTCGTAGTCCTGGATGTACATCAGCTCGCCGAGCATGATCTGCTTGTTGTTCGATAGGCAGGTGGTGCCGCGGGCCTTCTCGCGCGCCTGTGCGAACACCGGGAACAGGATCGCGGCAAGTATAGCGATAATTGCGATAACGACGAGCAACTCGATCAGCGTGAACCCTCGTCGCCGCCAACTGGTGAGCGACTTCATTGGCATCTCCTTCGGTTAGTCGGTGGTTCGGGTGTGTGGTGGGGCAAGCGTGGTGCCGCGCTCGAAGGTGACCGGGAGCAACTGAGACAGGACACCCTCGACGCGGCCCTGGATATAGCGGTCGAGCAGGTTGACCGCGGCATCGGCCAGGGCGTCCATGTCGACCGCCACGGACGCGGTGATGTGGCGCGTGCCGGCGGGCCATCGCAGGCCGTCGTAGCCAACGACGGACAATCGATCCGGCACGGCGATGCCGAGGTCCTCGCAGGCCTCGAGCACCGTGTACGCGAGGCGGTCATGCCAGCAGAAGATGGCGGTTGGGGGCTGCGGGGCGGAGAGGACGGCTTCGACGGCGGCCCTGGCGTCGCTGACGCTGCCGGTCGGGACGTTCGCCTCGACGACGCTCGCGCCGGCCTCGCCCATTCGGCCCGTCAGCATGGCGGCGCGGGGGCCGGAGTCCCGCTGATCGGGCCCGCGCTGTACGAAGGCGGCGACGCGCCGGTGCCCGAGGTCGAGCAAGGCGTCGGCGACCTCCCGCATTCCCGATGGCGCATCGTCGCGGACGGAGGGCAGGATGCCCTCCGCATCCTGGGCGTTGATCAGCACCGTGGGCAGGCGGGAGGTGCGCAGGAGAGGCAGGAGCGGATCGTTGGGCAGGGGAGCGAAGAACAGGAGCCCGTCCGCATGGCCGCCGTTGAGGAACCGGTAGGTGGCCTCTGTCGAGACGCCGAAGTCGCAGTAGACCAGGACGTTGCAGCCTCGCTTGCCGGCGGCCTGCTCCACGGCCGTCGACAGCCGGTCCATGTAGATGTCGTCGCGGAACCGGTGGCGGAATGCGCTCAGGAAGGTGATGATGTTGGTCCGCCCCTGCTGCATCGACCGGACGAGCAGGTTCGGCGAGTAGTCGAGCGCGGCGGCCGCCTGTTTGACACGGTGCTGGGTGTCGTCGGCGATGCGGTGCTGGTCGGATTTGCCGCTCAGCACGAGGGAGGCAGTCGTGCGCGAGACCCCGGCTTTGGTGGCCACATCGCTCAGTGTTGCTCTGCCCGCCTTCGGTTTGCCCGGCATCCGGTGCTCCATTGCTAACGTATGTTAGCAGCATTGTACAGGAGAATTGCCGCGTTGTCAAGAGGGAATCCGCGCCGGAGTGACGGCGCCAGCTAAAGTACGTGACCGTCGAGGGCCGGCCCGGCGATCGGGAGATGGCGTGTGGCGGATCCGGCCAGAGACGCCGATCGGCCCTCCGCGGGCTCTGGAGCGCCTGGGGAGGGCCGATCGGGTCCTGCGGGCTTGGGCGGCGTCCGCCGATCAGCGCGGCGCCGCGGGGCTCAGAACTGGTGCTTCAGGGAGACGCTGTACCAGTCGTGCTTGTCGAATCGCCCGATCTTCAGCGCGACGCCCTTGGTCGGGATGAGGGTGAGGCCGGAGATCCAGACGCTGCCGTCGTGCAGCGCGACCGCGGCCAGCCATGGGGCAACGCGGAACTGGAAGCCGCCGAATACCCCCTCGTGGCGCTTGTGGTAGAGGATCGTCCAGTCGCTCGTGCCCATGCTCATGTGGATGCGCACGCTGGGACCGGCCGGGGCGTCCTTCTGGAGCGCATAGGTCTTGGCGATCGAGACGTAGAAGGACGGGTCGCTGCTCTTGTCGCGGACGCTCGTTCGTATCGTGGTGGGTTGCGCCGTGAAGTTGCGCACGCCGACGATCACGTCCGGGTTGGTCGCGGTCTGCGAGACGAGCTTGTAGTTGGCGACGAGCAGCGTGGCGGCGTCGTCCTTGTCGATCTTCATGTGATGCACGCCCAGCTCCAGCCGGTCCGTGATGCCGACCGCGAGCGTCTCGTAGCTCATGTTCTGCGCGGCTCCGTGCGGCGAGTGGAGGTCCACCCAGTAACCGCTGAGGCTGACTTCGCCCTTCTTGAGCTGGTTCGCGGAAGGGACGGTGCCGATATCTTCGGCCATCGCGGGGGCGATCGAACAGGCGCAAAGGGCCAGAGCGAGCAGTGCCAAGCGTGTCAAGGCGCATTCTCCTTGCCGAGGGTAGTTCGCCGGCTGCCATCGCACCGCAACGGTTTGGCCGGTCGCTGTCGCAGTCGGCCGACACCGGCCGCCGCGGGCCGGGCTTCGGCGGCCCGGTCGAGCGCCAGGTTCGACACAGAGGGCGACATAACCTGGTTCATTTCGGTCGGTCGGTCCTAGTGTGCCCCGCCGCCTCGTGCGGCCCGAGCCGTTGGCCTCGGAAACGCGCGTCGGCCCCACCCCCGTCGAGGGGTGGAGCCGACGGATGTCAATCGCCGCGACGACGCGGCTAGTCTGACCTACTCATGAGTGGTGCCGGACGGGCACGGAGGCCCATCCCACCGCTGCACTCGTGCTTGGCCCAGGCTAGAAGCGCGATGAAAAAGGACGGCCACTCATCGCGATATTGTATGTCATGCCA
>CAZFLM010000068.1:0-36275 GCA_964519955.1 uncultured Chthonomonadaceae bacterium | reverse complement strand
CCTGATCGTGCGCGAGGGGTACTGCTCCCGGCGCTATGCCTCGCGTCTGGTCCCGGAGCAGGCAGTCGAGCTGGACATCGTGCCGGGTGCGAAGGATCGGTGGACCGTCAGGGCCTGGCGGCTGATGCCCCTGGCCGAAGCCGGTGCGCTCGCCAAGAGGCGGAAGCCGGTCCTGAAGGTCGGCATGGCGTACGATGACGCGGTGCGAGCACTCGACATATGGGCCGCCGAATCCCCGATGGTCAGCCTTCACCGGTTCTACGCGTGGTATGCCTGCTACGAGTACCCCGGACGGTGGGTCGTGGTGAGCGTCGCCCAGGCTGCCGACGGAGTGGACAGGATCACCAAATGGAGCATCGAGCGGAGGGGTCCGGAGAGCCTCAGTCTGGTGCCCAGTTGCCTCTTTGTGCCACGGGCCGTCACTGCGGGGCCTGAGTAGGGGCCGTGACGCCCGCGCAGTGCCCCGACGCGACCCAGCCGCCATCGCATACGCTCAGTGAGGATGCCGCCAGTGACAACGGAACCGAAGCAACCAACCGGCCAGGACGCGTGGAGCGGGCGCACCGCGGGGCTCGTCATCGCCACCGCGGTCCTCTTCACGATCCTCTCCGTGCGCTCGGAGAGCTTCCTGTCCGCCTACACGATGACGGTCATCTCGCGGCAGATGGCGTTCTTCGCCCTCATCGCGCTGGCGCAGGCGGTGTGCCTGGTCATGGGCGGCATGAACCTGTCCGTCGGCGCCATCGGCAGCTTCGCGACGGTGATCCTCGGGCTGTGCATGGATAACGCGGGCATGTCCGGCTGGCTGGCGGTGCCCATCGTGCTGGCGGTCGGGGGCGCTGCCGGGATGCTGAACGGCGTGCTCATCACGCGGCTCAAGATCGACTCCTTCATCGTCACGATCTCCATGATGTTCGTTTTCATGGGCCTGCGGTCCGGCATCTCGGGCGGCGCGCCCTACCGCCTGCCGGAGTCGTTCACCGCCGTCGGCCAGCGCGACCTGTTCGGCGTGCCATACGTCTTCCTCGTGTCGATCGGCGTCCTCTACCTCGTCTCACTCATGTACCGCAAGACGGTCTTCGGCAGGCGGATGCTGGCGACCGGCGGCAACTCCACGAGCGCCTACCTCTCCGGTGTGCGGACCGACCGCCTGATGGTATGGGCCTACGCGATCTCCGGGCTCTTCGCGGCGCTGGCGGCGGTGCTCTGGGCGTCGAAGCTCGGGTCGGCAGCGCCGGAAACCGGCGACGCGTGGCTCATCGTCTCGTTCGCGGTAGCCATCATCGGCGGCACGGGCCTGTCCGGCGGCAGCGTCTCCGCGTTCGGCATCCTGATGGGCGCGGCGATCTTCATGCTCATCAAGCACGGACTGGTCGAGCTGAAGGCGAACGACTACTACGCCAACTCGTTCCTCGGCGGCCTGATCCTCCTGGCCATCATCGTGGACCGCGTTCGCGAGGAGTATGCCAAGCGAGCGGAAATGAAGGCGTAGGCCGATCGGTCTGCGGGGCTGCACAGGACGGGCACGGAGGCCCATCCCACCACGACGCTCCTCCCACGCCATGGCCCCAGCGTGTACCGCCACCGCAACCACGCCGCTCCGAAGCAGAGCCGCGCGCGAGCAAGCGGAAGCCCCTCGCCACGCTGCGCCCCTTCGTGGTACGATCCAACGTTGTGCCCGATACGGCGCTCGCGCTTGCTGGCGCGCGCGGCTCCGACCGTGCCATGCAGTGTGCCCGTCGCGCAGGCCGACCACCGCGATCACGTTGCTGCAGAGCAGAGCCGCCCCGGAGCGCTGGACGATAGACTGGAGAGTGACGTTGCTGGAACGAGAGAGCTTGAGGCTGCTCGACGAGGCGCTGGACGTGCTGGCGGAGGGGTCCGGCGGCCTACCGGGATACACTCCCGCCGCGGACATCGAGGCGATGCGCCCCGCGCTGCTGGAAGTCGCGCGCCGGATGCAGGACAACTACCCCTACCCGCACCCGCTCTACGCCGGGCAGATGCTGAAGCCGCCGCACCCGGTCGCGCGCCTGGCGTACATGCTGGCGCTGTGGATCAACCCGAACAACCACGCGCTCGACGGCGGCCGCGCCAGCTCCCGGCTGGAGAAGGAGGCGGTGGCGGACATCGCCCGGATGTTCGGCTGGGAGACGCACCTCGGCCACCTGACGAGCGGCGGCACGATGGCCAACCTGGAGGCGCTCTGGGTGGCACGCGAGGTTACCGGCGGGAAGAAGGTCGTCGCCTCGGACCAGGCCCACTACACGCACAGCCGCCTGAGCGGGCTCCTGCGCGTGCCGTTCCAGGCCGTTCCGACGGACAACCGCGCCCGCATGGACCTCGACGCGCTGGAGGACCTGCTGCGGGCTGGCGACGTGGGCACGGTCGTCGCGACCATCGGCAGCACGGCGTCGGCGTCCTGCGACCCGCTGCCGGAGCTGCTGGCCCTGCGCGAGCGGTACGGGTTCCGGCTGCACGCGGACGCAGCGTATGGCGGCTACTACGTGCTCGCGAAGAACCTCGCGCCCGAGACGCGCCGCGTGTACGACGTGCTGCACCAGGTCGACTCGATCGTGGTGGACCCGCACAAGCACGGCCTCCAGCCCTACGGATGCGGCTGCGTGCTGTTCAAGGACCCATCGGTCGGCACGGTCTACAAGCACGACTCCCCGTACACCTACTTCTCGTCGGACGAGCTGCACCTGGGCGAGATCAGCCTGGAGTGCTCGCGCGCGGGCGCGTCTGCCGTGGCGCTCTGGACGACGCAGCGCATGCTCCCGCTGGTCCGCGGCGGCGAGTTCGCCCGGAGCATCGAACGGTGCCGCCAGGCCGCGCTGGACCTATACGCCCGCCTGGCCGCCGATCCGCGCTTCCTGGTCGCGCTGGAGCCGGAGCTGGACATCGTGATCTACGCGCCGCGGGCCGCCAGCGCCTCGGAGGTCTCGCGCCTCTCTCGCGCCATCTTCGACGAGGCGGCGAAGGACGACCTGCACCTGGCCGTGGCGAACCTGCCGGCGCACCTCTTCCGCGACGCCTGGCGCATCGAGTGGGACCAGGACACGGTCGCCTGCCTGCGCTCCTGCCTGATGAAGCCGGATCACGCGGGCTGGGTGGACGAGATCTGGCAACGGTTGGGCGCTGCGGTGGAGCGGGTGGCGCGGTAGGTGACACAGGTGGCAGACTCGGATCAGGCGCGAGTGTCCGATCGGTCGTGAGCCAGGGGGTGTGCCCTATACGAGGTGAAGGGCGTGTTCGAGGACGGCGTCGCGAAGCCCGCCGTCGAGGTCGTCGGCCGCAACGGCCAGGCCGTCATCATCACGTTCTTCGAGCCGCCACAGGACGCGGACGAGGAGGAACTGCCCGACGGCGCCTGGGACGAGCTGATGAAGGCGATAGAGGAGTGCCAGATGGACACGGGCATACCCGACCTCGCCCAGCAGCACGACCACTACCTCTACGGCACGCCGAGACGGTACTGAACCGGGCGCGCGGTGTGCAGATCGAGCCCGTCAGTCCCGCGCTCCTGGAAGCCGGGTGGGACCTCTGCAGGAAGTGGCTCGACAAGGGCTGGGGCCTGACCGACTGCACCAGCTTCACCTTGATGGAGCGCCTCGGCCTACGAGAGGCAGCGACCACCGACCACCACTTCGAGCAGGCGGGCTTCACCGTGCTACTGTAGGGCGCCCGCGCAAACCCCGGGGGCTCTACCTGCCGAGCACCTCTGAGTAGACCGCGTCCAGTTGCGCCGCCACCGCCTGGTACCCGAACCGTTGCTCGGCTCTGCGGGCGATGCCGGTGCGGTCATAGGAGCCAAGGCGCTCCAGCATCTCCCCGATTCCTGACGCAAGTGCCTCCGCGTCGTTCGGGGGCACAACCATACCCTCGCTGTCTGACACCAGAAGCTCCGGCCCACCACAGCGGGTCACAAGCGCGGGCACCCCTGCCATCATCGCCTCGGCTGTGGCCACGCTGAAGGTCTCGCACAGGCTCGGCAGCACGAAGAGGTCGGCCTCACGCAGAAGAGCCGCGATCTCCCGCTTGGTCTTGGGGCCGTGGAAGGTCACCGAGTCCGCCAGCCCTGAAGCAGCCGTTGCCGATTGGTAGTCCTCAAGCTCAGGACCCGAGCCCACAACGTCCAGGTGCGCGCCCCGCTCTGCCGCCCGCAGGCGCGCCATCGCGTCCACCAGGATCGGGAGCCCCTTGGCATCGATCAGGTTGCCGACGTACAGGAGGCGGGGGACCTCGTGGGCAGCCGGGCACCGTGAACTTGGAGCAAACAGCCGCGCGTCAACGGCGTTGGGCACCACCCTGAAGCGAGCGCGCACGCCGTAGGCTTCGATCGCCGCGCGGAGGACCTCGCTGACCGGCAGGACCCGGTCGGCCAGGCCGAACGCGATCCGCGCCTTGAGGCGGCCCGCTCGCCCGAGGCGCCGAGCAAGGAAGTCGCTCGAGTGCTCGGTAACCACGGTTGGCGTCCTGCGCAGCTTGCCCAGCACGACTGCGTGAATGGCACAGGTGTAGACATGCGCGTGGAGAAGGTCGAACCGCCCGTGCATGCGCTCAATCCGACGCAGACTGTCCCACAAGGCACAGACCTGCCCCGCGAAGGCGCCTCGTCGCCCGAGCACCCCGTGGAACCGAAGGCGGTACGTCGGGATGCCTCTGAGCAGTTCGCCGTCATCCTCCCGAACGAGGTTCCAGGGCCGCCGGACGCCGTCCGCCGCGCTGCCGGGCTCCGCGTGGATCACCACGACGTTGTGCCCCAGCCTCACCGCTGCAGCGTGCTCCAGAACGAACGTACCGGCATACAGGTGCCCGGCGCTCGGGTACCAAGGGGTGACAAAGGCCACGTTCAGGCGCCTCAAGTCGCCGGCCATAGCCTGCACCTCCACCACGATATGGGCCGCGCGCCCAGGCTCCGCACACTGGAGGCACGATCTGGTGCCTGCTGAGCGGCAGCGCGGCGCTACGGCACAATCTACTATCGGCCGGAACGCTGCGCGAGGTCAGGCGCGCCGCACCGCAGTTCGCGCACCAGCCGGGCGGGCACACCCGCGATCACGCAGTTGCCCTCGAACGAGTGGGTCACCACGCTGCCCGCGCCGACGACCACGCGGTCGCCCAGTTGCACCCCGGGGAGGATGACGGCGTTCGCGCCGATCCAGCAGTGGGCGCCGATGCGGATCGGCTCGGCGGGCTCCCAGTGCCCGTAGTCGTCCAGGCTGTGGTTGGCCGAGATGATCTTGACGCCCCACGCAAAGACCGTCCCCTCACCGATCTCGATCCCGTTCAGCGCCTGAATGTAGCAGCCGCCACTCTGGGCGAAACTGGGGCGGACGCTGGGATGGATGCGCGTGCGATCGGGCACGGTGACGCGCGAGGTGTAGTGAACCGGCCAGGGGCAACCGCGGTTCACGCCGATGATGCGCTGAACGAGGAAGTTCGGCACGGCAACCGGCACGTCGAGCCATACGGCCCGCGCCCATCGGCAGACAGGCATCAGTCCCAAGCAGCGCAGCACCCGTCGAAGCATGGTACCCCGGACTCCTCTTGCCACTCCGGCGCGCGGGGGTCGCCTCCATCTGCGCTGCTGCCATGCCGCTTCAAGGCCGCCGTCCCGGGCCGGAACGGGGCGGAGCTGCCCCTATTGTATCACAGCGCTGGCGTGCGCGATCCCCCAGGATGGCGCAGGTCAGCGCCCTTCCCTCGGCGGCCGCACCGATGGCGTTCCTGCGAGGCCGATAGGGCCCAAGAGCCAGGGCATGCCGCCGATCGCTGAGGCGCGCGTCGTACCGCGCCACTCCGCAGCTCGGCGGCAGGGAGGCTGCACCTATCCTGGCGCTGCGTCCAGTGTTGAGCCCGAGGCCAATCGGTCCAAGGCCGATGGCGCGATGCAGACCGCGCAACTCAGGGCCAGCGGCCGCGTTGCCGCCGGCGTTGAGGCGACTGCGCTCCAGAAGCTGCAGAAGGAGCTGGCGGACGCGCGTTGAGCACAGGGCGCACACCGGCGCCGACTGGCGAGCCCGACTGAAGACGCCCGCACCTCAGCCGGGCTCGGTGCTATCTCCGCCGTTCGGCGCCCGCGGGCACCTCCCGGTAGCCCTTCGGCGGCCGCCATGCGAAGACAGAGTCAGGTATCGGCGCGTCGAACACCTGGTTGCTGACCGTCACGTCGGTCACCACCTTCACCGGCCCGTCTCGGCGAACCGCGTGGATCGACTCCAGGTGGACGGTCGCCTTGTCAACCACGATCTTGACTGTAGCCGCCGGCGCATCCCTGGTCAGAACGTACGCGAGGCGCCCACCCAACACGTGCGTCTCCACCGCCAGCTCGCCCACCAGGCCCGTGCACCGAGCGAGGATGGGGCGCCGCAGGCCCGAGACGCGGTCCCCGGTCCGGGGCGCGCGGCTGTACTCCCTCCGCTGCGGATCGACGTCGGTCTCCATCTGCCCGTCGTCGATCATCGTCTGCATCTCGACGGAACTCGCGCCGCCCTTCTCCTCCGTTGTGCTGGTCGATAGGGCGCCGCGCCGGAGCTGCCCATGGCCGTCGTTCTCGACGCGCAGCTTGATGGTCAGGGTCTGCTCCTCGAAACCGGACTGCGACCGTACCTCGACCGTCGCCTGGTACGTCTTGGCGTGGTCCAGCTTGCCGAGGGCCTTGCCCAGCACATCGGACGCTGTAGGTGCGTCGGCCAGGGCGGCCGACGAGCAGATGGCGGCCAGCAACACAACCGAGAGTGCCGTCCTCAAGCTGAATCGTCCCTCCTGATCCCGCATCGCGCGCCTCCATGCGGCTCCCGGAATGGATCGCGCGGCGGCGCGTCGAACAGGCTCGCTAGACCCGCCATGCCGTGCCGCATGCCCGAAGGAGCCCGCCTTGACCATCGCCCCGCTTCGCGCCGCCCTCTGGGGGACGCTCTTGGCCCTATCATCGTCTGCCACGGCTCAGACCGCCGGCAAGCCGACGCGCGACGTCTACGCCGATACGTGGGTCGCAACCGACGCCCTGGGCCGCGCGCTGCCCACCTACGAGCAGGTTGGGCCGCCGCGCAAGGACCGGACCGTCGCCATCTTCTACTTCCTCTGGCTCGGGCAGCACAGCCGCACCGGGCCTTGGGACATCACGCGCATCCTGGCGGAGCACCCCGAGGCGCGGAAGGACTCGAAGAACCCCGCGTGGGGCCCGGACGGGCACTTCCACTTCTGGGGCAAGCCGCTCTTCGACTACTACGTCTCCGACGACCGCTGGGCCATACGGAGGCACGCCGGCTTGCTAACAGCAGCCGGGGTCGATGCCCTGGTCTTCGACACGACCAACAACTTCACCTACGACGTGTGCTGGCAGGCGCTTGGCGACACGCTGAGCGAGTCGCGCCGCGCCGGCAACGCCACGCCCACCTTCGCGTTTCTTGCCCCCTTCGGCGATGCGAATGGCGTAGTCCGCTCGCTGTACGGGAACCTCTACGCGCCCGGTCGCTACTCCGACCTTTGGTTCCGGCTGGATGGCAAGCCGTTGATCCTCGCCAACCCCAATACGGTTCGGGACGCCGGGATCGGCAGCGCCGAGCACGATATGCCGGCACGCCTGGAGCCGGGACACACGCTTGGCCAGTCGTTCGTGAGCAGCGAACCGGTCGCCAGCGTGGGCGCGTCACTGCCGACATGGGAGTCGACAGGCGCGGCGGCGACCCTGACACTAAGGCGCGACGGCCCTGGTGGCGAGAAGATCGCGTCGCGCCGCGCCACCCGCATCGCCGACAACTCCTGGGTGATGCTCGAGCTGCCCGCGCCGCAGCCTGCCGGGCGCTACTACCTGGAGCTGTCCGACCCAGGCGGCACGGTGGGCTGGTGGAGCAATAGCACGCCAACGATGCGTGACGCCCAGGCGTTCGCCGACGGCAAGGTGGCCGACGGCACCCGGACCATCACCATCATGCGCACCAAGGGCGACGCCGCCGCAATCCGCGAGGCGTTCACGTTCCGCACGCCGATCCCATCCTACTTCACCGGCCCGAGCGGTCCGGACCAATGGGGCTGGCTGGAGATCTACCCACAGCACGTATACCGCAACTCGAAGGGCCAGGCAGAACTGGTGACGGTAGGCGTGGCGCAGAACGCCGTGGACGGCCAGCTCAGCGCCCTGAGCGAGGAGCGGTCGCTCGGCCGCAGCTACCACGGCGGAACGTGGGACACGCGGCCCAACGCGGTGGCCTACGGGCTGAACTTCGCCGAGCAGTGGGAGCGCGCGCTGAAGGTCGACCCGAAGTGCGTCTTCATCACCGGCTGGAACGAGTGGGTGGCGCAGCGGTTCGACAAGGACGGCCGCCCCGTGTTCGTTGACCAGTTCAGCGAGGAGGGAAGCCGCGACATCGAGCCGATGGAGGGCGGGCACGGCGACAGCTACTACTACCAGATGATCGCCAACATCCGCCGCTACAAGGGCGTGCGCCCCATCCCGCAGGTCGTGCCCCGGCCGATCACCATCGATGGGCGGTTCGGAGACTGGGGCAAGGTGCAGCCCGAGTTCCGCGACTTCGTGGGCGACACCGGGCACCGCAACCACTCCGACTGGGTGGGAACCGGCCGCCTGACGAACTCGACTGGGCGGAACGACATCGTGGCCGCGAAGGTGAGCTGCGACAAGCGCAGCCTGGCGTTCTACGTCCGGACCCAGGCGCCGCTTACGCGCGCAACCGATCCGAACTGGATGCTCCTCTACATCGATGTGGACAAGAACGCGAAGACCGGCTGGATGGGCTACGACTTCGTGGTGGGCCGCGGGGGTCTGCGCGATGGGACGACGACGGTCGAGCGCAACGTGGGCGGCCGCTACGAGTGGCGCGGGACGGCCCGGGTGAAGGCGAGGGCCATCGGCAGCGAGTTGGAGTTGGCGATCCCGCTCTCGGTGCTGGGGCTGAGGACACTGCCGAGCGCGGTGGACTTCAAGTGGGCAGACGACATCGAGCAGACCGGCGAGTGGTCCGACTTCTACCTCAATGGCGATGCGGCGCCCGACGCGCGGTTCAACTACCGGGCGAAGCTCCGCGCGAAGTAGCAATCAGACGCCGGCGCCGTCACCAGGCGGCGCCGGCTCCACGATCACGATGGGCCCCTCCTCGACGGGCACCTCCGCCAGGAACTCGAGCGGCAGGTCGCGGGTGGTGAGCATCTCCTCGCCGGGCGCGAAGGCCGATGTGGGGTGCTGCCGCAGATCGGCGGCCGGATCGGCCACGACGACGCGGTGCAGATGGCCGTGCGCCGTGCCATTGTGCTCGATCGTGGCGGTACGTTGGTCGTCGCGCTCCGCCACGTCGAAGGCCAGGAGCGTTGGCTTGTGCGAGAAGGCGCGGGCCAACTCGACGACCGGTGTCACCGTCGAACCGGCCCTCAGCACCTCGAGGCGCTGAGGGCTGCCGTGGAACCACTCGACGTGGGAACGCTGCGTGACTAGGGGCTCAGCCACTTCGCCCTTTCCCCTTTCACCTTTGGCCCGCCAGCGCCTCATACACCCGATCCGTCACGCCGTTCCGCAGCAGCACCGTCTTCTCCGGCGGCTTGGGGGAGTTCGTGGTCACGAACATGAGCGCGACGCCCGTGGCCGGGTCGGCGACACCGATGACTGTATCGATGCCCGCGTGCCCGAAGATGCCGGGCGAAGTCTGGTTGCGGAAGCCGAACCAGTCGTGCGATCCGGTGCTCGGCCCCTCGCCGCGCAGCAGAGGCCCCAGACCCCACGGTTCGTGCGCCGGTGCCTGCCCCTTCGCGCGGGCCTCCTCGATCTGCTTCGCATACTGAACGGTGTGCATCTCGGCGAGGGCATCGGGCTTGATGAGCCGCTTGCCCCGCCACGTGCCGCGGTTGAGGTGAAGCTGCAGCACCTTGAGCGCGTCGGCCACCGTGCCCACGCAGCCCCCGGCCGGGTGCCCGCCCAGGCCGAGGCCGTCGTGGAGGGTCTTGGGCAACTCGCCGGGCTGCGGCGTCAGCGCGACCGGAGTC
Source organism: uncultured Chthonomonadaceae bacterium (assembly GCA_964519955.1). Taxonomy (GTDB): domain Bacteria; phylum Armatimonadota; class Chthonomonadetes; order Chthonomonadales; family CAJBBX01; genus CAZFLM01. The sequence goes on along the minus strand of CAZFLM010000068.1, from coordinate 26,273 downwards.
GTATCGAGCGGGGCGACGAAGGAAAGGGTCCTGGCGCCGATGGGGTCGAACAGGCGCTCCCGGCACAGCCGCTCCCACGTCTTGCCTCCGCTGACGCGCCGCACGGCCTCGGCCGCGACGAAGAGGCCGCTCAGGCCGTGGTAGAGGGTCCTGCTTCCGGGCTCCCACTCCGTCTTCGCCTCGCAGGCGGCCTTCACGGCCGCGCGCCACTCGTCCTCGGTTCGAACCGGCCCGAGGGGCACGCTGGGGATACCGGCCGAGTGGGTCAGGAGGTGGCGGATGGTGATACCGTCCTTGCCGCCGCCGGCGAACTCCGGGATGTAGGTGCGGACCGGCGCATCGTACGACACGAGGCCGTCCTGGCGCGCCATGACGACGACCGTGGCGGAGACCAGCTTGGAGTAGGAGTAGAGCGAGTGGCGCACCGATAGGTCAAGCTTGGCCGCCCGGTCGGTCAGCGAGCAGTAGGCGCCCCAGGAACGCTGGAACCGCACCTTGCCGCCTCGCGAGGCGATGAGCGCCGCGCCCGGCACCGTGCCGGCAGCGATCTCGCCCTCGACGAACGCGGCCACCGGGGCCCACCGGTCCTCGACGAGGCCGGGCATGGCAGCCACCCCGGCCGCCGCGGTCAGCAGTTGCCTTCTCGACATAGTCACGTATCTCTTCTCCTTGGCAGGCAGCATTCGATCAGTGGGCCTTGGCGGCTGGCGCGGACGGCCGCGGCGCACGAGTCGGGCCCTGGGTTCCTAGCCGCACTCCCGGCACCTCGCCGCGCGGATAGCAGCGCGCTGCGATCAGAGGGCTGCCGACCGGCACGCGGAAGTCGCGCGTCAGCACGTCGGCGAAGACGACCGGCGCGACGCGGCCCTGCTGGTCAAGGTGCAGTTCGGCGAGCACCTGTCCCTGGGTGTCGTAACGGCGGTGGTCACGCCAGGACGTGCCCCACTGCCAGAAGCCCTGCCCCGGGGCCATATCGTAGACGTTGCCCGAGAAGATCAGCTTCAGATCCTCCAGAGCCAGCATCGTGGGCTTCTCGCGGCTGTCCGCGGACACGTACTCACGCGCCACGTCTGCGCCGGCCCGCCCTCCTCCGCCGCCGATGGATCCCTGCATGGCGCGCGGCCAGTGGTCCTTGGTGGCGATATCGAACCAGCCGCCAACCTGCCAGTCCACGTTGCGCACGATCGCGTTGTTGCGGATGGTGCTGTCGTGGTTCCAGATCGCCACGTCTTCGCCGGGCTTGCCGTCGATGCGATCGGTTCGCCGGCCCTGCTCGCGGAACTGGAAGCCCTCCCGGTTGCCAACCAGCAGGTTCCGCTCGATGAGGCCCCGCGGCGAGCTGGACAGCGCGATGCCGCCGTTGGCGCCCCACCCACCGGGGTTGTACGCCAGACCATTGCCGACGATCACGTTGTCATGGGCGTGAAGGCCATACGAGATCTCGTAGAAGATGCCCGCGTCGTCGTTGTCGGCGATGAGGCAGTTGCGGACCTCGCAGTCCTCGTTGCCGATGTCGAACCAGACGCCGTTGCCATGGTTGCGCAAGAAGCGCGAGCGCTCCAGGACGGCGCGGCGCGTCAGGACCAGCTTGTCGGCGCCGGCTTCCCAGCCGCGGTTGAACCCCTTGGTGTTGTTGCCCTCCACGAGGCAGTCCGTGAAGAGCAGATCATGTGCGCGATAGGCGCTGAACCCCATCTGCCCGTTCTCGCGAAAGGTGCAGCTGCGGACCACCACGTGCCTGCCCGTGAACGTGGCGCCGATGCTGTTGGTCTGCTCCACCACGCAGTCTTCCAGCGTGGTATGGTCGCCGCTCAACAACACAGCCCCCTGCTGGGCGTGGTTCGCTGCATACCGGAAGCGGATGCCCCGCGTGACCACGTAGGCGCCCTCTGCTTCCCACAGCGTCTCGCGCGCGGATGCCTCGACCAACGGCGGCCCCCACCCACCGGCGAGCGGCTGGTTGGCGCGATCCCACACGTAGAGGCGCTTCGCATCGAGGTCGACGTAGAAGGAGCCGCGGCTGAGCTGGGATCGGTCGAGGACCTGGTGCATCGGATGCCCGGACACGAAAACCTGCTCCGCGCGCCCGATCATCAGGTGCCAGTCGTCGTCGGGATGCGTCGACGTCTTCGACCACGCGACAAACCGGTGTTCCCACGGCGTGGAGTAGAGGTTGGCCCCAGCAGGGCCCGATGCCTTCTCCAGCCCGCCTACCACGTCGGCGCCGGTGACGACAACGACGGCGGCCATGTCCGGCTCGAACGTGATGGGCGCTGCGGCCGTCCCGCTGGCCGCAATGGTAACGGCCTCCCGGTACACGCCGGTCCGCATGCGCACCGTGTCGCCCGCCTTGACGAGGCCAGCCGCGCGGCCGATGGTCTTGAACGGGCGCGCCGCGGTGCCAGGATTGCTGTCCGAGCCGACCGATTCACGCGCGTCGACGGTGTAGACCACAGCGTGCGCGGTCGGACAGATGAGCGAACCGGCCAGCAACAGGCCAAGCCGAATGGCCAACCTCGAGTACGTCATCCGTGCCCTCACGCAGAGCGACGGACGCTTGACAACGGCGTCTCGCCAGCATATGATGGGTCTGTACAACTGTGTTGGTTCAGGCGCCGCCACCTCGGGCGGCCCGCCCGAGGAGGCCCTCCATGCCAGTGCAGATGTCGATGAACCATCAGCCTCAGCAGACCACCCCCCCGGCCAGCAAGCCCCCGGCGAAGAAGAGCGCCAAGAAGGCAGCTCAATCCGAAGGAATGCCCCGCATCGTGCTGATCGCCGGCGCGCTCGTCGCCCTCTTTGTCCTCATCATGGGCTACCAGTTTGCTACGGGCACCGGCGTTGCCGAGCGCCCCAGGATGGTCAAGGAGCGGCCGATCGAGGAGATGGAGGCCGAAGAGGCCGCGGCCGAGCAGCGTCAGCGGGCGAGTTTGCAGGGCTCCCGCCCCATGCCGGACCAGCAGCAGGGCGGGCCCTCGCACTGAACGGGTCGCGACCGGTGGCCACCTCAGACAAGAGGATAGCCGAGGGAGAGCCGCCGGCCGGTCTGTACGCCGGCTAGAGCCCGAGTTCGGCCAGCGACGTTGCCGTCAGCAGGCGCCGCCCCACGTCGAGGGCGCGCTCGTCCGCCCAACTGCCAACCGCATCGCGCTGCGAGTCCAGCAGCGGCCCGAAGCGCTCCTCCAGTTGGCAGACCAGGAGGTCGCGCAGGCCTTCCTGACGACCTTCCTGACGGCCCTCCTGGCGGCCCTGGGCCACCAGCATCTGCGCATCTGTCATCGCCATCGTGTCCACCTCCGCCCGCCGAGTTGGGCTCACACCGCGCGAGACCACCTCGTACAGCTCACTCCGCTCGTACGGCTGGCGGCAATGCCGGACGAGCAGCACCATGTAGTGGATCGCCCGCCGCCACTCTGACTGAGCAGCAGGCGAGAGACGGTCGAGCTGGGCAACCGCGTCCGCCACGACGCGCGCAAGCGTCCCCATGTCTCCGGCGATCGCCTGCTGCACCCGCAGAGCAGCACCTAGCGCGGTCTCCCCTAGGTCGGCCGGCGGCGTGTCTGCCAGGCTCAGGAAGAGCGTGTCGTATCGCGGCACGAACCGGTGCAGATCGACTGGCCCCTCGACGATGGCGCACACGTCCGGCACGTTGGTCCACTTGCGCCGGCCGGTGTAGAACACGAGCGGCACCACGGGCCACACGCGCCGGCGTTCAGGCGGCACGTTGTCATCGGACCACTTCCGGCGCTGCGCCTCCCAGATCTGTACGATGTAGGAGAGCATCCGAAGGCCCATGAACCGATCTGGGCGCGACTGGTGCTCGACGAGCAGATAGGCCCAGACTGAGTCGCGACTGGCCCGGAATGGCACCCGGTACAGCAGGTCGGCCTCCTGCTCGCGCAGGTCGTCGGGCACGAACGAGCGGTTGACCTTCTCGGCTTGTTCGAACGCCAGGCGGTCCGCCAGGTCCCGAGCGGCCAGCGACATCAAGTCGCGCAGGTTGCTCGGCGACTCCAGCAGCCAGATCGCGCCGCGGTCGGCAAACTCGCGTACAGGCGGTTCGTCGGAGTCAGGCATCGCGGCTGTCCTCCAATGGCATGATATCGCGGATTGCGGGCCGGAGCAAGCCGGCCCCCGCCTACATCTCGATGCGCACCACCTTGGCCGCATCGTCGCGCTGGGCCGTCCGGGCGTACTGGTAGGACGGCGTGCCGAACAGCATCGCGTAGTAGTGGTGGCCTGCCGGGATGCCGAGGACCTCCTTCAGGTCGGGCATCGTCTCCAGCACCCACTTGAGCATGCCCCACCACACCGTGCCCAGCCCGGCGCTCTGCGCGAGCAGCTCGAAGTAGGCCAGCGCGATCACCAGGTCCTGCTCGCCACAGGGCGCGTCCGGCGGGGCGGTGACGATGATCGAGTGCGGAGCCGTGCGGAACAGCAGGTCGCGCTGCTCCGACTTCCACAGCGTCACGATCCGCTTCAGGTAGCGCGCGCTCTCCGGCAGCTCGCCCGCCTCGTCCGCCGCGATGATGCGCGCCAGCGCTTTCTCGCGGAACCGGTCCTGCACGTCCTTGTCGTCGATCACGTGGAACGTGAGCTTGCGCGAGTTGACGCCAGTTGGCGCGTTGGCCATGTCGGCCAGCAATCGCTTCAGGAGCGCGGGGTCGACGTTCTCCTGCTTGTATCGGCGCACGCTTCGCCGGCCGCGCACCAGCACCGCCATCTGATCGAGCGAGGGTAGGTGCTCGATGTCCAGCGGCAGGCTGTCCTTCGGGTCGTGCCCCAGAATGGAGAGCGCCGCGGTCGGGCAGATGGTGAGGCAGTGCTGGCACTGCATGCACTCCTGCTCGTTCTCCGGCTTGATCATCGGCGCGTTGCCATCCGCCATCTCGATGATGCGGGCGGGGCAATCGGTGACGCAATCGCCGCACCGGGTACACAGAACGCTATCGACAGCAAACTGAAGCATGGTCATCGGTTCTCCTTCGTGTTCATCGCTCGCGCGGCGCTCACCACCACCAGCGCAGGAAGGCATGCGTGGCGCGCGTGTCGGTCTGCTTGTCCAGGTCGCGCCACTCTGGGTCGAGCCCGCCGGCTCCGGCGAACGCCACCAGGCCGACGATGCCGAGCAGCACGCACCCCAGCAGCTTCCACTCAGCGCGGTGCAGGCCGTGGACGATGGGCCCGGCCCCCTCGTAGGGGCCGATGCGCCCTGTGGACGGGAACAGGAGCACGATCCCGATGAGGCACGCCACACCCACCACCGCGCACATGCCGCGCACGACCGCGACCGTGCGGGCAGACGGCGCCCGGCGGTGCTTCCGTCCGCGCAGCCTGGCTTCGCGCAAGATGCCGGGCGCGTCCGGGTCGGTTGGCCGAACCGCGAGGACTTGGTCGGCCAGCCGGCGAGCCCCGTCGTAGTCCTCACGCACCAGGCAGAGGTGGGCCTGCTCGATGAGTTGGCTGACGTCTTGCGGCGTGGGATCCGCCATGGCATCGCTCCCGGGCGCACATCGAGGCCCGCCGTGGGATGGTTCGCCTTCGAGCGGGCGGCGTCCTGCAACAGGCCGCGGCACCCGGGAAGAGCGAGCCCCTGCGCACGGAGCGCAGAGGCTCGAACTGAACTCGATACCCCCCGGGCGCGGTCGCCTAGCCGTCCCGCTCCTCGGGCACCTCTTCAGGCACCTGCACCACGAGAGTGCGCGAAGCCGGCAACTCACCGCGCAGGATGGCGCCGCCCTCGCGTACGCTCGCCAGCAACTCGTCGAACATCTCCGCGTTCACCGGTACTCCTCCTCGACAACCCGGCGCAACACCGCCGCCTGACTACGGTCCGCCAGGCCCCGGTCCGCCCGGCCCACCAGGCCCACCAGGTCCGCCGGGCCCTCCGGGGCCACCCGGACCGCCGAACCCACCTGCGTTCAGGGTCTTCGGGTCAACGATCTCGACCGGGCCGAGGCGCGACAGATCCCGCTCGATCTTGGCGCGCCAGCCGGCCGCCAGGATCTGCACCCGCCCCTTGCCCAGGTACTTCTGCGCCACCCGCTGCACGTCCTCGGCCGTCACAGCCTCAACGCGGTCGGGGTACGTGTCCCAGTAGTTGGCGGGCAGCCCGTACTGAACCAGCTCGATCGCCCGGCTGAGGATGCCCTCCGTGCTCTCCAGCGTGCGCGCGAAGCCGCCGATGATGGCCCGCTTCGTGCGCGCCAGCTCCTCATCCGTCACAGGCTCGTCCTGGATGCGATCGAACTCCTCCAGGAACGCCTCGGCGGCCGGCCGGGTGACCTCGGTCCGGACACTGCCGGTGGCGGCCCAGGTGCCGGGCCACTTGCCGGCGTTCAGCGACGAGTAGGCGCCGTACGTATAGCCCTTCTCCTCGCGAAGATCGCGGAACAGGCGCGCGGCCGATCCGCCGCCCAGGATGTGGTTGGCCACGACCAGCGGGATGTAGTCCGGGTCTGTCCGCGCGAGAGAGACGTTGCAGAAGTTGAAGGACGTCTGGATGGCACCCGGCCGATCGATGATGTAGACCTTGGTCTCTTCCTTGGGCTTCACCTCGGCCCTCGGCGCCTCGGCGGTCTTCGCCGCAGGCTTCCAGCCCGACAGCGCCTTCTCCAGCCGCGCCTTCAGAGTCTTGAGGTCGATGTCGCCGGAGACGCCGATGATGGAGCCGTTCGGGCGATAGAACTGAGTGTGGAAGGCCACCAGGTCCTCATGCGTGATCGCCTTGTTCTGCTCCTGCGTGGTCGGCTTGCGGTCGTAGGGCGTGCCGCCGTAGAGCACCCTGCTCTGGAGCGTGGCGATCAGCATCGTCGGATTGCCGCCGCCCGGGCCGCCAGGGCCTCCGGGACCACCGGGGCCACCGCGGAACCCGAACCCGCCGCCCGGTCGGTCGCGCTGCTCGATGGAGAGGGCAGGAGTCAGCAGCACCTCGCCGAGCGTGCTGAAGAGCGCGTCCATCGACTCGGTGAGGCCTGCCACGTTGAGCGTCGCGGTCTCGAAGGCGGCGCTCGCACTGATCTGAATGCCCTGGTCCTCGTTGTCGCTCGAGAGCTGCTCGGACGTGCGCTTCTGAGTGGCGTCCGCCAGCCTGTTGGCCGTCATCTGCGCCACACCCGGCTTGGTCTCGAGCAGCGTCCCAGCGCGCATGATCACCCGCATGCGCACGGCAGGCAGGCGGTGATCCTCAAGGAAGTACACGGTGGCGCCACTGCTCAGCGTGAAGACCTTCGGCTTCGGCAAGCGCACCCTGAGGAGGCGACTGGCCACCGGCGCCTTGCCCTTGATCACGGCGGCAGCGAGCGGCTGCTGCATCTCACCGGAGGCGTCCTGTGCGAGCGCCGGCGCCGCGCAGAGGCAGGCAGCCGCCAATAGAGCAGCGGCGCGCGCGAGATGCTTGGTGTCGAAGGCCATGTCAGTTCGCCCCCTTCTCGGTGACCGTGCGCTCGAAGAAGCCGAAGTCATCCTCCGGCTGCTGCTCCGGCATCGTCACGAGCACGATACGGTTCTCCTTGACCAGGTACTTCTTGGCAACGCGCTGGATGTCCGCCGAGGTCACCGCCTCGGTGCGCGACAGCCGGGTGTTCATCCGGCCCGGGTCGTTGTAGTAGATGGCATCCTGCGCCATGGAGTTGGCGCGCGACAGGACCGTGCCCATGCCCCCGCCGCCCCCGCCGCCGCGTCCCAAGCCGCCGCCGCCCATCAGGGCCGCCACGCGAGCGCGTCGACGCACCTTCGCTAGTTCGGCATCGGTGACGCCCTCGTTCTGGATGCGGGCGATCTCGGCTTCGAGCGCCTTCTCCACCGCCTGCCAGTCTCCGTCCCGCCCAACCGACGCGGACAGGCTGAACAGGCCGGGCCCCCGTCCGGTACTCCCGTCGGCCATCGCCATCGTGCCGATCTTCTTGTCCACGATGGCCTTTCGCAGCCGCCCGTCGCGGCCGCCGCCCAGGATGTTGCCCAGAATCTGCAGCGCCGGCGCGTCGGCATGGTCTGCGGTGACGGTTCTGTACGCGACCTGGTACCGCGTCATGCGGGCGCCGGCGTCCGTGATCTCTTTGCGCACCTCGCCGCTGAAGGGACGCTCGCTAAGTTCTACCGGAGGCGGCTGCGGGCCTCGGGGGATGCTGCCGAAGTACTTCTCGATCTTCCGCCTGGCCGCGCCCTCGTTGAAGTCGCCAACCACCACCAGGACGGCGTTGTTCGGAGCGTAGTACATCTTGAAGAACGCCTTCACATCGTCCAGCGTCGCGGCGTTCAGGTCCTCCATCGACCCGATGGTGCTGTGCTGATAGCCGAAGCTGGTGTAGACGAGCTTGTTGTACGTGTCCCGCGCCGCCTCGCCGCCCCCGCCGGGCCGGTTGTTGGAGCCCTGGCGCTTCTCCTCCTGCACCACGGAGCGCTGGTTGTCCAGGTTGGCCTGATTCACGTCCAGGCCACGCATGCGGTCCGACTCGAGGAACAGCGCCAGGTCAAGCTGGTTGGCGGGCAGCTCCTCGTAGTAGTTCGTGCGGTCCTCACTCGTGGAGCCGTTCATCGTGCCGCCGTTGTCCTGGATGAGCTGCATGTGCTCGCCGCGCCCGACGTTCGTGGAGCCCTGGAACATCATGTGCTCGAACAGGTGGGCGAAGCCGGTCCGCCCAGGCTTCTCGTTCCGGGAGCCAACGTCGTACGTCACGTTCACGGCCACGACGGGTGCGGTACGGTCCACCGAGAGGATGACCCGTAGCCCGTTCGCGAGTTGGTACTGGGTGAACTTGATCTGCGGCACGCGCGCGCTGGAGGGAGATGGCTTCGCGGCTTGTGCGCTCGCCGCCGCGCCGATCAGCGACGCGGCGACGCAAGCAGCCACCAGGTGCAGTGCTCTCTGTTTCATGATGCCCTCGAGTGGTATGGGATGGGAACTCGGCAGCGACGAGGAACGGAGTGTGGCAGGCGGCGCGCTCGCTTCAGCCGGGCGCAACGCACCGCGGCGCCGGGGGCAGCAGCGCCAACAATGGTTCGACGGGTGCAACCTGGCAGTGGTGACAGCCGAGCGGCAGGATCGGCCGCACCGCCTCGGGAAGATACCAGGCGGGCGCGCAGCCCGAGTTGACCCGGCGCGCCCGAGGGGAGAACGACCATGCTCGCAGCGCTGCTCACCGTCCTGCTGGCAGCACCGACGCCCCGGCAGGGACACGAGATCCTGTACGCCGACGAGATACAAGCCTATCTGCGCGCCGACGCCGCTCATCCGCCCGCGCGCGGCGGCATCCTGTTCGTCGGGAGCAGCATCTTCCGCCAGTGGACGACGGTGCCGCAGGACATGGCGCCGCTCCCCACCTTCAACCGGGCCTTCGGCGGGGCGCGAACCTGGGAGGTACTTCACTACGCGGACCGCGTCGTCCTCCCGTACAGGCCGCGGGTCATCGTGTACTACTGCGGCAGCAACGACGTGAACGCCGGCGAGCCTGCGGAGGCGATCGCGGGCCGCGTGGCGGAGTTCACCCATCTGGTCGGCGAGGCGCTCCCTCAGACGCGCGTCGCCATCGTCTCCATCATCCGCGCCCCCCAGAAGCGCGACCAGTTGCTCGAAGTCGTCGACCGCGCGAACGCGCTCATGCGAGAGGCGTGCGGGAGGGACCGGCGGCTGACCTACGTAGACGTGAACCCCGCGCTCGAGGATGCAAAGGGCGAGCCGCTCGCGGCGCTGTACCAGAGCGATCGCCTGCACCTGCTGCCGGCGGCCTACGAGCGCATGACAGGCGTCGTTCGGCCGGTTGTCGAACGCCTGTGGGCAGCCGTACAGCCGCGGCCCGCGCCCATGGCGGTGTACCCGGTGAGCGGGTTCGAGCGCATGCGGCCGGACGATCCGCCGGTGCTGCCCGGCAAGGCCGTCATCAAGGCGGCGCGGAACGAGGTCGAGCCCTTCCAGATCGCGGTGCGCGCGGGCGCGGGCGGGCTGCGCGGCGTAACGGTCACCGCGTCGGACCTATCGGCTGGCCGGGGCCGCACGATCCCTCGCCGCAACCTGACGCTCTACCGTGAGCACTACGTCGAGGTCGGCAAGCCCTCGCCGAGGTCGGTCGAGGGGACGGGCTGGTACCCCGACGCGCTGATCCCGTTCGCCAGCCCCGAGACCGGCGCCCCGCTCAAGGGTGGCCGGTTCGTGGGAGCGCCCTTCGATGTGCCGGCCGAGCGGAACCAGCCCATCTGGATCGAGGTACACGTGCCGAAGGGGCAGACGCCGGGCGTCTACAGGGGCTCCCTCACGGTGACGGCCGAGGGGGTGAAGCCGGTCCGCGTCCCAGTCGAGCTTACCGTCTGGCCGTTCGAGCTGCCTGACACGCCCTCGATGCGCTCCGACTTCGGCGGGCTCGACTCGCGCGTGGCCGAGGCGTTCGGGATGAAGGCCGGCTCGCCGGAGTTCAAGCCCGTCGAGCGCCGGTTCGCCGCCGCGATGGCCGCCCACCGCCTGTGCCCGCCAATCCCCTGGTACCTCTACCCGCGCACGAACGCCGATGGCTCGATCGACCCCGCCGCGACGCACGCCGCGCTGAAGGAGTGGATCGACACGTTCCACGTGACCGGCTTCGCCCTCCGCCTGATCGGCGACGACCCGGCCGGCAAGGACCGCGAGCGTGCGACCAGGCATCTGCAGGCCATGTACGCCTACCTGAAGGCCCACGGCTGGGAGAAGATGGCCTACGTGTACGTGCTCGACGAGCCGAACGACGCGGCGGCGTACGAGGAGGTGCGCAGGCGGGCGAAGCTGATCCACGAGGCGCAGCCCGGCATCAAGGTGCTCTGCACGGAGCAGCCCACGTCGCAGGACCCGGCCTGGGGCACGCTGGTCGGCGCGGTGGACATCTGGGTGCCGCTCTGGCCGCTGCTCGAGGAGAAGGCGGGGGCCGAGCGCCTGGCCGCCGGGGAGGAGCTTTGGTCCTACACGGCGCTCTGCCAGGGCGGCAAGGGCCAGGAGACGCCCTTCTGGGAGATCGACTTCCCGCTGCTGAACTACCGCGTCCCGATGTGGCAGAGCTACCGGTACGGCATGGCCGGCCTGCTGTACTGGTCGACGGTCTACTGGGCGAAGGCGGGCAACGTGTGGACCAACCCGCTGACCTACGAGCAGTACAACGGCGAGGGGTCGCTGTTCTATCCCGGCAGCGCGGTTGGATACGACGGGCCGGTCGCGTCGATGCGGCTGAAGCAGCTCCGCGAGGGGCTGGAGGACTACGAGTACCTCCGCCTCCTTGAGCGGCTTGGCGGCAAGGAGGACGCGGCGCGCCTGGCTCGCAAGATCGGTGCAAGCTGGACGCGGTGGGAGACGATCCCCGCGAAGCTCTACGCCGCTCGCGAGGAGTTGGCGGCGTTCATCGTCGAGAGGAGCAAGGCGGCCCCGAAGCCGGCGCGGGCCGGCCGCAGCCAACCTTGACGCAACATTATCGGTCCCGCAACCTCCGCATAACGCACCCCTGCCATCCTTGAGCCCGTACGCGCCGAGGGTCGAGCCACCCAGATGTGGACGACCCACCCAGGCGCACCGACGACCCCGCCGCGCAGCCGTCCGCCGCAAGCTGCGCGCCGATCGAGGCTCAAGGAGGCCCAGATGACCGACGTACGACGGACCCGCCGCGGGTTCACCCTCATCGAACTGCTAGTAGTTATCGCCATTATCGCGATTCTCGCCGCGATCCTGTTCCCCGTGTTTGCTCAGGCCCGCGAGAAGGCCCGCGCGGCTCAGTGTCTGAGCAACACCAAGCAGTTGTCGCTGAGCTGGGCCATGTACGCCCAGGACTATGACGAGACGACGCTCTGTTACGGGTGGGGCCGTGACTGGTGGTGGTGCGTGTTGCCATACAACAAGAGCCTCGACATCTACCTCTGCCCCGACCGCAACGAGGGAAGCCAGTGTGTTAACCCGATGAACTCCGGTACCGTCTGCCTGCGCCGCTACCCGGGCTATGGCTACAACTGGGGTCCCATCGGTTGGCGCGGCGGCGGGCTCCTCGGCTATCAGCAGGCGGATACGGGGCGCGGTACGAGTTCGTGGATCCCGGGCATCTCGCTGGCTTCGCTCCAGTACCCGGCACAGACGTTCGCGATGGGGGATAGCTACGACACGCCGCGCATGACCCTCGGCATCGGCTTCGCTGGCGACACCTGGCGCGGCAGCACATCCGACAGCCTGCGCCACCATGCGCTCTTCCCGATCGCCTTCACGGACGGCCACGCCAAAGCGATCAAGATGCGCGGCGGCTACATGGCCGGCGGGTTCAGCGGGCGCCTCGTGATGACCGCGGACCCCAACGTCGGTCGCTACGGATACTGCGCCGACCCGGCCGCCATCGTCAGTCCCAACACCACGGGCTACGGGAACGACTCGATGAGCCCGAGCGCGGCAATGGCTTGCGGCGACATCCCGCAGTGGATCGTCAGCAACTTCCCGGCCTGCACGGCGTCCAGCGCTCCGGGTACCAACTGCCTGATGATGAACTAGGGCCATCCTGAGATGAGAAGCTACACACGGATTGCTGGGCCTGTCGCGGTTCTGCTGTGCGCGTTGAGCCTACTGATCGGTCTGGCAGGCTGTGGCGACAAGTCGGCAGATCCCAGTCAGGACAAGATCAACCAGACGCCTGAGATGCAGCAGCAGCGAGCGGCAAAGCAGGACGGCTGACTATAAGGCACTACCCGAGGGTCCGCCAAGAACGCGCGGACCGGCTGGACAAGAAGGGCGAGTAGCGCCCATACATAGCGAACAGCCCCGGGCGGAGTTGCCTGGGGCTGTTCGCGTGCACTATCGGCAGACACCAGTGGAGCCTACAACCCCAGGCAGCGGCGCACGACTTGCTCAAGGCGCGCCATCGCCGTGTCGGCGAGCCGGCCGGCAGGCGGACCCGCCATACGTATCGGATCGATGGAGCGTATCTGGAAACCGAGGAACACCGTCTCGTATGGGAGTCCGCTGTCTTCCGGCGCAACTCGTACATTGGTTGTGTAGTCGCGATCCACTCGGGTACCGCGCGTGCCGGCAACGACGGTCACCACTAGCGGCAGTCTGTTGATAGCGTCGACTGACAGGACCACGACTGGGCGTACACCCGATTGCTCGCGACCTGCCGTGGGGTCGAGGTCGACGAAGTAGATGTCACCGCGCTGGGGTGCCACGGCTATCCGAGCCCATCGAACTCGGTCACGCGGAACTCACGGTCCAGGGCGACCAACTCCGCCCTGATCTGCGGGTCGGCTGCCATGTCGGATAGGTCCCACTCCGCTTGCGAGCTAGAGCGCTGCTTGCGCAGCCCTGAGACGAGCAGTTCCAGTAAAGCGAGCTGATCGTCATACGTCAGCGCGCTGGCTCGCCGCGACAGCTCCGCAACTGCTTCCGTGCCCATCCTATGCCTCCCGTCTGCCATCGGTCCGGTCCACCACAACAGCGATTATGCAGGACTCAGCAACGCGCCGTCAACGATCACCACTCCCGCCCGTTCACTCCCAAGCGCACAGCCCCTTCACGTACGCGGCGGAGCCGTCGCGGAGCCAGCCGTCGAGCTGGGCCTGGTCCTTGAGCTGCTGGCCACGCAGGCGCGGGACCGCCGCGAAGCGCGTCGAGAGGCCCGGCAGCGCCGTCATGTCGCCCCAGAGCTTCTCGAACTGCGCCACGGGGAACACGTCCTCCTGGCCATGGCCCCAGCGCTTCTTTACGTCCTTGAGCGTGACGTAGGTGGGCATGCGGGCCGCCACGGAGCGCACGGCGGCGGCCGTCTTCTCGGCATCGGCCAGGTCGCGGCGCTCCAGCCCGAAGAGGGCGAGCAGCGGGTCGATGGAGATCCACGTGGTCATCGAGTTGTAGTAGGATAGGTCGAACTCCTGCTCCTCGCGCGGCATCGCCAGGCCCTCGACCAGGCGCGGCCGCCCGTCCACCCGCGCCAGGCCGCCGCCGCGGTCCTCCAGCCGCCGTGCGATCACCTCGAACGTGAGCGCCGCGCCGCTCGCCAGGTGCGCCCCGAGCAGCGCGGGATCCAGGTCCGCGCCGAGCGTGTCGATGTTATGGAGCATCAGCACCTGCAGGTTCGGGCGCTCGTCCAGCAAGCGAGCGAGCGTGCCGTTGCGCAGCAGGTTCGGCACCTCGTACCAGTGGCCGACCGGGTGCAGGCACTGCGAGGGCAGGTTGTCGGTGTAGTCCGACGCCTCGCCGGCCGATTCGGCCCAGCCGATCAGCGCGGCCCGGCCGCTCTCACGCACCTTCTGGGCCTGCTCGTCCAGCACCTGCTGCGGCAGCTCCTCCCACGCGAAGCGCAGGTCGCGCACCGTCGGCACCATGCGCAGACCGATGGCCCGCCCCGGCGACAGCACGACCGGCCCGGCGTAGCCGAAGTTGCCGGCCTCGGCGAGGAACCGGGCGGTTGCCTCGTGCGTGAGGTAGCTCGTGGTGAAGACATGGGGAACGGGCGTGCCGCACTCCCGCGAGATGCGCCGGTTCTTGGCCAGGTGCGTCTCGACGAAGCTGCGGTGGCGTCCGCCGAGCTTGCAGAACGGGTGCAGCGCCTTCACGACGCCCGCGCCCTGCGTCCAGCGGCTGCCCACTCCCGCCGCGAGCGAGACCACCGCCGCCCGCCCCTCGGCCAGCGCCTGCAGCCCCGCGTCGCGGAAGCCGCTGCCCAGCCCGTGCACCGCGTCCAGCACGTCACCGGGCTCCACGTCGCGGATGTCCGTGTTCACCGGCAGGCGGTTCTGCGCGAGGCCGATGCGCCCGGCCCGCAGGTCGGCGCGGATCTGCTCGTGCTGCACCGGATCGAAGCCGTTCTCTGCCAGCAGCGACGTGAGGTGCACTCCCTCGCCGTCCTGGCGCTCCTGGCGCGGCAGCAGGCGGTCGAAGAGCAACTCGACCATGCCGCCCAGCTCGGGCCGGGTGCGGCACGCCGCCGCGAAGGCGCCCAGGTCGGCGCGGCGGGCCTGGCTGAGCGTGCGCGGATCGCGGCGGACCAGGCCGGGGGCCGCCTGCGCGTAGTAGCCGGCAGGCAGCAGCGCGTCCTCGGCAGCCATCAGGTCGGCGAAGGTGCCGCGCTCGTTGATGGCGAAGTCGTAGACCACGGGCTCCATCGCGAACGGCAGGGCGGTCTGCAGGCGCGCCTTCGTGGCCGACATGATCTCCTGCAGCGCCGCCTGGGCCACCTCGCGGATCGCGGGCTCGAAGATGAAGCCCATGCCGCCGCCCGACATGCCGCCCAGCATCCAGAAGCCGAGGAAGCCCGCACCGAAGCGCGCCCGGACCTGCGCGATGAGCTGCTCCGTGTAGTAGGTCGACGCCCACGGGATGATGGTCTGGATCGGACCGTCGAAGTTGCGCGTCGTCGCATCGCCGATGGCCGCCACGTCGCCGGTCCGCAGCGAGGCGAGGATGCTATCCAGGATGCCGCGCGCCTCGAGCCGGCCCCGCCACTCCGCCTCGGAGCGCAGCAGGTACTTCTCGGTGACCATCTCCAGGATCGGGCCGACGTTCTGCGCCATGCCGCCGTGGACGAGCACCAGGCACTGCTGCAGCTTCTCGCGCGCCGCCGCGGGGGCCTCGTCCTCGCCCAGGATGTGGTGCGACGGGAGCAGGCGCCCGCGGCTGACGCGGAACTCGGGGTCGCCCTCGCCGGCCATCTCGCCCTGGATCAGCTTGATGCCGGGCCACACGCCGCCGGAGTCCTGCCAGCCGCCGCCGGACCCGGCCAGCCACTCGCCCAGGATGGCGCGGGCGGCCACGGTGCGGCGCTCCGACTCGTCCAGCGCTCCAGTCAGGCTGCGTGTCTGCCCGGTGGCGCGCATGCAGGCGGCGATGAGCGACGCAAGCAGGTTGGTCGACACGGCGAGGCGCGAGCCCTTCGGGATGCCGTTGACGCTGCTGACCAGCTCGATGCCGCGCCCCTGCCCCACGATGCGCGCGAGCAGATCGCCCAGGTCCTGCTCGGAGCCCTCGATGCCGGGCGGCACGATGCCCGACGCGATGAGCGCCGCCTTCAGCAGGCCCAGGTAGTCGCGCGCGAAGTCGAACACGTCGGCCAGCTTCGTCAGCTCGGCCGATGCACCCAGGTCGATGCTCGCCAGGCGCAGCACGGGCTCGTCGATGACGCGAAAGTACGCCTCGACCGGCGGGCGCGGCTCGGGATCGCGGCCATGGACAGCCAGGTCGATCGACACGTTCAGCACGCGCGCGCCCTCGGGGTAGTCCATGCCGAGGAAGAAGATGTCGCTCCAGCCGCTGTGGCTCAGGTCCATGCGCACGGGCGTCCGCTCCCGCAGGATGGGGAACGGGGCGTCGGCGGACGGCCTGGCGAGCAGTTCCGGACGCAGGCGCAGCGGCTGATCCATCGGGTGCCCCACGCGGAACATCCACTGGTTGCCGCGCACCGAGCGCACCGAGCGGCGCACCTGGTCGGCCAGCGTCTGGAACGCGAGGCGGTGGTACGCGGCGGCCAGGGCGCTGGAGAGCGCATCGTTCGGGCCGGCCTCGGCCTGCGCGGTCAGGAAGCGGTGGATGGCCTCCTCGAAGCGGCGGGCCAGCAGATCCGAGTACCCCTCGAACGGGATCTTGCCGAGCGGCGGCAGCTCCGGGCGCAGCGGGATGTGGAACCGGTGGATGGCATACAGGAAGAAGCACGCGCGCACGCGCTCGTAGAGGTTGGCGCTCTGGTGCCGGAAGGCCTCCAGCGCGCGGCACTCGTCGAGCAGTCCGGCGAGCGAGAGGCCCCGGCAGACGGCGTCGACCGAGCCGTCGCGCACCGCCGGGTCGGCCGACGCGATGATGGAAACGAGCCGCGATTCCATGGCCGCCCTCACCTGCCGCCCGCCAGCTCGCGCTGGGCCAGCAGCTCGCACAGCAGCGCCAACACCTCCTCGCGGTCCTGCCCCTCCAGCGCCAGCGCGATCTGGGCGGAGAGCAGGCCGTAGCGCACGTCGACCGGGTACCGCTGGCCGCGCACCTCCAGGGCGTAGTAGCGCTCGCGCTGGGCCAGCTCGTGCAGGACAGGCGACAGCTCGATGCGGGCGCCACCTCCGGCCTCGGCCTCGGCAAGGAGGTCCATGACCGCGGGCGTGAGCACGTGGATGCCGAAGAAGCAGAGGTAGTGCCCCGCGCGCAGCCCCGGCACCAGCAGCGACTGCTCGGCCTGGGTGGGCGACGCCTTCTCGATGACCCGCTCGATGGCGTAGAGGTCCTGCGCGCCGGCCACCCGCTGCCCGCCGACGGCGCCGAAGTAGGGCAGCAGCCCCTCGCGCGTGGCCTGGACGACGGAGATCGCGCACGAGTTGGCATCCGCCGCCTCGACCGCCTGCCGCGCGAGCCCGTGCGCGCCGCGCTCGACAAAGATATGGTCGCCGACCATGTGCAGGAACGGCTCCCCGCCGACGAACTCCCGCGCGCAGAGCACCGCATGGCCGTACCCGCGCGGCTCCTCCTGCGGGACGAAGGTCAGCCGCCCGGCGTGATCGTCGACGGCGTCCGCGTAGGCGGCCTCGTCGCCCGGGCACACGACGACGCAGATCTCGTCGATGCCGGCGCGCAGGGCCTCCTCCACGACGATGCAGAGCACGGACTTGCGCCGCCCGTCGCGGTCGATGAGGGTCTGCAGTGGCAGCGTACGCTGGCCGCGCGCGGCGGCGGTGATGACGGCCTTCCCAATGCGCATGGGGTACCTCGCTTCCTGACGGCAGTGCTGGGTCTATTATCGGCTGGAGACAGGGATACCATACGGAATGGCGTGGCACGGCTGGCCAGATCAGCCGACGGGGGATGCCATCAGAGGCGCTAGCCTGTGGTTCTCGATCTGGTGACAGATCACGAACTCAGAGACGCCGAACTCCTGAGCCAGATCGGATACCTGCTCCTCGCTGACCGCGCCGCTCCCGAGCCGAGCGGCGACCGCTTCGGCCGGCGCCAGAAACTCGGCCGCGAACGCCCGCGATCGCTGGTGCCTACCTGCGTGCGACGTAGTCACGAGCGCCAGACTGCCACCGTCCGGCGACGCCAGGTACTCGTGCAGACAGCGGCAGAACGTATACCGCCGCGATGGATCGTGCGCCTTACCGACAATAAAACTGGCGCCGCCGGATTGGTTGGCACCAGCCAGACCATCGTAGGGAACGCTGTGCTCAGGGCGGGGCAGGATAGCGTCGAGCAAGCCGGCCTCGCTCGCACCGAGAGCCGCCGCCAGCGACTGCCACGTCGGCAACGGATCGCCATTCAGCCCGACCGCGCCCCTGAGCCACTTCGCCGCCTCGTAGCCCGCCATGAATGGGGGCGTGCGGGCCTCCGTGTTGGCACTCGCACGCGGAAACCTCGGCAAGCCACCGACGCCGCCCGACTGGCTCCGAACGGCGGCGATGGCGCGGTCGAGGGCCTCCCGCTGTGCCCCGATCAGAGCAACGTCGGCCAGCGAGACGAAGTCGGCGCGGAGGTCGGCGGGAAGGCCGCCCACTGCGGCGATGATCCGATCGGACGCGCCCTCATCCAACGAGTAGGGATCGAGCCCCATCGCGGCGGCGGACGCACAGAACTCCTCCTCGTCGGGCGAGGCGTCGCGGATCGCGTCCCACTCGTTCTGCAGCCAGGTGCCCGTCACGCCCATGTCGGACAGGCGAGCACACACCGCGTCGACGAAGCGACGAAGCTCCTCTACGACCTGATGGGCTGGGCCGACCACGACACCCGACGATAGAAACTCCACCGTGCAGCCTCGTGGTTGGGCGCGCTCCCAGCGAAGCTGCACTGATGCCCCTTGTGGCTCGATGGTGAGGTTCGGCAGAGCGTACCCGTCGCGCGCCGAGCAGAGCGAATGTCGGGCTCGATAGGTCCTCTGATGCATCGATCCGGGCACGTTAGCCTCGTACGCCAGGAACCACCAGTTGGCCGCAAGCCACTCCGCCAGCGGATACAGCGGAACATGGACGCCACTGCGCACCGATCGTGTACGCCTGTCGTAGACCAGCGTAACGGGCTCGCCGGTGCCGGCATGCGAGCTTGCGCGGATCTCGAGCCGCGCCCAGGTTGCCCGCAACTCGGGCCCCCTGGCGCCGCGCGGGTCATCCCACTCGAACTCGATCCGCAGATCCATCAGATGCCCTCCGGGCACTCGTCGTCGGACAGCTCGTACCCTTTGTACTGCCCCTGGTCGCTGTTAACGAGCCTCGCCTCGTAGCAGACGCCATCGATGCGAGCCCAAGCGTACCTGGGAAAGCCACCCTCCCAGTACGCACTTACCTGGCCATCGACAATGGCCTGTCTGAGGGACTCGATGATCTCATCCTGGCGGCCAACGAACGACTGATCGCAGATCGAGGCATCCGCTCGCGGTCGCGGAGCTCCGGCGAAGGACGGCGTGTCCTTATGCTCGGGGCTTCCGACATAGGACACGAGCGCGGCGACTTCGGCAAGACTGACACCATCGGGCGCCGGCCCCAGACTCCGAACCTGAGGACGACGACGCTTCGTGGCTTTCATGGCGTCCTCCGAGTGGCTGAGTAGCGGGCAACAACGTCGCTAGCATACCACAGCGACCGGTGCCGCGACGAGCGCCCCCTACCTCGCCGCCTCGCCCGCCACGATCACCGTCACGTTGGCGCGGGGGCGGAAGGCGGACGGCCGGACGCAGGTGAAGCGGAGCGCGTTGTCGCCGGACTGCACGGTGGGCGCGTCGCCCTGGGGCTGCAGCCGGCCCAGGAGCTTGCCGCGCTCGTCGTAGTGGCGGCAGTCCGTCATCGAGTCGAACTCCAGGTACTGCCCGCTCTCCAGCGTCACCGGGAACGTCAGCGTGCGCCCGTTGAGCGTGACGGCCGGGTTGGCGAGCTTCGATTTGAGCGTCGGCAGCGCGCGCACGGGGCCGACCAGGCACTGGACCGAACCGTTGGCGGGAAGGTTGTTCAAGTAGAGGTTCAGCCCGTTCACAGCGCCGCGGATCAGCGGGTTGCGGTTGACGGAGTAGATGTCGCCGTAGGGCCAGGCGTAGTCGCCCCAGGCCGCCGCGTCGCGCTCGCGCAGGTGCAGCTCCACGTAGCGCCAGCCGGTGAAGTCCACCTTCACGTAGTGCTCGTCGAACGTGGGCCAGTACTGGATCGGGTTCGTGAGCTGCAGGTTCAGGATCTCCCCCTTGCCGTCACCCTTGATCCATACGCCGAGGGCTCCGCACTTGCTCAGGTTGAGCTGCGGCTCGTAGGCTGTCATCGCGCGCGCCCAGGCGCCTCGCCCGCCCGGCCCCTTCGCCGAGAGCGCCAGGCACGCCTCGCCGGTCGGGGTCTTCTCGTCGGAGGGCGCCAGCGCGCCGGTCGTGCCGGGCGAGCCCTCCGGCGCGGACGTGCCCTTGCCGCCGATGGGCAGCGCCACGGCGTCGGGGCTGCCCGGGCCCGCCGCGGCGTAGAGCGCCTGGATGCGCAGGCGCGCGGGCTGCGCGGCGAAGCGGTTCTTCACGGTCCACGCGTCGCTGGCGTCGTCGGTCCCGGTCACCCGGTGCGTCAGGTAGTCGGTGGGGATGAAGCTGGAGCCTACGAGGTGGAACTCGCGGCCCGGCTCGCGCAGCTTCGCCTTGATGGCCTCAGGCACGCGGTTGGCCAGGCGCAGGCGCTCGTAGCGGCCCATCATCTCCAGGTACTCGGGCTGCCGCGCGTTCTCCGGCTCGCCGAGGCCGATGCCCTGGAACGACATGGGCATGTCGAACGCAAGCGCCTTGCAGAACAGGTACTCGGTCTCGTCCGGCATCTGGGCGTAGCGGTCCTCGTTCGCCCCGAAGATACACCACCAGCCCAGCTCGGCGGGCATAAACGCCGTCGCGCGCACCTCCTCGTTCGAGCGGCAGTGCGTGTCGGTGAACGGCTTCAGGCCCCAGTTCGGGTAGTCCCAGGCGCCGATGCGGGAGTGGAACGGCCAGGAGTGATAGCCCCACTCGCTCGCCTCGACCATCACGCGGCCGGTGAGGCGCTTGTAGATCGCCGCGCGCATGCGGTGGACGCCCCACCAGCCGCCCGGCGTGCCCTCGGCCCCGTCCATGTAGATCATGTCGAAGCCGCACGTGTTGCAGACGGCTGCGATGCGCTCCGCGATCTTGTCGATGAGCGGCGACTTCTCGTCCGGCAGGAGGCAGCCCGCGTAGACGCCGATGTGCTTCACGGCGGCGCCCTTCGCGTGGGCGGCTGGCTTCGTGCCGAATGCGCCGCGCGTGCACTTGCTGAACCCGAAGGGCGCCGTCCCCGAGTACGCGGCGTACTGGATCAGCTCGTCGTCGACGCGCAGCACGTTGCCGCGGCTGCCGTAGGCCCAGATGGTGTCGAGGTTCGCGGGCGCCTCGGCCGTGCCGAACTCGGTGTCGCCAATACCCATCGGCGCGGTAAGGGTGTAGGAGGCATCCACGGCGAGGTCGGGGTCCGGCACCGGGGTGACGAACGGATCGTTCGGTCCCATCAGCGCGGTGAGCGTGTGCATCCCGGCGATGAGGCCGGCGGCGTGGATCTTCTTGATGACCGCCTTCAGCCCGTCGACGCCATGCGGGAAGTACTCCTTGTTCGGCTGGTAGGTGCCGAGCGACTGCTCCCAGCCGCAGAGGTGCAGCTCGGCGATGCCGGCCTTCTTCGCGAGCGCGATCCACTGGTCCACGTTCTTCTCGGAGAGGCCGAACGCGAACACGTAGGAGCCGCGCACCTCGGGCGCATCGAGGGCGAAGGGGCCGCCCATCTTCGAGGAGAGCAGCCCCTCCTGCTTCATCGCGGCCTTCATCGCCTCGCGCAGGGCGGGTGCAGGACAGACGAACAGAGCCGCGCCGACACCGGCCAGGTCGGAGCCAGACGTGCCGGTGCCTGGAGCCCAGGTCGCGGTGAGGAAGGGAGTCGGGCCGCCGCCGTAGCGGTACCCGGTCTGCGGGTTCAGCACGCGCAAGGCGCAAGACACCTTGCCGTCCGACACCATGCCGGACATGTCGCTGATGCGCGGGGCGAGGGCAACCTTGACGCTGCAGAACGCGACCTCCTCGACGCCCGCCCCAGCCACCTTCTGCAGCCCGACGGCCAGGTACGCAGGCCGTGGCGTCACCTTGAGCACGACGGAGAGCGACGGATCGGCGAAGGAGAACGTGAGCAGCGACCCCGACCGCGTCATGCCGCTGGGCGGCAACCAGGCGCCGCCCTTGCGCACGGTGACGAATGGCTCCGGTGCGCCCGCAGCGCGGACGTCGCGGCCGGTCTGCTTGTCCAGGAGCCCGGCGACGCGCCCGGCGCCGTCGAGCGTGAGGCGGGCGTGGCGCGTCTGGAAGGCCGTCGAGGCGGGAGGCGTCTGCCCGGCGGCGGCCCAACCCGGTATGAGGAGTATGCAGCCTGCGAGCAGAAGCGCGAGGCGCCGTGCGTCCATGGGAATGCCCTCCGATCATGCGAGCGTGTCTGTCACACGTGTTCGAGGGCGGACGCTGGTATCCCTGCGGCGGCGCGCGACGCCTACGCGGCGCGGAGCAGGCCGCTGGCGCCGAGGTCATCCAGCATGGCGAGGAATGCGTACACCACGTCGGGATCGAACTGGCTGCCCGCGCCGTCTTCGATCATCCGGCGCACCTCGGCCTCGGGCAGGGCCTTGCGGTACACGCGATCGGACGTGAGTGCATCCCAGACGTCGATCACCGCGAACATGCGCGCGGCCAACGGGATCTGCTCGCCCTGAAGGCCGCGTGGGTAGCCCTTGCCGTCCCACCGCTCGTGGTGGCAGTACGGAATGTCCAGCGCCGGGCGCAGGAACGCGATCGGCGAGAGCATTTCGTAGGCGTAGGTCGTGTGGCGCTTCATCGCGACCCACTCCTCGTCGGTGAGCTTGCCGGGCTTCAGCAGGATGCCGTCCGGAACGCCCATCTTGCCGATGTCGTGCAGCAGCGCGCCGCGCCGGTAATGCACGATGTCCGCGTCGGTGACCCCGAGGTGCTTCGCGAGGCGAACCGTGAGGGCGGTCACCCGTTGAGTGTGGCCCTCGGTCTCCTTGTCGCGCAGGTCGAGGGCGCGCGACCACCCCTCGATCGTGGCGTCGTAGGCCAGCATCAGGTCCGTGTTCGAGCGCTGCAGGTCGCGGAAGAGCTGCGCGTTGTCGACAGCGATGGCCGCCTGCCGCGAGAGCACCTCCACGAAGTCCAGCCACTCCGAGTCGTCGGGCGTGCGATCGCCGGAGAACACCTCCAGGATGCCGACCACCTTGCCCTTGGCGACCAGCGGCACCGCGTGGTAGGCCCCTCGCGCCCACCCGTCCTGGATGATCGGCTCATCGACGCGGCTGTAGTCGTCGGGGTCGGCGAGCGACGTGACAATGCGCTGCTCCAGCGCCGCGCGGCCGGGCCCGCCCACTCCCAGCGGGTACCCGTCGAGCTGCTGCACCTCCTCCGGCACGGAGCGCCGAGCCGCATACTCCAGCGTCAGCGAGTGCGGGTTGAGGACCAGGATTGCCGCGCCCTGGGCTTCCGTCAGCGCGATCACCTCGTCCAGAACCACGCCGAGTGTCAGTTCCAGATCGAGGCTGCCGGTGATGGCGACATCGATGGCGCGCAGCCCCTGGAGGCGCCTGATCTGCCGTTGCGTCTCCTTCTCGGCGCGCGTGCGGTCCGTGACATCCCTCGTCGCGGCGTGCAGGATGCGGCGCCCCTCGTACGTGACCACGGTCAGCGACAGCTCGCAGTCGACAGTCGTACCGTCGACGCGACGGTGGACCCATTGCGCCCGGGCGTTACCGTCCTGGTGCGCCAGGGCGACCAGATGCTCGGACAGGTCGGTCGACAACTCGCCGTTCGACTGCCTCTCCGGCGCCCAGGTCTCTGGCCGCGTGCCGATGATCTGCTCCCGCGGAGCGCGGCTCAGCGTCTCGGCAGCGGGGTTGCAGTCGACGATGGCGCCGTCGTCAATCAGGAGCTGCGCATCGGCCGACTGGTCGAAGAGCTGGCGGAACTTCTCCTCGCTCTCGCGGATCGCTTCCTCGGCGCGCATGTGCGCCGTCACGTCGTTGAGCAGGCCGGTCAGCCCCAGCGTCGCGCCATCGACGATGATCGGGCGATCCGAGACCACGCACCAGCGCTCCTCGCCGGTCTTCGTGACGAACCGGCACAGGCCAGGAATGCAGGTGCCACCGAGCGAGCGCTCGAGGCAGTCGGCGACCTCGGCGGCGTCCTCCCGGCATGCGAGATCGACCAGCCGCCTACCGACCAACTCCTCCGGCTCGTAGCCGAGGATGTTCAGGATGGCGTGGCTGGCGAAGGTGATAACGCCGTCGCAGTCGAGCGAATACACGGCGTCGTTCAGGTTCTCCACCAGCTCGCGGTACCTGACCGTCGTCTCCTTGAGCGCGCTCTCCGCGGTCAGCCTGTCGGTGATGTCGCGGTCGGCGCCCTGGAAGCCGGTGACTTCGCCCGAGGGGCCGATGATCGGCACGGCGTCGCCGTCGAACACGCGGTAGGTTCCGTCCGACCGGCGCCACCGCGTCAGCAGCCCGGACCAGCCTTCGCCACGCGCGCGGCACTCTGCCAGCTTGTCCTCGCGCAGCAGGCGGTCGTCCGGGTGCAGCAGACCGGCGCCGGCACGCAGGAACTCGTCCGGTGTGCAGCCCAGGTGGGCCTCGACGGCGGGGTTCGTGTACATGAACTCCCCGTCGGCATCGGTGATCCACACCCAGGCGCGCGTCGCCTCGACGATCGAGCGGTGCTTCTCCTCGGACTGGCGCAGCAGCTCCGCCTGGGCCTGGACCTGGTCGGTCCGCTCCCGCACTTTGTCCTCGAGCCCCGCATGGGCAGCCCGGAGCTGCTCGTAGAGGCGATCGGACTCGCGCACGGCCCGCACCTGGCGCGCCACGGCCAGGCTGACGGCTCCGACCACTCCCACCACGAGCGTCAAGCCGTCGACCCGCTCTGGGTGCATCGCCGACCAAGTCAGCATCGACAGCGCCATACCGAGCCACAGATACGTGATCGACATGGCCCAGGCGCTGTGGAGAGGCCCGGTGCGCTGCGGCTGGCACTCGGCAGCGACCTCCGCGCCCTCTGCCCAGCGCAGCACGTGGAGACCCGCCAGGCCGCTCAGCGCACAGAACAGCGACCAGCCGACGTCGATGAAGGAGCCCGAAACGTACTGGGCGCCGAGGTACCCCTGCAGCGTGTCGGAGACGATCAGAAGGAGGCAGCCCGCCACGAGAAGCAGCATCGGGACATACTGGCGGGGGCTGCCGAGCCTGTTGACCACCCGGTAGAAGAGCATCAGCAGGAGCAGCGAGTCCATCGCTGCGTAGCCAAGCGACAGGTAGACGCCCGAGTTTGGGTTCGTCCGCAGAGCACCCAGCAGCACCTTCAGGCTGAACTCCCACACGAACATCGCCGCGACGAACGCAAGCGCGCCGATGTCCAGGAGTTGGTTCACGCGCTCGCGGCGGTCCGCCTGTTCCTTGGGAAGCCAGAACAGACCCAGCAACATCGGCGGATAGCAGAGCATGAAGTACGCGTCGCAGAGCGTGGAGGTGGCCGGCGCGCCTGGCCCCGAGCCCCTGGAGAGGTTGAGAACCGCGCCGAGCGCGTAGAGGACGGCTGCGACCGCGATGGCCGCCCATGCGGGAGCGGCGGCGCTGCGCGTGCGTCTGAGGTGGCGTGCGACAGCGACGCCCACGGCCGCGGCTACGGCGGCGGTGCACGCTATAACGAGATCGCTTAGCTGTTTGCGGACGTCAGGGTCTTGAACCGCTGCGAAACTCAGTGCCTGCAATAGCGGGAGCGCGACGAGAACACCGCCGATGAGCGGCATGCGTCGCGACATCGTCCCGATCAACGTGGGCTCCTGTAAAGGCAGTACGGCGCCTGGTTGAACCGAAACTGAAGCGCCCGGCGGGACCAGGGGTCGCTCCGGGCGGCTCAGTCCATTCTCGGTTGTCGGGATCGTTCTCGCTAGTCCTGCTTTGGCGGAAGGACTTCGCTAGACAGTCGCCGCCGGTTCTCCGACCAGCTCAGTCAGCTTGCCCACTTGGAAGCCGGCGGCACTGGAGGCAGCGCGCAGCGCGCCGATGGCGGCGTCGCGCTCCGGAGCCGGCGCCAGACCCGCCACGCCGGCCTCCGCCAGCACGCCCTCCGTCGTCGACAGCCACCAGAGCAGCTTATCGAAGGCCTCGCGGTTGTACCACAGGACGCCCTGGTGCCGGTTCACGCGCAGGAGCCGCTGCACGTCCATGTCGGAGAAGAGCGAGGCGACCAGCGTCGAGGCCGAGGCGCCATCCCGCCGCGACCAGCCCTGGTGCGCGGTCAGCGCCTTCACCAGCGTCACCG
>CAZFLM010000067.1:26644-36347 GCA_964519955.1 uncultured Chthonomonadaceae bacterium | reverse complement strand
CCTGCACCGTAGAGGACTTGCACCTCCGAGAACACGAACATGCCCGGCATACACGCAGCAACGCCCCGGCCTGGAGAGGTCGGGGCGTTGTCACGGCTATGGAGCGGGAGACGAGAATCGAACTCGCGTCACCTGCTTGGAAGGCAGGAGCTTTACCATTAAGCTACTCCCGCCCGCTCTGCCAACCATTATGGCCCGCGCGGGGCCGTAAGTCAAGGGCTCTATTGCTTCACAAGGAACACACGATCCACCCAGACTCCCTGCACCTGCTGCGGATTGGCGTTCGGCGCGAACCACACGTAGCACGAGGGGGTCGCCTCGACGACGCCCAGGTCGAGCAGCTTGTACTCCGCGCCCGCGATCTCGGCGGCCGGCACGTCGCGCGACAGCACGCCGGCGCTCTTCGCCGTATCATAGACGCCAACGGTCACCGCCTTGGCCTGCGCATCCGTCGCCGCCGCGCGCACCGCCGCGTACACCCGGTAGCGCCCGGGGTCGATCGTGTCGAGCTGCGTCTGCACCGCCCACTGCGTGTGGTGCGTCGTCATGCGCGCCGCCTTGCCGTTCGAGGCCGCCGCGTCGTCCACGATCGTCACCCAGTCACCCACCCCGAACAGGCGGAAGTCCGGCTCCTGCAGGTCCTCGTAGCTCCCCGCCGGCAGGTTTCCGAGCGAGGCAGGCGGACCGGCGGGTGCGGCCTGGTACTGCTGCAGCAGCCCCTCCAGCCACGACGCGGCCGGCTGTCCCTCCGCGCGGTAAAGCGACTTCGACGCCACCGTGTCGTCGCCCAGCAGCGCAACCGCGTCGCCGATCTTCTCCGGCCCCGGCAGCTCGCCGCCTGCCGCCTTCGCCGCCTTCACCAACTGGCGATGCCGCGTGGCCCAGAGATAGTCCAGCGGCAGCCGCTCCCGCCTCACGCGGGCCAACAGAGCCGCATCGCCGGCGACGGCCTTCTCCGCCTGGGCGAGGATGGCGTAACCGGCGAGCACGTCGGCCGGGGTCATCCAGTCGCCCGCCGCGCGCCGGGCGTAGGCCGCGTCGATGAGGTGCAGGTAGCGCTTCAGGACCGGGCCCGCCGCGCCGTAGTAGCCGTTCAGGTACTCGTCGACGAGCGCGCGTTGGTCGAAATCCGGGTTCCAGAGCAGCTTCGCGATCACCCACGCGCGCAGCCGGGCGAAGCAGGAGGCGGCGTTGTACGAGTCGCCCTGCATGAACACGCCGACCGCGTGGTGCGACGCGAACGCGCGGATGTTCGGCGCCAGAACCGGCAGCGTGGGGTTCGGGTAGTAGTAGTCGCCGAAGCTCGCGATGTACGACCAGATGAAGAGCTGCGGCGCGATGGCCGACCACGCCTCCAGGTCGTCCATGAACGACTTGTTGCGCGGCGCGGTGAGCGGCAGCCCGTAGTCGCACTCGATGCTGCAGAGGCGGATCGTCACGTTGCGTCGCGGGCGGCTGACCTTCGGCGCCTTACGGGTGTACCAGTACGCCAGCGTCTCCACGCGGAAGTCGGGGAACTCCTTCTCGATGTCCTCGGCGACCGCGTTCACGAACCGGACAACGGGACCGGACTCCGATCCGTCCTCCGCCACGATCGCGCGGCACTGGGGGCACTGGCACGGGCCGGCGCAGTCGTTCTGGGCGATCGAGATGAACCCGGCAGTCGGGTCCTTGCGGATCCACTCGAGCGCGTTCCTGGTCAGCTCCTTGCGCACCTCCTCGTTCGTCAGACAGAGCTGCGCGTTGGCCGACGTGCGCTTGCCGTCGATCAGGCTGAACCACTCGGGATGCGCGGCGAGGTACTTCTCCGGCGGGATGAGCTGGTAGAACGTGTGGCACCATCCGATGATGCTCATGTGCCCGCCGAACTCGGGCGGCACCCGATGGAAGTGCCCGTTGGCGCGGTTGTGGGCCGCCCACACGCCGTCGTTGTTCGGCAGATAGTAGTGCGGCTCCCGGCACACGATCTTCGGCACATACGTCGTGTCGAGCGGGGCAACGGTCAGCCGGGCGTGCTTCGGCACGAGGGTCGCCGCCTCGTCCCACCACCGCACGCCGACGGCCTTCTCCAGCAGCTCGTACACCGCGTACAGCACGCCGCGCGGCCGCCCGCCGGTCAGCACCAGGTCGCGCCCCACGGTCTTCAGCACGATGCCGTCGGCGCCCAGCGCGTCCCACTTCACCCCCGGCACGAGCTTGCGCACCGCATCCGACTGCCCCAGCCAGAACCGCGCCTTCGCACGCCGCCCAGCCTTCTCGTCCACGATCGGCAGGGCGGCGCCGGTCGACTGCTTCAGGTAGGTCTGCAGCTCGCTCGCGGCCTTCTGCTCCGATGGGACAGCCTTCGTGGGCAGCACGATGACATACCGGCTCGCGCCGCGCTCCGCGACGACGAGGCTCTGGGCGGCAGGCGCGGCCTTGGGCGCAATCGACAACGCGCTCAGGCACAGGGCGAACGCAAGCATGGTGGTGGGTTCCTTCCAGTGGGCTAGGGCGACGATGGTGCAGGGTTCGGTGACGGCCGCCGCCATTCCTCCGCGGCGCGCGCGTGCCCCCCCACCCGGAGGGGCAGAGCATTCGCGTGCAGGGCCGTACAATGCGACAACGTATCGCGCGAATGCTGTGCCCTGCCTTGGCGGCGCGATCAACCCCGACGCCGTCGGCCGCCGCGCCGCAACCCGCCGCATCGCCCCCACCCGTAGGGGCAGAGCATTCGCGTGCAGGGCCGTACAATGCGACAACGTATCGCGCGAATGCTGTGCCCTGCCTTGGCGGCGCGATCAACCCACCGATTGGCCGTGTCCCCTGCCCCGGCGGCGCACACATGGCGAGGGGAAGGGTTAAGCAATCGCGAGGTCGATCGTGCAAACCCAGAGGCTAGCAACGCGATTGCTTAACCCCGACGCCGTCCGCCGCCGCAATCCACCCCACCCCACCGCACGGCACCCACGCGTAGGAGCAGAGCAGTCGCGCGCAGGGCCGTACAACGCGGCAACGTATCGCGCGAATGCTGTGCCCTGCCCCGGCGCCACGGCCCGCCCCGACGATCACCGCCCTACTTCCCGGCGGCCGGCTGGCCCTCCTGCAGCAGGCGGCGGCGGATGTCGTCTTCCTTCGCCGTGTCCTTCATGCGGCCGCGGTCGTCCAGGATGTGCGGGGTGATGAAGACGACCAGTTCCGTGTTGGTGCTGCTCGTCTTGGTGCTCTGGAACGCCCAGCCGAGGAACGGGATGTCGCCCAGGATCGGCACCTTCGTGCGCGTGCGATAGTCCTGGCGCTGCGTGAGGCCGCCGATGACGATGGTCTCGCCGTCCTTCACGCGAACCGTGGTCTCGGCGCGGCGGGTGGAGAGCACGGGCATCCCGCTCTCACGGTCCAGCTCGCTGATGTTGCTCACCTCGGGCTTGAGCGTGACCGTGATCTCCCCGTTCCCGCCCGTCCAGGGGCGCACCGCCAGCTTCACGCCGACGTCGACGCCCTGGATGCGCTCCTGCTTGCCGCCGTACGACATCACCTCGACTTTGATGAACTTGGTCTCGCCGATGAAGATGTCCGCATCGAGGCCGTTCACCGCCGCCATCCGCGGGGTGGCGCGCACCTGCGCCTTGCCGTTGGCCACCAGCGCCTGCAGCTTCGCGTTGAAGTCGTTCGGCAGCGTGCCGATGGTGTTGTACGTGATGTCGCCCGCCGAGGAGTCCAGCGTCGCGTTGGTGCGGTCGCTCGTGTAGGTCACGCCCAGCGCCGCGTTCAGGTCGGAGGCGGACGACGTCTCGACGGCCAGCGCCTCGATCATGATCTGCGGGGGCGCCAGGTCGATCTTGCCGAAGTCCGTGCGGATCTTGTCCAGCATCTGCTCGGGCGCCGTGACGACGACCGCGTTCTGCGCCTCGTTCACGTGCAGGTAGCTGTAGAGGAACGTGGGCAGGAGCCCGGAGGCCGTCTGCGCCTTGATGTACTTCATGCGGAACGACTCGGTGCCCGAGAGGTGGTACGTCGCCAGGTCGGCAGGCACCCCGTCGCAGATCATGTAGACGCCGCCGTTGTGCGAGATGGCCAGCCCGTACGCGCTCGACACGGCGTGCAGCACCTCGTCGACCGGCAGGTTGTCGAGCCGCATCGACACCTCGCGGTCCTTCACAGAGTCGTCGACGGCGATGTCGGTCTCGCTGATCCGGGCGACCTCGGCCAGCAGCGGCAGGAGCTTCGCCTTCACCGCCAGCACCGACACGTTCTTCCCCTCGCGCGTCACTTGCATCGTCGCCGAGGACTGCCCGGAGCCGCCGTTCGTGCCGGATGCCGCGCGCGAGACGATGGTGCGCTCGCTGTTCACCGTGACGATCAGGCTCTGCTGGTCGGTGCTCCGCTGGACCCGCAGCGTGCACGCCTCATACATCGCGACGGTGATGGTCAGCCCGACGCCTTCCTTCGCGTCCTGCGGCGTCTTGAGCTGGATGTAGCTCACCGGGAACTTGCTGACGTCGATGAACGTGCGGTTGACCTTCGACTTGGCGTTGGTCATCCGCAGCGAGACCTCGCGCCGCGAGCCGCCGTAGATGGCGCTCCAGTCGTCGTTCTCGGCCGTCCAGTCCAGCACGCCGTCGGCCTGGATCGTCACCTGGACGCCGTTGCTGAGCTGCTTCGCGTCCACCGACGTGACGTTGCAGTACGCGACGCTCTGCGCGGCCGCGGGACGAAGTGCCAACAGCAGCGCCAGCGCCGCCATCGCGGGCCACAGCCGCCCATGGGAGCCAGCCCACAACCGAGCACCGATCCGCATCATCCCCCCACCTTTCCCCCGGCCGGTTCGAGCGCCGGCCTCCGCACGCGCGTCTTCGGCATCGGGTCGGCCAGCGCGGCGGCCACCGTCGCCTGCGAGGCCGAGCCGCGCACGATGCGCGCCGTCACGAACAGAGCCGTGTGCGTCGTCGAGCGCTCCTGCCGGTGCGTCTGGAACAGCCCGCCGAGGAGCGGCAGGTCGCTCAGCACCGGAATGCCCTGCCTCGCGCGGTCGTGCTGGCCCAGGCTGAGCCCGCCCAGCAGGATCGTGTCGCCGTCCCGCATGCGCACCACCGTGCTCGCGCGCCGCGTCGCCAGGGTCGGCAGCCCCGTGCCCGTCTCTCGCGCGATGATGTCGTCCACCTTGGGCGCGACCGCCGCGGTGATCTCCCCGTTGCCGCCCGTCCACGGCGTCACGGCCAGCTTCACGCCTACGTCGAGCGAGAGCAGCCGCGTGTTCATGACGCTGTAGTTCTGGTCGAAGTAGTCCACCTTGAAGATCGCCTGGCGGCCGGCGAAGAGCTGGGCCGTCTGGCCGTTCAGCGCCACCGCGCGGGGCCGGGCGCGGATGCGCACGCGCCCCTGGCTGCGCAGCGCCTCGAGCTTCGCCGCGAACTGCGCCGGCAGCGGCCCCAGGAACTGATAGCTGATGTCGCCGGTCGCCGCAGCGAAGCCGAACGCGTTCCACCGATCGCGGCCCGCCTGGTCGAGCGCCAGGTCCAGCGTATCGTCGTCCGAGTACTCCACCAGCAGCCCCTCCACCTCGATGAGGGGCACGGGCCGGTCGAGCTTCGCCACGTCCTCCGCGATCTTCGCCACGAGCTGCCGCGGCCCCGCCACGACGAGGGCGTTCTGCCCGGCGTCCACGTGAACGTGCCGCAGCAGGAACTCGGGCAGGCAGTTCCGCGCGTCGGCCGCGCTCAGGTGGTTCAGGCGTACCGTCTGCACCGTGCTGTCCTGGTACGCCGCGTTGGACGCCACCTCGCCCTCGTGCAGGCGCAAGACGCCATCCACCTCCTCGCCGGCCAGACCGTACGCCGACTCGAGCGCCTCCATCAGCTCACCGAACGTTACGCCCCGAACCGAGAGGCTGACCACGCGCTCCACGTCGCTGTCGACCGCCACCCGCGTCCCGGCCGCCCGGGCGGCCTCGCGAGCCACGTCGCGCAGGTCCGCATTCAGCGCGTGCACCGCGAGCGTCCCGTTCTCCGCCTCGGCGCTCAGCTCGACAGGCGCTCCCTCCGGCCGGGCGCGGCGCTCGGCTCGCGGCTCGGCGTGGGCGTCCCGCGTGACGATGATGATGAGCTGCCGCGAGTCCTCCGTCATCTGCACGCTGATCTGCGGCCCGGAGAGCGAGCTGAACCCGATGGTGATGTTCCAGTTCGGCAGCTTGAGCGACACCGGCGTGCCCGGCACGTAGAGCGCCACCTTGATGTCCAGCCCCACCCCTTCCGGCGCGTCCTGGGGGATGCTGAACTCGACGTGGCTCGCGGGGAACACGCCGACGTCCGCGAAGCTCCCGGCCTTGCAGCGCGCGTTGGTCAGGTGGAAATTCAGCTCGCTCACCTGCCGCCGCCAGTCGCCCGAGCCCGTGGTTAGCGCGCTCCAGTTGAAGAAGTCGTTCGGGTCGAACTTGAGCCGCATCAGCCCGTCGGCCTCGATGGCGATCTTCACCGCGTTCGCGAGGCGGGTGGTCTTGACGCCGGTCACGTTGCAGTAGGCGATGCCCTGCCCCGATGCACGCGTGCCCAGGCCGGCGCACGCAAGCGCGAGCGCCACGATGCCCGGAACCCACGCGCGCACCGGCCGGCTCACTTGCGCGCCCCACCTGCCTTCGACTGGGCCGCGTCGTCCTGCAGGAACCGCGCCTGCAGGGCCTTCTCCTGGTCCGCGGGCAGGTGTCCGGTCTGCGACAGCACGCGCGGCGTGATGAAGATGGCCATCTCCGTCTCGGTGCTCTGAACATCGTGGCTACGGAACAACGGGCCGAGCACGGGGATATCGCCCAGGATCGGGATCTTGGTCGCGGTCGAGCGGCGCTCCTTCTGCTTCAGGCCTCCCAGGATGATCGTCTCGCCGTCGCGCACCCGCACGGTGGTGTTGGCGCGGCGCGTGCTCTTCTCCGGAAGGCCGGTCTTGGCGTCGACGGCGCTCATCACGCTGATCTCGGGGTGCACCTCCACGATGATCGCCCCCTCGCCGCCCGTCCACGGCGTCATCTGCAGGCTCACGCCGGCGTCGATGGAGTTGGTCTCGCTGGAACTGCCCTCCGACGTGCTGATCTGCACGGGCGTGCTCAGGTAGCGCTGCTTGCCGATGAAGATGCTCGCCTTCTGGCCGGACACCGTGGCGATCCGCGGGTTCGCCCACACGCGCGCCTTGCCCTGCGTCACCAGCGCGTGCAGGTCGGTGCTGAAGCGCGTGGGCAGCGTCGCCACGGTGTGGTACACGATCTGCCCCAGCGACGTGTCGGCGGTAACCTCGCGGCCGTCGTTGGCCCAGTTGAACTTCAGCGAGAACTCGCGGCTGCCGGACTCCGTGAACTCGACCATCAGAACGTCGATCATGATCTGCGCCGCGGGGATGTCGAACTGCGCGATGTCCTGGCGGAACTTGCGCAGCACCTCCGTCGGCGCGGAGAGGATGACCGCGTTCTGCTCGGCGTTCGTCTTCACGTGGTCCTGCAGAAAGACGGGCAGCAGGGACTTCGCGTTGGGCGCCAGTACGTATTGCGTGCTGATGGCGTCGATGTCGCTGAGCAGATACGAGGAAGGGCTCTTCGGGATGCCCTCGCTCACCATGAAGATGCCGTTCACCTGCTTGCACGAGAAGCCGTAGGCCGAGACGATGCTGTCCAGGATCTCGGTGGCCTTCTTGTTCAGCAGGTTAATGGTGATCGACCGCTTAATGGTGTCGTCGACGATGATCCGGAAACCCGTCGCCTGCGCCAGCCGCGTGAACAGCTCGTGCGCGTCGACGCCCACCGCGAACACCGAGACGCCGTTCGGCCCCACGTCGATGCGCGGACCGTCGGCCTTCTTCTCCGGCTTCGGCGCGTCGCCGGGCGCAGGGCTCGTGGGAGGCGGAGGCCCCGGCGGGGGCTGGCAGAGGCACACGCCGGCGGAGCCCAGGAGCAGCGCGCAGGCGACAACGATGGGCAGGCGGTTGGGGATGCGCATCGGGACGACACCTTTCGGGCTTCGTCATGGGAGCAGTAGGCGGCGGGGCGCCGCACGGATGGGTCAGGTCGGACGGGCTACGATAGCACAGATACGATCGAGAACACCGCTGTGGTGTCAGAAGGTTGCGCCCGCAGGTTAGGCGCGGACCGCTGCCATTCCTGCGCGATCGCGCGCCAAGGGTACCAGGCCATTGTTTGCGCCGCGTTAGCCCGGGCTGTGGGCGAGGGCCGCGGCGCGATGGGCCTCCGTGCCCGCCCAGGACCCATGCCCGCGCTCGCGGCCCTTGGCCAGGCAGTACCGCACGGGCCGCCGGGCCGCGACCCGGGCCCGGTGCAGGGGGAAAGCGATGACCCACAACCTGGCTGCGGCGCTGCATTCGCTGCGGGGGAACGCCCTGCGCACCTCGCTCACCGTCCTCGGCATCGTCATCGGGGTCGGCTCGGTGGTGCTGCTCATCGCCATCGGCCAGGGGGTGAAGCAGGACATCGCCCGCGAGATACGCACCCTCGGCGCCAACACCGTGTTCATCCTCTCCGGCAAGCTCGACAAGTACGGTCAGCCGAACATGATGTCGACACTGGGCATCTCGACGCTGACGGAGGACGACGTGCAGGCGGCGAGCCGGGTGCGGGGCGTTAAGCTCTGCATGCCGCTCATGTTCATCTTCGGCAGCTTCGAGGCCGGCGGCGCGGCGCAGCAGGCCATCGTCATCGGCACGCCGGCGGAGTTCCAGGACATCCGCCCGCGCCCGTTCACCGAGGGGCGCTTCTACCGGACAGAGGAGGACGACGAGCCGATCTGCGTGCTCTCGCAGGACCCCAAGCTCGCCGCGTTCGGGGCGAAGCCGGCCGTCGGCAAGGAGATCGTGGTGCGGGGCGCGCGATTCCGCGTCGTGGGAGTGCTCGCGCCGGAGGAGCCGTCGATCTTCGGCCAGCGCATGCTCCAGGACGTCGTCTACATCCCGTACAAGGCCGCCCGGCGCGCGTTCTCGGCAGGCCAGATCAACCGCATCATCGTCACCACCGACATGTCGCGCGCGCCGAGCGCCACGATTGACGGAGTGCGCGCCGCGCTGCGGGCGAACCACCAGGGCCGCGGCGACTTCGCGATGCTGACCGAGAAGCAGCTCCTTGGCGTCATCTACCAGGTCTTCAACATCGCCGCCGCGCTCCTCGTCGGCATCGCTACCATCTCCCTCTTCGTGGCGGGCATCGGCGTGATGAACATCATGCTCGTCACCGTGTCGGAGCGCACCCACGAGATCGGCATCCGCAAGACCGTCGGGGCAACTCGGCGCGACATCTTCCTGCAGTTCCTCTCGGAGGCCGTCGCGCTGAGCGTGTTCGGGGGTATCGTCGGGGTCGCCCTCGCGAGCGGCATCGTCGTGGTGGTGCGGCGGTACAGCCTGCTCCAACCGGTCGTGAACTGGCAGGCGGTGGCGCTCGCGGCAGGCGTGTGCTTCGCGGTTGGCATCGTCTTCGGCGTCGCCCCGGCCATGCGCGCCTCCCACCTGAACCCCATCGACGCCCTCCGCTACGAATAGGCCCGGACGCACCAAGAAGGGGGCCCGCAGCCGAGCCCCCAGCCGCAACGCCACGAATGCCCGCGCCAGGAGCCAGCCCGCGCAGGCGGACTTCGTGCCTCTCTCAGGCGCGACTTCAGTCGCCGGCGCCGGAGGGCGAGCCCCTCTCCGCAACGCCACGAATGCCCGCGCCAGGAGCCAGCCCGCGCAGGCGGACTTCGTG
>CAZFLM010000067.1:22311-26544 GCA_964519955.1 uncultured Chthonomonadaceae bacterium | reverse complement strand
CCTCACGTAGGCGCGACTTCAGTCGCCGGCGCCGGAGGCCGAGCCCCTCTCCGCAACGCCACGAATGCCCGCGCCAGCAGCCAGCCCGCGCAGGCGGACTTCGTGCCTCACGTAGGCGCGACTTCAGTCGTCGGCCCCCGCAGCCGAGCCCCTCCGCACAACGCCACGAATGCCCGCGCCAGGGCCCAGACGCACGAAAAGGGGCCCGTTCCCGAGCCCCTCTCCACTAAGCCACGAATGCCAAGCGTCCGGCCAGCCAGTCCGCGCAGGCGGACTATGTGCCTCACGTAGGCGCGACCTCAGTCGCCGGCGCCGGAAGCCGAGCTGCCTCGCCGCTAGCGCCCCATCGTCAGCGCCACGACGATGCTGGCGAAGAAGAAGCCGACGCCCAGGTAGCGGGTCATCTCGTTCAGGCGCTCCTCGAAGCCGGGCTTGCCCTTGAACGACGTGGTCGGGCGCCCACCGATGGTGCCGCCCAGGCCCTCGTTCTTGGTCTGCTGGATGGCCACGATGAAGATCAGCCCGATGGCCAGGAGGATCTGAATGACGCTGAACGCTGCGAATACGTACTTTACCGCCATAGTGTGACGTGTCTCCCTTGGAAACCGGCTGACGCCGGCAAGCTTGCGCCCCAGTCGCTTTGGGCTACTTCTTGGCGGACTCGTCTTCCTTCGCCGGCTTGGCCGGCTCGTCCTCGTTCAGGCCCTTCTTGAACTCGCGCATGCCGCTGCCCAGCCCCTTCATCATCTCGGGGATCTTGGCGCCGCCGAAGAGCAGCAGCACGATGACAAGCACGATGACCCACTGCATCGGGCTCTCGAACATGGCCAACTGGTCGAACATGGTCATCACCTTCCTTGCGCTCCTCCAACCAGGCTCGGACGCTGCGGCGTCGCGGCTCCCGGAAGGACGCTATCCCTCAACCTCGCGGCGCCGAGCCTCGATGCCCCGTGCCGCCTGCCTCAAGTCCGAGATACCGCGTCCCGGAACGCCTGCCGTCACGCTGTCGCGGTGCTGCTGGGCAGATCGGCCGGCTTCTCCCCTTCGCCCGCGTTCGCTTCGGTAGCCGCAGCCGGCTGCTGCGCCGCGGCGCCCAGCACCGCGTAGTCGTCCAGAATGCCGGGCCGCTGGTACGGCTCGGGCGCCGGCGCCTGCTTCTCGACGACGGGCATCCCCACGATCGTATAGTCGGTCAGATCCACCGAGGAGCCCGAGTTGTATGAGTTCTGCGAGTTGTACGAGCTGTAGTAGCTGCTCGACGCGTAGTCGGACGAGCTGCTGGGATGGTACTCCGGATCGGGCTCGTGGTCCGCGTTGAACGAGCGCACCACGTCGTTCGTCGCCTTCCGCAGCTCGCGCAGGGCGTTGCCCAGTTGCTTCCCGATCTCGGGCAGCTTGTTGGGCCCGAACACCAGAAGCGCAATCAGCAGCACGATCCCGATCTGCATCGGGCTCTCGAACATCGCCAGGCTATCGACCAGCATCCCTAACCTCGCCCAATCCGCTGGGCCGCCACATACGAGGACGCAGCAAGCGGCGTCCCTACCTCATCCGCTCAACCGTCACGCGGGCCGCGATCTCGCGGATCGACTCCGCGGAGCAGAACCCGCACCCGTAGACCGCCGCATTCGCAGCGCCTGCGCCAACCGCCATCCGCAGCGCCTCCGGCGGCGCGCTCCCCCGGTCCAGCTCGTAGAGGAAGGCGCCGACGAACGAGTCGCCCGAGCCCACCGCGCTGACGAACGGGACAGCCGGCGGAACAGCGTACCACAAATCCGTGCCGGCCGCCAGGAGGCATCCCCTGGCGCCCAGCGTCACAGCCACAATCTCGATGCCGGAGCGCACCAACTCGAGCGCCGCCTGGCCGAACTGCGCGGCCCCGTCGAGCGGCCTGCCCACCAGGTCCTGGAGCTCGAAGCGGTTCGGCTTCAGCATCCACGGCCGGGCCGCCACGCCCGCGCGCAGGGCCTCGCCGCTCGCATCCAACACGCACGACGCACCGCGCGCCGCCACAGCACGGGCCAGATCCGCGTAGATCGCGGTCGGACAGCCGCGAGCGATGCTGCCGGACAGGCACACAAACCGCGGCGCCCGAGTCGCCAGCAGATCGTCGAGCGTCTCCGCCAGATGCCGCAGCTCGGTGGGGCGCACCACAGGCCCGGGCTCGTTGATCTCCGTCTGAGTGGACGACCGGGGGTCGACGATGGCCATGCAGACGCGCGACTCGTCTCGGGTCGTGACGAACCGAGCCTCGATCTGTTCCTTGCGCAGCGATCTGGCGATCAGGCGCCCGTTGGTGCCGCCCAGAAACCCCGTCGCCACCGCCTCGCCGCCGAGCGTGTGGTACACGCGGGCGACGTTGATGCCCTTGCCGCCGGCCTCGACGCTCCACTCGGTGGGCCGGTGGATTCGGTCGATCCGGAAATCCTCGACGCGGTAGGTCTTGTCAACGGCTGGGTTCAGCGTGACCGTAACGATCAACTCGGCATGCCCTTCCGAGATGCGTGGCCCACGACCGGACGAACGCACGCATTCGGCTTCACGATCCGGCGCCAAGCCGTTGACAGATTATACCAGAACGTGTATACTACAGCAACTTGACCGCCTTGCCCAGGTGGTGAAATGGCAAACACGCTAGTTTCAGGAACTAGTGCCCGTACGGGCTTGGAGGTTCGACTCCTCTCCTGGGCACCATCGAAAGACCGAGCGCCACGGATCCCCGTGGCGCTCTTCGCATCTCTGGCCCCCGAACCGCGGGCTACCTGACGGCCGGCGACCACGCCGCGTCCGTGCAGTCGCCCGCCCCCTTCGTCAGGTTCGTGGCGCCGCTCCCGTCCGCGTTGCACACCCACACGTCGCCCTTGCTCTTGGCGCCGGGCAGGATGTAGAGCAGGCGTGTGCCGTCCGGCGACCACTGGGGCGAGCGCACGCGGCCCTTCACGACGAGCTTCAGTTGCGATAGGTCCTCGGGAGTGAGCAGTCGAATTGGCTGCCCCGGCGCGATGGGCTGCACCGCGATGCCCAGCGTCTCCCGGTCCAGGCCGGACTGGCGCACCACGATGAACGCCATCTGCTTGCCGTCCGCAGTGATCATAGGATGCTCGAAGAGCAGGCCGGTCGCCTTGCTGCCAGCGATCAGCGGCTCCGGCTGCATCCCCTTCACGTCCACGCCCTGCCGAACCAGCCCGGTGAAGCCTTCGCGCTCCTTGTGCACCGCCATGACCACCGCGCGCGAGTCGGGCAGCCAGCAGCACGACAACAGGTCGCCGGTCACCAGGTTCATCGTGGTCTTGCCCTCGATGGAGGGCAGCACGATCACCGCCTCGGGATCGCTGGTCACGCCCTCGCCGCCCGGGCGCCGGTCCTTCTCCCACCAACTGCTGGTGCCGGTCGCGATGCTGAACTCGCCCTCGGCCTCCTGCACACCGGCGATGCCGATCGAGTTCGGCGCCCATGAGAAGGCGCGGATGGGCGGCTTGCGCTGCCCCTCGGCAGCCTCGTCCTCCTCGTTCTCCTCCTCGCCCGGCGCGCCGACGTGAGCGGGCGGCGGATAGACCTGGCGGCCGCCCTTCCCGTTCGGCTTCACGATCTTGACGCACCCGCCGGAGAGGTAGCCGATCCAGTTGCCGTCGGGCGAGTAGCGCGGACTGTCCTTGCTGGTGGAGCCGTAGGTCGCCTGACGCGGAGAGCCGGCCCCCAGGATGAACACCTGATAGGCCACGCTCGCATCGTCGCTGGCCTCGGCCGCGTAACACAGCTCCTTGCCGTCCGGCGACCAGCCGGGCGACCGCTTGCCCTTGCCGTCCGCCGTCAGCTTCAGGAGACCGGTGCCGTCCGCCTTCACGATGTAGAGGTCGGTCTTGCCCCCGTTCTCGCAGATGTAGGCGACGTAGTCCTTGGTCGACGCCAGGTCCAGCTTGTCCACGCGCCCGATGGCGCCATAGTTGCTCTTCCAGACGAACAGGGCGGCCAGCATCCCCAGGAAGAACAGCAGCAGCAGGTACTTCCCCAATGCTCCGCCGCGGTGCGTGCGCCTCATCGGCTTCCCCTCACAGAGCGGGCGCCCTTTCCGGGCGCCCGACGATCGATCACCTGAACTACGCCCCCACCTTCGCCGCGTGTTCCCGCCCCGCCGCAAACCGGTAGCGGCACCGGCAAGCCCTCACCGAGAACCCCGCGGTAGGATGGGCCTCCGTGCCCGTCCAGTACAAAGCCGTGGTAGGATGGGCCTCC
>CAZFLM010000067.1:17896-22211 GCA_964519955.1 uncultured Chthonomonadaceae bacterium | reverse complement strand
CGTGCCCGTCCAGCACAAAGCTGTGGTAGGATGGGCCTCCGTGCCCGTCCAGTACGACAACGAGCCAGGCTACTCCGCCCGCTGGCGCTGCTGCAGGGCGGTCACGAGAACCGCGAACAACAGCACGCCGCCGACCACCGTGCCACGCCACAGGTCCGGGTTCGTCAGCGTCAGGTTGATGGCGCTGAAGATCGAGTGCAGCAGTAGCGCGCCCAGGATGGTGCCCGAGACAGAGCCCTGCCCGCCCATCAGACTGGCGCCGCCCACCACCGCCGCGGCAACCGCGTCCAACTCATACGAGTTGCCCGCCTGCGGGTCGCCCTGGCCTCCGTACCCCGCCCACAGGATGCCGGCCAGTCCGCCCAGAACCGCGCTCGCCCCGTAGGCGAACAGCTTCACGCGGTACACGTTGACGCCCGACAGGCGCGTGGCCGTCTCGTTGCTGCCGATGCTGTAAACGTACCGGCCGATCCGGCACCGGTTCATCAGCAGTGACACGGCGATCGCCAACACCAGCATGATGATGACAGGGATCGGGATCGCGAATGTCGTGTCTTTGAACAGGCTCCCATTGGCCAGGTACATGATCGCCGGGTAGTCGGCCAGTGGGATCGGGAGCTGCCGGTTGATCAGCAGCGACTGGCTCCGCAGGATCAGCAGGGACGCGAGGGTGACCACGAAGGGCGGCAGGCGCAGCTTGTGGATGAACGTGCCGTGCAGTGCTCCGATGGCGAGCGACACAACCAGCGTCAGCACGATCGCCAACGCGATGGCCACGGGGTCGACAATGACGGCGGCGAACTTGGTCACCAGCAGGGCCAGGACCATGCCGCTGAACGCGATCAGCGAGCCGAGCGACAGATCGATGCCGCCGGTGATGATGACGAGCGTCTCGCCGATGGCGAAGATGGACAGCAGCGCCACCTGCAGCAGGATGTTGTGGATGTTCTGCGAACCGAAGAAGTTGTCGCGCGCGCTCGTGAACAGCATCAGCACGCACAGCACAGCGAGCACGGCGACGACGCTCAGCTCGCGGGACTGCAGCATCCGCCGCGCGATGAGCGCGGCGGACGCCGATCCCTCAACAACCTGGCCGGAACTCCCAGTCGGGCTAGCAGCCATGGCGGTGCCCCCGTTCCTCCGGTCTACGTGCTTTCAAGCCCCTTCTCCTTCATCTCCTTGAGGAACGGCTTGGCGTTCTCAGGAGTTACGACCGTCACGCCCGTGTCGATCTTGTTGCCGTCGACCTTCATGCCCTGCTTCTCCAGCTCGGGCTTCATCTCTTCGAGCGCAGCCTTCAGACCCTTGCGGTTGATGTTGTAGAGCAACTGGGTGCCGATGCGCCCGAACTCGTACGGCTTCTGCACCACCGTCGCGTCCACGAGGCCCTTGTCCAGGTTGGAGAGCGTCTTCGCGTCGCCGTCGAAGCAGACGATCTTGAGCTTGCCGCGCAGGTTGTTCTTCACCACGACGTCGACGATCGCGGGGCCGTTGTAGGACCAGATCCCCAGCAGCAGGTTCACCTTGTCGCCATAGCGCGTCAGCGCGTCCTGCACGTTTCGGTAGGCGGCGCCGGTCTTGTCGGCGTTGTCCTGGAACGGCTCCTGCAGGGGCTCGATGTTGTGCCCCTTGATCGCGTCGAGCACGCCGTTGTAGCGGTCGCGGGCGTTCTGCGCGCTCATCTTGCCCACGAACGCGAGGAACTTGCCGCCGTTCGGCAGCAGCCGCACGATCTGCTCGCCCGCGCGCTTGCCGGCCTCGTAGTTGTTCGTCCCGATGTAGACGAGCCGCTTGCTCTTCTCCGAGTCGGAGTCGAACGTGATGACCGGGATGCCCTTCGCGACAGCCGCGTCGATGGTCGGCGCGAAGGCGTCGGCCTCGATGGGCGAGACGCCGATGCCGTCCGCGTTCGCCGCCACGGCCTGCTCGAACGTGGTCTTCTGGTCGATGTGCGTCGGCGACGCGCCGGCCGGGGTCAGCCGCTCGGCGTCGATCTTCAGCTCGTTCCGCGCGTTCTCCATGCCCAACTGCATGGCGGTCCAGAAGCTGCTCGCGTTGTTGGTGACCATCTTCAGGACGAGCGGGCCTTCGGCCTTGCGCGGCTTGTCGAACGATGACTCCGCCGCGGCCGCGGCCTTCGTGCCAGTCGAGGGGCTGGCCGTCAGAGGCGGAGCTTGCTGCTGCTGCTTGCAGGAAGCGAGCGCCAGACACCCAACGATGCCGGCGGCGATGCCCAGCGTGAGACGCAAGCGAGACGGGGGCTGCATGAGCGGACCCTCCTGTGTGGTAACGGGTGACCGCCGGCCACGAGGCGCCAGCGGAGCTTTCGCTCCGGCATTTCGCCCGAACCTGCGCCGATTCCTGCCTGCCCGCCAACCGCCGCACCCAGGTATACTCCCGCCGTGTCCAGCCAACCGCCCGCGCCGCTGCGCCCACGCGACCGCATCGGCCTGTCCTCCTACTACTTCTGGTTCTTCGCGGCAATCGGGTTCACGTCGCCCTACCTCCCGCTCTACTGGCGGTCACTCGGTTTCGACTACCTGCAGGTAGGCTCGCTCATCGCCCTGGGCCAGGCGGCGGGCGCCCTCACGCTGCTGCCCATCGGCGCCCTCTCCGACCGCCTGCACACGCGGCGCCCGTTCATCCTCGGCGGCTCCGTCCTGGCGGGGCTCTGCTACCTGGCCTACCCGCACGCCCACACGTTCCTCCACTTTGCCGTGCTGCAGGTACTGGCCGGCGCGGGCCTCGCCATGAGCGCCTCCACCGCCTCGGCGCTCGGCGCGGATGTCTTCACGCGCGCGGCGGCCGGGCGGTCGTTCGCCACGGTGCGCGCGTGGGGCACCATCGGATTCGTCGGCACGATGGTGGCCGTCGTCCTATGGCCGGCCCTGCCCCGAACGCCCCGCATGTTCTACCAGGTCGCCGCGATCTACCTGTTCGCCGGGCTCTGGACGCTGCTGGTGGTGCGCCCCGGAGTGACGGAGCGCCGCACTCTCGACCTGCGCGGCGCCACCCGCGTGCTCGGCAACCGCAACCTGCTGGCGTTCACCGCCGCCTACTTCCTCGCGTATATGGCCCTCATGTCGTACTCGGCCAACTTGAGCATGTACCTGCAGTCCTTCCGCCCGCCGCCGCCGGGCAACCTCATGCCCATCGCGTTCGCCATCAGCGCCACGATCGAGCTGCCGTTCCTGACGCTCGCCGGCTGGTCGGCCGACCGCTTCGGCCGCGTGCGAACGCTCTGGGTCGCGTTCGCGGTCCTGCCGCTGAGGCTCGCCGCCTACGCCATCGCTCCCACCCCCGAGGCGGTGCTCTGCCTGCAGACGTTCCACGGCCTTACGTTCAGCATCCTGGCCATCGTCCCGTTCGCGTTCGTCACGGACACGGTGTCCAGCGAGTACCGCGCAACGGGCCAGGCCCTGCTCAGCGCGGTCAGCTCCGCCGCCGCCGCGTTCGGCCCCCTGCTCTCCGGCCTCGTCGCCCACGCCATCGGCATCCGGTGGCTCTACCTCGTGCTCGGCTGCGTCGCCGCCACGGGCACCCTCCTCTTCGCCCTGCGCGTCCGCGAGCCGGAGCGGGCGGCGGCCTAAGCGCCCCGCCCACCTCGCGCAACCGCCGTCCGAGCCGGGAGCGTCAGCGACCGGTCTGTACCGTTCCGCAGCCGCCTACCGACTACGGCGGACCGCTCCCTCACGGTCGCGGCTCGGCACCGTGTGCGCAGCGCGCCCAACTCCCGGCCCCGCACCACCGTTCCGAGCCTGGAGCGTCAGCGACCGGTCTGTACCGTTCCGCAGCCGCCTGCCGATTGCGGCAGACCGCTCCCTCACGGTCGCGGCCCGGCACCGTGTGCGCAGCCCGCCCCCGCTCAACTCGCGCGGCCACCGTTCGGAGCCGGGAGCGTCAGCGACCGGTCTGTGCCGTTCTGCAGCAGCCTGCCGATTACGGCAGACCGCTCCCTCACGGTCGCGGCTCGGCACACGGGTGCGCAGCGCGCCCAACTCCCGGCCCCGCACCACCGTCCGAGCCGGGAGCGTCAGCGACGGGTCTGTACCGTTCCGCAGCCGCATACCGACTACAGCAGGCCGCTCCCTCACGGTCGCGGCTCGGCACCGTGTGCGCAGCCCGCCCCCGCTCAACTCGCGCGGCCACCGTTCGGAGCCGGGAGCGTCAGCGACCGGTCTGTACCGTTCCGCAGCCGCCTACCGACTACGGCGGACCGCTCCCTCACGGTCGCGGCTCGGCACCGTGTGCGCAGCCCGCCCCCGCTCAACTCGCGCGGCCACCGTTCGGAGCCGGGAGCGTCAGCGACCGGTCT
>CAZFLM010000067.1:0-17796 GCA_964519955.1 uncultured Chthonomonadaceae bacterium | reverse complement strand
CCCCGCTCAACTCGCGCGGCCACCGTTCGGAGCCGGGAGCGTCAGCGACCGGTCTCTACCGTTCCGCAGCCGCCTGCCGATTACGGCAGACCGCTCCCTCACGGTCGCGGCTCGGCACCGTGTGCGCAGCCCGCCCCCGCCTACCTCGCGCAA
Organism: uncultured Chthonomonadaceae bacterium; assembly: GCA_964519955.1. Classification (GTDB taxonomy): domain Bacteria; phylum Armatimonadota; class Chthonomonadetes; order Chthonomonadales; family CAJBBX01; genus CAZFLM01. The sequence continues at coordinate 17,643 of CAZFLM010000067.1, read as the reverse complement.
CCGCCGTCCGAGCCGGGAGCGTCAGCGACCGGTCTGTACCGTTCCGCAGCCGCCTACCGACTACGGCGGACCGCTCCCTCACGGTCGCGGCTCGGCACCGTGTGCGCAGCGCGCCCAACTCCCGGCCCCGCACCACCGTTCCGAGCCGCGACTGGCGTGACCGGCAAGCCCCTCCGCCGGTCACAGAAGGAGCGGGTGCCCAGCGCGATCCGCCCCCGACGCAGCAAGGCCCACCCCCAACGTGCGAGGTGGGCCCCTGACACCTGCGGCAAGGCACGAACTACGGCGCTACGTACACGCCCTCCAGCACCTCCACCTTGCCGGCCCGGCCGACGCAGTATATCCACGGATGGTCGGGACTGCTGAAGCCCTCCTGCGTGGCGGCTGCGCCAACCTCGCCGGACTTGGCGACGGCGATGCAGGCCGCGCCGTGCTCCTGGTGGTGCGGGCGCTTGCGCAGCAGGTAGCGGATCGACTCCTCGCAGGCCTCCTGCGGGTGCGCGCCGCGCGACATCATGCACACGATGCGGTACGAGAGGCAGACCTTCATGATCTCGTCGCCGTTGCCCGTGGCGGACGCGCAGCCGTAGTCGTTGTCGACGTACAGCCCAGAGCCGACGATCGGCGAATCGCCCACGCGCCCGGGCAGCTTCCACGCCAGGCCGCTCGTGGTGCACCCAACCGCCAGGTCGCCGCGGGCGTCGATGGCGCACACGCCCACCGTGTCGTGCGAGTCCGCCGGCAGGCCCCTGCGGCTGGGCAGCTCGTCGAAGTGGGCGACCTCGGGCAGGCCCTGTGCCTTGCGCCACTCCAGGTAGCGGTCCCGCGACTTCTCCGTGTGCAGGTCGGTCTCCGGGAAGCCCTGCGACATCGCGAAGCGCCGGGCGTTGTCGCCCACCAGCATCACGTGCGGCGTCTTCTCCATCACGCGGCGGGCGACGGAGATCGGCTTGCGGATGCCCGTGAGGCCCGCGACTGCGCCCGCGCGATGCGCCGGGCCGTCCATGATCGCCGCGTCCAGCTCCACCACTCCGTCCGCATTGGGATAGCCGCCGTACCCCACCGACGTGACCGCCGGGTCCTCCTCCACCGCGTTCGCCCCCAGCTCCACCGCGTCGAACGCAGACGCCGACGCCGCCAGCGCGGGCAGCCCCGCCTCGCAGGCCAAGCGCCCGAACTTCCACGTCGCGACGATCACCGGCTCCACTGACACCTGTGTCATGGTATGACCACCTTCTCCTCGTTTGGCAGCCCGGCCGCCAAGAGCACGCGCCAGACCCACGTCATTATCGGCTCACGCGCCGCCACGCCGTCGTGACGCCGCATCGCGCACCCCCCCGCCGGACTTCACCCGATATGTTACCGGTTCCTTCCGCCGGAAGCCCTGAAGAAACTCAGAAGACCCTCCAACAATAGACCTGTCCGTGCGAGACTTCACGCACGCAAACCTCAAGCGACATCTCAGATTCGAACATGACCCTGTACCAGCGAAAACGCGCCGCACGCCCACTCCCCATCGGGACGGTCAGCCAGGTGACTGGCATCGAGATCCATACACTCCGATACTGGGAGAGCGAGTTCGACGAGTTCCTCAAGCCCGTCCGCACAGCCGGCGGGCAGCGCCGGTACACGGCGGACGATATTGCCGTAGTGCTAGATATCAAGCGTCTCCTGCGCCAGGAGAAGTACAGCATCGAGGGCGCCCGCCAGGAGCTGAACCGGGCACTCGAAGCCGCACGCACCGAGCGCAGGGCGGCCTGACGCCGGCCGGCGCCGAGTGACGCGCCCTTCGGCCCCTCAGACCTCAGCCCAGGTCACGCACGAGCGCTGTGGTGGGGCGGGCGTCCCTGCCCATCCAGTATCACTAGCTCAGGTCACGCGCGAGCGCTGTGGTGGGGCGGGCGTCCCTGCCCGCCTGGTACCACCCGTGAGTGGATCGAGCTAGCACATCGCCTTTCGGCGCGTGGTCGCGACGACACACGCTGCCACCCAACCGACCTCGCACCGCGACGTGTGGGTCCCGAGCCTGCGCCGGGCGCGGCGATCCTGGAGGCCAGGCCTCCGCACCCACCACCCAGCTACCGGATGACACTGCCCATGTCAGAGCCCCTGGGACTCCCAGAGATGCGCTTCACTCAGGACGAATGGGACCGCACCCCCGAGTCCGTGCGCCGATTCGTGCTCCAGCTCAGCGACGCCGCCGAGACGATCCTCGGGCAGGTGCGGCACGACGCCGCGCCCGAACCGGCCGAGCCGCCCGCGGCCCCCGCGGCGCTTCCGGGACAGGTCGTGCTCGTCTCCGATCGCCCGCTCTCACGCGAGGCCAAGATCGCCTGGGGCCTGCACCGCGCCGGGTGGGACGTGGTGCTCCTCTGCAGCCAGCCCCCCGCCTTCGATGCGCGCGCCGTGTGCTCCACGGTGGAGATGTACCGCACCGCCAAGGAAGCCGTCGCGCTGGCGCGGCGCTACTCCCCCATCGCGTTCCACGTGTTCTCCTGCTGGTCCTACGACGTGGCGGCGGCGCTGATCCGCAACGGCATCGCGCCGGTCATCCACGACAACTACGACGTGATGGGCGGGCTCGTGCGGGAAGAGCTGCAGATGCGCAACTTTGCCGGGCAGGCCGAGCTGGAGCGCTACTGCGTCGAGCACGCGGACGGGCACTGCTGCCGCAGCCTGGAGACGCAGACCTCGATGCACCGCCTGCGCTACGACTTCCGCGGGCCGCGCATGCTCCTCACCGATATGTGCTGGGGCGCCGGCGCCCCGAACGTCACGAAGCTCTCTGCCATCGACGGCGAGCGCCACATCGTCTACTGCGGGAACCTGTTCAAGGGTGGGCCGGAAGCGCCGGACGCCAACAACTTCCACTACATCACGGCGGCTGCGCTGAGCTCGCGCGCCATCCACTACCACATCTACCCGTCGTCCGAAGAGCTGGCGCAGATCTACCGGGCCGGCCTCGGGCGCTACCTGCCGGCGCATGGCAACCCGGCCTACGTGCACGTGAACAGCCCCGTGCCGCCGGACCGGCTCATCGACGAGCTGGCGCGGTACGACGCGGGCGTCCAGGTGCTGTCGCGCAGCGTGGACGGCTCGCCCAGCGACCCGACCTACGAGATCGCCAAGTTCAACCACGCGGCGGCCAACAAGGTGTTCGACTACGCCGACGCGGGCATCCCGGTCATCATCCACAACGGCAGCTTCCAGCGCTCCATCGTGCGCAGGTACCGCCTCGGCGCGACGGTGCGCACCATCGAGGGCATCGCGGACGTGGAGCTGCCCGCGAGCGTGACGCCGCCGCGCGCCCTGACCGTCGAGGCCAACATCCCGCGCCTCGTCACGTTCTACCGAGCCGTCGCCGCGAGCCGCATGAAGCTGGCGGCATAGGTCCGGCGAGGACCGGCGGGCACGGAGATCCGCCCTCCGGAGCTGGGCAACCCATCGGAGCACTGAGCACATGAGCGAGACCCGAGTGCTGTTCCTTGGCGAGAAGCCGCTGGCCCTCCGCTGCCTGCGCATCCTGGCGTCCATCCCGGGCGTCGAGATCGCCGGCGTCGGCACGCGGCAGACCGGCGAGCTGTGGTGGGGCGACAACGAGATCGTCGAGGAGTGCCGCGCCCAGGGCATCGCGCTCGTGCCGAAGTCCAAGCTCGGCGAGGTGCGCTGCGACCTGATCGTATCGGTGCTTTACCCGTTCATCATCGACGGCAAGGTCATCGCGAACGCCGCGCGCGGCGCGTTCAACCTGCACGAGGCTCCCCTGCCCCGGTGGCGCGGCTGCAACGGCTGCTCGCACGCCATCCTGGCCGGCGACGCCGACTACGCGACAACGCTCCACGAGATGGATGCCGCGCTGGATGCCGGGCGAGTGATCGCCGAGCGCCGCTTCCCCATCGAGCTCGGCGAGACCGCGCGCGAGCTGTACGAGCGCACCTCGGCCCACTCGGAGACGCTGGCGCAGGAGTGGTTCCCGCGGCTGGTGGCCGGCGACTACGCGGCGCGCCCCCAGACGCCCGGCGTCGAGGCCCACACCAACGCACGGGGCTCGCTGATGGACCGGAAGCAGGTGCCGCTCATGATGCCCGTCGCCGAGGCGCTGCGCGTGGCGAGGGCGATGGACTTCGTGCCCTGGGAGCCGGCGTTCGTCGAGACGCCGGCGGGCATCTTCTACCTGTATGTCGCCGGCTCGCCCGGCCGGGAGACGCCGCGCAGCCGCCTGTCGCTGAGCGTGACGCCTGACGCGCGGCTGGCCGACCTGCCGTGGGGCGCGCTGGGCCGGGCCGTCATCGATGGCGCCGAGCGCCCGCTCGAGGTGTGCCGGCAGTCCGACTATCTCGACATCTATCCACTCCATGGGAGGTCCGCGATTGGCTGCGCTGCCTGACAAGACTGTACTCGTCACCGGGGGCGCCGGCTATGTCGGCAGTGCTCTGGTTCCGCATCTCCTCTCGCTCGGGTACCGCGTTCGCGTGCTCGACCTGTTCATGTATGGCGACCACGTGCTGGATGGCTGCCCCGCGCCCGAGCGCCTGGACCGGTTCAAGGGCGACCTGCGCGACGCCACGCTCGTGAAGCAGGCCGTGGCCGGCTGCGACGCCGTCATCCACCTGGCCTGCATCTCCAACGACCCGAGCTTCGAGCTGGATCCGGGCCTGGGCAAGTCGATCAACTACGACGCGTTCCTGCCGCTCGTGCAGGCGGCGCGCGACGCGGGCGTCGACCGGTTCGTCTACGCGTCCAGCTCCAGCGTCTACGGGCTGAAGCCGGACCAGGACGTCACCGAAGAAGCCAGCCTGGAGCCGCTGACGGACTACTCGAAGTACAAGGCGCTCTGCGAGGAGCAGCTCCGCCCGTTCCAGGCGCCCGACTTCACGACGCTCATCATCCGGCCCGCCACCATCTGCGGCTACGCGCCCCGGCAGCGCTTCGACCTGACCGTGAACATCCTGACGAACCACGCCGTGAACAACGGCCGCATCAAGGTGTTCGGCGGCTCGCAGCTTCGGCCGAACCTGCATATCGCCGACATGGTGGCCCTCTACGCGCAGGTGCTGGAGGAGCCCGCCTGCCGGATCGCCGGCAAGACGTTCAACGCCGGCTTCCAGAACCGATCCGTCGCAGACATCTCCGGCATCGTGCGCGACGTGGTGTCCCGCGAGATGCCGCGCGAGCAGCCCATCGAGGTCGTCACGGAGCCCACGAACGACTTGCGCTCCTACCACATCTCGTCGGACTACATCCGGCGCGAGCTGGGGTTCGAGCCGAAGCACACCATCGAGGACGCCGTCGCCGACCTGTGCGCCGCGTTCCGCGAGGGCCGGTTCACCGACCCGATGACCAATCCGCTCTACGTGAACATCAAGCGGATGCAGGAGATCCAGCTCCAGTGACACTGCTGACCGGCCCGATGCCCGACGCCGTCCGCGAGATGGCGATCACCCGCCTGATCGAGAACCAGGCGAAGCTGATCGCCGGCCTGAAGGCGCGCCACTGCCCTGGCGCGGCCTTCGTCGGCCCCTACGAGCAGGCAGGCATCGCCATCGGCGTCCTCGAGGATCAATGGCTGTGGGAGTGGCGCTCGCTCGTGCGCGGCGTCGTCATCGACATGTCCACCCCGCTCCACTGGCACCGCTACCTCGCCGAACAGCCGGGCGTCCAGCGCTGGCTCATCAGCGACCTGTGCGATCCGCAGGTGTCCAAGCTCGGCGCGGTCTCGCCGGTCGACATCATCGGCGACTTCTGCGCCGACCCGCCGCCCGTGCCGCCCGAGTCCGCGGACACCATCCTGTGCATCAGCATCCTGGAGCACGCCAAGTTCCCGCAGCTCATGGGGCAGAACCTCGCACGCATCCTGCGGCCCGGCGGGCACGTGTTCTACTGGTGCCCCTACGCCTACCCGGACGGCCACCTGCATCCGGACTACTGGCGCATCGGGCGCGACGGGTTCCACCTCCTGGCCGAGCTGGCGGAGCTGACCGTCGTCGCGTCCGGCGAGGTGCTCGACTTCGGCGCCTATGCGCGGATGGAGTTGGGCGTTGACAACTCCGCGAACGACTACCACCACGGCGTACCCGTGAACACGTGGATGATCGCGAGGCGAGACGCATGACCACCACAGTGATGCCGAACCGGACAGCCGAGCGCGTCGAGGTCCCGTACGTCGACCTCGCGATCCGCGACGCGGCCCTGCGCGCCCGAATGCTCGAAGCCGCCGACCGCGTGCTGCGGACCGGGCAGTTCATCCTGGGCGCGGAGGTCGAGGCGTTCGAGCGGGAGTTCGCCGCCTACTGCGGCGCGCGCTGCGCGGTGGGCGTGGCGAACGGGACCGACGCGCTGGTGCTCGCGCTGACGGCCCTCGGCATCGGCCCCGGCGACGAGGTCATCACCGCGCCGAACTCGTTCCTGGCCTCCGCCTCCGCCATCGCGCTCGCGGGCGCCCGGCCGGTCTTCGCCGATGTGCGCGAGGACTACAACATCGACCCCGCGTGCATCGAGGCGGCCATCACGCCGCGAACGCGCGCCATCGTGCCCGTCCACCTCACCGGCCGTCCCGCCGACATGGACGCCATCCTCGCGCTGGCGGAGCGGCACGGGCTAGCGGTCGTCGAGGACTGCGCGCAGGCGGTGGGCGCGCGCTACCGGCACCGCGGCGTGGGCACGTTCGGCCAGGCCGGCTGCTTCAGCCTGCACCCGCTCAAGAACCTCAGCGCCTGCGGCGACGGCGGGGTCATCGTGACCAACGACGAGGCGCTCTACCGGCGCCTGCAGCGCGCGCGGAACCACGGACTTCGAGACCGCGACGCCTGCGAGTTCTGGAGCCCGAACAGCCGGCTGGACGCCATCCAGGCCGCGATGCTGCGCGCGAAGCTGCCGCACCTGGATACCTGGACCGACGCCCGGCGCGCCGCCGCGTCCTTCTACACCGGCGAGATCGACGGCCTCGTGACCTGCCCGCGCACGGCCCCGCACGAGCACGCCGTCTACCACACCTACATCGTCCAGGCGGACCGCCGCAGCGACCTCATCGACTTCCTCGCGGAGAACGGCGTCGGCGCGAAGGTCCACTACCCGATCCCGATCCACCTGCAGGAGGCGGCGCAGGGGCTGGGCTACAAGCGGGGCGACTTCCCCGTCGTCGAAGCCCAGTGCGGCCGCATCGTTAGCCTGCCCGTGTACCCGACGCTCACCGAGGCCCAGAAGACCCACGTCGCCCGCACGGTCCGGCGCTTCTACGGCGAAACGCGATGAACAACAAGATCCGCAGTATCGATGACCTCGCGGTAGCTCTGGTCGACGAGAAGGCGCACGGCAAGAGCGTGGTGCTCTGCCACGGCGTGTTCGACCTGATGCACCCCGGCCATATCCGCCACCTCGGCCTCGCCAAGCGCGAGGGCGACGTCCTCGTCGTGACCGTGACGCCCGACGCCTTTGTGAACAAGGGCCCGGGCCGCCCGGTCTTCAACGAGCGCCTGCGCGCCGAGTCGATCGCCGCGCTCGAGGATGTGGACTACGTGGCGGTCAACGAGTGGCCCAAGGCGGTGGAGACCATCCACAAGCTGAAGCCCGACGTGTTCGTCAAGGGCGACGAGTACGTCCGCCGCGAGGGCGATGTCACGGGGCACATCGTCGACGAGGAGGAGGCGGTCGAGGCGGTGGGCGGCAAGATGCGCTTCACCTCGGACATCACGTTCAGCTCGACCAAGCTGCTCAACAGCTACTTCAGCGCGCTCCCCGAGGAGACCGCCGCCTACCTCAACGCGTTCCGCAAGCGCTACTCCGCGGACGAGGTGATCGAGCGGCTGCGATCGCTGCGGACCACGCGCGTGCTCATCGTCGGCGACACCATCATCGACGAGTACCACTACGCCAAGGTGCTCGGCCAGGCGTCGAAGTCGGTCGCCCTGAACGCGCGCTTCATCGAGGCGGAGACCTACCCGGGCGGCGTGCTGGCCATCGCGAACCACGTGGCCGGCTTCTGCGAGCACGTACAGGTCGTCTCCTGCGTGGGCCAGACCGACCCGCGCCTCGACTACATCACCACGCACCTGAAGCCGAACGTGTCGACCAAGTTCTTCGCCCGCCCGGACGGCCCGACCACCGTCAAGCGTCGCTACACGGACCGGTTCCTCTTCAGCAAGCTCTTCGAGGTCACGTTCGTGGAGGACCGGCCGCTGCCGGCTGAGGTCTCGGCGGACCTGAACCACTTCCTCGAGCGGGCCGCGCCGGACTACGACCTGGTCATCGTCGGCGACTTCGGCCACGGGCTCATCGGCGCGGAGACCATCGACGTGCTGGCCCGGCAGTCGCGGTTCATGGCGCTCAACGCCCAGGCAAACAGCACCAACCAGGGGTTCAACACGATCACCCGCTACCCGCGCGCCGACTACGTCTGCATCGACCAGGAGGAGATGCGCCTGGCCTACTACGACCGCTTCGGCCCCGTCGACGAGCTGATGCGCCGCACCCGCGAGCGCCTCGCGACGAAGCTCGTCTCGGTCACGCAGGGCACCGAGGGCTCGCTCACGCTGGCCGCCGACGACGCGCCGATCCACACGCCGGTCTTCTCCAAGGAAGTGGTCGACACCGTCGGCGCGGGCGATGCCTACCTGTCGGTGACGGCGCCGTGCGCCGCGGCCGGCTTCCCCGCCGACCTGATCGCCTTCATCGGCAACGCGACGGGCGCCATGGCCGTCCGCTACCCGGGCAACCGCGAATCGGTCGAGCCCGTGCCGCTGTACAAGTTCGTCACGACGCTGCTGAAGTAACGGGGCCGCCGCGCCCCAGGAGCTGAGAACCGCATGAGCAACCTTCCGCGGAACTTGCTGGACCACATATCGGAGTGCATCGAACTCGGCGACCCGAAGTCGGCGGAGCAGGCGGCACGCTCGGCCGCGCGCCAGTTCCCCGCCGATCCGGAGGCGCACAACGCGCTCGGCTGCGCCCTGTTCGCGCTCGGCGACGTGCCCGACGCGTGCGCCGCGTTCGAGCAGGCGGTCCGCCTCGCGCCGCACAACGTGGAGATCGCCGCGAACCTGGATGCCGCGCGCAAGGTGCTGGACAGCGCGCCGAAGCTCCCCTCCGCCGAGGAGCCCGAGCCCGAGCCGCAGGCCGAGCGGCACGCCGGCCCGATCCGCCTCCTGCAGATGCACACCTTCTACCCGTCGTACCAGCAGGAGTTCTACGACCGCCGACCGCACCTGCGCGAGGCCCCCTTCGCGGAGCAGATGGAGGCGTTCCTCGCGGACGCGTTCTCCTCGGCGCACATGCTCACGCCGCACCTGGCCAAGCTAGGCTACGAGACCATGTTCGTCGTGGCCAACTGCGTCCCGGCGCAGGCCCGCTGGCTCAAGGACTCCCAACTGCAGCTCCCGGTCGGCGATTACACGTTCTACGACGTGCTGCGCCTGCAGATCGAGCAGTTCAAGCCGGACGTGCTCTACATGGGCCACCCCGTCGACTTCGACAGCCGCTTCCTCCGCGCGGTGAGCTGGAAGCCGAAGCTGACGATCGGCTGGCGCGCGGCCTGCGTGGCGCCGGACACCGACTGGACCGAGTACGACCTGATCATCTCGCACCTGCGCGCCTCCCGCGACCAGGCCCTCCGCCTCGGCGCGAAGGACGTGGCGTTCTTCCACCCCGGCCTGCCCACCTGGATCTCGGACGCCGTCGCCGACGAGCCGCGCCGCTTCGACGTGGTGTTCAGCGGGCAGTGGACCGAGCAGCACGCCACGCGCAACGCCTACCTGCTGGCCCTCGCCGCGGAGGCGGAGCGCGACCCGAGCCTGTCCGTGGGCTTCTACGTCGGCAACGAGAACGGCACGCCGCCGCCCGCCATCGAGAAGCGCAACCAGGGCCCGCGCTGGGGCCTCGACATGCACCGGGCGCTCCGCAGCGGGCACATCGTCGTCAACGCCGAGATCGACCTGGCGCAGCACGACGCCGGCAACATGCGGCTCTTCGAGACGACCGGCACCGGCGCGTTCCTGCTGACCGAGCACCACCCGAACATCGCCCGCTTCTTCGAGCCCGGCCACGAGATCGAGACGTTCCGCTCGCAGGAGGAGATGCTCGCCAAGGTGCGCTACTACCTCGCCCACCCGGACGAGCGCGAGGCCATCGCGCGGCGCGGGCTGGAGCGCTGCCACCGCGAGTACGCCGTCGAGTTGCGCGCCGCCGAGTTCGACCGCATCGTGCGCACGCGGCTGGGCGCGCTCAGGCCCGAGGAGGCGCGGCGCGCCACGACCGTCGAGGCCGACGGTGTCCTGCGCGACGCGGTCGACCGGGTGAACGCCGGCGAGCCGGGAGTCGCCCGCGCGATGCTCGAGCGAGCGCGTGGCCTGCGCCCGGATCGGCCCGGCGCCGTCTACGGGCACGCGTTCGCGCTGGCCAAGGTGGACCGAGCCTCGGAGGCGGCCGAGCTGCTGCGCACCGCCTCTGCCGCCTACGCACCGTCGCCGCTCCAGACAGCCCTGCTGCGGGAGATCAACGCCGCGCAGCCTGACGCCGGTACGAACCTGACCGCCAACGGACATCGGAACGGCGTAGCCGCCGTCTAGCCGGAAGGAACCGCCCGCCATGCGCGTGCTCCATATCATCCATCACCTGACGACCGGAGGCGCCGCCCGCGCCATGATGTGCGGCGCCAAGTACGCACGCCGCTGCGCCGGCGCAGAGCACCGGATCGTCTCGCTGTTCCCGCCCGATGGCGCTGCCATCGACCTCGCGGAGCAGCACGGCATGTCCGTCTCAATGGCGCGCGACGTCACGTCGATGCACGAGGAGATGGCCGAAGCGGACGTGGTGCACCTGCACTGGTGGAACACCCCCTACGTGCAGGACCTGCTGCTCTCCGACCTGCCGGCCATGCGCCTGCTCATCACCTACCACGTCGCCGGCGACCACGCGCCGCAGGTCATTACCCCGAACCTGGTCGACTTCGCCGACATGGCCGTCGCCTGCTGCCCGCGCTCCTACCGCCTGCAGCCCTTCCGCCGCCTGGCCGACGAGGGGCGCGCGGGCCGCGCGGCGGTGGTCGTCGACCCGGCCGACCTCGAGCGCGTCGCGGGCATCGAGCCGAAGCCGCACGACGGCTTCAACGTGGGCTACATCGGCACGGTCGACTTCATCAAGATGCACCCGCGCTTCGTGGCAATGAGCGCCGCCGTGCAGGCGCCGGGCGTCAAGTTCACCGTGTGCGGCACGGGCATCATCGACGAGCTGAAGCGCCAGGCGGAGGCCCTGGGAGCGGCGGGCCGCTTCGACTTCCGCGGCTACGTGTCGGACATCGGCCCGATCCTGGCGACGATGGATGTCTACGGCTACCCGCTGACCGAGGAGACCTACGCGGCGGGCGAGCTGAACCTGCAGGAGGCGATGGCGGCGGGCGTTCCGCCGGTGGTGTTCCCCTACGGCGGGCTGGTTGACCTCGTGGAGCACGGGAAGACCGGCCTGGTCGTCTCGACCGAGCGGGAGTACGCCGAGGCCATCGAGCACCTGTACCGCCACCCGGAGGAGCGCCGGCGCCTGGGCGACAACGCGCGAGCCTACGCCCTGGCGAACTACGGCGGCGAGCCCGTGGGCCGCACGCTGGCCGGGCTGTACGAGCGCCTCGCGCAGCAGCCCAAGCGGCGCCGGACGTGGGGCAGCGTGCCCGGCGTCGCGCTGCTGGACCAGCCCCTGCGCATCGAGCAGGTGGCCCCGCTGCCGGCCTACTGCTCCGGCGCCGCGGCCCTCATCGAGTCGCTCGGCCCCTGGGCCACCCCGTTCCGCCAGAGCGCCCGCCCCTCCGCCGCGTCCGTGGCCGATCAGGCCGACGAGGAGATCGCCGCGGCGTCGCCACTCATGGCGCACGAGGGCTGCGGCGGGCCGCTCCACTACCGCCAGGCGCACCCGGAGGATCCCCTGCTCCGCTACTGGTCCGGGCTGATCCTGGCGCGCCAGGGACGCACAGCCGAGGCGGCCAACGAGCTGGCGCTGGCAATCGCCTTCGGCCTGCCCGAGGAGCGCATCGCCAGACGGATCGAGGCCCTCGGGCTCCAGTCCGCCACCGATGCCGACATCTGCTCGCTGATCGCCAGGGCCGAGGACGCGTTCGGCGCGGGCAACCTGCAAGGAGCCTTCGACCTCTTCGTGCTGGCTCTCCTCCGCGACCCGCGCCGCCCGGACGTGCTGAACGACCTCGGCGTCGCCTGGCTCTCGCGCGAGCAGGCCGAGCGGGCCGAGCAGTTCTTCCAGCGAACGCTCGACGTCGCTCCCGGCCATGCCGACGCGCGCCACAACCTCTGCGAGCTGCTGCAGGCGGCCGGACGCGCGGCCGAAGCCCAGCGGCTGGCGGATGCCGCTCCCGCCGGAGAGCAGGCAGCGCCGGAGCCCGAGCAGAACCCGATCCGCGTCACCGCCATCGTCTCGACCTACGCCTCGCAGCGCTTCATGCACGGGTGCCTGGAGGACCTCGTCGGCCAGACCCTGTTCGCGAAGGGCGCGATGGAGATCCTGGTCATCGACGCGTGCAGCCCCGAGGACGAGGGGTCCATCGTCGCCGCGTTCGCCGCGAAGCATCCGAACATCCGCTATGTGCGCACGCCGGAGCGCGAGCCCCTCTACGCCTCGTGGAACCGCGCCGCGGGCATAGCCGCCGGGCAATACATGGTCAACGCGAACACCGACGACCGGCGCCGCGCCGACGCGTTCGAGCGCCTGGCCGACGCGCTGGACGCCACCGGCGCCGGCATCGCCTACGCGGACCTCGCCTTCACGCACGTACCGAATGCGCCGTACGGCCAGGCCGAGTTGCTGGTCCGCTCGTTCCCGGACTTCGACCCGCGCCTGGCGGTCCACTACAACCTGGCGTGCTACACGATCATGTGGACGCACGAGGCATACGAGGCCGTCGGCGGGTTCGACGAGAGCCTGCGCATCGCGGCCGACTACCGCTTCGCCACCAGCGTCGGCCTGCGGTTCGGGGCGGCGCACGTTCCCGAGCCCCTGACCATGGTCGCGCTCCACGAAGCGCAGATGTCGCAGGCGGGCGACGAGACGACGCAGGAGATGGACCAGATCCGCGGCGACTTCACGCGCCTTCCCCTGGGAGACATCCTCGCGGGCGCCGACGTCTCCACCGGCGAGGCCCGCTCCCGAGCCTACTGCGAGCTGGGCAACGCGGCGATGCGCCTGCGCGAACCGTGGTACGGTGAGGACCACCCGGCGCTCAAGCTCGTCTCGGCCGCCATCTGGTACCAGCAGGCCCTCGCCGAAGGCTGGCCGAACCCCGCGGCGGTCTGCAACCAGGCCCTGCTCCGCGCCGTCTGCGGCCGCCACGACGAGGCCGACAAGCTGATGGCTCAGGCCATCGCGATGGACCCGGACGGCGCCGTCGTCGATGCGCAGCGGTGCCTGGCGTACCTCGCCCAGGTGCGCAAGCGGCTGGCCCGCAACCTGCTGCTCGCCATCCCGCTCGCCGAATCCGGGTTCGCCTACGCCCCCCGCCCGAGCCGCGTGCTCTCGACGGGGCCGGTGAACCATGCCGCGGTCGACTCGATGAGCATCCTGCTGGTCATGTACGGCTGGGCCGACGAGGGCGGCGGCACCATCCAGCCGCGCCAGATCGCCAGGCGCCTTGTGCAGCAAGGGCACCGGGTGTCCGTGCTCTACGCGGGCGCGCAGCCGCTCCCGGGCTACCCCGCCTACCACCTGCTGCGCGGCGAGGAGGACGGGGTCCAGCTCTACGGGGTGTTCAACCGCGGCACGACCTTCATGGACGTCGAGGACCCTGACCGCGAGGCGGACGACCCCTGCGTGCGGCCGATCGTGTCTCGGGTCATCGACGAGTGCCAGCCGGACGTCATCCACTTCTTCAACATCCTGGGCCTATCGATGGGCGCGGTGGAAGAGGCGGCGTCGAGCGGCGTCCCGGTGCTCTACACGTCCTTCAACTACTGGCCGCTCTGCCCGCGGCTCTACCTGTTCCACGACGACCTGACGCTCTGCGACGGCCCCAGCGAGGACGGCATGCGGTGCGCGCAGTGCATGAACCGGCCCGACCTGGCCGAGGCGTATGCCCGACGCGCCGCGCGCGGGCGGCAGATCCTGTCCAAGATCGCCGACCGCCACCTCGCCGTCTCGTGGCGCGTGCGGGAGCTGTTCGCCCTCAACGGCCACGACCCGTCGCGCATCCATGTGCTGCACCAGCAGCCGGACCGCGTCGACTCCATCTGGCGCAAGGTCGGCTGCATCAAGGTGGAGAGCGAGGCGCGCCGAGGGCCGCTCCGCGTGGGCTTCATCGGTTCGCTCATGCCGCACAAGGGAGTGCACCTGCTCGTCGACGCCGCCCAGGCCTTCCGCCCCGGCGAGATCGAGCTGCACCTCTTCGGCGGCGGCCCGGACGCCTACATCGACCTACTGCGCTCGATCGACACGCAGCACGTCACCGAGTTCCACGGCCAGTACGACCCCAAGGAGCTGCCCGGCCTCCTCGGCGACGTGGACGTCATGTGCGTGCCCAGCGTATGGGAAGACTGCGCGCCGCACGTCGTCTTCGAGGCGCTCGCGGCCGGCTGCCCGATCATCGGCGCCAACATCGGCGGCATCCCGGACATGGTGCAGCACGGCGTGACGGGCATCCTGGTGCCGCCGCGCGACCCCGGCGCCATCGTGGAGGCGATCCGCCGCTTCGTGTCGGACCCGAGCCTGCTCGGGCGGATGCGCGCCTCCATCGGGCCGCCCGCCGGGTTCGACGCCTTCCTCGCGACGCAGGTGTTCCACTACCGTGAGGTTATCGCGGCGCACACTCCGGACGGGACGCGAGCGGTCGTGCGGGAGCGCCGCGCGGCAACCGGCGGCATGAACCGCGACGCCAGCGACGAGGTGGCGGATGGCTTCTCCTGCCGCCGCGCGACGGGCGTCATGCCCAGCCCGCTCCCGAGCCCGCTCATCCTGAACCTGGGCTGCGGCGAAGACATCCGGCCGGACATGGTCAACATCGACCTGTTCAGCGACCGGCCCGAGGTCGTCGGCATGGACGTGCGGCGTCTCGACCTGCCGGACGCGTGCGCCGACGTCATCCTGGCCAGCGACATCCTGGAGCACTTCTCGCACCGGGAGGTCGACACGGTCCTGGCGGAGTGGGCGCGCGTCCTGAAGCCCGGCGGCGAGATCATCGTTCGCTGCCCGTCGCTGCGCCTCCAGGTCCAGGCCTACATGCGCGGCGACTGGGATGCCGATGTCGCGTCCTACATGATCTTCGGCGGCCAGACGAACCCGGGCGACTACCACACGATGGGGTTCGATCAGCGCAGCATCCGGGCCCACCTGTCCCGCGCCGGGCTCGATGTGTACGATGTCGAGGAGCGCGACATCCCACAGTCCGCGCAGCTCATCAACCTGAACATGGTGGTGCGGGCCCGCAAGGCTGCCGCCGCCACGACCAGCAACCCCGGCCAGGCCACACTCGGCCGGGCGACGCGATGATCCAACCATCGGCCGACGGCGCCGCAGCGGCGCGCCAGGCCGCCCAAGCACCAGGGAACCGACCATGCGAGTGATCCTTCCGCACATCTGCCAACAGCATATCGATGAGCTGCAGCGTCTCCGCGCAGGATCGGGTGACGAGTACGTTACCTATGGCCCCCTGGGCAGCGCCGACGTTCTGGTGGGACCGGGCTGGTGCGCCTACGACGACATCGCGCGACAGCTCCCGCACGGCTGGACGCCCGAGGTCTTCCTGTCCTGGCAGATCGAGTACAACACGCTGCCGCGGGGCATCGAGGAGGCCGACTGCCTGACCGTCGGCGTCGTCGGCGACTGGAACCTGTTCGGCCAGGCTGCCCACCTCATCGGCGGCGCCTTCGACGTGCTCATTGCGGACGAGCCGGGCACGACGATGCTGCGGGGCCTCGGCCTCCCGAACGTCCACACCGTGCCCATCTGGTCGCACACGCCGAAGCTGCACCGCGTCATCCCGGGCGTGCGGCGCGACATCGACATCCTGATGATAGGCAACCTCCACCAGGACATCCAACGAGACCGCGCCCGGTGGATCGCCCGCGTCGCGCGGCTGAGCCGGAGGTACCGCGTGTTCATCGGGTCGGGGATCAACGGCGAAGACTACGTGCGGATGATGAACCGCGCGCGCATCGTCTTCAACCGGACGCTCAGCGGGGCGGTGAACATGCGCGCCTACGAGGCGGCCGCGTGCGGCGCGCTGCTCTTCCACGAGGCCGACAGCCCCACCATCCGCTCCGTGTTCGCCGACCGCGAGGAGTGCGTGCTCTACCGCGACGACGACCTGGAGGAGCTGCTGGCGTACTACCTGACGCACGAGGAGGAGCGCGCCCGGATCGCCGAAGCGGGTCGCCAGGCCGTCGCCGAGCACTCGCAGGCGGGCGCACTCGCCCGGATACTGGAGATCGCCCAGAGCACGATCGGCGCTCGCCAGGGCTGCGCGAGACCGTTCCGCTCCCTGGGGCACCCGGAACGGCACCTGCGCCACGCGACTCACGGCACGATGACCGTCTTCCGAACCGACCTGCCGCACGCGCTGGCAGCGGCGAACATGGCCCAGAGCCGGATGCCCGC
Source organism: uncultured Chthonomonadaceae bacterium (assembly GCA_964519955.1). Taxonomy (GTDB): domain Bacteria; phylum Armatimonadota; class Chthonomonadetes; order Chthonomonadales; family CAJBBX01; genus CAZFLM01. The sequence goes on along the minus strand of CAZFLM010000067.1, from coordinate 1,068 downwards.
CCGCGCCGACGTCGCGGTGGCGCGCGCCTGCATCCTGGCCGAGAGCGCGATGGGGGTGCAGCCAGGCCCGCTCAGGACCAAGCTGCTCGACGGCGCCCTGGCTGCGTGCGAGCGCGCGGTCGAGCTGCTGCCCAACTACGCCGCGGCGATGTACAACCAGGCGTACGTGCATGTGGTGCAGGGCCGCCCCGACGCCGCCATCCAGACGCTGAGCAAGGCGCTGCACGCGCTGTACTCCGAGGAGCTGACGCCCGAGTGCCTGCTTGGGCCCTACTTCCCCCGGAACTACAACCTGTTCACGGTCGAGCTGGAGCGCGTGTGGGCGGCGCACCGGGCCCTCACCACGGCGTGGGCCGAGGAGATGCGCGAGCTGCTGGCCTGGCGGTGCTGGGAGGTGCTCAGCGACCTGGCGCACGAGAGCAAGCGGATGGCCGAGAGCGCCCAGTTCGCCGGCGAGGCCACCGCCCTGCGCCCCAACTCGCCGATGACACGCTACCGCCTGGCCACGGCGCTGCGGGAGCTGGGCCAACTGGAGCAAGCCGAGGCCGAATACCGGCGAGCGCTGGAGGACGGCCCGCTCAGCGTGCCCGTCTGGCTCGAACTAGCCGACGTACTGCGCCGGCGCGACAAGTGGTCGGACTGCCTCGCTCTCACCGATGAGCTGCTGACGATCATCGATGGCTGTCCCGCATTCGAGTCCGCGCGAGCGCCGCTGGAAGAAGCCGCCCGGCTAGTCCGGCAGCAGATCCTCCAGCCAGGCTTCGCGCAGGCTGCGTAGCGAGCCGCGCCGTCCCGGCGCGACGCGGAGGTCGCGCCCCACGGAGTGGTGCATCGTGTCGCTCGGAGTGTAGGGCGGTGTCTCCGCACCCCGCCGGGCCCTTGGGCCCACCGCCCGGCGCGGAGCCGTGGTGGGGCGGGCGTCCCTGCCCGCTAGGTACCGAGCCGCGGTGGGGCGTGTCGCTCGGAGTGTTGGGCGGGGTCTCCGCACCCCGCCGGGCCCTTGAGCCCACCGCCCGGCGCGGAGCCGTGGTGGGGCGGGGTCTCCGCACCCCGCCGGGCCCTTGGGCC
>CAZFLM010000066.1:0-38110 GCA_964519955.1 uncultured Chthonomonadaceae bacterium | reverse complement strand
CGCCGGTGGGGCGGCACGGACGCGAGCGGGTTGATGCTCCTCGCCGCCTGTGTCGTCGCGACCGCTCTGTGCGGCGGCATCGGCGCGTTCTCCGGGCTGATGGTCACCCTCTTCCGCATCCCCCCGTTCATCGCAACGCTCGCGATGATGCAGGTCGCGAGCGGCCTCGCCTTCATCGTGGCGCAGGGACAGTCCATCTACGACATCCCGACGCGCTTCATCTGGCTGGGGCGCGGCGCGGATCTGGCGGGCATTCCGAACGCGGTCGTGCTGATGCTGCTCATCTACGCCGGGGCGCACCTGCTGATGTCGCGCACGGCGCTCGGCAGGCGCATCTACGCGGTCGGCGGCAACGCCGAGGCGGCGCGCCTCTCCGGCGTCGACGTGCGCAAGAGCGTGCTCTTCGTCTACCTCGTCTCCGGGCTGGCGGCGGGCGTGGGCGGCGTGGTCACCGCGTCGCAGCTCAAGGCGGGCTCGCCGACCTACGGCCTCATGTACGAGCTGTACGCCATCGCGGCGGTCGTGGTGGGCGGCACCAGTCTCTCGGGCGGCGAGGGGCGCATCATGGGCACGCTCGTCGGCGCGTTCATCATCGCGGTCATTCGCAACGGGATGAACCTCACGAACGTCGAACCCTATACGCAGAAGGTTGTGCTGGGCCTGGTCATCCTCGGCGCGGTACTGCTGGACATGCTGAAGCGGCGCGGACGGCGGGCAGCGGGGTAGCGAGGCTTGGACGAGCCGCGCCATACGGGCCGCACTCGGAACGCCCCGGGGAGGCGCGAGCAGGCCGCGACGCGGGCGGTCTTCCTCGTCGCGGGGCTCGCGGTGGCCAGTTGGGCGCCACTGGTGCCGCTGGCGCGGGCGCGGATCGGGCTCGACGACGCGCAGCTCGGTGGCCTGCTGCTCTGCGTCGGGTTCGGGTCGCTCCTCGCGATGCCGGTCGCGGGCGGTCTGGCGGGGCGCTTCGGATGCCGCCGGATCATCGCCGTCTCCGGTGTGGCCGTCTGCGCAGCGCTCCCCGTCATGGCGGCGGCGACGACGGTTCCGCTGCTCGCGGCCGGGCTCCTGGCGTTCGGAGCCAGCCTCGGCACACTCGATGTGGTGATGAACATCCAGGCCGTCATCGTCGAGAAGGCGAGCGGCCGGGCGATGATGTCGGGGTTTCACGGCCTGTACAGCGTCGGCGGGATCGCGGGTGCTGGGGCGGTGACCGGGCTCCTGTCGGCGGGGCTCTCGCCGGTGCGTGCAGTGCTGGCGGTGGTTGCTGCGTGCGTGCTCCTGCTCTGCTGGTCGGGCCAGGGCTTGCTCCCCTACGGCAGCGAGGAGACGACCCCGGCCTTCGCTCTGCCACGCGGGCGGGTGCTGCTCCTCGGCGCGTTGTGCTTCGTGATGTACCTGGCCGAGGGTTCCGTCCTCGACTGGAGCGGCGTGCTGCTGAACACCGTTCGGGGACTCGCCAACCGGTGGGCGGGCGTCGGGTACGTGGCGTTCTCGATCACGATGACCGCCGGACGCCTCTGGGGCGATGCCGTCGTGCGTGCCCTCGGCCCGCGGCGCGTCCTGCTCGGCGGAGGGTTGTGCGCGGCTGCCGGCTTCGCGGTCGCGGCCCTCGTGCCCTGCTGGCCGGCGGCAGTCGTCGGCTTCGGGCTCGTCGGGGCAGGCGCCGCGAACCTTGTGCCGGTGCTGTTCTCGTCGGCAGGCAGGCAGAAGGCGATGCCCAGCAACCTGGCGATGGCCGCGGTGTCCACGATGGCCTACGCAGGCATCCTGGTGGGCCCCGCGCTGATCGGATACGGCGCGCGCGCCACGAGCCTGCCCGCCGCGCTGCTAGTCATCGCCGCCATGGTCGCCGCTGTAGGTCTGAGCGCCCGCGCGGCGACGCCGGAGTAGGAGGCACCACGATGCGCACCCGAGGCGTCGTACGCGGCAAGACCATCGTGCTGGAAGCGCCATCGCCCTGGCCCGACGGCACGGTGCTGGATGTGACACTCTCCCTGCCGACCGCCGAGCCCGAGGACGTCATCGCCGACGTGGCCAACGCCTTCGCCGATGGCGTCTGCCAGCTCGCCGACGCGGTGGACGAGGCGCTGCGGGTGTAGACCGGGCATCATGCTGTATAGTGGCAGTATGCGACAGACTTGCAGTGGCACGGAGGTGCTCGATGACCGCTAAGGGGGTTGTTCGGGGCAACGTGATCGAGGTGGACGGAATGGTCCCGTTCGTTGACGGCGCCTCAGTCGAGATACGGCTTTCGCGTGCCGCGACGCTTCTCGGTGTCGCGGGCATGTTGTCCGACGAGGTGGCGGACGATATGCTCGCCTGCATCGAGGAGGCGTTCGAGGAAGTTGAACCTGACTTCCGCGAGAGCCAAAGCGCATGAGCTACTTGCTTGACACCGACCACTGCATCTCGATCGAGCGCAACGATCAGGGCGTCGGTCGGCGTCTGCGGGCCGGCGCCGCCAGATCAGGCACCGGCCGATGGTGATCGCCGGCGCGGTTGACGAGGCGCTGCGGGTGTAGCATGTCAGTCTGACCTTTCGTGTTCCCGAGTCGCGCCCCACGATGGGAGATCCACGATGAACTTCCTGTTCTGGAATGTAGGTCATCGAGCTGCGCCCCAGATCATCGCGCACATCGCCCGGGAGAATGATGCCGATGTTCTCGTCATGGCTGAGGCATCCAGCGAGTTCCCCGGCCTATCGGAGGCGCTGGCTGACGTCGTGCCGGACGGGTCGTCTCCTTACCGGCAGCATGGGCCGCAGAGACCGTCGCGGTTGGTGCTGTGGTCCCGCTTGCCCGACGGACGTGTGCGCTGCCTCACCCAAGGCAGCCGCCACGACATCTGGCTCGTCCAGATGGACTCGGGACAAGACCTGATCCTCGTCACAGCCCATCTCGCAAGCAAGCTGCACTGGAGCGAGACGAGCCAGGGGTTGCAGTGCATCGAGCTGGCTTCGTCGATCAGGGCGGCGGAGGACCTATGCGGGCACCAGCGCGCCGTGCTCGTCGGGGACCTCAACGCAGATCCATTCGAGTTCGGCGTGGTGGGCGCCACGGGTTTGCACGCAATGATGGACCGATCTATCGCCGCGAACACCGAGCGGACAGTCGACGGGGCCAAGCACAGGTTCTTCTACAACCCGATGTGGAACCACTATGGGGATGAGCGATGGCCGCCGGGCACGTACTACTATGGTGATAGCCAGATGGTGACGCAGTTCTGGCACCTGTTCGATCAGGTCCTCGTCAGGCCTGCCCTGCTCCCGATGTTGCGGCCTGATGGCGTCCGAGTGCTTACGCGAGCGGGGAAGATGGCCCTAACGGACGACAACGGACGGCCTCACCCGCGCGTGTCTGACCACTTCCCCTTGTGGTTCTGTATCGACGATGGAGGAGCTACATCATGAGCGTGATGGAAGGCAGCCTCTGGCCGGAGTTCCGCGCACCTGAGGTCATTCCGCCCGTGGCGATCTTGCGGGAGCAAGCCGGGTATCTGGCCCACGAGACGAACCGTCTCGTGGAGGCGGAGGTAGTCACGATGGCTGGTCCCGACGACGTTCTGCTCATCCACGATCTCGTGCTGAGGGTGCGCGCGTTGGGTGACTACTCACGGAGCCTACTTCAGGTGTACCAGAAGGCGTCGGCCTATCCCGTGCAGGTGCGAGGTGCAGGGCAGTTGCGGACCTGCGAGAACCCGGACGACTATCGACGCGTGTTGAAGGACGTGTTCGAGCATCCAGACACGACTAGCCTCATCGAGACTCTCCTAGACGTCGCCAAGAGCTCGACCAGGGTTGCCAGATCAGCATAGCCTGGCAAAGCGAGCCCTCGCTTGTCGTGATCGTGCTGCATGCTCCGCGGCCCTTGCCGCCAAAGCAGCGGCGAGGACCCCACCCACCCATGAACCGACGCGACTTCCTACTCGCTTCCGCCGCTACCCCGCTCGCGATCGCCCAGGAGGCGCCACACATGCTCGCCACGCCCACGCCCCAGCAGGTCGCCTGGCAGGACGCCGAGATCGGCATGTTCTTCCACTTCGACCTGCCCGTGTTCACCGACAACGCCGAGGGGGACTGGCAGAAGGCGGGTCGCCTCGACCCGAGCCTCTACCAGCCCGCGCGCCTGGACACGGACCAGTGGATGGAGGCCGCGAAGGCCATCGGCGCGAAGTACACCGTGTTCGTCGCCAAGCACTGCTCGGGCTTCCTCTGCTGGCAGTCCGACCTCTACCCGTATGGCGTCAAGCAGTCGTCGTGGCGCGACGGGCAGGGTGACGTGGCGCGCTCCTACGTCGACTCGTGCCGCAAGGCGGGGCTCAAGGCCGGCTTCTACGCGAGCGTCAGCGCGAACGCGTACCTGGAGGTGGATAACCCCGGCATCGTGAACTGGGGCAAGGGCGGCGACGCGGCCAAGCAGGCGGCCTACGCGAAGACGTGCGAGCGGATGCTGGCGGAGCTGTGGGGCAACTATGGCCCGCTCTTCGAGGTGTGGTTCGACGGCGGCGCGCTCCCTGCGGGGCAGGGCGGTCCAGACCTCGTGCCCATCCTCAAGCGCCTGCAGCCGAAGGCGATGGTCTTCCAGGGGCCGGCGGCCACCATCCGCTGGGTGGGCAACGAGGACGGCATGGCCGCGTACCCGTGCTGGGCCACGGTGCCGCACCTCGACGCGTCGGGCAGCGGCGACCCGGATGGACCGATCTGGCAGCCGGGCGAATGCGACGTGCCCGTGCGCAACCACGACTGGTTCTGGCACCCGAACCGCGAGCACACGCTCTACCCGGTCGAACAGCTCGTTCGGATGTACTACCACTCGGTGGGGCGCAACTGCAACCTGCTGCTGAACGCGAGCATCGACCGGAACGGCTTGGTGCCGGAAGCGGACATGCAGCGTTACCGCGAGTTCGGCGCGGAGATCCGCCGCCGCTTCGGCCGCGCGCTGGCCGCCACCGAGGGCCGCGGCGAGACCGTCGAACTACGGCTCGGCAAGGAGCGCCCGGTCGATCACGTCGTGATCATGGAGCGCATCCAGGCCGGCGAACGCGTGCGCGAGTACGTCGTCGAGGGGCAGACCGCCGGCGGCTGGAAGGAGCTGTGCCGGGGCCAGTCCATCGGCCACAAGCGCATCGAGCAGTTCCCGGAGGCAGTGGTGACCGCCCTGCGCCTCCGCGTGACCAAGTCGGTCGCCGAGCCGCTTATCCGTCGCCTGGCCGCGTACCACGTGGGGTAGGGGGCGGCGGCGCCTGCCGCGCCGTCTCCCGGCGCGACGCGGAGGTCGCGTCCCACGGGGCGGCGCAGCGTAGCGCCCAGTGTGTAGGGTGGGGCCTCCGCGCCCCGCCGGGTCCTTGACGTTCGCCGTGGCGGAACGCCTGCCGCGGCGTCTCCCGACGCGACGCGGAGGTCGCGCCCCACGGGGTGGTGCAGGGAGTAGGCCGGAGTGTGGGGCGGGGCCTCCGTGCCCCGCCGGGTCTTTGACGTTGGCCGTCGTCGTTTGCGCCCGTGAGGGCGCCTAGCCGCAGGCTCGGATGCAGGTGGGCTCGTCCCACCGGGGCGCCGAACCGCCATTCGCAAGGAGCCCAACTTGCCAAACCGAACCGCCATTGCCTTGGGAGTGCTTGCCATGTCGATCCATGCCGCGGCGCAGAGCCCGCACGTGACCGCGTACCCGAAGCTACCCACGATCCGCGACAAGACGCTCGTCGCGTGGGTGGCTCCCGCCAACCTCACCCAGAAGGGCGGCAGCGTTCTGACCATGGAGTCGTTCGATAGTTTCGACGCGCTCGTACTGGGCGAGCGGCGCACCGGCGCCTGGATGGCCGGCAGCGAGATGTTCCACCGCACCCAGCCGGACCAGTCCGCAACGCCGGTCGAGACCGCCGGGCCGGACGCGTTCATCCAGGTAGCCGCCGTCTACCAGGGCGACCACATCACGCTCTACCGCAACGGCCAGGAGATCGCGAGTTACCAGTCGCCGAATCCGCCGCTCACGTTCGGCACGGGCGCGTTCGTCGAGATCGGTGTGCGCCATCGCGCGCGGATCGGATCGGCCGATGCTCACTTCGCCGGCATCGTCGACGAGGCCCGCATCTACGACCGCGCCCTGGCCGGCGAGGAACTCGCCTCACTCAAGCCGGGCTCCAACGCCGGCCCGAAGCTGCTGGGACGCTGGACGTTCGACGACGGCGCCTGCAAGGACTCCGAGGGCACGTTCCCGCCCGGGCAGCTCCGCGGCGGCGCCGTCATCAAGCACGGCAGGCTCTATCTGAACGGGAAGGATGCCTACATGAGCACGCCCGCCGGTCACGACTGGCACACTGCGTTCCACTACCGGCCCAAGATCGGCAACGTGGCGGACCCGATCCCCTTCTACTGGAAGGGCGAGTATCACGTGTTCTATCTGCAAGGCGACATCGGCCCCGTGCCCTGGCAGCACATCGTATCGAAGGACCTGGTGCACTGGCGCGAGCTGCCGGCCGCCCTCGTCGTCGATGGCGCGTCGGATAGCCCCGATGGCGGCCACATGTTCACCGGTTCGGTGACGGAGCACGACGGCACGTTCCACATCTTCTACACGGGCCACAACCCGGGCAACCCGGCCGCGCTCGAGGTCGTGCGCCACGCGACGAGCCCCGACCTCATCCACTGGACCAAGGAGCCGGAGTTCACGCTGGGGCCGGACGGCGTGCACTATGCCGACAAGCGGTTCCGCAACTGGCGCGACCCTTACGTGTTCTGGAATGCCGGGAAGAAGCAGTGGTGGATGCTCGTCATCGGGACGGACCCCGCCGAGCCCGGCGGCGAGAACGAGTTCGGGCGCGGCGTGCAGGGCTTGCTGGTCTCGGACGACCTGAAGACCTGGACGCAGCAGCCGCACATCCCCGGAGGCCGCGGCGAGGAGTGCCCCGACCTGTTCAAGATCGGCGACACGTGGTACCTGATCGGCGGCGGGCGCTACGTCTCCGCGAAGGCGTCCGAGGGGCCCTATACCGAGCCGCCGCACTCCGTCATCGACTTCCCGGGTGTCTACGCGGGCAAGCGCATGTTCGACGGGAAGCGGCACATCTGGGTCGGCTGGGCGTGGGACGGGCCCGGCCAGACCGATGCGGCAACCGCGGGGAATGGCGTGCTGTCGTGGGGTGGGTTCCTGTGCCTGCCGCGCGAGCTGTACCCCGGCGGCGAGGGCGAGCTGTTCTGCCGGCCGGCGCACGAGATCGTCGCGCTGCACAGCAAGGTGCTCGCCGAGGCACCAGCCGCCGACCCGACGCGCCTCAAGCCGTGCGCCGACGGGATGGTGGAGTGCACCGTGACCGTGCCGGCCGATGGCGAGGTGACGCTCTCGCTGCGGGAGCAGCCGGACGGCAAGGCCTACCGCCTCACCGTGCGCCCGTCGAAGGGGCAGATCGTGCTGGCGACGCCGGCGTCCGAGTGGGTGCGCGACCACTGCCGCATCGACGCGTCGAAGCCGATCCACCTGCGCGCCTTCCTCGACGGCTCGATGCTGGAGTGCTTCGTCAACGACGCGTACGCCATCACGCGCCGCGCGTACGACCTGGCCGGCGGCGAGGCCCGCGTCACCGGCGCCGCATCGGTCACCGGCCTGCGCCTCATGGGTATCGCCGGCAAGCCGCCCATGCCGCTCAAGTAGGGACGCAGCTTGCCTGCGCCAGACGACAGCGCGCCCCCGGATCGAGCGTTCGGTCCGGGGGCGCGCTCACTTGATGCCCGAAGCCGCTACTTGCCGCCCAGCGCCTTCTTCACCGCGGCTTCCACCGTGGCGTAGTCCGCCTTGCCGTCGATCCGCTGTGCCAGCTTGCCGGACTTGGCGTACACGAGCGTGATGGGCACCGCGCCCGGCCAGTCCGGGATGAGCGCCTTCACCGTCTTCTCCGCCGAGCCTGCCGCCACGATGGCGTTCGTCGTCGAGGTTGCTCCCAGCGACTTCAGCTTCGCGGCGGCCTTGGCCTTGGCGCTCGCCTCGTCGATGGTCACGAAGACGACCTGAACGCCGCGGCTCGCGTAGGCCTTCTGCAGCTTGACGAACGACGGCATCTCGGCCACGCACGAGACGCACCACGTGGCCCAGAAGTTGACCACGACCACCTTGCCCTTCTGCTTGGCGACGGTCTGCTTCAGCTTGGCGCCGTCTACCGTGACCAGCGTGCCCTGGGCCAGCGCGCCCGTGCTCGTCAGCAGGATCAGGCTCAGCAGGCCCGCGCAGACCGCGAACTTCCTCATCATGGTGTCACTCCCGTCGAATGCCGCAGCCCATCGCCAGGCGCTCGCTCGCGGCGGGCGTCTTGCCGGCAACCACCGCGCGGATCGCGTCGCGGAGGTCGCTCGCGTGCACGGCCGAGGCATCCACGCTATCGTCGATGCGCCCATGATACCGCAGGACGCCGCCCGCATCGAACACGAACGCCTCCGGCGTCACGTGCGCGACGAACCGGTCGGCGATGCGGTTGTGCGCGTCCTTCACGATCGGGAAGCCGAGAGCAGCGGCTGCGAAGTGCGCGGCAAGCTTCTCGGTCGTGTCGTTCGAGTTGGATCCAATCCCCACGAACCGGGCGCTGCCGCCAAACTCGCGGGCCAGCGCCGCCATGCGCCCCTCGTATGCTCGCGACACCGGGCACTCGGACGCAACGAAGATGGCCACGGTCGCCTTCTGGTTGCCATCGCCGAACAGCGAGACCATCTTGCCGGTCGCGACGTCCGGCAGGTATACGTCTCCGAGCCGCTGCCCGATCGCCACCTTCGCCGGTGTGGCCGGGGCCGCGGCGGGACCGAGCGCCTTCAGCACCTGCTCCGCGTGGTTCTGCACGTCCACCTGATCGATGGTCTGCGCCACCTGCCCTTTGGCGTCGACGACGAACGTGACGCGCTTCGCGAAGCCCGCCGGCATCCGCACGCCGTACGCGTCCGCCACCTTCCCGCCCACGTCGGCCAGCAGCGGGTAGTTCAGGCTGTCCTTGTCGCAGAACTCGCGCTTCGAGGCGACGTCCTGAACGCTGATGCCGAAGACCTGCACCCCGCGCGCCGCGAACTCGTGCATGCGGTCGCGCAGCGAGTGCGCTTCGAGCGTGCAGCCGGAGGTCATGTCGGCGGGGTAGAAGGTGAGCACGACAGGCGCGCCGCGGTAGTCTGACAGCTTCCGCGTGCGGCCGTCCTGGTCCTTGAGCGAGAAGTCGGGCGCCTGCTTGCCGGTCTGCAGGGGCGCCGCGCCGATAGCGCCCACGAACCACAGCAAGGCGATCGCGGTGAAAGCGACCGCGCCGCCGGTAGCGATCCAGTGCCGAGCACCCATTCGTTCCTACCTCCGGAAATACTTAGGTGAGATAAGGAACTCTACGGAGTGTGTGGGCGCATCGTCACCCGATGCCGGTCGGCAAGGCTGAGCGCCCCTCGGCGGATGGACCGCCAAGGGGCGCTCGGTTCGGGGCGGCCGATGCGCTATGCGTGGGCGAATGCCTGCTCCAGGTCGCCGATGAGGTCGTCGATGTGCTCGATGCCCACCGAGACGCGGATCAGGTCCTCCGTGATGCCGATGGCGTTACGCACGTCGACCGGCATCGACGCGTGGGTCATGGAGGTCGGCTGCTCGATGAGCGACTCCACGCCGCCGAGCGACTCCGCCAGGGCGAAGAGCTTCACGTGGTTCAGCGCCGCCACGACCGCGGGGCCGCCGCCCTTCATGCGGAACGAGAACGTGCCGCCGTAGCCGGACATCTGCCGCCGCGCGAGTGCGTGCTGCGGGTGGCTCTCCAGTCCTGGGTGGTGCACCGCCGAGACCTTGGGGTGCGCCTCCAGCCAGTGGGCTAGCGCCAGCGCGTTGCGGTTGTGCGCCTCCATGCGCACCGGCAGCGTCTTCACGCCGCGCAGCACCAGGAAGCAGTCCTGTGGACCGGCGCACGTGCCCAGCGCATTCTGCAGGAAGTACACCTTCTCGCCCAGCTCCGCGGAGTTGACGACCAGCGCGCCGCCCACGACGTCGGAGTGGCCGTTGATGTACTTCGTGGTCGAGTGCATCACCACGTCGATGCCGAGGTCCAGCGGGCGCTGGAAGTAGGGCGAGAGGAACGTGTTGTCGCAGATCGTCAGAATGCCCTGCGACTTGGCGATCTCCGCGATGGCGCTGAGGTCGAGCAGGTTCATCAGCGGGTTGGTGGGGGTCTCCGTCCAGATGCCCTTCGTGTTGGGCCGAATCGCCGCCTGAAGCGCATCCAGGTCGCGCAGGTTGACGAAGTCGACATCGACGCCCTTCTTGTTGAGCACGCCCGTGATGAGACGGTAGGTGCCGCCGTAGAGGTCGTCGTGGACGATCAGGTGGTCGCCCTGCTCGAAGAGCATGAGGATGGTGGCCTCGGCCGCCATGCCGGTGCCGAACGCGAATCCACGCACCCCGCCTTCCAGCGCCGCGAGGCACTTCTCCAGCGCCTGCCGCGTCGGGTTGCCGCTGCGCGAGTAGTCGAACTCGTTCGGCTGGCCCAGACCCTTGAACGCGAACGTCGAGGTCTGGTAGATGGGCATCATCACCGCGCCAAAGGCTGGGTCCGGGCCGTGCCCGGCGTGGATGGCGAGCGTCTCGAATCTCATGATCTCCTCTCCAGTACCGATGGGGGCGGTTTTCGCGCGAGTATACCCGGCTGTGCCGCCCCGGAGGGAATCCGCAGTGACATGTCCAATAGTGCGCCAGCCGCAGTCGGGCAATCCTCAAGGGCTCCTACCGTGACCTTTCCCTATGGCAAGGCCGCGCTGACCATCCTGCTGCTTGCGGTCATCTCGGGCGTGTGGCTCGCATGCCATCCCGCTCCCAGGCGCACGGCCACCGTCACCATGTGGACGTTCGCCGATACCCACTATCGCGCCTACCGCAAGGCCATCCCAGCATTCGAAGCCGCACACCCGGGCGTCAAGGTCGACCTCCAGCTCGTTGCCAATAGCTCCATCGCCACGCGCCTCCAGACCGCCTTCCTCGCGGACCTCGACGTGCCTGACCTGTGCGAGATCGAGATCAGCTCCGCCGGGTCCTTCTTCCGCGGCCCGCTCAAGGACGTCGGCTTCGAGGATCTCACCGACCGCATCCACTCCAGCGGCCTGTGGGACGGCATGGTGAAGGCACGCTTCGCGCCCTACACGAGCCGCGGGCGCATCTTCGGGCTTCCGCACGACGTGCACCCGGTCATGCTCGCCTACCGCCGCGACCTCTTCGAGCAGCTCGGGATCGATGCGGCCAAGCTCAAGACGTGGGACGACTTCGCCCAGGCCGGCCGCCGCATCGTCGACCCGCGCAAGCCGCGGTACATGATCGAGCTGGCGGACACGAACTCCGGCAACCTGGAGACGTTCCTCTTCCAGCGCGATGGGGGCTTCTTTGACCCGGCGGGCAAGGTCATCTTCGACAACGAGGCGGGCGTCCAGACGATGCTGTGGTACGTGCCGCTCGTCGCCGGGCCGCACAAGATCGCCAATAGCCTCGGCGGCGGGCAGATCCTCACCCAGGCGGTGGAGGAGGGGAGCTTCCTCTGTCTCGTGGCTCCCGACTGGCGCTCCAAGTCGTTCGAGGTCGATATCGCCCGGATGTCCGGCAAGATGGCGCTCATGCCGTTGCCGGCAGTGGCGCCCGGCGCACGCCCCACGAGCACCTGGGGCGGCACCATGTTCGGCATGACGAAGAAGTGCCGCCGGAAGGACCTCGCCTGGCAGCTCATGATGCACCTGTACCTGGACAAGCCCGAGTTGGCCAACCGGTTCCGGGACACGAACATCCTGCCGTGCCTGCGCGCTGCCTGGGACCAGCCGGTCTTCGACGAGCCGCGCCCGTACTGGAGCGGACAGAAGCTCGGCCGCCTCTACGCGCAGCTCGCGCCGCAGGTGCCGTTCCAGTACACCAGCCCGTTCATCGGCACTGCCAAGGGCAAGCTCGGCGAGGCGCTCACGGCCTGTGTTGCCTACTACAACGCGCACGGCGACAACGGCTTCGAGGCGTTCGTGCGCAGGAGCCTGAAGAAGAGCGCCGACGAGGTCCGCCGCCAGCTCGCCCGCAACCCCTACTGAACGGCGCGGGCTGGGTGTTGGGGGCTGGGGGCTGGCTGGGCGCCGCGCAGTTCGTGGCCAGGACGCTCGGTGTCGCTGCTGGAAACCGAACGCCATAGGAGCACCATGACCCGTCTCAGCTTCCACCAACTCCAGCATCGCTGCGCGCCATACCTGTTCGTGGCGCCGTTCCTGCTGCTGTTCGGCCTGTTCGGCGTCTACCCGATCGTGCGAAGTCTGATCCTCGCGTTCTACGCCACCAACGGGCCGAAGAGCGAGGTGTTCGTCGGCCTCTCCAACTTCCGCTTCCTGCTTGCGGATCAGGACTTCCACAAGGCGGTGCTGAACACGGCCCAGTTCGCGTGCTGGTCCGTCTTCCTGCAGCTTCCCCTCGCGCTCGGGCTCGCGATGCTGCTCAGCCAGCGTTGGCTGCGGGGCCGTGAGTTCTTCCGGCTCGCCTTCTTCACGCCGAACCTGGTGGGCCAGGTGTTCGTCGGCGTCCTGTTCAGCATCCTGTTCGTGCCGCAGTACGGCCTGCTGAACCGCGGCCTCACGTGGCTGACCACGGAGCTGCACACGGTGCTGCCGTTCGTGCGGGTCATCGCAGTCGACACGAAGTGGCTCAGCGATCCGGTGCTCGTGATGCCCGCGCTGGTCCTGACGTCGCTCTGGATGTACGTGGGGTTCAACATGATCTACTTCCTGGCGGCGCTGCAGGCGGTTGATCGTGACCTCTACGAGGCGGCGGAGGTGGACGGGGCGAACTGGTGGCAGCAATTCGTGGCGGTAACGCTGCCCGGCATCCGGCCGGTGGCGGTCTTCGTGCTCGTCACGTCGACCATCGGCTCGTTCCAGCTCTTCGAGCTGCCCTACATCATGCTGAACAACTCGGCCGGGCCGGACAACGCGGGGCTTACGGTTGTGATGTACCTCTACAACAACGGCTTCGTGACGGGGGATCTGGGGTACGCGTCGGCGGTCGGGTGGACGCTGGCGCTGGGGGTGCTCGTCATCAGCCTGATCCAGATGCGCGTGACCGGCGTGTTCAAGGGGGGCGAAGCATGAGAGCAGACACGCTCACCCGCATCAAGCGCGCCGCCGTCTACGTGCTGCTCTCCGGCTTCGGGGGGCTGACGCTCGTGCCGCTCGTCTGGCTGGCTGCGGCGTCCACAAAGGCGCCGGCCGACCTCTTCCACTACACCTTCTTCGCGCCGCACGTTCGGTTCTCGAACTTCGCCCTGCTGTTCGAGACCGTGCCCTTCTTCCGTTATCTGATGAACAGCCTCTTCATCGCGGGCGCTTCGGTGATCGTGCAGCTCTTCTTCTCGTCGCTGGCCGGGTTCGCGCTGGCGAAGTACGAGTTCCGCTTCAAGAAGGCCATCATGATCCTGATGGTCTCCACGATGCTCATCCCCGGCCAGGTCGTGATGGCGCCGCTCTACACGCTGCTCTACAAGCTCGGCCTGGTCGACCAGTATCTCGGCCTTATCCTGCCCGGCGCCGTGAGCGTGTTCGGCATCTTCCTCTTCCGCCAGTCTATCCTGCAGGTGCCGGACGAGTTGCTGCACGCAGCGCGCATCGACGGGTGCACGGAGCTGCGCATCTACTGGGACATCGTGATGCCCGTGTCGCGCCCCATTGTCGGCGCGTTCTGCCTCATCAGCTTCATGGGCTCGTGGAACAGCTTCCTCTGGCCGCAGATCATGCTGCACCAGAGCGAGCGCTTCACGCTGCCCATCGCCCTCAATCAGCTCGTCGGCCTCTACTCGCAGCAGTACGGCATGCTGATGGCCGGCACGCTCCTGAGCATCCTCCCCGTCATCATCCTCTTCATGCTGCTGCAGAAGGAGTTCGTCGCCGGCCTGACGGCGGGCGCGGTGAAGGGATAGGGGCGCTACCGGGGGTGTCACGATCCCTTGATCGCTAGGGCGACGGCATCCTCGAATTGCGCGGCTTCACTGCACCGCTCAGTCACGCCGCCCCACCCGAGCCTGATGGATGCAACCTGCGCCCCGTAGGCGCGTGGCTGGTTGCGCAGTTGGCCGTCCTTCAGCACGACGAGCTTCTCGGGCTTCTTGTACAGGCGCGCCTTCGGGTTGGGCAGACACTCAACATGGTCGGAGAGCGGGATGTCACCTGGGTACAGCGCCACCAGTACCCACGTCTCCATGTTCTGAGCTGGCACGCAGACAACCAGTTTCGCCGGGCAGTCGGAGATGCCCATCAGTGCCAGCAGGTGGGACCTGATCGCGTCGCAAGTAGGTAACGCTGGCGGGCACGGATGGTGCAGGTGCAATGCGGCGAGATCGGGTTCCTGGGCGATGTCGGCATCGATCTGCACGATCACGACATCGTGGTTGGCGAATGCCACCGTCTCGGCGACGGGCACTCCTTCTGCGCCCAGCCGTCGGCACCACTCCATGACGCCGCGCCAGCCGCCACCCAGTGGACCAGATGATGCAAGCGCGGTCGTTGGGGGCTGCAGCGCGCTGAGGACATAGTCAGAGCCGCACAGCACCTCGTCTAGCGCAGCGCCGAGTATCACCCTGTCCGACGGGCCTTCAGCCACCACGCCGATACGCGGGGGGCTAGACATCCCTGGGTACTCCTCCCAGGTTACCCATCACCCACTGCTGCGAGAGCGGGAGCCCAGACTCCGTTGCCTGGAGGACGGCGTCGTTCACCGCGACACGTGCGACTACGGTCCTCCCCCGGCGGGAGCGGTCCACCGCGAACAGGCGCACACGGTCGTCCTGCAGAGGAAGGCCGTCCAGCACGAGCGGGTTGTGGGACGTGAGGAGCGCCTGACGGTCCCCGCGCTCAACCATCCACTGGCAGATCTCACTCGCCAGCGTCCTGGCAAGCCTCGGATTCAGTGCGTGGTCGAAGTTGTCAATGGCGAAGACCGGCCCAGCGGCAGGATGGTTCGCTAGCACCATGGCGAACAAGAGGTACAGGGCGCCCTCGCTCGCCGCGAGCGCCGAGACGTGGTTGCGGCCGGGAGCCATGTACTTGTCGGTGAAGTCGAGTTGGTAGCTCGGCTCTGGTACCCAACCGGTGCCGGTGGAATACAAGGTGCTATCGGCAGCGATCTCGGTCGCCCAGTCCACCAGCGCAACGGGGTCGCGGATATCAGCCGGCAACCCCGGGCCGTACCCCTCAGCCCAAGCACGGCACGTCTCCGCGTAAGCCTCTGCGAGCCTGCCCCCGCTGAGACCGACAGGCTCTCTGGACTGAGGGTCAGGGCGCAGGCTCCGAAGCGTGGCCGTATCGGGCGCGTAGATGGAGTACCGCTGCAGTTGCGAGAGGAGCGCCGCAGCCGCCGAACCGTCGTCCAGCTCGACGGCCTTGAGGGCCGCAAGCCCTTCCGATGGGTTAAGGCGCGACCCGTTGGCGGCGTCCCGATCGACCACCGGCGTGGCTCCTTCGAGGAGGCGCTCCCCAGCGTACCGCCATGCCACGTCCGCGCGGGCCGAGGTGGTCTCGAGCCTGACCTCATACAGGGCGCTCGAGGAGGATGCCGCCAGCCTCACGCTGCCGGGCTCGTCGGTACCGTCGAACGACGACTTGTACATCTCGGCGGGGCTCGGACGGACACCGCGGCGTAGTAGCGCCTCGGAGTCGACCGTTCCCTTCGCGGCCGCGCCGAGTACCCCTACGGCCTCAAGCAAGTTGCTCTTGCCGCTGCCGTTCGCGCCAATGAAGACGTTAACCACGCCAAGCTCAACGACGACATCGTCAAGCGATTTGAACGAGCGTATGCTGACGGAATCGATCATCGGGCTGCATTCCCACCATCTTGCGCCGGGCCAGACGCGCAGGCTAACTGCAGCTACGCGTTCGACCCGGCCCAACCGGACTCCTTCAAGCGGGCCTATCGGGGGTAAGGCGCTGGGGCCGGCGCCACGGCTCGCGCATCCGCAAGCGTCGCGGCCGGCCTGACGGCGGGCGCGGTGAAGGGATAGGGGCGCTATCGGTTGTCGGCGACCTGCTGGGGCTCAGCGGCGCGGGCCGGCCATGCGCAGAAGAGCACCAACTCCCCGGTCCTGGCGTCGATGGACAGCCCCACGCGCCTGCGAGCGGACGTGTAGCGGACGCGCCACAGGTGGTGGCGCTTCTCTGGCGCGTTCGCCAGGGTCCACCGCGCCCGTTCGCGACCGACGCTCAGGTCTCGCAGCCAGCGGCGGCCCGTGGCCTCTGCCTCCCAGGCGCTCATGCGGTGCACGGGGCCTGTGACCGTCCAGCGCATGCGGGCGCCGACCTCCATCACCTCGCCGGTGCGCGCGTCCCGGACCAGATGCGCCAGGTAGGCGCCGGCCGGGTCGCTCACCTCGACGAGCCAGGTGGTCTCCGGTCGCTGCCCTGGTTCGGCGACGGCGTAGCGCTCCGCCCCGATGCTCAGGCGGTCGCGGCGGCCGGTGACGAGGCGCGCCAGGCCGACCGAGCTGTCGCACACTTGCCGAGCGCCGAGGCTGGCGAACGGGGCCGGCGGCCGCGTGGCGAAGTAGCGCTCCGGGCCCGCCGATGCGAGTGCCACGGCGGCGAGCGCCGCGAATGGGAGCGTGTATCTGGATCTGCAGTGCATGAGCTGGGCTCCTCCTAGAGGTGAGCAGTAGATGGGAGGCCGTGCTGCGCTGCACTGCGTCGGAGGCGCCCACGCGCGGGGCTCCGGGGCCTACATCAATGGCGTCTGTCTGAGGCGGGCAACCTGCTGCGGCTGGGCCGAAGACGGGTGGACGTGGCTACGTCGGTGGTCTGCTGCGACCGGGGGCGGCTGGGCCAGGGTAGCGATCCGTACGGAGCCTCATGATACCACCGCGCTCGGTATGATTAGTGCTCAAGCGTCTGTCTATCTCGTCACACGGAACGTGTAGGACATCCCGTGGTGTGCGGCGAACCTCGGTGCAGTCTGCTTTCGAACCCGTCAGGAGGCACCATGCGCATCTACATCCACACCGATCTCGAGGGCGTCTCGGGCGTCGACCGGATGGACATGATGGACGTTGCGACGCCTGGCTATCAGCACGCACGCGAGATGTTGATGGGCGACCTGAACGCGGCAATCGATGGCGCATTTGCCGGCGGCGCGACGCATGTGACGGTGCTGGACAGCCATGGCGGGGGCATCGGCAACTTCATCCCGGAGCAGCTCGACCCGCGCGCGCAGGCCGACGCCAAGCCCAACGGCAAGTGGTGGGGCGTGCTCGGCGACGGTTTCGACGGCACCTTCTTCATCGGCGCCCACGCGATGGCCGGCACGCAGAATGGCTTCCTCGACCACACGCAGTCCTCGGTCGCCTGGCACGACTACACGCTCAATGGCAGGCGCCTGGGCGAGTTGGCCCAGTGGGCCATGGTGGCGGGCCACTTCGGCGTGCCCCTGCTGATGGTCAGCGGCGACGAGGCGGCGTGCGTGGAGGCGCGAAGGTTCTTCGATCCGGTCGAGACTGCCGCGGTCAAGCGGGGCGTCGGGCGCAACCGGGCGGAGTTGGTCGGCCTCGACGAGGCGCACGCGCGCATTCGGGAGGCGGCTCGCAGGGCAGTTGCCCTCGTCGGCCTGGCGAAGCCCTTCCGGCCCATCCTGCCCGCCGAGGTCGTGCTGCACTTCAACCGCGCCGACTACTGCGACGATGCCGCGCGCCACGCCGGCGTCGAACGGCTGGACGCCCGCACCATCCGCTGGGTCGCCGCGTCGGCGCTCGATCTGTTCTTCTGGGATCTGGGAGGTCACGAATGACGGTCTGCCGCTGCCTGCTTGCCGCACTCACACTGATAGGAGCCTGCTTCATGTCCGGACAGACGCCGGTGTTGGCTGACGACGAGACGGGGGTGCCGCGCTTGACGGTGGCGGAGCGCGTGCTTGCGGCGAAGGACGAGGGGTACTTCCCGGTGCTGATCCGCCTCAAGAACGGCACACTGGCCGCCGTCATCCGCGGCGGCGACTACCACATCGGGCGGGCGGGGCGCCTGGACTGGATCGAGTCCAAGGATGGCGGCAAAACTTGGACAGAGCCTCGCGTGGTCGTCGATGGCCCCTGGGATGACCGCAACCCCGCGCTGGGCCAGATGCGCAACGGCACCATCGTCCTCGCGTACTGGGAATGCCGCATGTACGACGAGAACGGAAAGTGGGCGCCGTCGAAGACCGGCTCCGCGATGTACTATGTGCTCTCGAAGGACGGCGGCAAGACCTGGTCGCAGCGACGTCCGCTGGGAACCGGACCGATCGGCCATACCGGCGGCTCGCCCTATGGCCGCATCGTCGTCCAGCGCGACGGCACCGCGCTCATGTCGGTCTACGGCCAGCCCGATCCCGCGTACACCGGGGACGATCGCATCGCCGAGGCAGGTCGCGACGCCGTCGGCATCCTGCGTTCGCGGGACAACGGGGAGACCTGGGGCGACTTCTCACTCGTCGGTTCCGGCGGCTACAACGAGACCGCGATCCTGCCGATCGCAGGCAAGACGCTCCTCGCAGCCTCTCGCACCGAGCCCGGAGGCGTGCTCGACGTGCGGCGCTCGCAGGACGGCGGGCGCACGTGGGGCGCCTTCCAGCCGGTGACCGGCGGGCCGGGCCGCAAGATGATGCAGCATCCAGCCGATCTGGTGCGCCTCAAGAGCGGCGCGGTCCTGATGGTGTACGGGAGCCGCGTGAAGCCGATGGGGGCGGCGGCGGTGCTGAGCCACGACGGCGGCACGACGTGGGACTGGGAGCACCGGGTCATGCTCGGGTGGACCTCGCACAACACCGACACGGGCTACCCGAGCGCGGTTCAGCTCCCCGACGGCACCATCGTGTGCCTCTACTACTCCGTATCGACCGAGGAGCACCCGAACGTGCGCCAGGCCGTCTGCGTCCGGCTCACGGAGAAGCAGATGGCGGAGGCCGCCGCGAAGTAGGTTGGTAGCCACGCTACAGAATATTGCGGGGCCTCCTTCGCGCGGGTATACTCACCCCACCTGTATCACCATCTGATGGAGTGTGCGAACGCGATGGACCCCGCCCGCGTGGTTGGCCGCGAACTGGCGCCGATCCTCGACACCGTTGCGGCGGGCGGTCGCCTGGGCGCCGACGACCTGCTGTCGCTCTACCGGCACCCCGACCTCACTGCGGTGGGCGCCCTGGCGAACCTCGTCCGCGAGCGGATGCACGGCGACCGCGCCTACTACATCCGCAACCAGCACATCAACTACACGAACATCTGCAACAAGCACTGCAAGTTCTGCTACTTCGCCCGCAACCCCAAGGACGGCGGCCCGTCTCCCTATCTGATGTCGCTCGACGACGTCCGCGCAGCCCTCCGCCGCCACGCCGACGTGCCGATCACCGAGGTCCATGTCGTGGGCGGCATCAATCCCCGCTTGCCGTACGACTACTACCTCGACCTGCTGCGCGCTGTGCGCGAAGAGCGGCCGGGGGTACACGTCAAGGCGTTCACCGCGGTCGAGCTGGACGAGATCGCGCGCGTGGCCGGCAAGGACCTGGCGGAGGTGCTGGCGGACCTGAAGGATGCGGGGCTGGCCTCGGTGCCCGGCGGCGGCGCGGAGGTGCTCTCGGAGCGGGTCCGCGCGCTGGTGCACCCCACCAAGATCGGCCCGGAGCGCTGGCTGGACATCGCGCGGCAGGTGGCGCGCGCCGGCCTCGCGCAATACGCCACGATGCTCTACGGCCACGTGGAGACCGTCGAGGAGCGCGTCCAGCATCTGCTGCGGCTGCGGGACCTGCAGGATGAGGTCGGCAGCTTCCTGGCGTTCACGCCGCTCTCGTTCCATCCCGAGAAGACCTACCTGGAGCATCTGCCCGCGCCGACCGGCGAGGACGATCTGCGCGCGATCGCGGTGGCGAGGCTGGCGCTCGACAACATCCCGCACATCAAGTCATTCTGGATCATGAACACGCCCCAGGTCTCTCAGATCGCGCTGTGGTACGGCGCGGACGATCTGGACGGCACGGTCCACGAGTACGAGATCACCTATCCGGAAGGCAAGATCGGTCAGAAGGAGCAGGTGCTCACGCGCAAGCGCCTGATCGGCCTCATCGAAGAGGCCGGCCGGGCTCCCGTCGAGCGCGATAGCCTGTACCGTGAGGTCGTCGCGGCTGCCTAGTCCCGATGGTGGCCGCTCCAAGCGCCGCAGAAGCGAGGTGCTCTTGCTCTACGTCACTGCCATCATGCTCCTGGCCGGCGCCGGGCCGGCGGCTCCGGCCGCGAGGCGTGCGGCTCAGCCTCCGGTTGTCTACGACGTCCCGTACCGCCTGTCAAGCACCGGCCATATCGTCGTGCGCGCCAAGGTGAACGGGAAGGGGCCGTACTCGTTCATCCTCGATACCGGCGCCCCAACGCTGATCGTGGCGACGGACGTGGCGAGGCAGTGCGGCGTCCCCAGCGCGCCCAACACCGCCGCCGCGTTCGAGCGCGTCGAGGTGGAGGGCGGCCCGGTGCTGCGCAGGGAGCCGGGCATGGTCATCGACGCTTTCCAGCTCAGCACGATGAACTCGATCGGCCTCTCGGAGACGAAGCTCGCGGGCGTACTGGGCTACACGCTCGTGTCTCGGTTCCGCATGGAGATCGACTGCACGCAACCCCACATGCGGTGGACTGCCCTTGCCTACAAGCCACAGCCGGTTCCCAGCCTCATAACGCTGACTGGCGGCAAGCCGCTCAAGGCGGCTGGCAGCCAGGCGAAGCTGGAGGGCATGGCGAAGTGGGCCTCTTCGTTCCTGGGGGCGCCGCCTGCATCGAAGACGGTGCTGCGGGGGCTGCTGGGGATCGAGCTGGCCGAGGACGCCGGGCTGCCGAGGGTGCGCGCCGTGCTGCCTGGAGGAGCGGCGGACAAGGCAGGGCTGCGCGCGGGCGACCGCATCGTCTCCCTGCAGGAGGACGGGAGCGACCCTGTGGCCACGCCGACGCTCGCTGAGCTGCAGCGCGCCGCGTCGCGCATCGCCGCCGGCGATCGCCTGCGGCTCACCGTTGAGCGCGGCTCCCACAAGCTCCTCATCGCAGCGCGCACGCTGAAGGGAGGGCTGTGATGAGGACGCGCGGCTACCTCCGGTTCCCCCTCTGCCTCGCGGTCCTGCTGGCGTCCGGGGCGGCGCGGGCGCAGGAGACAGGCGCACCGCAGGCGTCGAAGCCCAGCGCGACGACCGTCTCGCTGGAGGTGCTCAAGACCCGCCATCTGGCCGTGCAAGTCAAGATCAACGACCAGGGCCCGTTCCGCATGGTGCTCGACACCGGCTCACCACTCACGTTCGTCAGCACGGATCTGGCCAGGCGGCTCGGCATCGCCGCAGGTGGCAGCGGCGACAACCCGGTCTTCGGCATGCGGTTCGGCGTCAAGCTGCGGTCCGTCGCGCTGGGCGAAGCGACGGTGCGGGACCTGCCGGTCATGGTGCTCGACCATCCGACCGTGGAGATGCTCGCCCAGGTGAACGGCCCGCTCGAGGGCATCGTCGGCCTCAACGTGCTGTCGCGGTTCCGGTCGACGATCGACTACGAGGCGGGCGAGCTCATGCTGACGCCGGTCGACTATCAGCCCCGCGACGTCGTGGCCAACCTGATGGGGCAGTTGATGGCGCGCGAGAGCGGCAAGACCTACGTGTCGCCGGCGGCGCTCTGGGGCGTCGTCGTGGAGAAGCCGGACACGAAGGCCGGCGTGCGGGTCGCCCGCGTCTACGAGGGCAGTCCGGCGGCGGCGGCCGGGCTTCGGCTGGGCGACCGGATCCTGACCGTGGACCGCCGCTGGACGGACACCGTGACGGACTGCCTGGATGCCGCGTCGCTTGCGGCTGCCGGGCGCTCTGTGCCGGTCCACATCCTGCGGGCCGGGGCGCCGCGTGACCTGGTTGTGAAGCCGGCGGTCGGGCTGTGACGAGAGGATGACGCAAGTGGTTGGGGAGCAGCGGGGCATCGACGATATCGCGCAGAAGGTGCGGGCGGGGGATCGGCTGTCGGCTTCCGACGGCGCCCGCCTCTTCGCCTGGCCGCGCCTGCCCGAGTTGGCCGCCCTCGCCGACCACGTCCGCCTCCGGCTGAACCCGGAGCCCGTCGTCACGTACATCCTGGGCCGCAACATCAACTACACCAACGTGTGCTGGGTCCGCTGCCGCTTCTGCGCCTTCTACCGCACGCCTGGGCACGACCAGGGGTATGTCCTGACGACCGACGAGATCCTCCGCAAGGTCGGCGAGATGGTCGACGCGGGCGGCATCGAGATCCTGCTGCAGGGCGGCCTGAACCCGCGCCTGAAGATCGAGTGGTACGAGGACCTGCTGCGCGCCATCAAGGCGGAGTACGGGAAGGACGGCGTCATCCTCCACGCCTTCTCGCCGGCCGAACTCATCTACATCGCCCGCATCAGCAAGCTGCCGCTCGACGAGGCGCTGGGCAGGTTGCGAGACGCGGGGCTCGACAGCATCCCCGGCGGCGGTGCGGAGATCCTGACGGACCGCGTGCGCGAGCAGATATCGCCGCTGAAGGACACGGCCGAAGCCTGGCTCGGCTGCATGCGCACCGCCCAGCAGCTTGGCCTGCGCACCACGGCCACGATGATGTACGGCTCCGTCGACACCTGGGAGGACCGCCTGGAGCACCTGCTGAAGATCCGCGACTTGCAGGATGAGACTGGCGGCTTCACCGCGTTCATCCCGTGGTCGTTCCAGCCGGATGGCACGGACCTGCCCGGCGAGCGGGCGAGCGCCTTCGACTACCTGCGCACGGTCGCCGTCTCCCGCCTCATGCTGGACAACGTGCCGCATCTGCAGGCCTCCTGGGTCACGCAGGGGCCCAAGGTGGCGCAGATCGCGCTCCGCTACGGGCTCGACGACTTCGGCTCCACCATGATGGAGGAGAATGTCGTCTCGTCGGCTGGCTGCGCCTTCGCCATGCCCGTCGAGGAGATCGACCGCCTCATCCGCGCCGCCGGCTACGAGCCCGCCCGGCGGACCACCCAGTACCAGCGCCTCCCGGCGTAACCGCGCCGTCACGCAGAGACCCATGCCACGCGTCACCGTCGTCACCCTCGGGTGCAAGGTCAACCAGTACGAGAGCGAGCGCATCGCGGCGCGGTTCGCCGAGCGGGGCTTCGAGGTCGCCTCGCCGGGCGAGCCTGCCGACGTGGTGGTCGTAAACACCTGCTCCGTGACGGAGACGGCCGAGCGCAAGTCACGCCAGGCGATGCGCCGCATGCTGCGGCAGAACCCGGGCGCGGTGCTCGTCGCCACCGGGTGCTACACCGAGTTGGCGCGCCAGACCGCCCGCCAGGTGCCCGAGGCCGGCGTGGTGGTGTCGAACCCGGACAAGCTCGGTGCGGTCGACCGCCTGCTGGCCGCGCACCCGGAGCTGACTCCGGACCATGGCGCCGAGGCCCCTCCTGTCCGATCCGCGCTCACTGCCCGCACCCGCGCGACCGTGAAGGTGCAGGACGGGTGCGACTTCTTCTGCGCTTTCTGCTCCATCCCCCATACACGCTCCCAGATGGCCTCGCGCGGGGCCGAAGAGGTGATCGAGGAGGTGCGCCTGCTCGCCGATGCCGGTGTCCGCGAGGTCGTCGTCACGGGCATCCTCGTCGGATCGTACGGCGAGGCGACCGGCTCCGGCGGCCCGGACCTCGCGGCGCTGCTGCGGCGCCTGACGCGTGTGCCGGGGCTGCTCCGCGTCCGCCTCTCCTCCATCGAGCCGGTGCAGGTGACCGACGACCTGCTGCGGGCCTTCGCCGAGGAGCCGGTGCTCTGCAACCACCTCCACATCCCCCTGCAGAGCGGCGATACCGGCGTTCTGGCCGCCATGAACCGGCCCTATACGCGTGACGGCTATCTGCGCCTGTGCCAGCGTGCCTACGACGCGCTGCCGGATCTAGGCATCACCACGGACATCCTGGTCGGCTTCCCCGGCGAGACGCGCGAGGCGTTCGAGAACACCCTGGGCGTCGCGCGGGAGGTGGGTTTCGCGCGGGCGCACGTGTTCCGCTACTCGCCTCGCCCGGGCACCCCCGCTGCGTCGCGTTCCGACGTTGTGTCGGAGGTCGAGAAGGCGGCTCGCAGCGAGGAGCTGATCGGCCTGTGCCACGCCACCCAACGCCGGTTCGTTGCCCGCTACGTCGGTCGCGAGTTGCCCGTGCTCGTCGAGGGAGACGCGGGCAAGGACGGCCGCGCCGGCTACACCGAGAACTACATCCGCGTGACATTCCCCGCCCCGGGCGTTCGGGCAGGCGAGGTGCTCCCGGTCCGTCTGTTGGGCCATACGCCCGACGGCGCGCACGGGGAGCTTGCCTGAGCGAATCCGTTCCTCCTGCCAGGCCTGGTCCGCTATTGCTGGCCCCCAGATGTGTGGTATCGTATCGTCATCCTAGGTAGGACCGGTACGATCTAGTGCTGCTGCCGCTGGGTCGGCCGCTCGGGGAGGGGAGGCGGATGGCGAGGGTTGGGAGTCGCGAGCGCGTGCTGAACGTTGCGCAGGATCTGTTCTACAGGCAGGGGTTCCTGGCAACGAGCGTGGATGAGATCGTCGCCGCGGCGCGTGTCAGCAAGAGCAACTTCTACTATCATTTTCGCAGCAAGGAAGAACTGGGCCTAAACGTCCTCGATCTGCGGGCTGTGGGCATGCGCGAGACGGTCGAGAGCAGCCTCTGCGATCCCGAGCTAACCCCGAAGGAGCGCCTCGAGACGTTCCTCGCGTCTCTGATCCGCACCCAGGAGGAGTGGCTGCGCAACGGCGGCTGCCCGTTCGGCAACATGGTCGCCGAGGTCTCGGAGCACCATGAGCGCATGCGCCGGAAGCTGAGCGAGCTGTTCCGCGGGCTCCACGACTCGCTGACGAAAGTGGTGAGCGAAGGGCAGGAGATCGGCGAGTTCCGCAACGGTGTTGCGCCCGGCGACCTGGCGTCGCTGATCCTGCAGGCCGTCCAGGGGATGCAGTTGATGGCGAAGTGCGAGAAGACGGTGGAGCCGGCCAGGCGATCGGCCGAGCTATTGATGACGCTGCTGACTGTACGCTGAGAAGGCGCCGGCGTGCGCGGAGGGAGTGGCACACCGACGCCTTCCAGTCTGCGTGCTCCGGCTCGGGCTCGTCCGCGATACGCTCCCTGAACCGTCGCTCCGGATCGCTTCGAACTGCGGAGTGTCGGCAGATCAAGGGGGAGACCTGACCGAACCAGTTCGTGAACGTTCCGTACAACACCGGGTAGCTTCCCAGCTTCCCGCTTGTCTGCCCGTTCGCATCGGCGCGCCTGGATCTGGGCGCGCCGTCGTGCGTCTGGGTGACCTTGACAGCGCTAGTATAGGGCACCGCCAGTGACCGGAGCGTGACGCCTGGGGCGCATTCGCGTGACGGATACAACCGAAGGCCGCTGGCGGGAGCGGAGGTCCGCCAGCGGCCTTCGGTCTGGGCGCCGACGCAGGGCGCGTCCGCGAAAACGGGCACTGCGTCAACGATGGTGGTGCGTCACTCCGTCAGCAAGTCGCGGGTCGCTCGCGGCATGCTCTGGTCTCTCCGCGAGCCGCTCGGGCCCTGCGGCGGAGCGCCGCCCGGCCGCTCGGCGGCCGCGACATACCTGTTCCTCGGCACCGGCTTCAGTTCTCGGTTCATCATCGACCAGCCGGCGAGGCCGACGACCGCGAGCGCCCCCAGTACCACGATCACCACGAGGCCGGCCGGCAGCTCACGGCCCATGCCCCGCGCGCGTGTTGGCGACATCTCAGTAGTCCAGGTCCGGCCGGAACGGCGCGGGCAGGCAGCCATCGGGATCGTCGTTGGCAGTCCACCGCCAGCCGGGGATCGGGTACCCGTTCGCGTCGTAGAACGGGAATGGATCGGACCGCCAGTCGGTGGCGTTCGTCGGGTTGTTCGGGTCCGCGTTCGTGCTGGCCGCGACCCTCACCCACTTCGCGTGTCCGTCCGCGCGGACGAAGTTCATCCCTCCGGTGTGGATCCACGCGGTGCCGTAGAAGTAGCTGTCCTGGCCGTTCACGGTGTCGCGGATGAACATGCCGTAGTGGCCATTGGCGTAGTTGCCGCACCCCGCCGACGGAGGCTGCATCGTGCATGCCTGCGTTCCATCGGGGCAGTAGAGCACCGGGCTGGAGAACGCGAACCCTCGATACTGCGTCTTGCCCTTGCCCTCCCAGATGAGCACAGCTCGCGCCGGGGCCACGACTGCGGAGAGCGAGTAGGAGTTCAGCAGACCGTTGAACGCGTAGCTGTTGTTCGCGGGCGTCGCGCTGGCCGCGGAGTAGTCGATGCCGGCCTCCGACCAGGGGCTGCCGGATGGGCACGCGCCAAGGCCATAGCTCTTCATGTAGGGCTGCACCGAGTTGGCGAACATCACCGCGCAGAAGTTGCGGTAGCTGGCGGAGGACCCGGTGCGCCAGTCCGCCGGAGTGGCGAAGTAGTAGTTGGTTCCCCAGCCGACGGCGGGGTGCCATCCCCAGCCGAGGGGGAACGTCTCGTCGTAGTCCTGCACGTACATGACCGCCCCGAGTCCCAACTGCTTCGAGTTGGACAGGCAGGACGTGGCTCGCGCCTTCTCCCGTGCTTGAGCGAACACCGGGAAGAGGATGGCAGCGAGAATGGCGATAATCGCTATAACCACTAACAGTTCGATGAGCGTGAACGCTTTCCTCGTAGAGCCTTTCATGGCTTCCCTCCTGGGACGAGGCACCGAGTCTTGCTAGGGTCGCAACGGCCTGCGGCCGCCCTGACCGGACCGGCGCGCCCTCCGGACCCCGCATACAGGCGGATCAGGAGGGCGTGACTTCCGGCCAAGCTTCTGTGCAACGAGCACCTTACTTCCCGCGGCGGCCGAGGGTCCCCAGAGTAGTGGGGAGGAGCCGGAGCCGCGGGCACGCTAGTCCATGTTCGCGGCGGTCGGCGTTCTTGCGCTCTGCTGGCCATTGGCCTGGTTGCTCTGGCTCATGGGCACATTCCCGTGCGAGTCCGGCGTTGCGACGACCGGTGCTTGGTTCTCGGCCTTGTGTCCACATCCCCAGGCGCCCAATGTCAGCATCAGCGCCGCCACGCTCCACGTCCAGCGTCGTACATCGCATTTCATCTGCGTACCTCTCTCACGCGTACCGTACGGATGGCTACGGTTGGTAGTCGGGCCGGAACAGCCACGGGTGGTAACCGTCCCACCAGGTGCTGTAGCCGCCGCTCGAGTTCATGACGGACCCGTCGACCGGGCTGGTCGATGAGAATGCGTCGGTTCGCCAGTCGCCGCGAAGGACCAGGTACTTCACGTGGCCGTCCGCGTAGGCGCGGTTGTCGCCGCCGGTGTGAACCCAGACGCTGTTGCTCGGCATGCCGCTCCAGAGCACGATGGTGCTCGTGGAGCCGTTGCCGGTTCCGCCGCGAGGAACGTAGGTGCAGCCTGAGTTGCCGTCAGGGCAATTCAGCAGCGGATTGGCGATCGTGTACCCGATCAGGGCGGTCTTGCCGTAGCTGGACCAGGTGAGAGGACACGTCGCTGCCGACGCTACGCCAGCGAGCGGGTAGCTGTTCAGCAGGCCGTTCATCTGCTGCGAGATGCGAGGCGCTGCGTAGTTCGTGGCCGCCGTGTTGATGTTCCAGCTCATAGCCGACGGGCAATCGAGCACCTGGTAGTTCTTCAGGTACGGCTGAGTGCTCACGGTCCACTGGATGTAGCGAACCACGGAGTACGGCGCGGCGCCACGCAGATCGGGCGGCGTCGTGCTGAAGTTCGGCGAGTTGGCGCCGGTCCAGGTGTTGCCCGACTTCGGCGAGGCCTGCGGGAACATCTCATCGTAGTCCTGGGAGTACTGCACGATCGCGAGCGCCGTCTGCTTGTAGTTGCTGATGCAACTCGCCGCTCGCGCCTTCTCTCTTGCCTGTGCGAACACGGGGAACAGGATCGCCGCAAGAATTGCGATAATGGCGATAACGACTAACAGTTCGATTAGCGTGAATGCAGCTCTCGGTCTGGCTTGCATCGACTGCCTCCTGGTTGGGATGAACATCGGGTATGCCCCGGGGTCCGGCGGGGCGCCGGTCACGCATGCGGCTATGATGCTGCGAGTATCGCGCTTCAAGCGTGACGAGAGCGTGACGCGTGTGAGGGGAGTGCGTGACGAGCCCATCAGCCGGCCGCTGATGGGCTCGATGAGGTGCAACGGCGATGCAGTTCTAGTCGTCCTGCTAGGCGTCGGCTGGGGCGACCGGCGGTCGCGGACCCTCTGGCCGGGCGGGTGTGGCCAATGCGCTCTCGGCAGGCAGTGCCCAGGCCGGCGGGTTGGCGTGGCGGGTGCGAATCTGCTCGCGGATGCGCTCCCAGACTTGGTCGGCCTGAGCCGCGCGAGTGCCGTAGCGCGGGGGCCCCTCGACGTTGTTCGCGTGGAAGACGCCAACGGCGTAGAGCGCTAGGTAGCCCACGATGCCAGCCTTGGCAGCGCGGAGGGCGGCGGCGGGCTGCTTGCGCCACGCATACTCGATGATGCCCAGACCCACCACCAGGATGGCGATCTTGGCCACGGCGAACAGGATCGGGCTCCGCTCGAGCAGCCGCGCCATCATCGGGTTGGCCTCACCGGCATCGCACCAGGTCACCAGGTAGAGGGTGCTTGCCAGGTCCGCGAGGCCGATCGTGGCTAGCACCGCAGTGTGCTTTCGAATAACCATGTCAGACGCTCCGTCGGTCAACGATATACCGGTAGTATCCGCAGCGGTCGTGACAGGACCGTCGACGCCCCGTCGGCATCGGCGTGACGGCGCTGGTATCTTTGCACTGGTAGTCCCATTCGAGCTACAATCCACCGTAGCCGCTGCGCGAAGGGGCGCGTCACATGCAGATCCGTATGCTGGGTCCTCTTGACGTTTGGGTGAATGGCGAGCAGCTCAAGCCGCTGCGCTCGCGCAAGGGCGCGTGGCTCCTGGCTCTGCTGGCGATGCGCGGCGGGCGCGAAGTGGAGCGCAACTGGCTCGAGGCAGTGCTCTGGCCGGACGCCCCGTCCGAGAAGGCATCGGCCAGCCTCAGGCAGAGCCTGGCCGACCTGCGGCGCGCCCTCGGCGACGACGCGCGACTGCTCCAGTCGCCATGCCCCCGCACCCTACGCCTCGATGTCTCCGCGTCCGAGGTGGACGTGCTTGCCTTCGACCAGGCCCTCGCCCGCGGAGACGCAGACTCGCGCGAAGAGGCGCTCGCTCTCTACCGCGGCGCCCTGCTGGAGGGCTGTACCGAGGAGTGGGTCGTCCAGGAGCGCGACCTGCGCGAGCAGGCGTTCCTCTCGGCTCTGGAAGATGCCGCCGCCCACGATGTGTCGCGCGGCGATGCGCAGCAGGCCATCTCGCGACTGAGGAGGGCGGTCGCCGCCGACCCGCTGCGTGAGTCGGCCCAGCGCGGCTTGATGGAGGCTCTGGCGAGGGCGGGCGACCTCGCGGCGGCCATCGTGGCCTACCGGGACCTGCGCCTCCTGCTGCGCAGCGAGCTCAACGCCGATCCCGATCCGCAGACGACCGAGGTCTACGAGCGCATTCGCGCCGACGCCAGGGACCGCGCCCAGCAGCCGCCCACTCCCGCCGTGCAGGCTTCGGTCCCGCGCCGCGAGACGCGCCTGCCGGAGCCGCTTACCCCGCTGATCGGCCGCTCGAAGCAGACAACTGAGGCGCTGGACGCTCTGGCCGCCTACCGGCTCGTGACGCTGGTGGGGCCGGGAGGCGTCGGCAAGACGCGCCTCGCGGTCTCGCTTGGCAGGCGGCTCGTGCCGGAGTTCGTCGACGGCGTGCGGTTCGTGGACTTGTCGGGCTGCGGCGACGGCAACCTGCTGTCGGCCACCGTCGCGTCGTCGCTGGGCGTGCTCGACATGCCGGGGCAGAGCGTCGAGTCATCGTTGGTCCACCACCTCCAGGACCTCTCCGCCTTGCTCGTGCTCGACAACTGCGAACACGTGATCGAAGCGAGTTCGCGGCTTGTGGACCTGCTGCTCAGCGGGTGTCCGCATCTGCGCATCCTGGCGACCAGCCGCCAGCCACTCGATGTCGCCGGGGAGCTAACCTACCGCGTGCCGGCCCTGAGTGTGCCGGCGCCCGACGACATCCGCCGTCTCGGGGACGCCGACTGCGACGACCTCGGTGGCCTGCTCTCCTACGATGCGGTGGCGCTGTTCGTCGAGCGCGCCCGGGCTGCCCATTCCGCGTTCGCGCTCACCCCACAGAACGGGGCGACGATTGCTGAGATCGCTGGGCGCCTCGATGGGCTGCCGCTCGCCATCGAGCTGGCCGCGGCTCGGGTGCGCGCCATGCCCATCGAGCAGATCGCTTCGCGGCTGGACGATCGGTTCCGCCTGCTGACCTCAACGAGCCGGAGCCTGCCCGCGCGGCACCAGGCGCTGCGAGCCGCGATGGACTGGAGCTACGACCTGCTGGACGAGGGAGAGCGCGCGCTCCTGCGGCGCCTCTCGGTCTTCTCGGGCGGATGGACGTACGAGGCGGCCGACGAGGTATGCAGCGATCCGGCCGGCGTCTCACGGTCCATCACTCCCGAGTTGGTGCCCGACCTCCTCACGGAACTGGTAGACCGTTCCCTCGTCGCGTTCGACTCCGATACCGATGGCGGCCGGTACCGGCTGTTGGAGACGGTGCGCAGCTACGCGCGCTCCCTGGCGGACGAAGTGGGTGAGACGGCGCAGATGCGTGACCGGCACCTGGCGTACTTCGCGCGGCTCGCGGAGTCCGGCGGGAGCCTGGAGGGCGCGTCGTTGGCCGGTTGGTTCGACGCGATGGAGCGCGAGCACGCCAACCTCGGAGCGGCGCTCGAGTGGTGCCTGGCGACGGGCCACTCCGAGCAGGGACTGCGGCTGGCGGCCTGCCTGGGGCCTTTCTGGTCGGCGCACGGCCATCGCGCGGAAGGACGCGCCAGGATGGGCCGCGCGCTGGCCGCTGTCGGCACCGATCCTCGCTCGGCCCTCCGGAGCCAGGCGCTGCTCCGAGCTGCCGACTTGGCCTGGGGGCAGGGCGACCATGCCGCTGCGGCCGCCTACGCTCGAGAGAGCCTCGAGATCGTCCGGGAGACCGGCGATCGCCAGGGCGTGGCCCTGTCCCTGGCGATGCTCGGGCAGACGGCCCTCGGCGAGGGCGACGCCTCGGCGGCCCGTGCGTTCCACGAGGAGGGGCTGGCCATCTTCCGCGAGCAGGGCGACATGCGCGCCGTCGCCGCGACGCTGCTCAACCTGGGGGAGGCCGCGCGCTTGAGAGGGGAGAGCGCGGAGGCTGTTGCGCTCTATGCTGAGGGGCGCCTCGTGGCGGCAGAGGCCGGCAGCACGCTCTGCTCGGCGGTGTGCGAGGCCAACCTGGCGGCTCTGGCTGTGGAACGGGGCGAAGCGGATCTCGGGCAGGCCATGCTGGCCCGCGCTGCCGAGGGCCTGCTGGAGACCGGCAACTACTGGTTGGTGCTCCTCGCGATGCCCACGTATGCGTCGCTCGCACTGGCGCGCGGCGACAGCGCGCGGGCCGCCCGGCTGTTGGGAGCCGCACAGGCGCTGTGCGAGTCGACGGGCACCGCCGTGCAGCCGGCCGATCGGGCTGCGCACGCGGAGGCGGTCGCGCGGACGCGCGAGGCCTGCGGCGCAGACGAGTTCGACCGCGAGTGGCGCGAGGGCGCGGCGATGAGGCTTGACGAGGCGATCGAGTACGCCTTGGGAGACTGACGGCGGGGGGACAACCCCCGATCCGCCCGCACACGAACGACGCGGCCCCCAGGTTCTCCTGGCGGGCCGCGTCGCAGTTCAATACAGGCATCGGCGGGCCGACGCGCGACGATGGAACGTCACGCTATCGGGGCGCCTGGCGGGTCAGTCCTATTGCCGGCTCGCGTCTCGAACGCGCTCGGCAACCGGCCGCCGATCCGCCGAGTGCCGCGCACGTACAGCGGCGCGGTCATGCCGGGTCTCGACTACGATTGCCATGATCCCGTGGGTCATCGTGAGCCTCCGAAATCTACTCCGAGCATGAGACGAGCCGCGCCGCGAAACGGTTTCACCCGATTCGAGGCCGGCAAGTACCATTATACCAAACCCTGTGAAATACGCCGCATCGTCGCACCCTGGGGGCGACCTGGTCGTCGGTATGGGTAGCGTGTGCCGCGTCCACGCGAACGAGGCAGTGGGGGAACCGTGGACCATTCCTTCGCGTCGATACATGAAACCTCCGCACGCAGTCGGACGTCTTATCTAGTACCGACCAGTCCGTCCAACTAGGGTCTATGGGGTGGCTCTCGCCGCCCTCGGAGAACGACCATGGAGCCGCGTGGATCCGCAACAAGCTCGGTGCTGAGGAATGGACACGGAGAGTTTGAGCGACTAGTGGCCCGCACCAAGCGCCAGGCCTACAATCTCGCGTATCGAATGACCGGCAACCGCGACGATGCCGAGGATCTGACGCAGGAAGCGTACGTCCGAGCGTACCGCTCATTCGATCGCTACAACCGCGACCTGCCGTTCGAGAACTGGTTCCTGCGCATCCTGTCGAACCTGTTCATCGACGGCTTGCGGCGCAGGCCCAAGCACCCGCCCATTTCGCTCGATGCGCCTTTGAGCGGCAACGAAGGAAAGGATGACTACCTGCTCGAAATACCGGATGAGAAGGCCGACCCGGAACGCCTGCTGCTCGAGGATGTGCTCGACGAGCGCCTGCAGGTGGCTCTGGCGGCCCTCCCGCGCGAGTTCCGAACCGCGGTGCTCCTCTGCGACGTCGAGGGACTGAGCTACGAGGACATCGCCCGCGTCATGGGCACCAGCATCGGAACCGTGCGGTCGCGTATCCATCGGGGGCGCGTCGCGCTCCGGAAGCGCCTTGACAAACCTGCCGAAGCAGCCGCGCGCACCGAGCTGAAGCCGGCCGCCTGCTGAGCGCCACCCTCGCTCAGCAGGCCCAGCCTGCTGCCTGGAGGGCGCCCATGCGGGAGACCAGGTCTGCACGTGTTCGCCCTGCCCACGAGTCCGACACCGAGGACATCGCGCGGATCATCCGCGACTCCTACGCCTCGTTCAACGCCACCCACATCCCCGCCGATCTGCCCATCTACCGAGCGGCCTTCCATCTTGAGGCCATGCACGATCCCGGCACGCGCTGGGTGGTGGCCTGCGAGGACGGCTACCCGGTCGGCGTTGCCATGTGGCGCATCGTGCCCGGCGTGGCGCACCTGCACATGCTCTTCGTGTCCGGCGCCTGGCAGGGGCGCGGCCACGGTGTACGGCTGATGCGCTACCACCACTCCGAGAGCGTCCGCGAATGCCCGGATACGCGCATCTGGACGCTCCACTGCCTGCGCGATTCGGCCTGGGCGATGCGGTTCTACGCGCACCAGGGCTACACGCAGTACCACGACGGCGACGAGTGGCACGTGCCCGACCTGGTGCGGTGGATCGACTCGTGCAAGGGTCACAACAATGGCTGGCCCCTCCGCTCCGAGAAGGTGCTGTTCTACCGGCCTGTGCGGTAGCTGCGACCTCGTGGGCCGTCCCGGACGGGCACGGAGGCCCATCCCACCACGGCCCTCGCGCGTCACCCGGGATTGGCCTGCTGCGCAACGACCCGAGAAGGGCTCCGCGCCGTCGCCGTCGAATGTGCCCGTAGACCGGGCGCGTCCGCGCTCGCCTCCCCGAGGGACACCCATGCAGCCATCTGCCCGCCCATCGCGCCGCGACTTGCTGCGATACGGCGCGGCCGCCACCTGCGCGGCCGCGATCGGCTCGCCGGGGCTCGCCGCTCCGAAGGAAACCGCCATGCATCTGGGCATCGTGACCTACAACACCGCCAAGGACTGGGACCTCGAAACGATCCTGCGCGTCTGCAAGGAAGCCGAGCTGGAGGGCGTCGAGTTCCGCACGACGCATGCGCACGGAGTGGAGCCGACCCTCGACGCCGCGCACCGCGCGGAGCTGCGCCAGCGCCTCGCCGACTCCGGCCTGAAGCAGTTCAGCCTCGGCAGCATCTGCGAGTTCCACTCGCCGGACCTGGCCGTGGTGCGCAGGAACATCGAGGAGTGCGCCCGCTTCGTGCAGCTCGCGAAGGACATCGGCGCGCGAGCCGTCAAGGTGCGCCCGAACGGGCTGCCGAAGGACGTACCGGTCCAGAAGACGCTGGAGCAGATCGGCAAGGCGCTGGCGGAGTGCGGCCGCATCGGCGCGGACAACGGCGTCGAGATCTGGATGGAGGTGCACGGCGCCGGAACGATGGAGCCGCCGAACGCGCGCCGCATCATGGACGCCTGCGCGCACCGCAACGTGGGCGTCACGTGGAATAGCAACGGCACCGACGTGGTCGACGGCTCCGTGAAGCCCTCCTTCGAGCTGCTGAAGCGCCACATCCGCTGCTGCCACATCACGGAGCTGTGGAGCGCCTACCCGTACCGCGAGTTCCTCGGCCTGCTGAAGAAGATGGGATACGAGGGCTTCACGCTCTGCGAGGTCGGTACGCCGGTGAAGGCGGAGGACGGCACGGTGTTCTTCAAGTGCTACAAGGGTCTCTGGAAGGAGCTGTCGAGATGAGAAGCGCGACCAGGCGGGAGTTGCTCGGAGCGGCGGTGAGCGCGGCGGCCGGGGCGTGCCTGTCGGTTCCCGCGGCGGCCATCGAGCCGGTGAAGCGGGTGGGGGAGAGCCGCATCAAGCTGAGCTGCTGCGCCTACTCCTACCGCGCCTACCTGCAGGCGAAGCCGCCGACGATGGACCTGTTCGGCTTCCTGGATGAGGCCGCCAAGCTGCCCCTCGACGGCGTCGAGCTGACCGAGTACTACTTCCCCAAGCCCCTGCCGCCCGGCTTCGTCGCGCAGCTCAAGCGGCGCTGCTTCCAGCTCGGACTGGACGTCAGTGGCTCGGCGATGGGCAGCACGCTGACGCACCCGGCGGGGCCCGAGCGGGAGAAACAGCTCGCCGCGATCCGCGCGTGGCTGCCGGTCTGCGAGCAGCTTGGCGCTCCGTGCGTGCGGGTCTTCGCGGGTGGCGCGCAGAAGGACCAGCCGGCCGCCGAGGCGCGCAAGTGCGTGGTGGAGTGCATCGAGGCGCTGAGCGACGACGCGGCGAAGCATGGCGTGGTGCTGGCCCTGGAGAACCACGGCGGCGTAGTGGCCGACCCCGAGGGCACGCTGGAGATCGTCAAGGCCGTGAAGTCGGACTGGTTCGGCGTGAACCTCGACACGGGCAACTTCCACGGCGACGACCCCTACGCCGACCTCGCGAGCGTGCTCCCGTATGCCGTCACGGCCCACGTGAAGATCGCCGTCTCGGCCAAGGGCAAGAAGGCCGAGCCGATGGACTATGCCCGCCTCGTCAAGCTCTTCCGCGACGGCGGCTACCGCGGCTACCTCTCGCTGGAGTACGAAGGCGCCGCCCCCGCCATGACCGAGGTGCCGGCGATCATCGCGAAGCTGCGGTCGCTGGTGTGAACGGCGGCTTCGTCCACCGATGGACACCGATGAACGGCGATAACGGCGGGATGGGAACGCTGATGGGGGCGGATGGACGCTGATGACGGCCGGGGTAGTGGGCCTGGACCCGCGCGCCACGCGCTGCATCCGCACTCGCCGCTCACCTACGGTTACATCCCGCCGTCATCTGCCCGTATCGGTGTTCATCTGTGGTTCCAGAGAGACCCCAACTCCCGCGACCAACTCCCCATCGACCGTGCCGGCGTCCGCGTCGCGCTGGTAGCCCTGGCCGCCCACGAAGTCCAGCGGCTGGTCCGTGGCGGAGCCGGAGCGCACGTTGCCGAACGCGCCGATGTCGTACGACACCGCCGTCGCCTGGCTGTCGTCCGATATGGCCAGCACGTTGCCCTGATCGTCCGTGTGGTACTGCCGCTGCACGCCCACCGTGCCCGTGCCCGTCTGCGTGCCCAGCGCGCGGCCCACGTCCGGCCCGTCCGCCGCGCCGCTGAAGGCCTGGGCCGGCTGGACCTGGCACTTTGGCTTGATCGCCGCTCCGCTCTCCTATTCCAGTCGTAGCTTCTCCTTGGTATATGCGGTCCAGGCGCTCAGCAACTCGCTGCCGCGCTCGGGATTGTCCGCGAGCGCATCTCGCAGAAGCGTGGCTTGTTCGGTTACCCCATCGAGCCACGGCGGATGGTATTGCCACGTAATCAGGCTCCGCGCGAACTCGCATAGGCCCGACAGGCTGGCGATCGCCCCGGCTACGTCGCCTGACATGGCTTGGGAATAGGCGACGATCTCCCGCACACGCACGTCACTCGACGGCCTGCCGAATGGCATCACCCACTCGTCTCGGACCAGGCGTGCCGGGTCGCACAGCCTCTGGAGATGGTGTTCATCGCGCTTCATAGCGCGTAGGACGACCTCCATCATCACGTCCTCATCATCCGCGCCTATCTCGTGCCGGCACACCTCACAACCTAGGGTCCGCGTCAGCAGAGCGCAGGGAACGTAGAGCGGCTGGACGCACAGCCACACGTCTAGCATGTCGCTCGTCGCGACCGCGTCGAAGTGGTACCCCCTAAGTACCGCGCCGACGGGTTGTCTGTAGAGCAGCCGCCCCTTCAGCACGTACTCGTCGAAGCTCGGAAGGACATACCGCCTGACCAACCTGCAGAGCCGAGCGAGTTGCATACCTACACCTCCCATGTCGCCCCGCTACCCGCCGTTAGGCCCCCGATACGGGCTTACAGGCGGCTTCGGAATCGGCCGTGCCCACTCCCACGTGTTCAGTTCATGCATGGTTGCCTTCTCAGAGCCCGTGGGCAGGTGGTGTCTCACCTTCGCCTGCTCGGCCGTGTCGTAGGACCCGATCCTGCGCCCGGTTCGTAGCTCATACACCTCCATGAGGGCAGGCCGCGACGGATTGCTGACTGCTCGGAGCGCCACTACTTGGCCCTCGGCCGAGCCGAACCGCTCGTATATGGCGACGTCCAGACGCACGGACGGATGCACGAATCGGGACGTCTCCCTGCCAACCGTGTACGACACCTCGGACCGCAGGTTGGGCAGACCCCGACGCTTGATCGCATCGTCAAACAGCACGTGCAGCATATTGCCAAAGTCGCCATGCCACTCAATCAGGCCGTACCCGCCTTCGCGGATTCGACGGGTGACCATCTGGTGGGCCTCTCGCAGGCAACCAAGCATGACGGACCTAGCGCGCGCGACTGCCACCGCGTTCATGGCGTCGATCTCCGCCGACCTCTTCACGCCTCCGCGTGTCTGCTCGTGCATCTCCCTTAGGGCGGCAGCCGTGGGCTTAAGGGGTGGGAGGTCCGGCTTACCCCTAATGCCCTTTATTCTCCGCGCTCGCACGCGGGTGGTGATTGCCTTGATGTCGGCTCTGGCTGCCTTGGGAGTGCCACGTGTCAGCAGAATGGCGACGCCGTCGACGGTCAGGATGCCAACGGCGTTCGCGAAGTGATCAGATGCTATCTTCAGGTCCGCATCGGACTTGGCCGACCTCGCCGCTGCCACGAAGTCCACCAACTCCTCCGCTCCCACGATAGCGCCCTCGCCGATCTGGACCCACGCGTACGTGATCAACCCTAGGTCGATCAGCTCACCGTACCCGAAGTAGTGCCCGAAGCCCCACGCGGCTAGACAGACGCCTATCGCGGCCCACGTCCGGCCGTCGCGGACCATTCCCAGCACCTGGTCCGCCACAGCAGCGGGCAGCGCCGGCGTCGCTCGGCAGATGGCCTCGCGGATCTTCTCCATGTCGCCCATCTGTGATATGGACTTGCGGCTAACGGGTGCGAACCGCTCGCCGGGCTGGACCGCGCGCATGGAGGCTTGCCTAGGATCGGCAGGTACCACCCGGAACAAGTCCTTGCCCCTGCCCCGCGTGGCCCAGATGTCGACCTTGGCCCAGTCGGTCAGCAACGACCAGATCCCGCCGTACTTGCCGATCTTCCAGTCCTGCAAGTCCTTGGGAGGATTGTCGAGGAGCCAGCGGGCCTTATCGTCCTGGTACTTCCGATATTTCCGCCCCTCTTCCGAGTGAACGTCCATGAACTGGCCGGGCAGAATTACATCGAAGGTCCCTTGCATCCCACTCGCGTCCGTGAACGCAGTCGGCGCGTTGTAGCCGTACCCGTACGCCGGCTCGCCCTCGATCGGGTCCTGGCTCAGCCATTCGCCGGTCGCCGG